>JADIZG010000020.1 GCA_016704895.1 Betaproteobacteria bacterium
TGCCGGGCATCGCTGATCGCATGCCGACAGGCGTCGGGCTGAAGCCCGACCCACAGGGACGGCGTCGCGACATTGCCTCCGTCGCCGCATGATCCTCGTCGTCCACATCGGATCGTCGCGCATGAAGTGGGGGCTGCGCAGCCCGCGCGGCTGGATCGCGCACGGCGTCACGCCCAACGCGGAGATCGGGACGCTCGCGCTGCGCGAGTGGCAGAACGTTCCGCGCCCGGTGCGCGCGCTCGGCATCAACGCGTCGGGCGAGGCGGCGCGCGTGCGCACCGAAGCGCAGCTCACGCGCTGGCGCGTGCCGATCGAGTGGATCGTGCCGGTGCGAGAGGCGGCAGGCGTGGTCAACCGCTACGACGAGCCTTCGCAGCTCTGCCCCGCGCGCTGGTCGTCGATGGTCGCGGCGCGCAAGCGCGCGCTCGCGAGCGAGCTGTTTCCGCCGCCCTGCGTCGTCGTCAACGCCGGCACGCTGATCACCGTCGACGCGCTCGACGCCAACGGCGTGTTCCGCGGCGGCATCGCGCTGCCGGGCTTGCGCGCGATGCAGAAGTCGCTCGCGGAAGCCTCGCCCGCGTGGCGCACGCCGCCGGGAATCTGGCGCGACTTCCCGACGAACAACGCGGACGCGTCCTCGACCGGCGTGCTCGCCGCCGCGACCGGCGCGATCGAGCAGGTGCGCGCGCGCCTGCGCCGCGACGAGGCGGCCGTGCGCTGCTACCTGACCGGCGGCGCCGCGCACGACGTCGCGCCGCACCTCGCCCCGCCGGTGGAGGTCGTGGATAATCTGGTGCTCGAAGGCGCGCTGGCCCTGGTCGACGCCACGTGACCGCCGGAGCGAAGCCACCGACATGCGAACCGTCCTCGTCCTGCTCCTGCTCGCCAACCTGACGCTGTTCGCGTACACGCGCCTCGACGGCGGCGGCGGCGGCGAGGCCATCCGGCTCTCCGAGCAGGTGCAGCCGGACAAGATCAAGCTGCTCACGCCGCAGCAGGTCGCCGCGCTCGGCCCCGCGAAGGTCGCGGCGCTCGCCGACGTGTGCGTCGAGTGGGGGCCGTTCTCGGAGGCCGAGCGGTCGAAGGCGCTCGCGGACCTCGAGCCGCTCGCGATCGGGAAGCTCACGACGCAGCGCCGCGTCGACGTGTCCGGCCTGTGGTCGGCATCGCTCACGCCGTACGGCAGCCGCGCCGCGGCCGAACGCCGCGCCGGCGAGTTGCGCCTGCAGAACCTGCGCGACGTCGCCGTCGCCGAGGCGCCGGGCGGGAAGTACGTCGTGCTGATCGGCGCGTTCCGGACCGAGGATGCCGCGAGGAACTACGCCTCGGAGCTCGCGCGCCTCGGCGTCGCGATCCCGACGACGATGCAGCGGACCGGCAACGTCGCGCAGACGCTCTTCGTCGTGCGCGACCCGCCGGCGAACGTCGTCGCGCGAATGCGCGAGCTGCAGGCCTCCTATCCAGGCGTCGACCTGAAGGCCGGCACCTGCGAGCGGACGTCCTGACGGGGTGCGGACGGGCGCCGGTCCTGCGTAGGCCCCGCTGGGGATCCCGGTTCCGGCCCCACGGCTCCCCGGCCGATCGGAAACCGCCCCCCGGCTTGCATTCCTGCGGCCGATCGACGACATTCCTCCCCCCGCCGGCTTCCCGTGCCGGCACTCCCGTCGACCTACTCTCACGATGAATCGCGACATCGCAGGTGGCCGGAACGACGAAGCGCTGCTGGCCGAGGCGCGCCGCGTGCTCGGCAAGTTCGCGCTGGTGAAGCCCTCGATCTCCGCCGGCGGCGTGGCGGCCGCGCTCCAGACCGCGTCGGGACGCATCTACACGGGCATCTGCCTCGACCTCGCCTGCGGCATCGGCTTCTGCGCCGAGCATTCGGCGGTGGCCGAGATGCTGAAGGCGCGCGAAACCGAGATCCTGCGCATCGTCGCGATCGACGCCGACGGCGTGCTCGCGCCCTGCGGGCGCTGCCGCGAGCTGATCGTGCAGGTCGACCGCCGCAACCTCGACTGCGAGGTGATCCTGCCGGGCGGGACCAGCTCGACGATGGCCGACCTGCTGCCGCGCGCATGGCTCGAGCCGCTGTTCGCGCGGGAATGAGGCGGCTCCGACCCTCGGGTGCCGGGCACGTGCCAGGCACGAGCCTGACACCGGGGGCCGAATGGCGTTGACCCACCCGATTCGCGTCGCGCGGGGCGAGCACGACGTCGAGCTGGCCCGATCGCTGTTCCGCGAATACGCGGCATGGCTCGGCGTCGACCTCTGCTTCCAGGGCTTCGAGGAGGAGCTCGCGGCGCTGCCGGGCAAGTACGCGTCGCCGCTCGGCATCCTGCTGCTCGCCGGGCCGCCCGGCGACGCGGTCGGCTGCGCGGCGCTGCGGCCGCTGCCCCGATCGGGGTCGGATTCGAATCCGGCCCTGGCGGGATTTGCGGCGCCGGTGGGCGAGGTGAAGCGCCTCTACGTGCAGCCGCGCGCCCGCGGCACCGGCGCCGGTCGCGCGCTCGCGGGCGCGGTCGTCGACGCCGCGCGGGCGATCGGGTACCGTACGCTCTGCCTCGACACGCTGGAGCGGATGACCGAGGCGCGCGCGCTCTACGAGAGCCTCGGCTTCGTGCGCTGCGCCCGCTACTACGACAACCCGCTGGCCGACGCCTGCTACTACGCGCTCGACCTGCACGCGCCCGAACGGTCCATGACGCCATGAACGCGCAAGCCCCGTCGCCGATCGCCGCACGCGTCGCCGCGCTCGAGCGCGCGCGCGGCGTCGAGGTCGTCACCGTCTCGATCGCGAAGGCGGACCTCTATCCCGAGCTGCCGTGGCGCGCGGGCGCGCTCGTCGCGTCGGTCGTCGCGCTGGTCGTCGCGATCGGCGACGTGATCCGGCCCGACTGGGCGACGTCGACGACGCTGCTCCTCGCGCTCGCGGCCGTGATGCTTTCCGGCGCCGGCGCTGCGCTGCTCGTGGTCTTCGTGCGGCCGTTCGCCCGGCTGTTCCTGTCGCGCCTGCGCGCGGAAGCCGAGACGCGGCAGTACGCGCACGCGTACTTCCTCGACCGCCAGCTCTTCCGGACGCGGCGGCGCAACGGCATCCTGATCCTCGTCGCGCGCTTCGAGCACCGCGTCGAGCTCGTCGCCGACATCGGCTTCGACGGGCGCGTGGCGGCCGACGAGTGGGGCAGCGTCATCGCGCCGATGGTGCCGCTGATGCGCGAGCACCGCACCGACGACGCGATCGTGGCCGGGCTCGACGCGCTCGACCAACTCCTCGCGTCGAAGGGCTACGCCGGCGGCGGAGGCGGCGCGAACGAGTTGCCCGACGCGACGGTCGAGATCGGCGAGGAGCCGTCATGAGCACCCTGGCGATCGGCGGATCGTCGCCGTCCCGGCGCGCACGGTTCGTCGCGGTCCTCGTCGCGCTCGCCGCGTGCGTCGCGCTCGCGCTGCCGGCGCTCGCCGCCGACGTGCCGTTCCTCACCGGGCGCATCGTCGACGAGGCGAACATCCTGTCCGCGGGCGTCGAGCAGAACCTCTCGCAGATGTCCGAGAAGCACGAGCAGGCCACCGGCAACCAGGTCGTCGTGCTGACGCTGCCCTCGCTCGACGGCGAGAGCATCGAGGGCTTCGCGACGCGCGTGTTCGACGCGTGGAAGCTCGGCCAGAAGGGCAAGGACAACGGCGTGCTCGTGATCGTCGCGCCGAACGACCGCAAGATGCGCATCGAGGTCGGCTACGGCCTCGAGGGCACGCTGACCGACGCGGGCGCCTCGCGCATCATCCGCGAAGCGATGACGCCGCAGTTCAAGAGCGGCAACTACGAGGCCGGCATCCAGAACGGCGTCACCGCGATCGTGCAGGCGCTCGAAGGGCAGGGCGACTGGAACGCCCCCGGGGCGGCGTCGTCGTCGGGCAGCGCGAAGAGCGCGTTCTCCGACATCGAGTCCCAGCTTCCGCCGTGGCCGATGCGCATCCTGCTCGGCGCGTTCATCTTCGGGATCATCGGCCTGTTCACGTTCATCGGCATCATGACGCCGGGCGTGGGCTGGTTCCTCTACGTGTTCCTGATCCCGTTCTGGGCGATGTTCCCGATCATCATCGTCGGCGTGAAGGGCGCGCTCGTGCTCCTCACGATCTACATCATCGGCTACCCGATCGCGAAGCTCGTCATCAGCCGGCAGGACTGGTACGCGAAGGCGGCGAAGGAGATGAAGTCGAAGGGCAGCACGACGATCGGCGGCATGGTGATCCGCAGCGGAGGCAGCTCGGGCGGCTCCTCGTCGTCGGGCGGCGGCTTCTCCGGCGGCGGCGGCAGCTCGGGCGGCGGCGGCGCGTCCGGAAGCTGGTAGCGCCTCGCGGGCGCCGTCAGGCGCGCGCGGTCACCGCGAACGACGTCTCGTCCTCGCTCGGCTCGCGCGGCGAGCGCTCGCAGGCGACGGCGCCGAACCCGGCGCTCTCGAGGAGCATGCACCAGTCGTCGGCGTCGTACCAGGTGTGCGCGCGGTGCACGTGCTCCTCGCCCAGCGGCTGCGGGCCGCGGCGGTGCGTGTAGCGCGCGTCGGTGTGCGCGATCCGCGCCTCGGCATCGACGGAGGTCTCCGAGCGCATGCGGATCTGCGAGCCGTCGGGCAGCGCGACGCTGGCGATCTCGACGAGCGGCGCGCCGGGGCGCATCTGCGTGTACGAGGGCGCGCGCGCGTCGACCAGCAGCGTGCCCGGCCCGACCAGGTGCGCGCGCAGGCGCACGAGCGCCTCGAGGGCGGCCTCGGGTTCCGTGATGCGCGCGAACGCGCCGCCGTCGAGGATCGCGGCGGCGAAGCGCGTCGGCAGGTTGAGCGCGGTCGCGTCCTGCCGGTAGAGCGTCGCGTCGAGTCCCGCGCCGTCGAGGCGACCCTGCGCGACCGCGAGCGACGCGGCGGAGGCGTCCGCGCCGTGGATCGCGATGCCGAGCGCGGCCAGCGGAACGAGCAGCCGGCCCGAGCCGCACATCGCGTCGAGGACGACGCCCGCGTCGCGCGGCAGGCGGGCCGCGTACCAGTCGAGCTCGGCGCGCGAAGGCGCGGGCGAGCGCGCGTCGTCGTAGCGGGCGCGGATCGGGCCGTCGGGGACGGCGCGCGCGGCGACGGGGTTGGTCATCGCGACATTGTGCGCCGCCGCCGGACCTCGCGGCGAAGCTTCCGTCGTCACACCCGCTCGATCACCATCGCGATGCCCTGGCCCACGCCGATGCACATCGTCGCGAGCGCGTAGCGGCCCTTGCGCCGGTGGAGCTCGTAGCAGGCGGTCGTGGCGAGCCGCGCGCCCGAGGCGCCGAGCGGGTGGCCGAGCGCGATCGCGCCGCCGTTCGGGTTGACGTGCGCGGCGTCGTCGGGAAGGCCGAGGTCGCGCGTGACCGCGAGCGCCTGCGCGGCGAACGCCTCGTTCAGCTCGATCACGTCGATGTCGGTGATCTTCAGTCCCGCGAGCGCGAGCGCCTTGCGCGACGCGGGCGCCGGGCCGAAGCCCATGATGCGCGGCGCGAGGCCGGCGACGGCGGACGCGACGATGCGCGCGCGCGGCACGAGGCCGTGCCTGCGCGCGGCGGCCTCGGACGCCACGATCGTCGCGCACGCGCCGTCGTTGACGCCCGACGCGTTGCCCGCGGTGACGGTGCCCTCGGGCTTGACGATGCCCTTGAGCTTCGCGAGCGCCTCGAGCGTCGTCGCGCGCGGATGCTCGTCGCGCGAGACGATCGTCGGGTCGCCCTTGCGCGAGGGGATCGAGACCGGGACGATCTCCTCGGCAAGTCGGCCGGCGTCGATCGCCGCCGCCGCGCGCTGCTGCGAGCGGAGCGCGAACGCGTCCTGGTCCGCGCGCGAGACGCCCCAGCGCTCGGCGACGTTCTCGGCGGTCTCGGGCATCGAGTCGACGCCGTACTTCGCCTTCATCAGCGGGTTGACGAAGCGCCAGCCGATCGTCGTGTCCTCGATCTTCGCGGTGCGCGAGAACGCCTCGGTCGCCTTGGCGAGCACGAACGGCGCGCGCGACATGCTCTCGACGCCGCCGGCGATCATCAGCTGCGTCTCGCCCGCCTTGATCGCGCGGGCGGCGATCGCGATCGCGTCGAGGCTCGATCCGCACAGCCGGTTGACGGTGGTGCCGGCGACGAGCGCCGGCAGTCCCGCGAGCAGGAGCGCCATCCGCGCGACGTTGCGGTTGTCCTCGCCCGCCTGGTTCGCGCAGCCGTAGACGACGTCGTCGACCGCCTCCCAGTCGACGCGCGCGTTGCGCTCGACGAGCGCGCGGATCGGGATCGCCGCGAGGTCGTCGGTGCGCACGCCGGCGAGCGCGCCGCCGTAGCGGCCGATGGGGGTGCGGATCGCGTCGCAGAGGAAGGCTTCGGTCATGGCTGCTCCTGGTTCCCGTGGGTCGGGCTTCAGCCCGACGTCTTTCGCTGATCTTGACTCACTTTGTCGGCCTGAAGGCCGACCCACAGGGTACGTCGCTGTGGGTCGGATCGAAGTCCGAATGTTCCGGTGATGCCGAATCGACTCCCGTGGGTCGGCCTTCAGGGTCCTGTGGGTCGGCCTTCAGGGCAGCTCCCCCCCCCCCCCCGGCCGCCCGCCCCCCCCCCTGTGGGTCGGCCTTCAGGCCGACGCTCTCCGATCGCTCAACGGCACGCCGACGCTCTCCCCTGTGGGTCGGCCTTCAGGCCGACGCTCTCCGATCGCTCAACGCAACGCCCGTCATCCGGACGAGCTCGTCGAACGCGAGCCCCTCGACGATCTCGCGCACGGCGAGACCGTGCCGCGTGACGTCGACGACGGCGAGGTCGGTGTAGATGACGTCGACGCAGGCGAGCGCGGTGACCGGATAGGAAAGCCGCTCCACGATCTTGCTCTCGCCGGCCTTCGTCAGGTGCTCCATCATCACCAGAACGCGATTGGCGCCGGCGGCGAGGTCCATCGCGCCGCCCACGGCGGGGATCGCGTCGGCTGCGCCCGTGTGCCAGTTGGCGAGATCGCCCGCGACCGACACCTGGAACGCGCCCAGCACGCAGATGTCGAGGTGGCCGCCGCGGATCATCGCGAACGAATCGGCGTGGTGGAAGTACGCGCCGCCGGGCAGCAGCGTCACCGGAGCGCGGCTCGCGTTGATCAGGTCGGGGTCCTCGTCGCCCGGCGCGGCCGGCGGACCCATGCCGAGGAGCCCGTTCTCGCTGTGCAGGATCACCTCGCGCTCGGCGGACAGGTGGTTGCCGACGAGCGTGGGCATGCCGATGCCGAGGTTCACGTACGAGCCTGCGGGAATGTCGCGCGCGACCTTCGCCGCCATCTCGTCGCGCGACCAGCGCTTGATCGTCATCGCTTCAGGCCGCCCTCGGCGTTGCCGCCGCGTCGTCGCGATCGCTCGCCTGCACGACGCGCGCGACGAAGATGCCCGGCGTCACGATCGCCTCGGGGTCGAGCGCGCCCAGCGGCACGATCTCGCGCACCTGCGCGATCGTGCGCCGCGCCGCCGTCGCCATGACCGGCCCGAAGTTGCGCCCGGCCTTGCGGTAGACGAGGTTGCCCCAGCGGTCGCCGCGGTCGGCGCAGACCAGCGCGACGTCGCCGTGCAGCGGGTACTCGAGCACGTGCGCCCGCCCGTCGATCACGCGCGTCTCCTTGCCGTCCGCGAGATCGGTGCCGTAGGCGGTCGGCGTGTAGAACGCGCCGATGCCGGCGCCCGCGGCGCGCAGGCGCTCGGCCATCGTGCCCTGCGGCACGAGCTCGAGCTCGATCCTGCCGGCCTTGTACAGGCCGTCGAACACCCACGAGTCCTTGTGGCGCGGAAACGAGCAGACGATCCTGCGCACGCGGCCCGCGGCGAGCAGCGCGGCGAGCCCCGTGTCGCCGTTGCCGGCGTGGTTGCTGACGATCGTGAGCTCGCGCGCGCCCTGCGCGAGCAGCGCGTCGATCAGCGCGAGCGGGACGCCCGAGGTCGCGAAGCCGCCGACCAGCACGGTCGAGCCGTCGGCGATGCCGGCGACGGCGTCTGCGAGGGTGGGGACGGTCTTGTCGATCATGGCGGGGCCCGCGCGGCGCGTCGCCGGAATCATCGGCGCGGCGCGGGTCAAGGGGACCGGGGGTGCGTGCCACGGAGCGGCGGCCCGAAGCCGCCATTGTGCTTGCTGCGCGATCGTCTGCGCAATGCCCGCGGCGCGCGGTTTCGTTCCTCCCCGATCGCCGCGCTGGCCCCGGCGCGATCGGTTTGGCATGATGATCCCGTCATGACTGCCCGGACCGAAGCGGTCTTTCGTGCGAAGGGGCTCACCAAGACCTACCGGATGGGCGAGGTCGAGGTCCGGGCGCTGCGGGGCATCGACCTCGATCTCGGTCGCGGCGAGCTCGTCGTGCTGCTCGGCCCCTCGGGCAGCGGCAAGTCGACGCTGCTCAACATCCTCGGCGGCCTGGACACGCCGACGAGCGGCGAGGTCCGCTACCTCGATCACCAGCTCACGGGAGCGACGGAGTCGGCGCTGACGCGCTTCCGGCGCGAGCACGTCGGCTTCGTGTTCCAGTTCTACAACCTGATCCCCAGCCTGACGGCGCGCGAGAACGTCGCTGCCGTGACCGAGATCGCGCCGTCGCCGATGCGGCCGGAGGAGGCGCTGGGCCTCGTCGGCCTCGAGGCGCGGCTCGACCACTTCCCGGCGCAGCTCTCCGGCGGCGAGCAGCAGCGCGTGGCGATCGCCCGCGCGATCGCCAAGAACCCCGCCGTCCTGCTGTGCGACGAGCCCACCGGCGCGCTCGACTCGGCGACCGGCGTCGTCGTCCTCGAGGCGCTGGAGAAGGTCAATCGCGAGCTGGGCACGCTGACCGTGCTGATCACGCACAACGTGGGCATCGCCGACATGGCGGACCGCGTGATCCGCCTCTCCGACGGCCAGATCGCCGAGATCCGATCCAACCCGGCGAAGAAGCCGGCGCGCTCGCTCGCCTGGTGACCGATGCGCGCGCTCGACCGCAAGCTCCTGCGCGATCTCTGGCACCTGCGCGGCCAGGTGCTCGCGATCGCCGCGGTGATCATGGGCGGCGTGGCGACGCTCGTGATGTCGCTGTCGACCTACGATTCGCTGGTCACGACGCGCGACCGCTTCTACGCCGAGCGCCGCCTCGCCGACGTGTTCGCGAACCTCAAGCGGGCGCCCGAGCCGGTGGCCGAGCGCCTGCGCGAGCTGCCCGGCGTCGAGCGGCTGGAAACGCGCGTGGTGGCCGGCGTGAAGCTCGAGGTCCGCGACTTCTCCGATCCGATCACCGGCCTCATGGTCTCCGTGCCCGAGCGCGGGGAGCCGCTGCTCAACGCGCTGCACCTGAAGCGCGGGCGCATGGTGCAGCCGGACAGCGCGGACGAGGTCGTGCTGGCGGACTCGTTCGCCGACGCGCACGGGCTCGAGCCCGGCGACACGCTCGCCGCCATCGTCAAGGGCAAGCGCAGGCAGCTCACCGTCGTCGGCGTCGCGGTGTCCCCCGAGTACATCTACCAGATCGCGCCCGGGGCGATGTTCCCCGACTTCAAGCGCTACGGCGTGCTCTGGGCGGGACGCGACGCGCTCGCGGCCGCCTACGACATGGAGGGCGCGTTCAACGACGTCGCGCTGACGCTCGCGCGCGACGCCAACGTTCGCGAGGTGATCGACCGCGTCGACGCCGTCCTCGCCGGCTACGGGGGCACCGGCGCCTACGCGCGGCCCGACCAGCTGTCGAACCGGTTCCTCGCCGAGGAGCTCAAGCAGCTGCAGACGACGGCGACGCTCTTTCCCGCGATCTTCCTCGGGATCGCCGCGTTCCTGCTCGACGTGGTGGTGAGCCGGCTGGTCGCGCTGCAGCGCGAGCAGGTGGCGATCCTCAAGGCGTTCGGGTACTCGAACCTCGCCGTCCTCGCCCACTACGTGAAGCTGGTCATGGGCGTGGTGGTGATCGGGGTGGCGGCGGGCGTGGCCCTGGGCGCGTGGTTCGGCCAGGGGCTCTCGAACGTCTACACGGAGACGACGTTCCGCTTCCCCTATCTCGACTTCGGCGTGCGTCCGGGCGTCGTGCTGGCGGCGCTGGCGATCAGCGCGGCCGCCGCCGTCAGCGGGACGCTCTATTCGGTCTACCGCGCGGCGCGGCTCGCGCCGGCCGAGGGGATGCGCCCCGAGACGCCGACCGTCTACCGCGCGACGTTCATCGAGCGCATCGGGCTGCAGCGCTGGTTCGCCGCGCCCACCCGGATGATCCTGCGCCACATCGAGCGGCGGCCGGTGAAGTCGCTCCTCACCGTGCTCGGCATCGCCTGCGCCTGCGGATTGATGATGGTCGGCAACTACCAGAAGGGAGCGATCGACTTCATGGTCGACGTGCAGTTCCGCCAGGCCGCGCGCGAAGACCTCTCGGTGAGCTTCATCGAGCCCACGTCGTCGAAGGCGCTGCACGAGCTCGCCGCGCTGCCCGGCGTGCGCGCCGTCGAGGGCTTCCGCGACGTGCCGGCGGTGTTGCGCTTCGAAAACTACCGCTACCGCTCGGCGGTGTACGGCATCCAGCCGGAGGGACGGCTCCACCGGTCGCTCGACCGCAGCCTGCAGCCGGTCTCCGTGCCGCCGGGCGGCGTCGTGCTCACCGACCACCTCGCGAACGAGATCCTGCACGTGCGGCCCGGCGACGTGCTGACCGTCGAGGTGCTCGAAGGCGAGCGCCGGACCGTGCAGGTCCCGGTGCTGGGCATCACGCAACAGTACCTCGGCGTGTCGGCCTACATGCGGCAGGAATCGCTCAACGCGCTCCTGCGCGAGGGCGACGTCGTGTCCGGCGCGTACCTCGCGATCGAGCCGGGGGCCGAGGAGTCGGTCTACGCGAAGCTGCACGCCCGTCCGCGCGTGCTGGGGATGGTCGCGAACGCGTCGGCGGTGCGCAGCTTCTACGCGACGATCGGCGAGTTCGTCCTCTTCTACAACCTGGTCGCCACGCTGCTCGCCGCGTCGATCGGGTTCGGCGTCGTCTACAACAGCGCGCGGATCGCGCTGTCCGAGCGGGGCCGCGAGCTCGCGAGCCTGCGGGTGCTGGGCTTCACGCGCGGCGAGATCGCGTACATCCTGCTGGGCGAGCTCGCGCTGCTGACGCTGGCGGCGATCCCGGTCGGCATCCTGGTCGGCGTCGGGCTGATCGGCGTCCTCGTGCTGGCGTTCTCGAGCGATCTGTACCGGCTCCCGGTCGTGCTCGCACCGGATAACATCGCGCTCGGGGCGACGGTGGTCGTCGCCTCCGCGCTGGTCTCCGGCCTGATCCTCTGGCGCCGGCTGGGCAGGCTGGACCTCGTGGCCGTGCTCAAGACGCGAGAATAGGCAAGCCGGGAAGGCATCTCGACCATCCATGCGAACACGCGCACGCATCGGCATCACGCTCCTGGCGCTGGCAGTGGCCGGCGCCCTCGCGTACGGCTTCCTGCCGCGCCCGGTCCCCGTCGACGTCGCGCAGGTGACGCAGGGGCCGATGGCGGTGATGGTCGAGGAGGAGGGCAAGACCCGCGTGATGGAGCGCTACGTGGTGTCGGCCCCGATCGCCGGTTACGCGCGCCGCATCGACCTCGACGTCGGCGACGCGGTCCGGGCCGGACAGGTCGTCGCCGCGATCGAGCCGGCCCGCTCGACCGCGCTCGACCCGCGGTCGCGCGCCCAGGCGGCGGCGCGCGTGAAGGCGGCCGAGGCCGGGGTGGCCGCGGCGCTGGAGAACAGCCGCGCGGCCGAGGCGGAGGCGGCGCTCGCGCGCCAGGAGCTCGAGCGCTCGGAGTCGCTGCGCCAGTCCAACTTCGTCTCGGCGCAGGCGCTCGACCGCGCCCGCTCCGAGGTCGCGCGCACGCAGGCCGCGCGATCCGCGTCCGTGCACGCGGTCAACGTGGCGCGGTTCGAGCTCGAGGCCGCTCGCGCGGCGCTCGCGGGCGCATCGGGCCTGCAGGGGGGCGGCGCGTCGGAGACGATCGAGGTGCGCGCGCCGGTCGACGCGCGGGTCCTGAAGGTCGTCCACCGGAGCGAAGGCGCCGTGCAGGCGGGCGACGCGCTCGTCGAGATCGGCAATCCGGAGACGCTGGAGGTCGAGGTCGAGGTGCTGTCGACGCAGGCCGTGAAGATCGCGCCGGGCTCGCGCGTGCTCGTCGATCGCTGGGGCGGCGACACGCAGTTGCAGGGCGCGGTACGCACCGTCGAGCCCACCGGGTTCACCAAGGTCTCGGCGCTGGGCGTCGAGGAGCAGCGGGTGCGCGTGATCGTCGACTTCACGTCGCCGCGCGAGCAGTGGCGGCGCCTGGGCGACGGGTATCGCGTCGAGGCGCGCTTCGTCGTCTGGGAGGGCGCCGACGTGCTGCAGGTTCCGGCGGGCGCGCTGTTCCGGCTACGCGACGGGTGGGCGGTGTTCGTCGTCGACGGCGGAAGCGCGACGCTGCGGCCCGTCGAGATCGGCCAGCGCGCGGGCCTCGTGGCCCAGGTCAGGTCGGGGTTGTCGGTCGGCGAGAAGCTCGTCGACCACCCGGACGACAAGATCCGCGACGGCGTGCGCGTGCGTGCGCGCCAGCCCTGAGCGCGAAGCCGGGCGGCCGTTTCGTGAAAGAATCGGGCGTTCGCCGCCTGCGCCCACCGCGATGACACGACGCACGCCGTCCGCGAAGCCGTTCGAGCCCGAGTTCGTCGAGGGCCTCACCGACATCTTCGAGAACCAGATGGTCTTCGACCGCGTGATCGGCCTGAAGGTCGTGTCGATCGCGCCCGAGCGCGTGACCGGCCGCATCGACATGCGGCCCGACCTGGTCGGCCACTTCGCCTACCGCCGGCTGCACGGCGGCGTGATCAGCACCGGCCTCGACGCGATGGCGGGGCTCGCCGTCATGGCCGCGCTGGGCGCCCGGCACATGGACGAGACGATCGCGCAGCGGCTCGCGCGCTTCGCGCGGCTCGGCACGATCGACCTCCGGGTCGACTTCCTGCGGCCGGCGATCGGCGATCGCTTCGAGCTCTCCGCCGAGGTGATGCGCATCGGCTCGCGCGTGGCGTCGACCCGCATGGAGTTCCGCGGCGCCGACGGCACCCTGCTGTCGACCGGCACGGCGGCCTACATCGTCTCCTGACCGGCGCGCGCGTCGGCGCGGTCGAGGCCGGCCGACTCGAGCACCCTGCGCACGCCGGCGATCGCGCGGCGCGCCCGCTCGAGCGCGTCGACGGTCTTCGCGAGCTCGAGCGTCGGCGACTCGACCGCCACCGGGATGCCCGGCGGCAGCGCGCGCACGAGCGACACGAGGTCGAGCTCGCCGTCGCCGGGAAACCGGCGCGCGGAACGCGCCTCGGCGAGGACCGCCTCCTGCGTCGCGGGGATCGCGGCGGGCGCGTCGCACAGCTGCGCGTAGCGGAATCGCGACGCCGGCACGCGCGCGATGTCCGCGAGCTGGCAGCGTGTGCGCGAGAAGTGGTAGGCGTCGACGACGATCCCGGCGTTGTCGCGCCCGGCGCGCTCGATCACGCGCGCGGCCTGCGACAGCGTCTTCAGGTCGGAGAACGACATGAACTCGAGCTGCGGGCTCACGCCGCAGCGGGCCGCGAGGTCGCAGAGCTCGGCGAACCGGTCGACGAGCCGCGCCTCGTCGGGATCGTTGCCGGTGACGAGCGCGTACTTCGCGCCGAGCCGCGCGCCGGTCTCGATCGCGGGCAGCAGGTCGTCGGCGACGCGCGTGCCGGGCGTGAGCCGCAGGACCTCGATGTCGAGCACCTGGATGCCGGTCGCGTCGAGGCGCGCACGCGTCTCGCGCACCATCGGCGTGTCGCCGATCATCGCCCGCTGAGGCTCGGTCGTCGTCGCGGCGACGAGCCGCAGGCCGACGTGCGAGTAGCCGGCGGCGGCGGCGATCGAGACGAGGTCGGGAGGCGCGAGCTCGAGCGCGGTGAGCGCCGAGATCGAGATCGGGCGGGACACCGGGATCGGGTCGTCGGGACCGTGCGCGCCGCGCTTCAGGCGGCGACGCCGGGCACGGCCGGCGCGTGGCCGCCGAGGAACAGGCGGTTCAGGTCCGGGTCGCCCAGGAGCTCGGAGGCCGGCCGGTCGAGCGCGAGGCGCCCCATCTCGAGGACGAGCGCGCGGTCCGAGTACTTGAGCGCGGTGCGGACGTTCTGCTCGACCATCAGCACCGTCGTGCCGGCCTCGGCGAGCTGGCGCAGCAGCGTCATCACGTCGACCACGAGCTTGGGCGACAGCCCGATCGAGGGCTCGTCGATCAGCAGCACGCGCGGCCGCAGCAGCAGCGCGCGGCCGACCTCGAGCTGCTTCTGCTCGCCGCCCGACATCGTCGACGCCTGGTTGTCGATGCGCTCGCGGATGCGCGGGAAGCGCGCGAGCACCTCCTCGATCCGGCCGGGGAGCTCCGCGCGCGGCAGCGTGATGCCGCCGAGCTCGAGGTTGTGCCGGACCGACAGCGAGCCGAACAGGTTGCGGCCCTGCGGGACGAACGCGATGCCGTCGGCGAGGAGCGCGCGCTGCGAGCGGCCGTTGATCACGCGCCCCTCGAACCTCACCTCGCCCGAGCGCGGCACGAGCAGGCCGAACAGCGTCTTCAGCACGGTCGACTTGCCGGCGCCGTTCGGGCCGATCAGGAGCGTGATCTCGCCCTTGCGCACGTCGAGCGTCGTCTCGTTCAGGATCGTCAGGCTCTCCGAGTATCCCGCGACGACGCGATCGAACTCGATGATCCTCTCCGCCATCGTCAGTTCCCCAGGTACGCCTCGAGCACCGCCGGATTCGCCTGCACCGCCGCGGGCTTGCCTTCGGCGAGCACCTTGCCCTCGACCATGCAGATCACGTGCGGGCAGAGCTTCATGATGAAGTCCATGTTGTGCTCGATCACGACGAAGCTGCCGCCCTGCGTGCGGTTGAGCTGCACGAGGAGCTCGCGCAGCTGGTCGACGAGGCTCGGGTTGACGCCGGCGCAGGGCTCGTCGAGCAGCACGAGCCGGGGCGCCGGCATGAACGCCATCGCGATGTCGATGAGCTTCTGCTGGCCGTAGCTCAGCCGGCCCGCCGGCAGGTGCGCGACGTGCTTCAGGCGGAACAGCTCGATCATCTCGTCCGCGTGGTGGCCGAGCCCCGCGTCGGGCTTCGCGAAGAGGCGCCCCGGCAGCGTGCCCTTGAACTCCTGCGCGGCGGCGATCAGGTTGTCGCGCACCGAGAGCCCGCCGAACACCTGCAGCGTCTGGAACGTGCGCCCGACGCCGCGGCGCGCGAGCTCGAGCGGCGACATGCCGGTGATGTCCTCGCCGCACAGCTCGACGGAGCCCGACGTCGGCCGGATCTGGCCCAGGATGCTGTTGAACAGCGTCGTCTTGCCCGAGCCGTTGGGGCCGATCACGCCGACGATCTCGCCCGGCCCGACCGAGAAGCTGACGCCGTCGACGGCCTTGATCGCGCCGTACGCCTTGCGCACGTCGCGGACGTCGAGGAATCCCGGCGTGGCGGTCATCGCGGCGCCTCGCGCTTCCTGAAGCGGTCGGCGATCGACAGGATCCCGCCCGGCAGCCAGATCATCAGCGCGACGACGGCGAGCCCGAAGAACACGAGGTACCACTTCTGCATGAACTTGAGGCTCTCGATCGAGCTCGAGCGCAGCACCTCGGGCAGCAGGATGATGACGATGGTGCCGACGACCGGGCCGAAGAAGCGTCCCGAGCCGCCGACGATCACCGCCAGCAGCATCATGAGCGAGGTCGAGAAGTGGAACGGACCCGGCTCGATGAACTCGACGAGCGACGCGTAGTAGACGCCGCCCACGCCGGCGCACGCCGCGCCGATCGCGAACGCGAGCAGCGTGTAGGCGGTGATGTTGACGCCGAGGCTCTCGGCGCGGATCGGGTTGTCGCGCAGCGCGGCGAACGCGCGGCCCCACGGCGAGCGCAGCAGCCACCAGAGCGCGGCCGCCAGCGCGACGAGGCCGGCGAGCGTGAAGTAGAAGTACGCGAGGTGGCCCTCGAACGAGACGCCGAGGATCGTCGGGCGCGGGATCGACGAGATGCCGAAGGTGCCGCCGGTCAGCTTCTCCTCGTTGCGCATGACGAGGAACACCAGCACGTTGAAGCCCAGCGTCGCGAACGCGAGGTAGTGGTGCTGGACGCGCAGCGCCGGGAAGCCGAGCGCCAGCCCGACGACGAAGCACGCGATCCCGGCGATCGGCAGCACCGCCAGGAACGGGATCCCGGCCTTGAGCGCGATGGCGGCGACGTAGGCGCCGATCCCGAAGAACGCCGCCTGCCCGAGCGACATCTGGCCCGCGTAGCCGACGGTCAGGTTGAGCCCGAACGTCGCCATCAGGTAGACCAGCGTGAGCGTCAGCAGGTAGACCTCGCTGCGCTTCGCGAACGCGGCGACCGCCACGAGGGCGGCGAGCCCGGCGACCAGCAGCACGGTGCGGCGCAGCCCGGCGCTCATACCTTCCGCTCCTCGGCCTTGCCGAGCAGGCCCTCGGGCCGGAACAGGATCACGGCGAGGAACAGCGCGAGCGCGACGCCCTCCTTGTAGGCGGGCGAGACGTAGAAGCCGACGAGGTTCTCGAGGACGCCGATCAGCACGCCGCCGAGCAGCGCGCCGCGCGTCTGGTTGAACCCGCCGATGATCGCGGCGAAGAACGCCTTCTGGCCGATCGAGTCGCCCATGTCGAACTTGGCGAGGTAGGTCGGCGCGATCAGGAGCGCCGTGACGACGGCGAGCACGGCGTTGATCCCGAACACGTAGGCCACCATGCGGCGCACGTCGATCCCGAGCACGCGCGCCGACTCGGTGTTCTGCGCGACGGCCTGCATCGCGCGGCCGGTCACCGTCCGGTTCAGGAACGCCTGGAGGCCGATCACGATCGCGCCCGCCATCACGAGCGTGCCGATGTCGGCGTACGAGACGTTGATGCCGCCGATCGACAGGACTCCCCCGGGGAACGGGCTCGGGACCGGATGCGCCTCGGCGCTGTAGCCGGCGCGCACGATCGACTTGACGGCGATCGACACGCCGAGCGTCGCGATCACGAGCGGGATCACGCCGTGACCCATCAGGCGGTCGGCGATGGCGCGCTTGAACCCGAGGCCGAGGACGATCGCGGCGAGCACGCACGCGACGAGGAACGCGAGCCACAGCGGCAGCCCGAACGAGATGCCGAACAGCATCGCGAACGCCGGCAGCATCACGAACTCGCCCTGCGAGAAGTTGATGACGCCCGCCGCCTGCCACAGCAGCGTGAAGCCCAGCGCCGCGAGCGCGTAGATCGCGCCGGTCGCGGTGCCGGAGACGAGGAGGTGGATGAAGTCGCCCATCGAAGCTCCCGGCGGCCGCCGTGCCCCGGTGCGCCTCCGCGTTCGGAGGCCCCGGGGGCGGCGTCGCGGAACGCCGTCGCGCTATTTCGCGCCGAGCGGCGGCAGCGTCTCGACGATCACCTGCTTGCCGTTCACGACCTTGGAGAGGAAGCTCTCGCGGTCGAGGTCGCCGTTCTGGTCGAACGTGACGTCCATCAGCACGCCGGGATTGTCCTTCACGGAGATCTTCGCGCCCTTCATCGCCGCGGCGAACGCCTTGCCGTCGACCTTGCCGATCCGCTCGGTGATCACCTTGACGAAGTACATGCCGCTGTAGCCCTTGAGCCCGTTGTGGTCGGACTTGGCCTTGTACTCGCGCTGGAAGGCCGCGTCGAACGCCTTGATGGTCGGCAGCGGCGCGTCGGCGGAGAGGCCGACGTGCGCGACCGCGCCGTTCGCCGCCTCGCCCGCGAGCTCGATCACCTTCTGGCTGGTGAGCGTCGTCTCGCCGACGACCGGCTTCGCGTAGCCCTGCTTGCGGAGCTCGCGCAGCGCGCGCGCCGACTCTTCCTCGTTCGTGTAGACGAACAGCGCGTCGCCGTTCGACTGCTTCGCCTTGAGGACCGCGGACGAGAAGTCGACCTGGCCGGGATCGGTCGAGATGTCGGCGCCGACCTTGATGCCCTCGGCCTCGAGCGACTTGACGATCATGTCGCGGCCGCCCTTGCCGAAGTCGTTGTTGACCCACATCACGTCGACGGTCTTCGCCTTGAGGCCGTTCTTGATGTAGCGCGCGACCTTCGGCATCGCCGAGGCCTGCGTGAACGACGTGCGGAAGATGAACGGGTTGCC
Source organism: Betaproteobacteria bacterium (assembly GCA_016704895.1). GTDB lineage: Bacteria > Pseudomonadota > Gammaproteobacteria > Burkholderiales > Casimicrobiaceae > VBCG01. Next base: position 18,152 of record JADIZG010000020.1, read on the forward strand.
CTTCTGCGTGATCGCCGAGGCCTCGCCCCCCGTGAAGTTCGGCACCTCGGCACGGCGCGTCTCTTCCATGCTCACGAGGATCGAGCCGGAGAACACCGGCCCCATCACGACGTAGGCGCTGTCGTCGATCGCCTTCTGCGCGAGCGCCTTGGCCACGCCCGGATTCGACTGCGTGTCGCCCGACGTGTACTGGACCTGCCGGCCGAGGATGCCGCCCGCGGCGTTGATCTCCTTGACGGCGAGCTTCACGCCGTTGTCGAAGTTCGTGCCTGACGTGGCGCCGGTGCCGGAAAGCTCGACCAGACCGACGATCTTGATCGGGGCCTGGGCGAGCGCCGGCGCCGCGAACAGCGCGAGCGTGGCGACGGCGAGCAGGCGGGGAATGCGGATCATGATGAACTCCTCCTTCTATCGATTATGGAAACGGCTGACTGCGCCGGTCGTTGAGGACCGGGGGGACTCTCGGGGCCCGGGGCGTAGCGTACCCGCTCTCCCGGGGTCGCTGCGGCCGGTGCGATAATCGCCGCGGCCGGCGCCGCCGGCAACCTCGGGGAGAAACGCATGAAGCTCGAGCCCACGCTCGGCCACGACGACGCGGCCGCCGCGGTGGATGCGATCCGGGCCGAGCTCGTCGCGCGCGGACGCACCGCGGTCATCGCGGTGGCCGACTCGCACGGCGAGCTGATGGCGCTGCTGCGCCTCGACGGGGCGCCGGTCTCGTCGGTCGCCGTCGCGACCGCCAAGGCGCGCACCGCGGCGCGCCTGCGGCGCCCGACGCGCGTCCTCGGCGAGACGATCCGTTCGCGCGGCATCCACGTCTCGTACTACGCCGACCCGCTGCTGACCGCGTTCGGCGGCGGGCTGCCCGTGTACTCGGGGCAGCAGGTCGTCGGCGCGGTGGCCGTCAGCGGGCTCACGGACCAGGAAGACGAGGATCTCGCGGCGCTCGGCATCGCGCGCATGCCGACCCCCGGGCTCGCCGGTACGCCGTCCTGACGGCAGCGCGTTCGCGGCGGGAGTCGTCGTCGGTCGCATCGTCGGCGCTCGCGTCATCGCGTCAGAACAGGACGGCGCTCATGCCGCCGTCGACGACGATCTGCTGGCCGTTGACGTAGGACGACGCGTCGCTCGCGAGGAACACGGCGAGGCCGGCGAGGTCGCGCGGCGTGCCCCAGCGGCGCGCCGGCACGCGCTGGTTGATGCGCTCGACCATCGCGGTGTCCTGCCTGAGCTTCGCCGAGAGGTCGGTCTCGAAGTAGCCGGGCGCGATCGTGTTGCAGGTGATCCCGTGCTCGCCCAGTTCCGCCGCGAGCGTGCGTCCGAGGCTCGCGAGCGCCGCCTTCGACGCCGCGTAGCCGTGGATGCCCGGGCGCCCGAGCGTCCCGGTGAGCGAGCCGGTGAAGACGATGCGGCCGTGCTTCTGGCGGACCATCGGCGCGGACGCCTGCTGCGCCAGCACGAAGCACGCGTCGAGGTTCGCGGCCATCACGCGGCGCCAGTCGGCCAGCGTCCACTTGGGGAGCGGCGCGCCGTGGTGCGTGCCCGCGTTCGCGATCAGGATGTCGAGCCGGCCGTGGCGCGCGGCAACCACGTCGACGCCTCTGCGGGCCGCGGACTCGTCGGTCACGTCGAACGGCTCGACGTCGGCTTCGTAGCCGCTCGCGCGGAGCGCCGCCTGCTTCGCCTCGAGCGTCGCGCGGTCGCGGCCGTTCAGCACGACGGTGGCGCCGGCCTCGGCGAGTCCCTCGGCCATGCCGAATCCCAGGCCGCGCGAGGCGCCGGTGACGAGCGCCACGCGACCGGCGAGCGAGAACATCGGCTGCATGGCCGGCGTCGCCATCGTCAGAACGTCGCCTCGACCGCGCGGCGCAGCGCCCGGCGTGATCGACGGCATCACGCCGAACCACGCCTCGAACGCCGGCCGCGCCTGGTTGAGCAGCATGCCCAGCCCGTTGGCGGTGCGGTTGCCGCGCGCGCGCGCCGCGGCGAGCAGCGGCGTCTCGGGCGGCACGTAGATCGCGTCGCCGACGATCGCCTCGCGCGGCAGCGCGTCGAGCGGAAGGTCGAGCGCGGGCTTGCCGGCGCTGCCCTGCGTCGTCGCGTTGATGAGCGTCGCGATGCCGCGCAGCGCCTCGCCGCGTTCCTCCCAGCGCACGGCGGCGATCGGCGGGCCGAGATCGGCGGCGAGCTTCTGCGCCTTCCCGTGCGTCCGGTTGACGAGCCGGATCTCGCGCGCGCCCTGCGCCGCGAGCGCGACGACGATCGCGCGCGCTGCGCCTCCGGCGCCCACGACCACGATCGGGCCGTCGTCCGGCCGCCAGTCGGGCTTCACGTCGCGCAGGCCCTGCACGAAGCCGTTGCCGTCGTTGTTGAAGCCGCGCAGCGAGCCGTCGTCCTGGACGACGATCGTGTTGACGGCGCCGATGCGCACGGCCATCGGGTCGACGTGCTCGATCAGCGGCATCACCGCCTGCTTGTGTGGCGTCGTGACGTTGCAGCCGCGGAAGCCCAGCGCCACGAGCCCCGCGAGCGCGGCGGGCAGCCGCTCGGGCAGGACCGGCAGCAGCACGTAGCTTCCGGGCAGCCCGTGCTCGGCGAGCCAGTGGTTGTGGACCACCGGCGAGCGCGAATGCGCCACCGGCCAGCCGATGATGCCTGCGAGTCCGAATGCCTTGGTTGCCGACATGAGTTGCGGTGCTCCGATTCGTGGCTCTCGTTCCGGGAGTGTCGCGTCCCGACGGCGTGCGCCGGCGGAAGGCGGCGGCGGATCTGCGCCGGCGTCAGCTGCGCAACGCGCGCAGTCGCTCGACGTTCGGCACCGGCAGCGCCCGGCGCAGCACGGTCTCCGCGAGCCACACCGCCGCCCGCCTCGCCCGCACGGAGACGACCTCGGGCGGCATCTGCAGGAAATCGTCGTTGTAGACGTCGAAGCTGTAGTTGCCGACGTAGCCGTTCGTGTCGAGCCGGGAGATGAATTCCGACAGCGCCTCGCTGTGCGCGCCCTCGCCGGGGAACACGCGGAAGTGGGTCGCGGTGACCGCCTGCTCCTCGGCGGAACGGACCTCCTGCCACATGTAGTCGGAGACCTGCACGAGGAACGTCTGGTCCGGATCCAGGATGTCCAGGTCGTCGAGCGGAACGCCGGAGGCCAGCACGTCGAACGCGTCGACGGCAACGCCGAGGTTGGGCACGTTGGCGCGCAGCACGATGTCCGCGGCCTGGCGGAAGTCGCGCGCGGTGCGGCTCCACGGCTGCCCCTTGTAGGCGACGCGGATGCCCAGCGGGACGGCCAGCACCGCGAGCTTCGCGAGGTCGCGCGCGATCGCCGCGGGGTCGGCGCTCGCGTGCTTCGACGTCGAGGCTTCGACCAGCAGCAGCCGGCCGCCCAGGTCCGCGCAGATCTCGAGCATCGCCTTGGCGACGTCGACCTTGTAGGCGTGGAGCTGGCGCTCGAGGCCCTCGAAGTCGCGCAGCGCTTCGACGCCGGTGACCTCGAGCCCGCTCGCCCGCACCGCGCGCACGCCGGCCGCGGTGCCGCCGGGATGCGAGACGACGTCGGCCGCGGCGATCATCACCTGCGAGAAGCCCGCGCTGCGCACCGCCGCGAGCTTGGTCTCGAGCGAGCCCACGAGCGACGCCGTCGCCATGCCGATGTCGCGGAAGATCATTGCTCGCCGCCGCCCGGGGGCGTGCTCTTCACCAGCTCGAACATCATGCCGCCGAGCAGCGGCTTGGTGAGCGCGCCGCGCTCGCTCGAGTGCACGCGGTCGGTGGCGAGGAACTCGACGCCGCGCTTCTCCAGGCTCGCGACGGCGGCGGTCACGTCCGGCGTGCCGAGGCCGACGCGCTGCAGGTGCTCGTCCATCGCCGCGAACCGCGCCGACTCGTCGGGCTCGATCAGCTGCAGGAAGAATTTCCGGCAGGGACTCTCGAGCAGGAGGCCGCTCGGCATGATGCCGAAGCGCACCTGCCGGGGCAGCGGCGTGAAGCCCATGAGCTGCGAGTAGAACTCCGTCCAGTCCGCGGTGCGGTCGGGACCGACGTACTGGACGATCCCGAAGAAGTGCATGCCGGCGACGGCCGGGGGATGCGGGTCGACGGTGGGGATCGCCCGGAAGTCGACGTCGTAGATCGAGAACTCGTCGTAGCGGTCGACGAAGTAGATCAGGCTCTCGCCGACGCCGTGGATCGCCGGGACGTTGATCTCCATCGCCTGCGCGCGCACCGGGATCTCCCAGGCGCCCAGCTCGATCGCGCGGCGGTACGCGTACTGGGCGTCGCGCACGCGCACCGCGAACGCGCTGATCACCGGCCGCTCCGTGGGCATCACCGTGCGCGGGACGTCGGCGGGCTGCGCGTTGACGATGATGTTCATCGTCCCCTGCCGGTAGAGCTCGACCTCGCGCGAGCGATGGCGCGCGATCGGACGGAATCCGAACGTCTCCAGCACGCCGCCGAGCGCCTGCGGGCGCGAGGTGGCGAACTCGATGAACTCGATGCCGTCGACGCCCAGCGGGTTCTGCGGCTCGGGGATCGCCTCGCGATCGGTGGCGTGGGTCATCGCGGTTCCTCGTCGGTGTGGTCGCGATGCCGGCAATGCGCTGCGGCGTCACGGCGCGCGAGCGCCCCGGACCGGCCGGGCGCGTCGCGCCGATCATATCGCATCCGCCTGCGCGTTCGACGCCGCGACATCATGGCAGCAGCAGCGCGCCGAGCTCGAGAGCGGCGTCCTGCATCGGGCGGAGGAATCGCTCGGCCATCTCGACGTCGGTCATGAGCCTTCCCTGCACGATCACGTTGATGCCGGCGACGTAATTCCCGCCGGCGTCGCGCACCGGCACCGCGAGCGTGCACAGCCGCGGCTCCATGAACTGGCTCGCGAACGCGTAGCCCTTCTCGCGGACCGCCTTGAGGCTGGCTCGCAGGCGCCGAGGCGTCGCCGGCGTGTGCTCGGTGTAGGGATGGAGCCTCACGCGCGCGAAGTAGGCGTCGACCTCGTCGGCCGGCAGGTACGCGAGCAGCACGTGGCCGATCGACGTGCAGTACGCGGGAAGCCGCCGGCCCACGTTGAGCGCCGGCGACATGATCCGCGACGTCGTGGAGCGCGCGAGGTAGACGATCTGGTCGCCGTCGAGCATCGCGAGCGAGCACGCCTCGCGCAGCGACTCGCCGAGGCGGTCGAGGATCGGCTGCGCGAGCACGGCGACCGGCGAGGACGACAGGTAGGCGTGGCTGAACGACAGCACGCGCGGGCGCAGGTAGTAGCGGCGCGCGTCGTCCGCGGCGACGAAGCCGAGCTTCGCGAGCGTGTGCAGGCTCCGGCGGGTGGCGGCGCGCGGGATGCCGGTGAGGTGCGAGACCTGCGCGATCGACATCCGGCGGCGCTTGTCCGAGAGCGTCAGCATCACGGCGAGGCCCCGGGCGAGCGCGGTGACGAAGTCGCGGTCCTCGCCCAGCCGGTCGATGGTCTCCGCGGGAAGCGCGTGATGGTCGGTCGGGGCCGGGTGCTCGCGGGACGCGCCCGCCCCGGGGCCGTCGGCCTGCGGCGATGTCGTGATGCTGGCGTCGGAAGTTCGTCATCGGATCACGGGGTCGACCTTGCCAACGGGATCGTCGCGTCGCCTGGCGTGTTTCGCGGATCTGCAGGCCGGCGCGACGCCCACACGATACGCCGGCCGATGCCGACCGGAATGCCCGCCGGTGCATTTTGTGGGCGCATAGCGCACAAGTTGCCGCTATGCGCCCTTGACTGTGCGCCCCGGTGATTCTATCGTCCGGGACACGTACCGGGCGCGATCCCGCAGGGTCCCGTCCCCGAATTCCCGGGCGCCGACGCCGCGCCCGACCCCCCCCGAGGACGACCATGGCCACCTCCGCCGAACCCAGGAAAGGCATCACGGACGAGCAGCAGCAGGAGCTCGACGAATGCTTCGCCCGCGCCCGCAAGGCGCTCGCGATCATCGAGACCTACGACCAGGCGCGCGTCGACCGGCTCTGCCAGGCCGTCGCCTGGGCGGTCGCGAACAAGTCGACGTTCACGCGCCTCGTCGACATGGGCATCAAGGAGAGCGGCCTCGGCGACCCGGAGAGCCGCATGGGCAAGCGGATGAAGATCCGCGGCGTGCTGCGCGACGCGCTGCGCCAGAAGAGCGTGGGCGTGATCGAGGAGATCCCCGAGAAGGGCATCGTCAAGTACGGCAAGCCGGTCGGCATCATCGCCTGCATCGTGCCGACGACCAACCCGGACCTGACGCCCGCCGGCAACGCGATCTACGGGATCAAGGCGCGCAATTGCGTGATCTTCTCGCCGCACCCGCGCTCGAAGAAGACCTCGTACGAGACCGTGCGGCTCATGCGCGAGGCGCTGGAGCGGGAGGGCGCGCCGGCCGACATCCTGCAGTGCCTGACGAAGGTGAACATCCCGATGTCGCAGGCGCTGATGGCGCGCGCGGACCTGATCATCGCCACCGGCGGCCAGCCGATGGTGCGCGCCGCGTACAGCTCGGGCACGCCGGCGTACGGCGTCGGCGCCGGCAACTCGACGATGATCATCGACGAGACCGCCAACATCGAGGAGGCGGCGCGCAACACTCGCCTGTCCAAGACGTCCGACTACGGCTCGGGCTGCTCGGCCGACGGCAACCTTATCATCGCGGCGTCCATCTTCGACAAGCTCGTCGCCCAGCTGCAGAGGGAGGGCGGCCATCTCGCGACGCCGGAGCAGAAGGAGATGCTGCGCAAGGCGATGTGGGACGGCGAGCGCCATCGCACCGTCGAGACGGTGGCGATCGCCCCGCAGGCAACTCGCGAGGATCGCGGGCTTCGAGATCCCGGCCGACCGCAAGTTCATCATGGTTCACGGCGACGGGATCGGCAAGGAGCATCATTTTTCCGGCGAGAAGCTCACGACGCTGCTCGCGCTCTACAAGTACGAGAGCTTCGACCAGGCGCTCGCGATGATGCGCGGCGTCTACGAGGTCGGCGGCAAGGGCCACTCGTGCGGCATCTACTCGTTCGACCCGGACCACGTCCATCGCCTGGCGATGGCCGCGCCGGTGTCGCGGATCATGGTGCGCCAGCCGCAGTCGAAGGCCAACGCCGGCGCGTTCAACAACGGGATGCCGATGACGTCCAGCCTGGGCTGCGGGACCTGGGGCGGCAACATCATCTCGGAGAACGTGCACCTCAAGCACTACATGAACACGACGTGGGTGTCCGTGCCGATCAAGGAGGACAAGCCCTCCGACGAGGAGCTCTTCGGCGACTTCTACGATCCGGCGCTCGAGGGCGTCGTCGAGACCATCACGACCTGAGCGCGCGAGCCGGCGCCACCCGCCACGCGACGCGACCCGACGAGACTCCCATGCCGACGAAATCACCCGAACAGCTGATCGCGGACTGCGGCGCGTGGTGGGACACGTCGATCATCGACATCCACCCCGGCAAGATCGCCATCCGCGGGTATCCGATCGAGGAGCTGATCGGCAACGTCCGCTTTCCCGACATGATCTGGCTGATGCTGCGCGGCGAGCTGCCGACGCGCGCGCAGGGCGACCTGCTCGAGGCGGCGATGGTGCCCGGCGTCGACCACGGCCCGCACGCGCCGTCGATCGCGATCGCGCAGATGGCGGTGTCCTGCGGCCTGCCGGTCAACGGCGCGATGGCCTCGGCGATCAACGTGCTCGACGACGTCCACGGCGGCGCCGGCGAGCAGTGCATGGAGCTCTACCGCGAGATCGATGCGGCCGCCGGCCCGGACGGCGACCTCGTCGCGGCGGCCGAGAAGGTCATCCGCGGCCGCATGGCGGCGGGCGACAGGATCGTGCCGGGCTTCGGCCACCGCTTCCACCCGATCGACCCGCGCACGGCGCCGCTGTTCGCGCTCGTGGCGAAGGCGCAGGCCGCGGGCGCGGTCAGCGGACGCTGGGCGGCGATCGGCCAGGCGGTCGAGGACGCGCTGAAGGCGATCAAGGGCCGCCACATCCCGATGAACATCGACGGCATCACCGCCGTGATCTTCTGCGAGCTGGGCTTCGAGCCGGAGCTGGGGCGCGGCCTGTTCATCCTGTCGCGCGCCGTGGGCATCCTCGCGCACGCGTGGGAGCAGAAGAAGAAGGGCGTGCGGATCAAGGGGCCGATGCCGAGGGACATTCCGTATCGCTATTCGGGACCGGCGCGGCGCCCGGTGCCCGCCGAGAGCGCGCGCGGCAACGACTGAACGACGCGGCGCCGCGGGCCGACCCCGGACGCCGGACCAGGAGAGACATCGCATGAAGGACCTGATTTCGAACCAGCTGGTCAAGTACCTCGAGGCCCGCGGCGTCAAGCACGTGTTCGGCCTGTGCGGCCACACCAACATCGCCGTGCTCGCGGCGCTGTCGAAGAGCCGCAAGATCAAGTTCGTCAACACGCGCCACGAGCAGATCGCCGCCCACGCGGCCGACGGCTACGCGCGGGCGACGAAGAAGGCCTCGGTCCTGCTGTCGCACCTGTCGCCCGGGCTCACCAACGCCGCGACCGGCGTCGCCAACGCCGCGCTCGACTCGATCCCGATGGTGGTGATCGCCGGCGACGTGCCGACGCACTACTACGGCAAGCACCCGCACCAGGAAGTGAACCTGCACGCGGACGCCTCGCAGTCCGAGATCTACCGGCCGTTCGTCAAGCGCGTATGGCGCGTGGACTCGCCGCACCTGTTCCCCGAGATCATCGAGAAGGCGTTCGCGCTCGCCGAGAGCGGTCGGCCCGGTCCCGTGCTGGTCGACGTGCCGATGGACATCTTCAGCAAGGAGATCGACGTCGCGCTGTGGAAGCAGGTGCAGTTGAACGCGCGGACGGTGCGCAAGCCCTCGCTCGACGACGAGACCGCCGAGAAGATCGTGCGCCAGCTCCTCGCGGCGAAGACGCCGGTCCTCTACGTCGGCGGCGGCATCCTGCTCGCGGACGCGGCGGAGGAGATGCGCGAATTCGCCGAGCGGCTGTCGCTGCCGGTCGCGCACACGCTGATGGGCAAGGGCGCGCTGCCGGACGATCATCCGTTGATCTTGGGGATGACCGGGTTCTGGGGCACGAAGTTCATCAACGACAAGTGCAAGGGCGCCGACTGGATCCTGGGTCTCGGCACGCGCTTCTCCGAGGCCGACTGCAGTTCCTGGGAGAACGAATACACGTTCAGCTTCCCGCCGACGAAGCTCATCCAGATCGACATCGACCCCTCCGAGATCGGCCGCAACTATCCGGTCGCGATCGGCGCGGTGGCCGACCTGAAGCAGGCGCTCAGGGTGCTGAACCGCGTCGCGCGCAAGCTCGCGCCGAAGGGCGTCGAGCGGGACAAGCTGCTGGCCGAGATGGCCAGGAACCGCAAGGCCTTCGTCGCCGGCAACGCGAAGGCGATGAAGAGCGACGCCTGGCCGATGCGCCCCGAGCGCATCCTCGCCGACCTGCGCGAGGTGCTGCCGCGCGACGCGATCCTGTGCACCGACGTGGGCTGGAACAAGAACGGCGTCGGCCAGCAGTTCCCGATCTACACGCCGGGCAGCATCTTCACGCCGGGCGGCTTCGCGACGATGGGCTTCGGCTCGCCGGCGGCGCTCGGCGCCAAGGTCGCGCTGCCCGATCGCGTCGTCGTCGCGCTGATCGGCGACGGCGGCTTCGGCCAGAACCCGGCGGCGCTGGCGACGGCGTTCGAGGAGGACATCGCGGTCGTGTGGGTGATCATGAACAACCACGCGTTCGGCACGATCGCGGGGCTCGAGGCCGCGCACTACGGCACGACGTTCGCCACCGTCTTCGAGAAGAACGGCAAGACGTGGTCGCCCGACTATGCGGCGATCGCGCGCGCCTACGGCATCGACGGCGTCAAGGTCGCGTCGGCCGCCGAGTTCAAGCCGGCGCTCGCGAAGGCGATCAAGTCGAAGCGCCCGGTGGTCCTCGACGTCTACATGAAGAACGAGCCGGTGCCGACCGCCGGGCACTGGAACATCATGGACATCTACTCGCCGGGCAGGAAGGTGCACCACGTCAGCACGGGCGATTGAGGCGCCGGCGCGAGCGCGATCGTCACGCGTCGAGGACGGAACGGTGCGGGACACGGCAGCGAGGAGACCGAACGGCATGAAACAGGAATATTCGCTGGCGCATCTCACGGTGCTCGGCTGCCCGCCGCCGGAGATGACCTACATCGCGGCGCGGGCCGGCTACGACTACGTGAGCATCCGCCCGATCTACATGGGCCTGCCGGGCGAGCCCGACTACTCGCTCGCCGAGAAGCCGCAGATGCTGCGGCAGTTCAAGCGCGCGCTCGCGTCGACCGGCGTGCGCGTCCACGACATCGAGCTCGCCCGCGTCTACGAAGGCCTGCATCCGACGAAGTACCTCCCCGCGATGGAGGTGGCGGCCGAGGTCGGCGCCAAGGCGGTGCTGTCGAGCATCTGGGGCGGCGAGCGCGAGTTCTACCTCGAGAAGTTCGGCGAGATCTGCGACCTCGCGCGGCCCTTCGGGCTCACCGTCGACCTCGAATACGTCCCGATCGCCACGGTCAACAACCTGGCGATGGCGGTCGACGTGCTGCGCGCGGTCGATCGCCCCAACGCCGGCCTGATGATCGACACGCACCACCTCCACCGCGCCCGCGACAACCCGGCCGACCTCGACGGGTTGCCGCGCGAGTGGTTCCACTTCGCCCAGCTGTGCGACGCGCCGGCGGAGATCCCGGCCGAGCGCGCGGAGATGATCCGCATCATGCGCGAGGGCCGGCTCTACGCGGGCGAGGGCGGGATCGACGTCGCCGGCATCCTCGCGCACATCCCGCCCTGCGTGTACTCGATCGAACTGCCCAACAAGGAGTTGCACGAGGAGATGGGCTACGCCGAGCACGCGACCCGGTGCCTGGAGACGCTGAAGGCCTACCTCGCGGAGCACCCGGCGGAGCGGGGCGCGCGCGAGAAGCGCCGGCCGGCGCGCACGACGACCGGGGCGCGGCGCTCGGCCGCGACGACGTGACGGGAGCGACGGCATGAAGAAGCAGATCAAGGCGGTCGACGCGCGGGGCAGGAAGCTCGGCGGGGACACGCCCCTCCTGTGCGCGCCGCTGGTCGGACGGACGCGTGCGCGGCTGCTCGCCGAGGCGACCCGGGTGCTGAAGCAGAAGCCCGACCTGGTCGAGTGGCGCGTCGACTTCTTCGATGCGATCGGCGATGCGGGCGCGGTCGTCGAGGCGGCGCGGGCGCTGCGCGACGTCGTCGGCAAGCGTCCCGTCGTCTTCACGTGCAGGGCGGAGAGCGGCGGCGGCGAACGCATCGCGCTCGGCAGGGAGGCGATCGTCGCGCTCTACGACGCGGTCGCCGCCAGCGGGCTCGTCGACTTCGTCGACTTCGAGTTGGACAACGACCCGGCCCACGTGCGTCGCGTACGCGAGTCCACGCGCCGGCACGACGTCCGCCTGATCCTGTCGTACCACAACCTCGCCTACACGCCCGGGCTCGAGTACCTGATCGATCGCGTGCTCGAGGCCGAACGGCTCGGCGCCGACGTCGCGATGCTGCAGGTCATGCCGACCCGCCGCAGGGACGTGTTGACGCTGCTGTCGGCGACCGAGCAGGCCGACGAGCGCGCGCGCATCCCCGTGATCAGCATGGCGGTCGGCCCGCTCGGCGCGGCATCGCGGCTGGTCGGCGGGCTGTTCGGGTCCTGGCTTTCCTTCGCCGTTGCCGAATCCGCGTCGGCGCCGGGACAGATCCCCATCGGCGATCTCGTGGCCGTGTTCGACATCATCCGCCGGGTCCGCGGCGGCGAGATGCTCTGACGACGCCGTCGGCAGGGCGGCCTGTGCCGCTCCCGTCACTTTCCCAACCAATATTCCGCAGCACCGGATTTCCATGATCAGCGGCAAGACCCTCCTCATCGCCCACGTCGGCTACCCGACCGAGTCGTTCAAGGCGCCGCTCATCTACAACCCGTGGTTCGAGAGCCGGGGCATCGACGCGGTCGTCGTGCCGATGGGCTGCATGGCGGAGGACTATCCGGCGTTCCTGCGAGCGCTGTTCCGCCTCACCAACGTCCGCGGCGCGCTGGTGACGATGCCCCACAAGGTCACGACGGTCGACCTGGTCGACGAGATCACGCCGACCGTCGAGATCGCGGGGTCGTGCAACGCGGTGCTGCGGCGAGCCGATGGAACGCTGCTGGGCGACATGTTCGACGGCACGGGCTTCGTCCGCGGCCTCGCCCACAAGGGCTTCGAGGTTCGCGGGGCGCGCTGCCTCGTCGCCGGCGCCGGCGGCGTGGGCTCGGCGATCGCGGCGTCGCTCGCCGCGGCGGGGGCGGGGGCGATCGCGCTCCACGACCTCCGCGACGCGACCGCCGAGGCGCTGGCCGGCCGGCTGCGCAAGCACTACCCGTCGCTCGACGTGCGGCTCGCCGGCAACGATCCGGCGGGCTACGACCTCGTCGTCAACGGCACGCCGCTCGGCATGGAGGCGGGGGACCCGCTGCCGTTCGACGTCGCGCGGCTCGACGCGCGCACGTTCGTGGGCGAGGTGGTGATGAAGCACGAGATCACGCCGCTGCTGGCGGCGGCGCGCGCGCGCGGCTGCCGGTACCAGGTCGGGACCGACATGCTGTTCGAGATGATCCCGGCCTATCTCGAGTTCTTCGGCTTCGGCACCGCGACGCCCGACGAGCTGCGCGCGGTCTCGCGCGTCTCGTACTGACCCCCGTCATGCTGCAGCGCACCGCCCCCGACGCTTGCCGCGAACTGGCGGGTCTGTTAATTTTCCCTGGCGAGTCCGCCAATTCAGGAGGTCCGATGGCGCTGCAGGTCCGGTCCTCCCGCAGCGCCTCGATGCGCAAGCCCAAGGAGCCCGAGGCCAACCGGTCGCGGATCCTCTCGGCCGCGACCGCCGAGTTCGCCGCGCGCGGCTACAAGGGCGCGAGCATGGATGCGATCGCGGCGCGCACCAGCACGACGCGCGCGCTGATCAACTACTACTTCGGCAGCAAGGAGCGGCTCTACCTCGCGGTGCTCGAGCGCGTCTACGCGGAGATCCGCGACGCGGAGCGCGGCCTCGCGCTCGACCACCTGCCGCCCGCGGACGCCATCCGGCGCATCGTCGAGTTCACCTACGACTACTACGTCGGGCACGAGTCCTTCGTGCGGCTCGTCGTCGCCGAGAACCAGGCCAAGGGCCGGCACATGAAGCGCTTCCCCTCGCTCCGGACGGTCAACCGTCCGATCGTCGACATGCTCGGCGCGGTGATCGCGCGCGGGCAGGCCGAGGGCGTCTTCCGGCCCGACGTCGACCCGATCGACGTCCACATGGCGATCGCCGCCCTCGGGATGTTCAACGTCACCAATCAGTACACCTTCGGCACCCTGTTCCAGCGGGAAATGGGGTCGAAGGGGGATGTGCCGCGCCGCCGCAGGATCGTGGCGGACGTGATCCTGCGCTGGCTCGAACCCGTGCCGGCCGTCTAGATCTTCAACGAGGAGGAAGCCATGCAATCCCGATTCGACCGTCGTACCGTGCTCAAGGCCGGCGCCGCATTCGCCGCCGCGAGCGTCGTTCCCGCGTGGGCGCAGGACAAGCCCAAGCTGCGCTTCGCCGCCGTGTTCTCCGACAAGGACATCCGGGCCGACATGATCCGGAGGCTCGCGGGCGACGTTGCCGCGGACTTCACGATCGAGCCGTTCTACGGAGGCACGCTGTTCAAGCAGGGCACCGAGCTCGTGGCCCTCCAGCGCGACAACCTGGAGCTCGGCAACGTGGCGCCGCAGGACATCTCCAAGCAGTTGCCGTCGTGGTCGGTGCTGACGTCCGCCTACACGTTCCGCGACGCCAACCACGTGCTCGCGTTCTTCGCGAGCGACCTCGGCGTGCAGATGAAGACGCAGGCCGAGGACCAGCTCAAGATCAAGATCCTCGGGCCGACGTTCTTCGGCACCCGGCAGGTGGGGTTGAAGCCCAAGAAGAAGATCGCCACGCCCGCCGACCTGGCCGGGATCAAGCTGCGCATGCCGCCGGGCGACGCCTGGCAGCTGCTGGGACGCTCGCTCGGCGCCAACCCGACGCCGATGGCCTACGCCGAGACGTACACGGGCCTGCAGACCGGCGCGATCGACGGGCAGGACAACCCGCTGCCGAACGTGCAGAACATGAAGTTCTACGAGGTGATGTCGCAGATCGTGCTCACCTCGCACCTCGTCGCGTTCGACGTGCTGTGCATGAACCTCAAGGCGTGGAACGCGATGGGCCCGGCGAAGCAGAAGAGCTTCCAGGCCGCGGTCGACAAGGCGCTGGGATGGAGCGTGCAGGAGCACCTGAAGCGCGAGACGGAGCTCGCCGACGGCTTCAAGAAGCAGGGGCTCGACATCTACACGCCGGACATCGCCGCCTTCCGCGCCCACGCGCAGAAGATCTACCTCGCCTCCGACGAGGCGAAGTCCTGGGCGCCCGGGATCCTCGACAAGATCGGCGCCGTCAGGTAACGGCGCAGCCGCCATCGTCGCCCCGGGGATCGGTCGCCGGGGCGACGGGCGCGACACGGTGAGGGCAGGGCCATGAGCATCGAAGGTCTCGTCGGCTGGATGCGGCGGCGCGCGGAGAACGTCGTCGCGCTGCTGCTCGCGATCATGTTCGTCGCGTTCATCCTCCAGATCGTCTTCCGCTACTTCCTCAACTTCCCGATCGGCTGGACCTCCGAGCTCTCGGTCATCGCCTGGCTCTACATCACGCTGCTGGGCTCCGCGTTCTGGCTGAAGGAAAGCGAGGAGGTCCGCTTCGATCTCCTCTCGGGCCGGCTGGGGCCGGTGGGCCGCCGCGTCGTCGGGTTCGTCGTCGCGCTCTCCGCCGTCGTCCTGTTCGGGATGGCGCTGCCGGCGACCGTCAAGTACGTGGCGTTCATGAAGGTCGAGAGCTCGTCGTACCTCAAGATCCGCCTCGACGTCCTCTATTCGGTCTACGTCGTCTTCGCGGTCGCGATCATCGTCCGCTACGGATGGGCGCTCGTCGGCGCCCTGCGCGGCAGGGCGACCGAAGAGGCGGACGTCACGAGTTCGACCTCCGGCCTATGAACCTCGCCAGCCCATTCGCCCTTGCGCTCGTCGCCATCGTCGGCCTGAGCCTCGTCGGGCTGCCGGTCGCCTACGCGATGATCGGCGGCTCGATCCTCTGGCTGTTCCTGTCCGGGCTCGACATGGGGACCGCGGCGGAGCAGTTGCTCAACGGCATGATGGCGAGCCAGCTCCTGCTCGCGATCCCGCTGTTCATCCTCGCCGCGGAGTTCATGAACGCCGGCGCGATCATGGATCGGCTCCTGCGCTTCTGCAACGCGATCGTCGGGCGCTACCGGGGCGGTCTCGCGCAGGTCAACGTCCTGCAGAGCATCGTCTTCGCCAGCATGTCGGGCTCGGCGCTGGCGGACGCCGCCGGCTCCGGCAAGCTGATGCAGTCGCTGATGACGCGCGACGGCAAGTACCCGCCGGCGTACGCGGCGGCGCTCACCTGCGCCTCGTCGGTGCTCGGCCCGATCATCCCGCCGTCGATCCCGCTCGTGCTCTACGCGCTGGTGTCCGACACGTCGATCGGCTACCTGTTCCTCGCCGGCGTGGTTCCCGGGCTCCTGCTCGGCGCGGTGCAGATCGCGCTGATCGCGTTCACGGCCAGGCGGCGCCGGTTCCCGGTCGAGGAGAAGGTGCCGCTGCGCGAGCTGCCGGGGATCACGTGGCGCGCGATGCCGGCGCTGCTGATGCCCGTCATCCTGCTCGGCTGCCTCTACAGCGGCATCACGACGCCGACGGAGGCGGCGGCCGTCGCCGCGCTCTACGCGCTGCTCGTCTCGGCCTTCCTCTACCGGAGCGTGCGCCCGAAGGACGTCTACCGGTCGCTCGCGACGAGCGCGCGCGTGACCACCTCGATCGGCATGCTGATCGCGGGGGCGCTGGTGTTCAACTTCGTCATCACTGCGGAGAACATCCCGAAGACGCTGAGCGCGATGATGAAGGCCCACGAGATGTCGCCGCTCGCGTTCCTGCTGTTCGTGAACGTGCTGCTGATCGTGCTCGGCTGCTTCCTCGAGGGCACGACGATCATCCTCATCATCCTGCCGGTGCTGCTGCCGACCGCGGTGGCGCTCGGCGTCGATCCGATCCACTTCGGCGTGATGGCGATCGTCAACATCATGCTCGGGCTGGTCACGCCACCCTACGGCCTGCTGCTGTTCATGATGAACAAGATCACCGACGTCCCGCTGCGCGACATCGTGCGCGAGGTGATGCCGTTCCTCTACGTGATGTTCGGCGCGCTCGCGCTGATCGCGCTGGTGCCGGACGTCGTGCTCTGGCTGCCGCGGCTGCTCGGCTACAAGGGCTGAATCCGGGGCGGGCCGGGTGCAGGAGCATCTGCTACGCTTCTCGGGCCGGAAGGGGCGGGCGCACGCGGCGCGTCGTGGCGTGCCTCCCCCGCATCGGCGATGCCACGCGCAAGGACTTCCATGACGACCCCCGCCAAGCCCCTCGACCTCCGCGGCCGCCTGCTCGGCGGCGCCCGGCCGCTCGTCTGCTCGCCGCTCGTCGGCCGCACGCGCGAGCGCCTGCTCGCCGAGACCGCCGCGGTGCTCGCGAAGCGCCCGGACGTCATCGAGTGGCGCGTCGACTACTACGAGGCGATCGCCGACACCGCGGCGGTGCTCGAGACCGGGCGCGCGATGCGTGGCCTCGTCGGCGACACGCCGATCATCTTCACTCGCCGCTCGATCCGGGAGGGCGGCGAGCCGATCCCGATCGGCGATGCCGGGGTCGTCGCGCTCTACGGCGCGGTCGCGGCGAGTCGGCTGGTCGACCTGATCGACTTCGAGATGGGCAACGACCCGGACCAGATCCGCGAGGTGCGAGCGTCGACGCGGGCCGCCGGCACGCGCCTGATCCTCTCGTACCACAACTTCGGCTACACGCCAGGCGCCGAGTTCCTCGTGCAGCGCTTCCTCGAGGCCGAGCGCCTGGGTGCGGACGTCGCGAAGGTGGCGGTGATGCCGCGCGATCGCGCCGACGTGCTCGCGCTGCTCTCGGCTACCGCGCAGGCGGACGCGAAGTCGCGCATTCCGCTCATCAGCATGTCGATGGGACCGCTCGGCACGGTCACGCGCATGGTCGGCGGCGTCTTCGGGTCGTCGCTGTCGTTCGCGATCGGCGAAGGCGCGTCCGCGCCGGGGCAGATGCCGATCGCCGACCTGGTCTCGGTGTTCGGCGCACTCGCACGCGCTCGCGGCGAGTCGTAGCGCCGGAGGTCGCGCGGCCGCCCCTGCCGGCGCGCGGTGGCGATCCCGGCGATCGGGCGCCGACGGGCGACGGGAGCCCGGGCGGAGGCGGCCGCGGGGATGTTGGACCGAAGAGCCCGCTACAACTGCTCCCAGGGCAGCCCTTCCTTGCGCCAGCCCCCGACCGTGCCCCGGTGGTGCTCGTCGTCGAGCGGTCCCTCGAAGCCCTCGAGCACGTTGTAGACCTCCCTGAAGCCCGCCTGCTCGAGCGCCAGCCCGGCGTCGACCGAACGCTGGCCGCTGCGGCAGATGAGCACGATCGGGCGGTTCATGCTCGCGACCTTCTTGACGTGCCCGACGAAGTGGGGATTGATCTCCCAGTCGGGGCCGTCGTTCCACGCGACGTGCTGCGCGCCGACCGGATGGCCGACGAACAGGTATTCCATTTCGCTGCGGCAGTCGACGAACACCGCCTGCGGGTGCTTCTGCAGGAACTCGACGGCTTCCTTCGGCTTCAGGTGCTTCATGGTCGTTCCGCTCGGTGAGGCTGGACGGCCAACCATAGCACGCGTCCCCTCATGACACTCGCGCATATCCATATAACCGGACGCCGCGGTCCGCACTGCTAGAATTCGAGGTTCCGCGCTCGCCCGCGACGCGCGCCGGCCCCCTTCCTCCGATGCAACCCGACCGCACCGCCGAACTCTCCGCCCTGCTCGACCGCCGCATCCTGATCCTCGACGGCGCGATGGGCACGATGATCCAGCAGCGGCGGCTGTCCGAGTCGGACTTCCGCGGCGCGCCCGCGTGCGGGCTCGCCGGCCACGCGCACGACCTCAAGGGCGACAACGACCTCCTGTCGATCACGCAGCCCGACGTCGTCCGCGCGATCCACGACGCGTACTTCGAGGCGGGCGCCGACATCGTCGAGACGAACACGTTCTCGGCGACGTCGATCGCGCAGGCCGACTACGGGCTCGCCGCGCGCGCGCACGAGCTGAACCGGGCCGCGGCCGCGGTCGCGCGCGAGAGCGCGGATCGGTGGACGGCGAGGACGCCCGACCGGCCGCGATTCGTCGCGGGCGCGCTGGGGCCGACGAACCGCACCGCGTCGATCTCGCCGGACGTGCACGATCCGGCCGCCCGCAACGTCACGTTCGACGAGCTCGCGGTCGCCTACCACGACGCGGCGCAGGGGCTCGTCGAGGGCGGAGTCGACCTGCTGCTCGTCGAGACGGTGATCGACACGCTGAACGCCAAGGCCGCGCTGTTCGGCATCGCCACGCTGTTCGACGAGCTGGGTGCGCGATTGCCGCTGATCGTCTCCGGGACGATCACCGACGCGTCCGGACGCACGCTCTCGGGGCAGACGCCCGAGGCGTTCTGGAACTCGGTGATGCACGCCGAGCCGCTCAGCGTCGGGCTCAACTGCGCGCTCGGCGCGGCGCTGATGCGTCCCTACCTCGAGGAGCTCGCGCACGTGGCCGACACCTACGTGTCGTGCTACCCGAACGCGGGCCTGCCGAACCCGATGTCGGAGACCGGCTACGACGAGACCCCCGCGGAGACCGCGCGCCTGATCGCCGACTTCGCGGGGAGCGGCTTCGTGAACCTCGTGGGCGGGTGCTGCGGCACGACGCCGGCGCACGTGCGAGCGATCGCGGAGGCCGTCGCGTCGATCGCGCCGCGCAAGGTGGCGCGGCGGGCTGCGCTGCGCGCGGCGGCGTGACGCGCGATCCCCGACAGGGTCGGTGCCCGTTCAGCAACGCCTGCCGGGCACCCATCGGATACGACGTCGGGCTGAAGCCCGACCCACAAGACCATGCGCCTCTCCGGCCTCGAACCGCTCAACATCGGCGACGACTCGCTGTTCGTCAACGTCGGCGAGCGCACCAACGTCACCGGATCGCGCGCGTTCGCGCGGCTGATCCTCGCGGACGACTACGCCGGCGCGGTCGAGATCGCGCGCCAGCAGGTCGCGGCGGGCGCGCAGATCATCGACGTGAACATGGACGAGGCGATGCTCGACTCGAAGGCCGCGATGACGAGGTTCCTGAACCTCGTCGCGGGCGAGCCCGACATCGCGCGCGTCCCGGTGATGATCGACTCGTCGAAGTGGGAGGTCATCGAGGCGGGGCTGAAGTGCGTGCAGGGCAAGCCGATCGTCAACTCGATCTCGCTCAAGGAGGGCGAGGCCGAGTTCCTCCGGCAGGCGACGCTCGTGCGGCGCTACGGCGCCGCGGCGGTCGTGATGGCGTTCGACGAGCGCGGGCAGGCGGACAGCTACGAGCGGCGCGCCGAGGTGTGCCGCCGGGCCTACGATCTCCTCGTGCAGCGCGTCGGCTTTCCGGCCGAGGACATCGTGTTCGACCCGAACGTGTTCGCGATCGCGACCGGCATCGAGGAGCACGCGAACTACGCGGTGGACTTCATCCGCGCCACGCGCTGGATCCGCGAGCACCTGCCGCACGCGCTCGTGTCGGGCGGCATCTCGAACGTCTCGTTCAGCTTCCGCGGCAACGAGCCGGTGCGCGAGGCGATCCACACGGTGTTCCTGTTCCACGCGATCCGCGCGGGCCTGTCGATGGGCATCGTCAACGCGGGGCAGCTCGGCGTCTACGACGAGCTCGATCCGGAGCTCCGCGAGCGCGTCGAGGACGTCGTGCTGAACCGCCGCCCGGACGCGACCGAGCGGCTCGTTTCGTTCGCCGAGACCGTGAAGGGCAAGGCGAAGGACGCGATCGAGGACCTCGCGTGGCGCGAGGGGCCGGTCGGGGCCCGGCTCACGCACGCGCTCGTCAAGGGCGTCGCGACGTTCATCGTCGAGGACACCGAGGAGGCGCGCGCGGCCGTGGCCGCGCGCGGCGGCCGGCCGATCGAGGTGATCGAGGGCCCGCTGATGGACGGCATGAACGTCGTCGGCGACCTGTTCGGCGCCGGCAAGATGTTCCTGCCGCAGGTGGTGAAGAGCGCGCGCGTGATGAAGCAGGCGGTCGCGCACCTCGTGCCCTACATCGAGGAGGAGAAGCGCGCCTCCGGCGAGGCGGCGCGCTCGAAGGGGAAGCTGGTGCTCGCGACCGTCAAGGGCGACGTGCACGACATCGGCAAGAACATCGTCGGCGTCGTGCTCCAGTGCAACAACTACGACGTCGTCGACCTCGGCGTGATGGTCCCCGCGCAGAAGATCCTCGCGGCGGCGCGCGAGTCGAACGCCGACGCGATCGGGCTCTCGGGCCTCATCACGCCTTCGCTCGAGGAGATGGCGCACGTGGCCGCCGAGATGCAGCGCGAGGGGTTCACGGTGCCGCTCCTGATCGGCGGCGCGACGACCTCGCGCGTGCACACGGCGGTCAAGATCGCGCCGCACTACGCGGGGCCGGTCGTCTACGTGCCCGACGCCTCGCGCGCGGTCGGCGTCGCGACGAGCCTCCTGTCCGACGAGCAGCGCGCGCCCTACGTCGCCGAGATCGCGGCCGACTACGAGCGCATCCGCAAGCAGCACCTCTCGAAGAAGGGGCCGACGCTCGTGCCGCTCGCCTTCGCGCGCGCGAACGCGTTTCACGCGGACTGGAGCGCGTACGCCCCGCCGGCGCCGACGTTCGTCGGCCGGCGCACGCTCGCCAACGTCGACCTCGCTCCGATCGCCGAATGCATCGACTGGGGGCCGTTCTTCCAGGCGTGGGAGCTCTCGGGGCCGTACCCGGCGATCCTCGACGACCCGGTCGTGGGCGAGGCCGCGCGCAGCGTGCTCGCGGAAGGCCGGGCGATGCTGAAGCGCGTGATCGACGGGCGCTGGCTCACCGCGAACGGCGCCGTGGGCTTCTGGCCCGCGAACGCGGTCGGCGACGACATCGTGCTGTGGACCGACGAGTCGCGCGCGACGCCCGCGCTCGCCTGGCGCAACCTGCGCCAGCAGGCCGAGCGGCCGCCGGGCAAGCCGCACCAGTGTCTCGCGGACTTCGTTGCGCCGGTCGGGACGCCCGACTACGTGGGGGCGTTCGCCGTCACCGCGGGGATCGGCATCGAGCGGAAGCTCGCCGAGTTCACGCAGGCGCACGACGACTATTCGGCGCTCATGCTGAAGACGATCGCCGACCGGCTCGCCGAGGCGTTCGCCGAGTGGCTGCACCGCCGGGTGCGCGTCGAGCTGTGGGGCTACGCGCCGGGCGAGGCGCTTCCGAACGACGCGCTGATCCGCGAGGCGTACCGCGGCATCCGGCCGGCGCCGGGCTACCCGGCCTGCCCCGACCACGCGGTCAAGGCGCCGCTGTTCGCGCTGCTCGACGCCCGGTCGGCCGGCATGTCGGTGACCGAGAGCTACGCGATGTGGCCGGCGGCTTCGGTCTCGGGGTTCTACCTGGCTCACCCCGACGCGCGGTATTTCGCCGTCGGCCGCATCGGCGGGGACCAGCTCGAGGACTTCGCCCGGCGCGAGGGCATCTCGCCCGACGCCGCGCGCCGCAGGCTCGCGCCGAATCTCGGCTGAAGCCGGGCCGGGCCGTCGCGGGGCCGGCAGGGCGAATATTCACTTGACTCGCGGCCTGCGCCCCGCCATTCGTATCGATTCGCGGTCGCGCCCGTCGGACGGGCGCCACGCCGCGCGGCCGTTGCCTATAATCGGCGGGACTGTCCCGGGCGAGGCGCGGGAACGGCAAGGATGCCACCAGATGCAATGCCCGACCCACGCGTATGCCGACGTCCTCGTCGCGACTGCCAACGGCAGGATCGACTTCGCCGGTGCGCAGGTGCTCGAGGGCGCGCTCGCGCCCGCGCTCGCGCCCGACGGGCCGGTGCGCGGCATCGTGATCGACCTGGCGGGTGTCGACTACATCAGCAGCGTGGGGTTGCGCGTGCTGATGGTCGCGGCCAAGGCGATGCGCGCGCGCAAGGCGTCGATCGCCGTCGCGTCGCTGCAGCCCGTGGTCGCCGAGATCTTCGAGATCAGCCGCTTCCACCACGTCGTGGACGTGCGCGGCAGCGTGCGCGACGCGATCGCGGCCGTCTCGCCGGAGGCGCTCGTAGCCTACGACCGGATGGATCGCCGATGAAAAGGGTTCGATTCTGGGGCACCCGTGGCTCGATCCCGGTCGCGCTCACCGCCGACGGCGTGCGCCACAAGATCGTCGCCGCGCTGCGCGGCGCCTCGGGACGGACGTTCGCGAACGACGCGGAGGCCGGGGCGTACGTCGACTCGCTCGCGTTCGCGGACCGCGCCACGTTCGGCGGCCACTCGCCCTGCGTCGAGATCGAGACCGGCGGACCCGATTTCGTGATCTGCGACCTCGGCAGCGGCGTGCGGCCGTTCGGGCAGGCGGCGCTCGCACGCGACGGCGGGGGGCCGCGCACCTACCACGTGTTCCTGTCGCACGTGCACTGGGACCACATCATGGGCCTGCCGTTCTTCACGCCGGCCTACATCCCGGGCAACCGCGTCGTGATCTACGGCGGGCACGCGCACCTCGAGGCCGCGCTGCGGCGCCAGCAGGAGCAGCCGTCGTTCCCGGTCGACTTCTCGACCTTCCGCGCCGACATCTCGTTCGTGCGGCTCGAGCCGGGCGTCGTCCACGAGGTCGCGGACATGCGGGTGAAGCTCAAGCTGCAGCGCCACGCGGGCGACTCCTACGGCTTCCGCTTCGAGTCGGGCGGCAAGTCCGTCGTCTACTCGACCGACTCCGAGCACGACCTCGGCAACCGCAGGGAGACCGACGGCTTCGTCGACTTCTTCCGCGGCGCCGACGTCGTGATCTTCGACGCGATGTACTCGCTCGCGGACGCGATCTCGGTGAAGGCCGACTGGGGCCACTCGAGCAACATCGCCGGCGTCGAGCTGTGCCACGCCGCGGGCGTCAAGCACCTCTGCATGTTCCACCACGAGCCCGCCTTCGACGACGCGTCGATCGCTCGCGTGCTCGCGGACACGCGGCGCTACGAGGAGATCTGCCGTTCCGGCGCGCCGATGACGGTGACCGCCGCCTACGACGGGATGGAAATCGACTTGTGACGGCCGACGCCGATCCGGACCGAAGCGTCGCCAGCATGGGGCGCGTCCGGTGGATCGGCGTGTTGCTCCTCGCGGCGCTCGCGCTCCTGCTCTGGGTGCAGCCGCCGTGGGTCTCGCGCATCCAGCTCCTCTGGTTCGACACGTGCCAGACGCTCGTGCCGCGCACGGTCAAGGCGCTGCCGGCGACGATCGTCGAGATCGACCAGAAGAGCATCGTCGCCCTCGGGCAGTGGCCGTGGCCCCGCACCGTGCTCGCGCAGCTCGTGCGCGAGATCGCGCGCGCGAATCCGATCGCGATCGGGCTCGACATCCTGATGCCCGAGGCGGATCGCAGCTCGCCCGAGCACTGGCTCGACAACATGCCGTCGACCGACGCCGACCTCGCGCAGTCGCTCTCCGCGCTGCCGTCGCACGACACCGAGCTTGCCCGGGCGATCGGCGCCGCGCGCGTCGTGCTGGGCATGGCGGGCTCGCCGGAGCCGACCGGCATGACGCTGTTCGCGACGCCGATCCTGATCGAAGGCGCCTCACCGAACGACGCCGCGTCGGTGCGCGCGCAGGTCGCGCAGTTCGAGGGCGTGCTCAACAACCTGCCGGTGCTCGAGCGCGCGGCGTCGGGTCACGGGCTGCTGTCGGCTTCGCCCGACGACGGCGAGGACGGCGTGATCCGCCGGCTGCCGATGGTGGCGAGCGTCGACGGCACGCTCGTTCCCGCGTTCGCGATCGAGATGCTGCGCGTCGCCGTCAAGGCGCCGGTGCTGAGGCTCAGGGTGCACGGCGGCGAGATCGCGGGCATCGCCGCGGGAGGCTTCTCCGCCCCCACGGAAGCCGACGGCGGCGCGCGCATCCACTTCTCGCCCCACGACGCGCGGCGGTTCGTGTCCGCGATCGACGTGCTGCAGGGCCGCGCCGACCCCGAGATGCTCGCCTCCAAGTTCGTGCTGGTCGGCATGACCGGTCTCGTGCAGGTCGACTACCAGGGCACGCCGCTCGGCGAGCGCATGCCCGGCGTGGAGATCCACGCGCAGCTCATCGAGAACCTGTTCGAGCAGGGGCTCATCATGCGGCCGACGTGGGCGCGCGCGCTCGAGATCGCGCTGTTCGTCGCGCTCGGCGGGATCCTGATCCGCGCGGCGCCGCTGTGGCGCACGCCGGCGACCGCGACCTACGCGGTGGCGGCGATGGTCGTTCCCGCGCTCGCCGCGCTGGCCGCGTTCGCGTGGCAGCGGCAGTTGTTCGACGCCGCGACGCCGGGGCTCGCGCTGTTCGTCCTGTTCGCGGTCCTCCTCGTGCTGTCGCTCGGCGAAGCCTCGCGCGAGCGCCGCGCGCTGCGCCGCCAGATGCAGCTCGAGCGCGAGCAGTCGGCGCGCATGGCGGGCGAGATGGAGGCGGCCCGACGCGTCCAGGTCGCGATGCTGCCGCGCGACGACCAGTTCCGCGACGACGCGCGCCTCGACCTCGCGGCGACGATGGTCCCGGCGCGCGAGGTCGGCGGCGACCTCTACGATTTCTTCAAGCTGGACGGGCGGCGCCTGTTCTTCCTCGTCGGCGACGTCGCGGGCAAGGGGCTGTCGGCCAGCATCTTCATGGCCGTCAGCAAGGCGCTCGCGAAGAGCGCGGCGGTGCGCCATCCCGACGACGACGTCGGCACGTGGATGACGACGGTGAACCGCGAGATCTCGCGCGACAACACCGAGGCGCTGTTCGTCACGGCGTTCGCGGGCATCCTCGACCTCGACAGCGGCGACCTCGTCTACTGCAACGCCGGCCACGACGCGCCGTACTGCGTCGGCGCGGCGTCGGGACTGCGCCGCCTCGACGCGGGCGACGGCCCGCCGCTGTGCACGGTCGACGACTTCGAGTACCACGGCGAGCACACGTTCCTCGACCCCGGCGAGCTCGTCGTGCTCGTCACCGACGGCGTGACCGACATGCGCGATCCGGCGGGAGCGATGTACGGCCGCGCGCGCATGGAGGCGGTGCTGGAGGGCCGGCGCTCGCAGTCGGGAAGCGCGCGCGCGGCCGTCGACGCATTGCGCGGCGACGTGCAGGCGTTCGCGGCGGGCGCGGAGCCGGCCGACGACCTGACGGTGCTCGCGATCCGATGGAACGGAAAGCCCGGGATTCCCAGGTCTACCGGACGATGATCTCGACGCGCCGGTTGCGCGGCTCGGCCACGCCGGCGGCCGTCGGCACGAGCGGCTCGCGGCTGCCGCGGCCCGACGCCTGCACGTTCGCGGGCGCGATGCCGCGCTTCAGGAGCTCGTTGCGGACGGTGTCGGCCCGCTGGCGCGCGAGCGCGTCGTTGACCGGATCGGTGCCGGTCCGGTCGGTGTGCCCGATCACCAGCACGTCGGGCACCGGACGCGCGGCGATCTCGGCGAAGATGCGGTCCAGCATCGCGCGCGACTCGTCGTCGAGCTCGCCCTTGCCCTCGGCGAAGTGCAGCGTGAACTTCTCCTCGCGGCGCGGTTGCGCGGCGAGCGCGGCGCCGAACTTCGCCTGCACCTCCTCGGGCGTGGCTGTGTACGGCCTCGTCTGGAACGCGCCGCGCTCGACGGCCGCGTACGGCTGGTCGAGCACGACTTCGCCGCGCGAATCGGTCACGCTCACGGCGGTCTTCTTCCCGTCCGGCTCCGGCAGCAGGATGACCGTCGTGCGCGGCGCGCACCCGGCCGCGAGCGCTGCGAACGCCACGACGGCCGCGAGCCTTCGCACGCGCCGCGCCGGCATCTCAGCCGCCGACCTCGACGACGAACTCGGTGCCGCGCACGCCGAGGACCGACGCCGGCGTGCGGACCTTCATCGCGTCGGGCGACTGCTTCGCGATCTTGCCCGAGACGACGGCGAGCGAGCCCTTCGAGAGCGTCGCGTCGAACTGGCCCTGGTGCGTCGTCGTGTCGAACCGGTACGCGTCGAGCGCGAGCACGCTGTTGGGACCGATCGACAGGAGCGAGTTGTCGCTCATCGTGACGCCGGCCGAGCCGTCGGGGCCGGTGCGCAGCACGTCGGCGGCCTCGAGCCTCGTGCCGACGGTCCCCGGCAGCGTCGCGCCGCCGCGCTCGATCGACACGTCGCCTTTCGACGTCTTGATCTGGCCGATGTCGGCGGCGGAAGCGAGCGAGGCGGCCGCCAGCAGCATTGCGGCGGGCACGAACCTTGCGATCGATCGAATCATGTCGAGAACCCCGAATGTCGCGGCCGGTGCCGCCATGGCTGAAATGATGGACCCGCCGGCTCCGCGTGGCAAACCCGCCGGGAGCCCCGCCCGCGCCCCCGAGGAACGGGCGTTCGAGGCGCGGATGGAGGTCCTCCCCTCGACGGCCGCGTTCGTCGCCGCGTTCTGCGGCCGCAACGGCATCGGCACGACCGACATGCTCCGGCTGACGCTCGTCGTCGAGGAGCTGTTCACGAACATCGTGACGCACGGGTACGGCGAGGAGGGCGCCGGGATGGTCCGGCTGCGCCTCGCGTTCGACGGCCGCGACGTGACGCTCGTCTGCCGGGACGAGGCGCCGCCCTACGATCCGCGTCCCGCGCTGCGGCGTCTGCCGGCCGACCTGGACGAGCCGGTCGAGAAGCGCGGCGTAGGGGGGCTGGGCAACCTGCTCGTCGGCCGCCTGGTCGACGTCAGCGACTACGTGCGGACGGGAAGTGCGAACGTGCTGACGCTGCGCTTCCGCCGCGACGCCTCGCCCCGCTGACCGATCGCGCCGATCGCCGGCGACCCCGGTGGCAGGGCCGGATCGACACGCCCGACCCGGGGTCGTGTCACATCCGCTCGATGATCGCGGCGATGCCCTGGCCGCCGCCGATGCACATCGTGATCAAGCCGTAGCGCTTGCCGGTCCGGTGCAGCTCGTACATGCACTTGACCGTCAGGATCGCGCCGGTCGCGCCGATCGGGTGGCCGAGCGCGACCGCGCCGCCGTTCGGGTTCACCTTCGCCGGATCGAGGCCGAGCTCCTTGGAGACGCCGAGCGCCTGCACGGCGAACGCCTCGTTCGACCGATCACGATCCGAGCCGCCTGCTTCACACCCCTGTTGTCTGCGTGACGACGGGTTTATCAGCAGCGCAGGCGCGTTGCCTCACGATCGCCCGGCGACGATCTGCGCGTCGGGCAGGATGTCTTGCCCCGGGGGGGGGTTCGCCATTGGGTGCGGGGGGCCCGGTGCTGGCCGCCCGCTTCCCCCTGTTTGTCTGGGACGGCGGGGTTCCCAACCCCGGCGCGGGGGGCCCCCCGACCCGGGGGGGCGACCCGCGAGCGGCGGGGGAGCAAGGGGTCCTGCCCGGGAGGGGGGGCTACCCCAAAATGGGCGCACCCCCCCAATACACGTAAAGAGCATCCACGGAATTGCTGACAGTATGTCCGGGCCAGGTGTAATTACCCCGAACTGGTAGCCGTCCAACGTACACCTGCAGGTGGGGATAGCTGTAGTTCCACCAATGCTCGCTCGTTGCGCCGCCGCCCGGGTCTGAAGGCGCCGGCGTTCTGGATGGGAGACCCCGCTGTGATGTAGTTGTTGTCGCCTTGGATGAATCCGACCTGGCGGCGCCGCCGGCTGGTGCATTCGAGTTGTAGCTCGTGAACGCACTGCCGTTCGCGCTTATCCCGGACTGGCCGCCGCCCCAGACCGGGACGAACGTCCATGACGCACCGCTCGGGGCATCGTCGTAGTTGCCGTAGCCCAACGACGGCGTTTCGAATCCGCTGTTCGCAAACGATGGTGTCGGCGATGGGCAGTTGACCTGAATCGTGACCGGATTGGAGGTCGTTCGTGCGGAAGTGCTGTTGTTGTCCGTGGCCACCGCATAGATCTTGTATGAGCCCGGACCTGACGGCGCCCAGGTCTTTGAGTACGGGGAGCTGGTGTCGCTCGCCACTTGAACGCCGTTCGCAAAACCCCTTGACGCTGGCGATGCCGTTCGAATCCGAGGCTGCTGCACTTAACGTGACGCTCACTCCGGGACTATAGGTTGTTCCGTTGGAAGGGCTCGTGAGCGAAACGGTCGGCGGCGTGTTCCCACCGTAGTTCGGCGCTACCCAACCGATCCAGTCCGTGCCGCCAAGCGTGTTCGAGTGGTAGCTGCCGCTCGCGTACGTCGGGAACGGAGGATTGCAAGCTTTTCCGTCCGAACCCGTTCCCGGGAGTAGGACGAGTTCGTCGCGTACCGGATCGAGAAGGCGGCAAAGCCTCACGGCTCCCGCTATCGGGGAATTGCTGTACGATTTCGGGAAAACGTATCCCTCGATGCCGTCCAGTTTGTAGTTGTATGGCGGCGCGGTGAAGCTCGCGACCTCGCTCGCGTCGGTCGAGTACATGTGACCTATGTGGAACGGGTTGTAGTTCGGCGCGCCGGATGTGTCGCAGATCGGCGATGCGAAATCGCCGCACTTTCTGCTTAGCCGGTAAAGCGGGATGAGATCTGCGCCGCTTCCCGTCGGATTCCTATGACTGACGTAGACGCTGACCGACGAGCGCGGATGAATGCCTACGGTAGTAACACCGGGATAAACGCTGAAACCGGAGATCAGGTTACCGACACTCTGGTAAGTTAGAGGATAGGAGCTGTATACCTTGGTAACCAGATTGGCGGTGCGCATCGGGCCATCGGAAAAGCCAAGTGGCGCGTCCCACAACATGCCCGACGAGATGTTTCCCGACGAGTCGGAGAAGGCGTACTTGCTAGCGGGCGACGTCTAGCTATAGGGTTGCCCTGGAACATGAAGTGTGTTCTCGACATACACCGCCACTCCTGCCCCGGCGGCTGTCCCGTCCGGCTTTCTTACCCCAATGGGAGGCTGCGGACTCAAGCCGACGTTCTCGCAGCTACCGGTGCAAGTTGCCGAGTGTAAGGCTGCACTCATCGTGTGCTGTGGCGACGGTTTGATGCTTCCATTGATCGCCGCCGATCCCATCTGAAATTGCGGTGTAGAGATGATTCCTCCTTGCGAGGAGTAAAGCGAAAAGAGCGGGGTCAGGCGATTCAGCACCGAGTTATCGTAGGCAGAAGGATTGCTGAGGTTCGCGCCGCGGAGGATGCCGACCGCGGCTTCCTTGGCCAGGAATCCCCATCCCCACTGCGGGCTGATTGGTGTGCCGTTGCCGGTTGAGCGTCTCTTCAAAATGGCCGCGACATCGATGGCGTCAGCAGCGGATTGGCAGATCGCATGAGTCCTACGACGCCGCTGACGACCGGCGCGGGCCATCGATGTGCCGGTACACGTGCGTAGCCACCTTCAGATTATGACGAATTTGGATCAGGGGTCGTAGAACTCGCCTGATGTAGGGCGGGGTGGTAGGTGTGCCAGAAAGAACGTGGATAGCACGTCCAGTGCCGGCGAGAAACTGATATCGCCCAGCAGCGATTATCCGCCGAGTCGGAGCAGTTCGAGCCTTGCTCCGGGGTACCCAGTCCCCTTGTGGGCACGTGACGCCGCCGGTAACACGCTCACCGAGTTCATCGTATCCGGTGGTCCAGAAAACTGTGTTGCCCTCCGAATCCAGCTCGGAGCCTCGGACAGCAAGTACGTCCGGCTGGTTTGCAGGAAAGTTCAGCGCTGCACGATTGTTGCCCGACGCTGCGACAATCGATACTCCACGGTTCTTCGCGAACGTCAATGCCAGACACATAACGTCGTTTGCGTTCGACGGATTAACACAAAGCCGGGAGGCCGAGGGTCGTACGGATTGTTGGCTGAGCTGCCAAAACTGAGATTGACAACTTGCACGCCGCCGCGGACGAGTTCCGAAATCAACTGCCCGGCCCTGTCCATTGAAAGTTCCGCGTTACGCAGCTTCATAATTGACAAGCTGCATTCGGGACAGGCGCCGCGCATGCCGGTGCCGCCGACAGAGGGCGGATTGGCGGCAACCAACCCGGCAACATGGGTGCCATGTCCCTTGGGCGGGGGTTGGGTGACGTCATCAGCCGCGGCTTCTACGATGTCGTCGTCCACCGCGAAGAAACCCAGCCGGATTGGCCAGGCACGGCCGCACGCGAGAAGTGCTTACGAACATTTCCTGATAGGTCCGGATGTGTCTGCTGCGTCGCCGGATCGAGATAGACTCCTTGATCGACCACGCCAATCTGGGCAAAGCCCCTCAGCCTGTCCCATGCAGCAGCCGCGTTGATTACCGAAAGTGAGTTGGTTCCCCATTGATACGTGCCGACGCTCGATTCCCCGGGATCCTTGTCAAGGTAGAACGTTGAGGAGTAGCTTAGCCGAGCGTTTTCGCGGCATGCAGCACGCGGTTGCTTTCTCGGAAGCGCTCGAGGGCGCGATTGGCCAAGTCCTTCGTAGCGAAGGTAAAGGACGACATAGTTGCTCAGAAGGAACTCGGGCGTGTACGATTCTCTTTCGACAGGCTCCGACGCGCCGGGCTCCAAGTCCTCCATCAGGAGCTTCTGCAGACCTTCGCGGGGACTAATTTGTGCGAAGAGCGTTCTCACGGCGCTGTCGACATAATCGTCCTGCACTAACTGCTGCGCGCGCACGGAGGTGCGAGTCGGATCGAGCAGCAGGAGAACCTGTCTTTCGACGGTATCGCTTTCATCGCTGACTGCGGCGGCGGTAGCACCTAGAGAGGGAAAAGCAGCCACAAGTTGGTATGCCAGCACGATTAGACTTGTGAAGAGATTTCGCGCGAACGCGATTTTCGCGATTGCCATGACTCCTCCCCGGACACCGTCAAGCGATATCGTCTTCATTGTTTCGAACACCCCCAATGCGAGACCGGTCATGCGCCCCCTACTGCTGGTGAGCTTGTTCATCATCCATGCGACAGCCTTCGCCGATTCACCCTATCTGAGTCCGTCACTGAAAGTTTCGCCACAGGTACCTGGCTCGGCCGACGTAGTTGCCTTCGACTTCGCTGATCTGACCGGTGTCTATGCGAATGTCCTCGAGAGCTCCGTATCCCAGTCGGGACAGTTCATTGAAGTCAAGGCTTCCATCGAGCTCGGGCGCACGAATGTAACGGGTGGAGGTACAAGATCCAGCGCTGCTGGCGCCTCTCCTGCCGGGTTGTACAACGTGACGTTCGTCGCGCGGCCGGTACAAGGACCCCTATACGGAATTCACGGAACACTGGAAGGTGAGTGGTGGTTTGTCGTGATGGACGCCGTGCAGTCGATGAATGCCGTCGAGTTTCATCACGCGGGCTTCGATCACTACCTCCTCACGGCGAACGGCGACGAGATCGCCGCGCTCGATGGCGGCTACTTCTCGGGCTGGTCGCGTACCGGCCAGTCGATCCGGGCGATCGCGCCGGCGGCTGCACTGTCGGGGACAGCACCGGTCTGTCGCTTCTACGGTCGGCCAGAGGCGGGGCTGGACACGCACGTGTACACCGCCAACGAGACGGAGTGCGGCATCCTCGCTGCACAGCCGCAGACGTGGATCTTCGAGAACCCGGCGGCGTTCGCGATCGCGCCGATCGAAACTGCAGGTGGGACATGCCCGATCAACATGATCGCGGTGTATCGCCTCTGGAACGGGCTCGCTGCGGCGAACCATCGATACACGACGTCGAAAGGCGATCAGGCGCAGATGGCGGCGGCGGGCTGGGTTCCCGAAGGTTCGGGGACGCCGCCGGCCATCTGGTGCGCGTTGCCTTCGGAACCCTGAATCGAGGCATGCCTGAAGACTTGAAGCGAGCAAGGCGGCGAGTTGCCAGCCTCACACGTCCTCGGTTTTCGCAACCTTGATGTGCATCAAGCGGTACTTCGAAACATCGAGTCTCTGCGCTCGCGCATGGTCCACGAGTCGAGCAGGATCAGACTCGATTTCCGGCGAGTCAGAAATTGCATCTGTTCTTACCGATGATGGCGACCAACGCGCTCGATCGCGGCACGATGGTGCGGGCCAAAGCGGCGCTCATCCGCTGACGCCCGTGCGGCGGGCGAAGGCCGCTCTCGCGCCGGTTCCGATCGGCGCGCGCCCGCCCAGGGGTAAAGCGGCGGCAGCGCCTCGGCTGCCGCCGTTTGTCGCAGGACCGTCCTAAATGCGCTCGATGATCGCCGCGATGCCTTGCCCGCCGCCGATGCACATCGTGATGAGGCCGTAGCGGCCGCCGGTGCGGTGCAGCTCGTACATCGCCTTGACCGTCAGGATCGCGCCGGTGGCGCCGACCGGGTGGCCCAGCGCGATGGCGCCACCGTTCGGGTTCACCTTCGCCGGGTCGAGGCCGAGCTCCTTGGAGACGCCGAGCGCCTGCACGGCGAACGCCTCGTTCGACTCGAAGACGTCGATGTCCGACACCTTGAGGCCGGCCTTCGCGAGCGCATTCTTGACCGCGGTCACCGGGCCCAGCCCCATGATCTTCGGGTCGATGCCGGCATGCCCGTACGAGACGAGGCGCGCCATCGGCTTCAGCCCCTTCTTCGCGGCGGCGCCGGCCTCCATCAGCACGACCGCGGCGGCGGCATCGTTGATGCCCGACGCGTTGCCGGCGGTCACCGAGCCGTTCTCCTTCGCGAACGCCGGCTTGAGCTTGGCCATGCCCTCCATCGACGCGTCGCTCCGCGGGTGCTCGTCGGTGTCGAACATCACCGGGCCCTTCTTGCTCTTGAGCTCGATCGGCAGGATCTGGCTCTTGAAGTGGCCCGCGGCGATCGCGGCGACCGCGCGGCGGTGGCTCTCGACCGCGAACGCGTCCTGCTGCTCGCGGCCGATGCCGCACTGCTTCGCGACGGTCTCGGCCGTCACTCCCATGTGCATGGTGTCGAACGGATCGGTCAGCGCGCCGACCATCATGTCGATCGTCTTGCCGTCGCCCATGCGCTGGCCCCAGCGCTGCGTCAGGTTCGCGTAGGCGGCGCGGCTCATGCTCTCGACGCCGCCGGCGATCGCGGCATCGTAGTCGCCGAGCAGGATGGTCTGCGAGGCCGAGACGATCGCCTGCATCCCGCTGCCGCACAGCCGGTTCACGGTGAACGCGCCCGACGTGTTCGGCAGGCCGGCGTTCAGCGCGACGACGCGCGAGACGTACATGTCCTTCGCCTCGGTGTGGATCACGTTGCCGATCACGCACTGGCCGACGTCGGCCGGATCGACCTTCGCGCGGGCGATCGCTTCGCGCACGGCGCGCGCGCCGAGATCGGTGGGGGCGATGTCCTTGAGGCTGCCGCCGTAGTCGCCGATGGCGGTACGG
Organism: Betaproteobacteria bacterium; assembly: GCA_016704895.1. GTDB lineage: Bacteria > Pseudomonadota > Gammaproteobacteria > Burkholderiales > Casimicrobiaceae > VBCG01. The sequence continues at coordinate 51,561 of JADIZG010000020.1, forward strand.
ACACCTGACAGGATGACGACGCTGCGCTGGCTCATGGGGGTCTCCTCGGGCAAAACCGCAATGATAGGCCCGAAACCGGTTGCACGTCCTTGCGTGCCGCTTGAGGCGGATCAAGCCGGAAGCGGGACGCTGAGCGTAGCTTGAATACTGAACGGTCGGGATTCACGACCCGGGGGATGCCGGGTCACGGTCGCAGGCAAGTAGAGGAGTTTCGCGATGAACGGGATGCTTGTGCGGTGGGTGGTGGTGGTGTTTGCCGTGGTGCTTGCGACGACCGCCGGCGCGGCGACGCGGTACTGGTACCTGCAGGACGTCGCCTTCGACGACGGGACGACGGTGAGCGGCAGTTTTCCTACGACGACGTCACGCACGACGTGGGGAGTTTGGCTGTGCGCGTGAAGGCCGGGGCACACTATCTCCCGTTCACCTACCTTCCCGGGAACTCGACCGCCTACACGAGCGTCGGCTACTACTCGGCGGTTCCCACGATCATCATCAGCTCCGACGATGGCGGGAACGGCGCGCAGGCCCGCGAGTTCCGGATCACGCCGACTGCGGCGCTCGACGGGTCGCCTACCAGCGTCCCGGTCGATGTCGCGACGGCCCACGGCCGATCGGGCGGAAGGTGCTCAACTGCTCCACGCGCGCTTCATCGTTTCGCGGCCCGATCAATCTGTGATGCTGCCGCCACCGATAGCGATCATCCCGGTGATCGAGTTCTACCATGCCGGGTTCAACCACTACTTCATGACCGCCGACACGGTGGAGATCAACGCGCTCGACACCCATTACTTCACCGGCTGGGAGCGGACCGGCTACCAGTTCTTCGCCTACCCGACGGGCGCGAGCGCTGGAGGCACCATCAACCCCGTGTGCCGCTACTACGGCCTGCCGTCGGCGGGGCTGGACTCGCACTTCTATTCGGCCAGCGCCAAGGAGTGCTACGAGGTCAACCAGTTCTACGGCACCGAGTGGCAGATCGAGAACGACAACGTGTTCCAGATCAACCTGCCGAACACGACGACCGGCGCATGCCCAACGGGAACGATCCCGGTCTACCGCGTGTTCAACAATCGCCACGACGCGAACCACCGCTACGCGACGAGCACGGTGGTGCGCGCGCAGATGGAGGCTGCGGGATGGATCCGGGAAGGCTACGGGCCGAACGCGACGATCATGTGCGCGGTAAATCACTGACCGCGATGAAGTCGAGCTGAGTGACCGGACCGACAAGTGGCCCCGGGTAGTCGGACAGCGGTCTAAGTGGTAGCTCTGCTCTAATGAGCGACCTTGTCGCCGAGGAGCAGGAGTCATGAAACGACCGCGCAGGAACCACGCACCGAAGTTCAAGGCCACGGTGGCCTTGGCGGCGATCCGGGGGGAGAAGACCCTGGTCGAGCTGGCCGAGCAGTACAAGGTCCACCCGAACCAGATCGGGCAGTGGCGGCTGGAGCTGCTGGAGCGCGCCGCCGAGGTGTTCGCCACGGCCGCCGAGAAGCGCGACGCCGGTCCGGATGTGAAGACGCTGCACGCCAAGATCGGGCAGCTGGCGCTGGAGAATGATTTTTTGGCCGGCGCGCTCGGTCGCATCGGCGATGCGAGCGCAAAGCGATGATCGATCCGAACCACCGGCTGCCGATCGTGCGCCAGGCGCAGCTGCTGGACCTGGCGCGCTCGACGGTCTACTACCAGCCGCAGCCGACCTCGGACGCGGACCTGGCGCTGATGCGGCGCATGGACGAGCTGCATCTCGAGCATCCCTTCGCCGGCAGCCGGATGCTGCGCGACCTGCTCAACCGAGAAGGCATCGCGGTCGGCCGCAAGCATGTGGCGACGCTGATGCGCCGGATGGGCATCGAGGCGCTGTATCAGCGGCCGCGGACCAGCGGCCGGCATCGCGAGCACCCGGTGTTCCCGTATCTGCTGCGCGGCGTCACCATCGACCGGCCGAACCAGGTCTGGGCGATGGACACGACCTACATTCCGATGCGCCGCGGCTTCGTGTATCTGACCGTAGTCCTCGACTGGGCCAGCCGCCGAGTTCTGGCGTGGCGACTGTCGATCAGCCTGGCCGCGGACGCTGCCGTCGAAGCGTTGGAGGAGGCGATCGCCAAGCACGGCGCGCCGGAGATCATGAACACCGATCAGGGCAGCCAATTCACCGCATCGGCCTTCATCGATATCCTGCGCCGCCACGACATTCGGATCAGCATGGACGGCAAGGGCTGCTGGCGCGACAACGTGTTCGTCGAGCGGCTGTGGAAGTCGGTCAAGTACGAGCACGTCTACCTCCACGCCTACGAAACCACGAGCGAGGCCCGCACCAAACTGGCGGTCTACCTCGACTTCTACAACCGCCGCCGGCCGCATTCCAGCCTTGACCGGCAGGCGCCGGACGACGTGTACTTCGACCAGCCGCAGCTACGACTGGCGGCCTAACCCGCAGAGCAACCACTTAAGAAACCCGAAAAACTGTCCGACCGCGTGGGGCCACTTCTGCTCCCGCACGCTGCTAAGACCGAGCTGATTTACAGATGGCAGGCCCGCAATGACTGAGCGCCCACAAGCTCGGCGACACACTGGACGCTGTGCGATCGCAGGTGCAGATCACGAGACGCGCTACGCCCTGCGTCGCATGGCCGTGCCCGTGAATGGCGTGGAAGCGCACATGGATCTCTCCGCTTGGCAATCAGGGTCGACTCACCGCTCTCGTGAACCGGCGCGTGGTATCGGAAGGAGGGGCGTGTCACTCCTGCCCGCAGCAATATTGCGATGGGTTGCTGGCGCAGGGACACCTGGTCAAGTGCTGGAAACACATCCGGTTCGCCCGAGCCGGATCGCGGATCACGGCGGTCTATCACAGCCGACGCCTGCAATCGCCACGCGTGCGTGCATTCCTGGACTTTCTGGTCAGACTGACGCGGCAGGCTGAGGCGCGAAGAGGTCGCGCAGAGCGCCGGACGGGGGTCCCACTGGTACCGGTCTGGCTGGCATCGGAAACAATTTGGCGTCAGCGCTCAGAACGTTGTCGCTCGATCTGCTGCGAATGCACTGACCTGCAGTGCGAACTCCGCAGACGCCGGCAGCG
>JADIZG010000021.1 GCA_016704895.1 Betaproteobacteria bacterium
CCATCTCGCGGCGGAAACGCACGGTCTCGTCGTTCGGATCGAACTCGACGTCGTCCCAGCGCACGCTCGCGTGCGCGGCGACGCCGCGCTTGAGCTTCACGCCGTGCGCGAGCCCGAGCGGCAGCGCGCCCAGCGTCAGCGAGTCCGCGGCCGGCACCAGCTTGCCGTAGACCGTGTAGCCGCCTTCGCCGTCGAGCGTCTCGCCGGCGGCGAGCGCGCGCTTCGCGGTCGCGACGACGTCGCCGCGCCAGCCGGTCGCCGACCCGGTCGGCTCGCCGCGCAATCCCGCCGACGCGACCGAGATGCCGAGCTCGAGACCGATCGCGTGCGTCGGCTTGTACATCGCGCTGTAGCGCCCCGACGGATCGGTCGGGAACCCGTACTCGCCGAAGCAGCGCCGCACGTAGTCCTCGCCCTGGCGCACCCCCGCACGGAACGTGACGTAGACGCCCCAGCGCAGGTCGCGGAACACCGGCCGGCCGTCGCGCTCGAGCGAGCTGATCACCTCGACCTGCCCGACGTGCTCGAGTTGTCCGCCTTCGTCGCGCGGCCTGAGCACGCGCGGGAGGTCGTCGACGCCGCAGGGCGGGAACGCGAGGCCGCCCGGCGCCGGCGCGAGGCCGGTCGCGTTGGCGACCGCCGCCATCTCGATCGCGCTCTTCGTGCCGTCGAGGAACGAGTTGAACATCTGCGCGTTGAAGTCGCCCGACGCGACCTGCTCCGGCGTGAAGCCGTAGTGCGGCCACACGGTCGCGGGCGTCGACTCGTGGTACGCGGGCAGGTACTTGGTGCCCTTGCCGGCGGCGACGACCTCGAAGCCCGCCGTGCGGCACCAGTCGACCAGCTCGCAGATCAGCGCCGGCTGGTCGCCGTACGCGAGCGAGTAGACGATGCCGGCCTCGCGCGCACGCCGGGCGAGCAGCGGGCCGGCGAGCGCGTCGGCCTCGACGTTGACCATCACGACGTGCTTGCCGTGCCTGCAGCACGCGAGCGCATGGCGGATGCCGGCGGCCGGACTGCCGGTCGCGTCGATCACGATCTCGACCTCGGGCGACGCGATCACGGCAGTCGTGTCGTCGGTGACGCACGTCGTGCCGCCGCGGCCCGCCTCGGCGATCGTCCTCGCCGCGTACCGCTCCGCGGGCCAGCCCACGCGTGCGAGCGACGCCTTCGCGCGGTCCGGCGCGAGATCCGCGACCGCGACCAGGTGGATGCCCGGCGTGTGCTTCGCCTGCGCGAGGTACATCGAGCCGAACTTGCCCGCGCCGATCAGCGCGACGCGCAGCGGGCGGCCGGCGGAGGCGCGCTCCTCGAGCATGCGGTGGAGGTTCATCGCGCGCTCCCGGGCGTCGCTGCGTGGATCCCGAGCTCGGCGAGTGCGGGCGCCAGCGCCTCGAAGCGCGGCACCTGCCGGGCGTGCAATCCGACCGCGCGCGCCGCCTCGACGTTGATCCGGTTGTCGTCGACGAAGAGCGCCCGGTCGGCCGCGATGCCGAGCGCGTCGAGCACGTGCTCGAAATAGTCGGCGTCGGGCTTGAGCTTGCCCACCATGAACGAGGGGAAGTTGTGGTGGAACAGGGCCGGCAGGTCCCAGTCGCGCGCGAAGCGGTGCCAGTGCAGCTCGTTCGTGTTCGAGAGCGAGGCGAGCCTGTAGCGGGGCGCCAGCGCCGCGAGCAGCGCACCGGCGTCGGGGTGCAGCGAGCGGGGCCACCAGGCGAACTCGCCGAGGAACGTCTCGGCGTCGACCGGCAGCCCGAACTCGGCGACGATCGCGTCGGCGAACGCCTCGCGGTTCGTGCGGCCGGTCTCGTAGGCGCGCACGGCGGGCGAGCCGAGCCAGCGGCGCCACAGCTCGTCGGTCGTCCCGAGCGACGGACTCCATTCCAGCATGCGCTCGACGCCGGCCAGCTCGATCATCACGCCGCCCAGGTCGAACAGGATCGCGTCGATCCTCATGCTCGTACCGTTTCCCGGCTCAATGGAGCGCGACCACGAGGCCGATCGGCACGAAGATCACCGACATCGCGTTGCCGATCAGCACGATCGAGGCGACCTTCGCCGGCTCCTGCCGGTAGTGCTCGGCGACCATGAAGTTGAGCACGGCGGGCGGCAGGCAGCCGAACAGGAACAGGAGCCCGGTCTGGAGCTTGTCGAGGCCGAGAACCGGCGCGAGCAGGCCGGCGCAGGCGAGTCCGGTCAGCGGGCAGACCAGTCCGCCGATGACGCCGAGCCGCGTGTCGCTCCAGCGGATCGCGGTCATGCGCACGCCGAGCGACAGCAGCATCAGCGGGATCATCGCGTCGCCGACGAGCTTCAGCGTCACCGCGGCGACCTCGGGCATCGGCGGGTGGAACACGGCGAACGCGAATCCCGCGACCGTCGACCACACCATCGGGTTGCGCAGCAGGTTCCCGAACTTCGCGTGGTGGTCGATCAGCCAGGCCCCCAGCGTGAAGTGCAGCAGGTTGCTGATCGTGAACAGCGCCACCATCGCGGCGAAGCCCGCGTCGCCGAACGCGAGGACCGCCAGCGGCAGCCCGAGGTTGCCGCAGTTGTTGAACATCATCGGCGGCACGAACGTGCGGTGGTCCTCGTGCAGCAGCTTCGCGAACGGCCACGCGAGCAGGCCCGAGCCCAGCACGATGCCGATGCTGCCCAGGATCAGCAGCCGGTTGTCCCACAGGTCGAACGACTTCGACGACAGCGCCGAGAAGATCAGCGCGGGCGCGAGCACGTTCATCGACAGCCGGTTGACGATCGCCATGTCCGGCTGCGTGCGGCGACCCCAGAACCAGCCGAGCGCGACCACGGCGAACACCGGGAGGATGATGCCGAGGAGGCGTTCGAGCATCAGGAGTCAGGATTCAGTTGGCAGGATTGAGTTGGCAGGCACCGGTCGAGGCATCGCCACCCGGCTGCGGTCCGGTGGCGACCGCGGTTGGCTGGTTTCGGTGTCGGCGGGATCGCGGCGCCCAGCGGAGGCGCCGCCGAGACGCCTGCCAACTGACTCCTGACTCCTGGCTCCTAGAGAATGTACTTCGCCAGGTTGTCGTCGCCGACGATCCCCGAGAGCCGGGTGTCGACGTAGGCGGCGTCGACGGCGATCGTCTCGCGGTCGCGGTGCGACGCGGTGTACGAGATCTCCTCGAGCAGGCGCTCCATCACCGTGTAGAGGCGCCTCGCGCCGATGTTCTCCTGCTTCTCGTTCACCGCGTGCGCGATCTCGGCGATGCGGCGGATCGCGTCGGGGCGGAACTCGAGCTCGACGTTCTCGGTGCGCAGCAGCGCCTCGTACTGGCGCACGAGGCACGCGTCGGTCGCGGTGAGGATCTGCTCGAAGTCGGCGACGGTGAGCGAGGTGAGCTCGACGCGGATCGGGAAGCGGCCCTGCAGCTCGGGGATCAGGTCCGACGGCTTGGACAAGTGGAACGCGCCCGCGGCGATGAACAGCACGTGGTCGGTGCGCACCATGCCGTACTTGGTCGTCACCGTCGTGCCCTCGACCAGCGGCAGGAGGTCGCGCTGCACGCCCTGTCGCGACACGTCGGCGCCCTGCATGTCCGAGCGCGACGCGATCTTGTCGATCTCGTCGAGGAACACGATGCCGTTCTGCTCGACCGACGCGAGCGCCTTCGCCTTGATGTCGTCCTCGCTGACGAGCTTCGCCGCCTCCTCGTCGGTCAGCGCCTTCATCGCCTCGGCGACCTTCATGCGCTGGACCTTGCGGCGCCCGCCCGACATCTGCTGGAACATGCCCTGGATCTGCGCGGTCAGGTCCTCCATGCCGGGCGGCGCCATGATCTCCATCGACGCCGGCGTCGCCGAGACCTCGATCTCGACCTCCTTGTCGTCGAGCCGGCCCTCGCGGAGCATCTTGCGGAATTTCTGGCGTGTCGCCGTGTCGGTCGGCTGCATGTCGTGGAAGTTCACCTCGCGCGCCGGTGGCAGCAGCACGTCGAGGATGCGCTCCTCGGCCGAGTCGGCGGCGCGGTCGCGCACCTTGCGCGCCTCGGCCTCGCGCGTCTGCTTGACGGCGACGTCGATCAGGTCGCGCACGATCGTGTCGACGTCGCGCCCGACGTAGCCGACCTCGGTGAACTTGGTCGCCTCGACCTTGATGAACGGCGCGTCGGCGAGCCGCGCGAGCCGTCGCGCGATCTCGGTCTTGCCGACGCCGGTCGGCCCGATCATCAGGATGTTCTTCGGCGTGATCTCGTCGCGCAGCTCCTCGGGCACCTGCTGGCGCCGCCAGCGGTTGCGCAGCGCGATCGCGACCGCGCGCTTCGCGTCGTGCTGCCCGACGATGTGCTTGTCGAGCTCGGAGACGATCTCCTGGGGCGTCATCGACGACATGGGATGGATGGGCGGAAGGCGACGGGGACGCAGGATCGACATCGATCCGGCCGGGCCAGCGATTGTACCGTGCGCCCCGGGGCCGACCGATGGCGGCGCGCCGCCGCATCGCCTATCATGCGGGCCCATGCCTCGCTTTGCCCGCCTCCTCCCGCTGCCTGCCCGCCGGACCCTGATCGTCGCGCTGGCGTCGGGCCTCGCCGCGTGCCAGTCCCCGGGCAAGCCCCCCGCCGAACCGGAAACCGGGAAGCCTGCGCCGTCACCCGGCGTCGAGGCGCGGCTCGCGCCCTCGAACGGCAGCGCGGGTCAGGGGACGGTGAAGTTCGTCGTGCGCGGCGACAGCCTGGTCACGCTCGTCTCGGTCGCCGGCCTGATCATGGGCTCGTACCGGGTCTCGATCCACGAGACCGGCAACTGCACGTCGCCCAACGCCTTCTCGGCGGGCCGACCCTGGGCGCCGCCGGGTTCGCCGAGGGCGGCGGTCGACCTGTTCCCGGAGATGAGGGTCTCGGAGCCGGGCCACGGACTGCTGACGACGACCGTTCGGGGCATGCTCCTCACCGGTCCCGACGGACTCGAAGGGAAGTCGGTCATCGTCTCCGCGGGCACGACGGTCGACGCCGACGTGGTGCCCGGGGTCCCGAACCGCCGCGTGCTGTGCGGCGTGATCGGCCCGCCCCGCAGCATCCTGGACGTCTTCAACTGATCGCACTCCTCCAGTCCTCCAGCCGCCATGGGCTTCCTCGCCGACCGCAAGATCCTGATCACCGGTGTCCTGTCGAACCGCTCGATTGCCTACGGCGTCGCGCGCGCCTGCAAGCGCGAAGGCGCGGCGCTCGCGTTCACCTACGTCAACGAGGACCTCAAGGACCGCGTCACGAAGCTGGCGTCCGAGTTCGGGTCCTGCCCGGTGATCCCGTGCGACGTCGCGCACGACGGCCAGATCGACGCGCTGTTCGACGCGCTGAAGCGCGAGTGGGGCAGCCTCGACGGCCTGCTGCACTCGATCGCGTTCGCGCCGCGCGAGGCGCTCGCCGGCGACTTCCTGAACGCGATCACGCGCGAGGCGTTCGGCATCGCGCACGACATCTCGAGCTATAGCCTCGCGGCGCTCGCGAAGGGGGCGCGCCCGCTGATGCAGGGGCGCCCGGGTCGATCGTGACGCTGACCTACCTCGGCGCGGTTCGCTCGGTGCCCAACTACAACGTGATGGGCCTCGCGAAGGCGAGCCTCGAGGCGAACGTGCGCTATCTCGCGTCGTGCCTGGGCTCGGAGGGCCTCCGCGCGAACGGCATCTCGGCGGGGCCGATCAAGACGCTCGCCGCCGCGGGAATCGGCAACTTCTCGAAGCTGCTTTCGCGTTTCGAGGCGAGGGCGCCCATCCACCGCGGCATCACGATCGACGAGGTGGGCAACGTCGCGGCGTTTCTGTTCTCCGACCTCGCGAGCGCGATCACGGGCGAGATCGTCTACGTCGACGGCGGCTACTCGACCGTCGCGGTCGGGGCCGGCGAGGAGAGCTGACCGCGCGGGCGCGCGCCGTCGCGTCGCCGCCAAACCGGATGACGTCGCGCGTCTTCGATGCGGTGCTGATCGGCGGAGGCCACAACGGCCTCGTCTGCGCGGCGTACCTCGCCGCGGCGGGCCTCGACGTCTGCGTGTGCGAGCGCCGGGACGTCGTCGGCGGCGCCGCCGTCACCGAGGCGTTCCACCCGGGCTTCCGCAACTCGACCGCCAGCTACACGGTGAGCCTGCTCGACCCGCAGGTGATCCGCGACCTCCGCCTCGCCGAGCACGGCCTGTCGATCGTCGAGCGGCCGTATGCGAACTTCCTGCCGCTGTCGGCCCGCGAGGGCGATTTCCTGAAGGTCGGCGGCGGGCTCGCCGCGACGCAGGCCGAGGTCGCGAAGTTCTCGGCGCGCGACGCCGAGGCGCTCCCCGGCTACTACGCGATGCTCGACCGTGTCGCCGACGTGCTGCGCGACCTCGTCCACCGCACGCCGCCCGACGTGGCGAACCCGGAGCGGCGCGACCTCGCGTCGATGCTGGAGGCGTGGAAGACGCTGCGCTCGTTCCGCGCGCTCACGCTCGCCGAGCGCCGCGACGTCGTCGACCTGTTCACGAAGAGCGCCGGCGAGATCCTCGATCGCCGCTTCGAGTCGGCGCCGATCAAGGCGGCGTTCGGCTTCGACGCGGTCGTCGGCAACTTCGCGAGCCCCTACGCGCCCGGATCGGCCTACGTGCTGCTGCACCACGTGTTCGGCGAGGTGAACGGCAGGCGCGGGCAGTGGGGCCACGCGAAGGGGGGCATGGGCGCGATCACGCAGGCGATGGCCAGGGAGTGCGTCGCGCGCGGCGTCGCGATCCGCACCGGCGCCGCGGTCGCGCGCGTGGTGGTCAAGGGCGGCCGGGCCTGCGGTGTCGAGCTCGAGGGCGGCGACGTGGTCGAGGCGAAGCGCGTCGTCGCCAACGTCAATCCGAAGCTCCTGTTCGAGCGGCTCGTCGATCCCGCGCACGTGGACGCGGACTTCCGCGCGCGGATGGCGGGGTACCGCTGCGGGTCGGGGACGTTCAGGATGAACGTCGCGCTCTCGGCGCTGCCGGATTTCGCGTGCCTGCCCGGCCGCGCGGCCGCGCCGCATCACGCGAGCGGCATCGTGATCGCGCCCTCGCTCGCGTACATGGAGCGCGCGTACTTCGACGCGAAGACCTCGGGCTGGTCGCGCGAGCCGATCGTCGAGGTGCTGATCCCGTCGGTCGTCGACGATTCGCTCGCGCCGCCGGGCATGCACGTGGCGAGCCTGTTCTGCCAGCACGCGCACCCGGACGTGGCGTCGGCGCGGCCGGGCACGACCTGGGACGACCATCGCGACGAGGTCGCCGACCTGATGATCGACACGGTGGAGCGGATGGCGCCCGGCTTCCGCGCGAGCGTGATCGGACGGCGCGCGCTCTCGCCGCTCGACCTCGAGCGCGAGTTCGGCCTCACCGGCGGCGACATCTTCCACGGCGCGCTGGGCCTCGACCAGCTCTACGCGACCCGTCCTGCGCTCGGCGCGGCGAACTACCGGATGCCGGTGCGGGGGCTCTACCTGTGCGGTGCGGGCGCGCACCCGGGCGGCGGCGTCACCGGCATCCCGGGACGCAACGCCGCGCGCGAGATCCTGCGCGACGCGCGCCGCAGGAAGTGACCTCCGGAACGTGGGCGGTCGGGGAAGGCTAGCGTTCCAGTCGATGTTCGGAGGTGAGCGAGGTCGGACTTTCCGGCGTCCGGCGTCGGCGAGCGCCCGCGCGGGCCGATCTCCGGCGCCGCCGACCACTCAGGACGCGCGGGGTGGCTTCTTCGTCCAGGAGCACACCCTCGGGTCAGGTCAGGCACGTGCCTGACACCGGAGGTAAGTCGAAGTCCGCCGGTAAGCCGGGTTCTGTTACGGCGCCCCCGAAAGTGCGCTATGGCCGTCATTCCTCTAGGCCCACCGTTGCCGGTGGGCTCGAGCCGCCTACCCGCGGACGACGCGAGCAGCGTCATGGTCCGCCTACTTGGCGTTGCTCCGGATGGAGGTTGCCGCGTTTCACCCGCCCCGGTGTGACCCGGGGCGACTCGTCTCTGTGGCCCTGTTCCTCGCCTTGACCGCGGCGGCGAAGCCGCGGCTGCTGCGGCCGGGCGTTACCCGGCATCCTGCTCTGCGGAGCCCGGACTTTCCTCTCCCCCCGCACGAGGCGGGAGCAGCGACGGTCTGGCGGACTTCGGAGGCTAGGATACACCCCGGGGCGGCGAGTTCCCGGCGACGCGCCAGCGCACCGTCTCGCCCGCGCGCAGCGGCACGATCGTCTCGCGCCCGAACGGATACTCGGCGGGAACCGTCAAGGCTCGCGCACCAGCGTCACTGTGTCGTCGTGGGGCGGAAGTCCGTAGAACGCCGCGCCGTGGCGGCTCGCGAAGCCCTCGAGCCGGTCGAGCGCGCCGGCGTCCTCGAACGCCTCCGCGTACAGTTCCAGCGCGACGGGCGCCGAATAGCAGCCGGCGCATCCGCACGCGTGCTCCTTCGTGTGGCGCGCATGCGGCGCGCTGTCGGTGCCGAGGAAGAACTTCGGGCTGCCCGAGGTCGCGACCGCGACGAGCGAGCGGCGGTGCGCCTCGCGCTTGAGGATCGGCAGGCAGTAGTAGTGCGGCCGGAGGCCGCCGACGAGCATCGCGTTGCGCGACCACAGCAGGTGCTGCGGCGTGACGGTCGCGGCGACGCGCGGCGGCGCTTCCGCGACGAACTGCGCGGCCTCGTTCGTCGTGATGTGCTCGAGGACGATCCTGAGCCCCGGGAAGTCGCGCACGAGGCGCGCGAGGGCTCCGTCGACGAATGCGCGCTCGCGGTCGTAGATGTCGACGTCCGGGTCGGTGACCTCGCCGTGCAGCGAGAGCACGAGCCCGTGCTTCTCGATCGCCTCGATCGCCGGGTACGCGCGCTCGAGCGCGGTCACGCCGGAGTCCGAGTTCGTCGTCGCGCCCGCCGGGTAGTACTTGATCGCGTGGATCGCGCCGGACGCCTTCGCGGCCGCGATCTCGGCGGGCGGCGTGTTGTCGGTCAGGTAGAGCGTCATCAGCGGCTCGAACCGGCTCGCGGGCCGGCCGCTGCGACGATCCGGTCGCGGTAGGCGAGCGCCGAGGCGACCGTCGTGACCGGCGGCTTCAGGTTCGGCATGACGATTGCTCGCCCGAACACGCGCGCCGTCGCGCCGACGACCGCTGCCAGGGCGTCCCCGTCCCGCAGATGGAGGTGCCAGTCGTCGGGGCGGCGGAGCGTGAGCGTGGCGGGGGCGGACCGGGTCGTCATCGGAAATCCCTGAATTTTCATGATTATACGTTCGGGCAGCCGGCCGGGTGCCGATCCGCGCTGTCGGGTCGCCGCGCAAGCGCGTCCGACGCTATAATCGCCCGTTTACCGAGTCCGGCCCGACGCCGGCCGAACCGATCACGAAGGACGGAAGACCAGCATGGCAGTCAAGACCGCAACGGCCGTCAAGAAGGTCCGCGAGCTCTCCGAGGAGGACGTGCTCAAGGCGCCGGACAAGGACTACATGAACGAGGCCCAGCTCGCGTTCTTCAAGCGCAAGCTGATCGAGCTGCGCGACCAGTTGCTGCAGAACGCCGACGACACGGGCGAGCACCTGCGCGAGAACGAGGTCACGACCGACCCGTCCGACCGCGCGACGCTCGAGGAGGAGTACACGCTCGAGCTCCGCACCCGCGACCGCGAGCGCAAGCTCCTGAAGAAGGTCGAGAAGTCGATCCGGATGATCGACGACGGCAGCTACGGGTTCTGCGAGGAGACCGGCGAGCCGATCGGCGTCGCGCGCCTGATCGCGCGCCCGACCGCGACGCTGTCGCTCGAGGCGCAGGAGCGCCGGGAGCGCGTCCAGAAGATGTACGGCGACTGATCCCGCCCAGGCTCGCGTCGCGAGCCTTCGACGACGTGGCGCGGCGCCACCGTTCGGCGGGCGCGCCCGCAGCGTTTGTCGAACGACTCCGCCGGCGGGGCGGCGTAAAATCCTTCCGTGCGCTTTCCCCCAGGGCGCGACATGACGAGGAGGCGACCCATGAGATACGCATTGACGGCGGCGCTGGTGGCAGCGGCGTTAGGCGGTTGCGCGACCACGCCGTTCGACAGCGCGGTGGCGACGGCGAAGCTCGAACCCACGCGCGGCAACACCGCGGCGGGCAGCGTCACGTTCGCGGAGCGCGGCGGCAGGCTGCACGTCACCGCCGAGGTGACGGGTCTCGCGCCGGATCGCGAGCACGGGTTCCACGTCCACGAGAAGGGCGACTGCAGCTCCGGCGACGGCATGAGCGCGGGCGGCCACTTCAACCCCGAGGGGAAGCCTCACGGTCCGCAGACCGCCCCGCACCACGCCGGCGACATGCCGAGCCTCAAGGCGGACGCCGGCGGTCGCGCGAAGGCCACGTTCGTCCTCGAGGGCGTGACGGTCTCGCCGGGCCCGACGAGCGTCGTCGGACGCGGCCTCATCGTCCACAAGGACCCGGACGACTACCGGACGCAGCCGACGGGCAACGCAGGCGCGCGGCTGGCCTGCGCCGTCATCCGCGCCTCGTAGACGGTTATCATCGTCGTTCGCCGGGGCCCCGACACGGGCTCCGGCGATTTCCTTCCGCAACCCACGCACGCCGGAGCAACGCGCCATGTTCACGCTTCCGCCTCTCCCGTACGCCGACAACGCCCTCGAGCCGGTGATCTCGGCGAACACGATCTCGTTCCACTACGGCAAGCACCACAAGACCTACGTCGACAACCTGAACAACCTGGCCAAGGGCACCGAGTTCGAGAACGCGACGCTCGAGAGCGTCGTCAACGCGACCGCGGGCAAGGCCGACAAGGCGCCGCTGTTCAACAACGCCGCGCAGATCTGGAACCACACGTTCTACTGGCACAGCCTGAAGCACAACGGCGGCGGCAAGCCGTCGGGCAGGCTCGCGCAGATGATCGACGCGGCGTTCGGCAGCTACGACGAGTTCCGCAAGCAGTTCTCGGCGACCACGGTGTCGCAGTTCGGCTCGGGCTGGGGCTGGCTCGTCGTCGACGGCGGCGCGCTCAAGGTCGTGAAGACGGGCAACGCCGAGGTGCCGTTCACCAAGGGGCAGAAGCCGCTCCTGACGATCGACGTGTGGGAGCACGCGTACTACCTCGACCACCAGAACAAGCGCGCCGCCTACGTCGACGCGGTGATCGACAAGCTCCTCAACTGGGATTTCGCGCCGAGAACCTCGCGAAGGCCTGACGCCTGCGCCCTCGCGCCGGACGGCCGGCCGCCCCGCGGGGCGCCGGCCGTTCGCCATTTTCCCCCCAGGATCGCCCCGGTGCCGGGCGATGACGCCTGCGGGTTGTCCCGCGGGCGATGACGGGACGATAATCGCTCGCACCCGCCCGGTACGGGAGGGTTACGATTCACCATGGCCCTCTTCTCCAAGCCCCCGGCCAAGAAGCCGATGCCCCCTGCGCCCGAGGCGCGGCCCGTCCCGGCCGCGCCCAAGCGGCCGTCGGCGCGCGACCTCGCCTCGCTGGTGCTCGGCCGCAAGCAGGAACCCGGGCGACCCGTCGTCGAACCGGCGGGAGGCGACATCACGGTGACCGGCGCGAGCCTGATCGAGATGCCGCACGCGGCGACGCAGCCCGCGTTCGAGGTGATGCAGGCGAATCCGGGCCTGTGCGCCGTGCTCGAGAACGCCGCGCTGCTCTACGCGAGCGGGCAGGGCGCGCCGGCGCGCACGTTGCTCGAGCAAGGCGTCGCGTCCGACCACGACACCCGGCTCTCGCCGCTGGCGTGGCTCGCGCTGTTCGACCTGATGCAGCGGGCGGGCGACCGCAACGGCTTCGACCAGCTCGCGCTCCAGTACGTCGTGCAGTTCGAGCGCTCGGCGCCGTCGTGGGAGGAAAGCAGCGGGCGCGCGCTCGTGGCGAAGGCCGGCCCCGCCGGCGGCTACGTCGCCTTCCCCGGCAAGCTGACCGCGGCATCGGCGACGCAGATCGACGGTCTCAAGCGCGCGATCGAGAAGGGCGCCACGCAGACGCGCGTCGACCTCGCGCAGGTCGGCGGCTTCGACGACGAAGGGGCGCGGCTGCTGGCCGCGGCGCTCGCCGTCGCGCGGAGACGCGCCTGCCCACTGTCGATCCAGAAGGCCGACAGCGCTGCCCGCGGACGTCGAGATGCTCGTCTGGACCGGCGTGATGGCAGGGTCCGCGCTCGCGTACTTCACCCGCCTCGCCGATTTCGCGCAGCGGCGCGCGATCGTCCCGGTCGACATGAGCGGCGTCGAGCGCGTCGACTTCGTCTGCGCCGGATCGATGCTCAACGCGATCAACCGCATCGAGGCGCAGCGCAAGTCGGTGCAGCTCATCGGCGTGTCGCCGATCGTCCGCGCGCTGCTGCTGCTCATCGGAATTTCGCCACGCCACTTCGTGAAGAAGGCACAGTAGCGGCCCCCGGGGACGGGCGGACGCGCGTCCCGGCGGGCCTTCCGGGACGACTCCCATGGAAACCTTTCACGGCACCACGATCCTGTCGGTCCGGCGCGACGGCGCCGTCGCGCTCGGTGGCGACGGCCAGGTCACGCTGGGCTCGATCGTCGTCAAGTCGACGGCGCGCAAGGTGCGCCGCCTCTACCACGACAAGGTGCTCGCCGGCTTCGCGGGCGCGACCGCCGACGCGTTCACGCTGTTCGAGCGCTTCGAGGGCAAGCTCGAGAAGCACCAGGGGCATCTGACGCGCGCCGCGGTCGAACTCGCCAAGGACTGGCGCTCCGACCGCGTGCTTCGGCGCCTCGAAGCGATGCTCGCGATCGCCGACGCCTCCGCGTCGCTCGTGATCACGGGGACCGGCGACGTGCTGGAGCCCGAGCACGGGATCGTCTCGATCGGCTCGGGCGGCCCCTATGCGCAGGCTGCGGCACGCGCCTTGCTCCAGCACAGCCGACTCTCCGCCGCCGAGATCGTCAAGGAGGCGCTCGGCATCGCGGGCGAACTCTGCATCTACACGAACCAGAACCACGTGATCGAGACGGCCGGGGCCAGCTGCCAGGGGCGGGGCTGCAGGGGCGGCGCGCGGGGCCGTCACGTGGAACCGCCGGGCCGCGTGAGCGGCATCGGCGCGACGTGCTGGTCGCGGGAGCGGGGCTGCCCGGCCTCGCGGCCGCGGTCGCGCTCGCCCGCGCCGGGCTGTCGGTCGCGCTCGTCGACCGGCGCCCGCTCGCCGTGCCCGAGCCGGATCCGGCGACCTGGGACGCGCGCGTCTATGCGATCAGCCCGGGCAGCGCGGCGTTCCTGCGCTCGATCGGCGCCTGGCAGGCGCTCCCCGAGGAACGCATCGCGCCCGTCGAGACGATGCACATCGAAGGCGACCGCGGCGCCGCGCTGCGCTTCGACGCCTACGAGCTCGCCGAGCGGGCGCTCGCCTGGATCGTCGAGGAGCGCGCGCTGCGCGCCGCGCTCGTCGAGCAGGTCCATGACGCCGGCGTCCACGTCGTCGCGCCGGCCGCTTTCGCGTCGCTCGCGTGGTCGAGCGTGCTCGGGACGCTTGCGCTGGACGACGGTCGCCGCGTGTCCGGCCGTCTCGTCGTCGGCGCGGACGGGCTGCGCTCCTGGGTGCGCGACGCCGCAGGCATCGTGGCCGAGCCGCGCCCCTACGGCCAGACGGCGGTCGTCGCCAATTTCGCGTGCGAGCGCCCCCATGACGGGGTCGCGCGCCAGTGGTTCCGGCCCGACGGCGGCATCCTCGCCTGGCTGCCGCTTCCCGGGGCCCGGATCTCGATCGTGTGGTCGGCGCCTGAGGCACAGGCGTTCACGCTGTCGACGCTCGAACCGGATGCACTCGCCGAACAGGTGGCCGAGGCGGGCGGCCGGGCGCTGGGCAAGCTCTCCTGCATCACGCCACCGGCGGCGTTTCCCCTCCAGTTCCTGCGGTTGCCGGCGGTCGTCGCGCATCGGCTCGCGCTGGTCGGCGATGCGGCGCACGGCGTCCACCCGCTGGCCGGGCAGGGCGTCAACCTGGGCTTCGGCGACGCCCAGGCGCTCGCGGCGGTCGAGTCCGCCCGGGGGAGCGTCGGCGACGCCGGCGCCCCGATCCTGCTCGAGCGATACGCCCGGCGCCGGGCGGCGCCCGTGGCCGCGATGCAGGCGGTGACCGACGGGCTCGCCCGGCTCTTCGGTTCCAAGGCACCGGGGTTCGCGATGCTGCGCAACCTCGGGCTCACGGCGGTGTCCAAGTTTCCGACGCTGCGTCAGGCGCTCGCGCAACCCGCGCTGCGCTGACGCGGTCGAAGCGCCACAACCCCTTTCCCCCTTCCCGGAGTGCCCCGATGTCCCTGACCACGCTCATGACCCGCCTCGCGCGGCCCGCCCTGCCGCTGCTCGTCGCGGCCCTCGCCGCGGGGGCCGTCTCGGCGCAGACCGGCGCACCGGCCGCCTCGGCGGAGGCCACCGCGATCCGCAAGACGATGCAGGAGAAGTTCCCGGGCGCCGAGATCAAGGGCATCACGAAGACCGGCTACCTCGGCGGCCTCTACGAGGTGCAGTTCGACGACCGCATCGTCTACACCGACCCGAAGGTGAGCCACGTGCTGGTCGGCGCGATGTTCGACGCCGGCACGAAGCAGAACCTCACCGAGGAGCGCCTGCGCAAGCTCAACCGGGTCTCGTGGGACAACCTGCCGCTCGAGCTCGCGATCAAGAAGGTCAAGGGCAAGGGCGAGCGCAAGCTCGTCGTGTTCTCCGACGCCGACTGCCCGTACTGCCACAAGCTCGAGAAGGAGATGGCCGGGCTCGACAACGTGACGATCTACACGTTCCTGTTCCCGATCGACCAGCTGCACCCCGAGGCGGCGCAGAAGTCGAAGCAGATCTGGTGCTCCCCCGACCGCACGAAGGCCTGGGACGAGTTCTTCGTGTCGGGCACGGTTCCCGACAACAAGGGCGACTGCAGCAATCCGGTCGCGGCGACGCAGGCGCTGGGCCAGAAGCTGCGCATCCAGGCGACGCCGACGATGATCCTCGCCGACGGCTCGATCCTGCCCGGCGCGGTGCCGCTCGCGCGCCTCGAGTCGGCGATGAAGGAAGCCGAGGCCGACGCGAAGAAGGTGGCCGCCGCGAAGAAGTGACCGCGTCGCGCGGAAGAGCCTCGCGCGGCGCCGCCGCGTTTCCGACAGGGAGTGAACGGGCATGGCGATCATCGATTTCCTGAAGAAGCAGTTCATCGACATCATCGAGTGGACCGACGACTCGCGCGACACGCTGTCGTGGCGGTTCCCCGACGAGGACAAGGAGATCAAGAACGGCGCGCAGCTGATCGTGCGCGAGAGCCAGCTCGCGCAGTTCGTCTACCTGGGCCAGTTCGGCGACGCGTTCGGCCCGGGCAAGCACACGCTCACCACCGACAACATCCCGATCCTCACCAACCTCAAGAGCTGGAAGTACGCGCTCGAGAGCCCGTTCAAGGCCGACGTCTACTACGTCGTCACGCGCCTGTTCACCGGCAACAAGTGGGGCACGGCGAACCCGGTGATGATGCGCGACGCGGACTTCGGCGTCGTGCGGCTGCGCGCCTACGGCACCTACGACTTCCGCATCGTCGACGCGCCGCGGTTCCTGAAGGAGGTCGCGGGGACCGACCACCACTTCCGCCTCGACGAATTCGCCGACACGATGCGCTCGCGCCTGGTGAGCGTGTTCTCGGAGGCGCTCGCGAGCTCGAAGATCCCGGCCCTCGACGTCGCGGCGCGCTACGGCGAGCTGGGCGGGGCGCTGCTGCCGCTGATCAACCCGGTGCTGAAGGACAAGTACGGCCTCGAGATGACCTCGTTCATCGTCGAGAACGTGTCGGTGCCGCCGGAGGTCGAGCAGGCGATCGACAAGCGCTCGTCGATGGCCGCGGTCGGCAACCTGAACGACTACGTGAAGTTCCAGATGGCGCAGGGCATGGAGAAGGGCGGCGGCGGCGCGGGCGGCATGGCGGCCGAGATGGCGGTCGGCATGGCGATGGCGCAGCAGATGATGAACCAGACCGGCGGCCTGATGGCCCAGTCGACGCCGGGCGTGAAGGCGCCGGCGGCGCCCGTCCGGCGCGGCGGCGATCCCCGAGCTGATGACGCCGGCGCAGGTCGCGCAGGTGCTGGGCGTCGCCGAATCGGACGTGCTCGCGAGCCTCGATTCGGGCGACCTCAAGGGCAAGAAGATCGGGACGCAGTGGCGCGTGACGCGCGCCGCGGTCGACGCGTTCCTGCACTCGTGACGCGCGCCGTGCGTCGTCGCGCCGTCGTCGCCATGCTCGCGGCACTCGCCGCGTCGTCGATCGCGCCTGCGGCGCTCGCGCAGGATCCGCGCGCGCTGCGGGCGCAGGAGGTCGCGCGCGAGTGGCTGGCCCTCGCGGACCGCCAGGACGCCGACGCGACGCACCGCGCGGCCGGCGCGAAGTTCCGCGAGGCGCTCACCGCGGAACGGTGGCGCGAGGCGCTCAAGCGCGTGCGCGGACCGCTCGGCGAACTGGTGCAGCGCACGGCGGTGTCGACGCAACTCACGCGGACGCTTCCCGGCCAGCCGGACGGCGACTACGCGCTCGTCGCGTTCCGGACCTCGTGGACCGGCAAGACGGTCGGCCGCGAGCTCGTCTCGCTCGAGGACGAAGGTGCGCGCTGGCGGGTGATCGGGTACGTGATCCAATGATCGCGTCGGGTCGGCGAGCCGGAGTCGGGATGTGACCGGCGAGGAGGCGCCGCGGGCGTCGCGCGCGGAGGCCGAAGCGCTCGCCAAGTTCGCGTGCCCCGCGTGCGGGGCCGAGGCGAACTGGCACCCGGGCCGGCAGAAGCTCGTCTGCCCGTTCTGCGGGACCGAGTCGCCGGCGCCGCCCGATGCCGACTTCCCGGCGAAGGAGCACGACCTCGCGGCCGCGCTCGCCGCGTTCGATCCCGCGCACGCCGGGTGGGCGGCGGCAAAGCGCCAGGTGCGCTGCCAGAGCTGCCGCGCGATCTCGGTGCTCGATCCGGCGCGGCAGGCGCAGAACTGCGAGTTCTGCGGCTCCGCGCAGCTCGTGCCCTACGACGAGACGGCGCCCGCGCATCGGCCCGAGAGCGTGCTGCCGTTCCGCGTCGCCGAGACCGACGCGCGCGACCGGCTGCGCGCGTGGTTCGGCCGCCTCTGGCTCGCGCCGGGGGCGCTCAAGCGCCGCGCGCTGACCGACACGGTGCGCGGCGTCTACCTGCCCTACTGGACGTTCGACGCGCGCGTCGAGGCCGACTGGACCGCCGAGGCCGGCCACTACTACTACACGACCGAGTCGTACGTCGACAACGGCCAGATGCGGACCCGCCAGGTGCGCCACGTGCGCTGGGAGCCCGCCGCAGGCCACGTCTCGCACTTCTTCGACGACGACCTGGTGTGCGCGTCCGTGGGCGTCCATCCGGGCCTCGTGCGCGCCATCGAGCCCTTCCCGACCGGCGAGCTCAAGGGCTACGACCCGGGCTACGTGGCCGGCTGGGTCGTGGAGCGCTACCAGATCGACCTCAAGGGCGCGGCCGAGCGCGCCAGCGCCGCGATGCGCGCGAAGCTCGAGGCGATGTGCGCGCGGCAGGTTCCGGGCGACACCTACCGCAACCTCGTGGTGCGCGCCGACTGGTCGGGGCAGACGTTCAAGCACATGCTCGCGCCCGTGTGGCTGCTCTCGTACGACGACGGCCGCCGCTCGTTCCAGTGCGTGATCAACGGCGTGACCGGGACCGTCGCCGGCGAGTACCCGAAGAGCCCTTGGAAGATCGCGCTGATCGTTCTGGGTATCATCGTGCTCGTGGTCCTGTTCGGCGCGGTGTCCGGCCGATAGGCGGGAGAGCGGGATGCGTTGCGTCATCATCACCGGAGTCTCGCGCGGCCTGGGCGCCGCGCTCGCTCGCGTGTTGCTCGACCGCGAAGCCGTCGTCCTCGGCGTCGGCCGCTCGTCGGCCGCGGGCCTCGAAGGCGAGCGGTACCGCTTCGCCGCGTGCGACCTCGCCGACGTCGCGGGCATCGACGCGGCGCTCGCCCCCGCGTTCGGCGCGCTCTCGGGGCTCTCGCCGCGGTCGGTCTGCCTCGTGAACAACGCTGCGACGGTCGAGCCGGTCGGGCTGGTCGCGATGCACGACGGCGCCGCGATCGACCGCTCGCTCGCGGTCAACCTCGCCGCGCCGGTCGCGCTGTCGGCGCTGTTCCTGCGCGCCTTCGCCGACACGGCGGTGGAGCGCCGCATCGTCAACGTGTCGTCGGGGGCGGCGCGCTCGGCGATCGCCGGAGAGAGCCTGTACTGCGCGGCGAAGGCGGGCCTCGAGATGCTGACGAAGGTGCTCGCCGTGGAGGTGCGCGACGCGACGTTCCGCGCGGTCTCGCTGCGGCCGGGCGTGATCGACACCGACATGCAGACGGTCATGCGCGCCCAGGACGAGCACACGCTCCCCGGCGTGGCGATGTTCCGCGACTTCAAGTCGAGCGGCCGGCTCGCGACGCCGGAGGACGCGGCGCTGCGCATCGCCGACCGGATCGTTTTCGGCACCGTCCGGCACGGCGCGACCTACGCGTGGCCGGACCTCGACCGGCCGATGCCCGAGTAGGCGGGTGGCCGGGCCCGGAGCGCCCGGATTCAGTAGACGTCCCGCACGTAGCGGCCGGCGGCGGCCAGCGAGCGCAACTCGAGCTGCGCCTGCGCCGTCGACCGTTTCGCGTGCTTCGCGATGATCGTCACGAGCGCCGCGTCGACGTCCTTCGCCATGCGCGACGCGTCGCCGCAGACGTAGAGATGACCGCCGTCCTGCAGCCAGTGCCACAGCTCGTCCCCGCGCTCGATCATGCGTTGCTGCACGTAGACCTTGGCGGCCTGGTCGCGCGAGAAGGCGGTGTCGAGCCGCGACAGCGTGCCGTTCGCGAGGAACGCGTCGAGCTCGCTGCGGTACAGGTGGTCGCAGTGCGCGTGCCGGTCGCCAGAAGAGCCAGGTGCGGCCGGTCAGCCCGAGCGCTCGACGCTGGTGCAGGAACGCCCGGAACGGCGCGATGCCGGTCCCCGGGCCGATCATCACGACCGGTGCGCCGGGATCGGCCGGCAGCCGGAATCGCGGATTGCGATGCACGTAGACCGGCGCGGTGCCGCCTCGCGCCAGCCGGTCGGCGAGCCAGGTCGACGCGAGCCCGCCTCGCGGCCTGCCGCCGGTCTCGTAGCGGACGGCGGCCACCGTCAGGTGCACCTCGCCGGGGAACGCCGCGAGCGACGACGAGATCGAGTACAGGCGAGGCGCGAGCGCGGGCAGCAGGTCGACCAGCGCCTGCGCGCTCGGCACCGATCCGCGAGCCCGTTGCAGGAGGTCGAGCGCGTCGCGGCCACGCACGTAGGCCTGCAGCGCTTCGTCGCCGCCGGGCTGCGACAGGCGCATGAGCTCCGCATCGCCTACGAGCTTCGCGAACCGGATGACGGTCGCCGGCGACAGCTTCGCGATCTCGCGCCGCGCGGCGAGCGCTTCGCCCAGCGGCATCGTGTCCCCGTCGATGACGACGGGTTCCGTCGCGGCGAGGCCGCAGGCGGCCAGGACGGCGTCGACGAGCGCGGGCGATTGCCGCGGCCACACGCCGAGCGCATCGCCCGGCTCGTACGCGATGCCCGAGCCAGCGAGCGACAGCACGACGTGCCGGACCTCCTTGTCCGAGCCCGGGCCGCTCAGTACCGCGTTGTCGAGCAGCGTGGCGGCGAACGGCCTGGCGCGCGTCCATTGCTCCTCGGCCTCGTCGGGAGACTCGTCCGTCCCGAGCAGCGCCGGGACCGCGGCGCCGCGTGGAGGATCGGCCCGGGTCCGCCGGGCGCAGCCGGCCAGAGATTCGTGCGGAAATCGCGCAGCGCCTCGGCCGTGTCGCCGTCCGCTTCGACGCGCGCGACGAGCCTTGTCGCGCCGAGCGCCGCGAGGCGCTCGTCGAGCGTGCGGCCGAACGCGCAGAACTTCGCGTAACTGCGGTCGCCGAGCGCCAGCACCGCGTACCCGAGGCCCCGGAGCGGTGTGCCGTTCGCGGCGGCGAGCTCGGCGGCGAACGCCGAGGCCGAGTCGGGCGGATCGCCATCCCCGCTGGTGGCGGCGACGATGACGACGTGCTTCCGCCCCGCGAGCGCGGCCAGCGACACCGAGCCGATGTCGCGTGCGTGCGCCTCGATCCCCAGGCCCTTCGCCTCCTTGACCAGCTTCTTCACGAGGCCTTCCGCGGTGCCGGTCTGCGACGCGAAGACGATCTCGACCGTGGCCGTCGGCGTGGCGGTCGCCGGCGGCTCGCGCGCGGCCACGCGCGAGAGGAGCGCCGCGAGGAAGCCGTTGAGCCAGGCGCGCTGCTCGGCGCTGAACGGCGCGTCGTCCGGCAGGAGCGCGACGAAGGGCGGCGCGGCCGGCTCGAGGTCCCGCGCGCTCATCCGGCTTCCACGCAAGCCATCTCGCGCAGCGCGGGAACCTCGTGCCGGCGGGCGAAGGCGACGAACGACTCGCCCGGCGCGCGACGCTCGACGTAGGCGGACAGCAGCCGCTCGACCAGGCCGGGCACGCTCGCGAACGGCACGTTCCTGGCGAGCTCGCGTCCGAGGCCCTGCTCCTGTTCGACGCCGCCGTCGACGTAGACGTGGTAGCCCTCCACCGATCCGTCGCCCTGCGGGACCTGCGCGCCGAGGAGCCCGATGTCGGCGACGTAGTGCTGCGCGCACGAATGCGGGCACCCGGTCAGGTGGATGTTGATCGGCGAGTCGAGCACGATGCGCTCGTCGAGGTGCCGCGCGAGCTCGACCGCCTGTCCCTTCGTGTCGGACGCGGCGTAGCGGCAGCCCTTGTTGCCGGTGCACGCAACCACGCAGCCGGCGACGCGCGATGCGCTCGTCGCGAAGCCGGCCGCCTCGACCGCGGCGGTCGCTTCGCCGACGCGCTCGTCGGGGACGTCCGGCACGATGACGTTCTGCCAGACGGTCACGCGCAGCTCGCCGCTGCCGAACGCGTCGGCGATCCGCGCGAGCGAGTGCATCTGCGCCGCGCTCATCCGTCCCACCGGTATCGCGATCCCGATCGACGACAGTCCCGGCTGCCTCTGCGCGTGCACGCCGACGTGGCCGTGCTTGTCGGCCGGCGGGCGCGGCGACAGCCGCTCCGGCGGGACGAAGCGCAGCGGGAACGCGAGCTTCGCCTGCACGAGCTCGAGGAACGCGGCCTCGCCCAGCCGGTCGAGCGCATAGCACAGTCGCGACTTCTTCCGGTCGGTGCGGTCGCCGTGCTCGCCGAAGACGCGCAGCATCGCCGTGGCGACCGCGACGCACTCGTCGGGGGCGACGACGATCCCGCAGTCCTTCGCGAAGCGCCCGTGGCCGGTGATGCCGGCGAGCAGCACGCGGAAGCCGACGTCCCCGCCTTCGCCGACACGCGTCGCGACGAAACCGACGTCGTTGGTGTCGCAGACGACGCCGACGCGGCCCCCGCCGTCGAAGCTCACGTTGAACTTGCGCGGCAGGCCGAAGAGGTCGCGGCTGTTCGCGAGGACCATCTGCAGCGCCTTCGCGTACGGGCGCGTGTCGAGCAGCTCGGCGGCGTCGATGCCCGCGAGAGGCGACGCGGTGACGTTGCGCACGTTGTCCGCGCCCGATCCGCGCGCCGAGAGCCCGACGTCGGCAAGGCGCGTGAGCAGCTCGACGACGGACCGGGGCTCGATCTCGCGGATCTGGATGTTGCCGCGCGTCGTGACGTCTCCGTATCCGCCGCCGAGGTCGTCGGCGAGGCAGGCGAGCGCGCGCATCTGCGTGCTCGACAGGACGTTGCCGGGAATCCGCACGCGCACCATGAACGCCTCCTGGGCGGGGGCGACCCAGAACAGCCCGTGGAACTTGAAGCGGAACACGTCCGCGCCCTGCGGCCCGCGGTTCTCGCGGGCATGCGCGAGGACCATGTCCCACATGTCGTACGGATCGCGCTCGCGCTTGATCTGCTCCTCGCGCGAGATCTCGTCGACGGGCCAGCCGTGCCAGAGCTCGGGACCGGCGAGGTTCGCGGCGCCGGACGCGGCGCTTGCCGTGAGCTTGCCCGCAGGATCCACGCCGACGAACGGGATCACGTTCGCGGCGGCCATCCCGGCGGCGAATCCCTGCAGGTATTCCTTCTGCTCGGGCGTGAAGGACGCGGAGGGGAGCGTGGCGTTCATTCGAGGGCTCCGGCGGTCAGGAAGCGGCCGCGACGCGGCTCGCCGTCGGCTCCGTCGCCTTGGGCGCCCGCGTGCGGTAGGTGAGCCACAGCGCGAGGCCGGTCATCAGGAATCCGCCCGCGAAGTTGCCGAGCGTCACCGGGACCTGGTTCCAGATCCACCATGACGCCGCGGTCGTCTTCGCGCCGAAGAGGATGCCGGCGGGAATCACGAACATGTTGACGACCGCGTGCTCGTAGCCCATCCCGAAGAACATGCAGATCGGGATCCAGGCGGCGACGATCTTGGAGACCGTCGACTGCGCGACGGCCGCCATCACGATGCCCATGCAGACCATCCAGTTGCACAGCATCGCCTTGGTGAACGCGGCGGCCCAGCCGGCGGCGCCGTGTGCTTCGTACGCGAGCGTCCTCGCATCGGCGATCGCCGCGATGCGCTCGGCCAGCGGACCGCCGGAAACCTCGCCGAACATCGTGAACGCGCCCCACAGCATCGCCGCGTAGAGGAGGCTCCCTGCCAGGTTGCCGATGAACACCCACGACCAGTTGCGCATCGTCTCGGCGAAGCTGACCTTCCGTTCGAGCTGCGCCATCGGGAGCAGCGCGAAGCTCCCGGTCACGAGCTCGAGCCCCAGCAGCACGATCATCACGAAGCCGACCGGGAAGATCAGCGCGCCGACGATCGGCGCCCCGGTCTGGATCGTCGCGGTGATCGCGAGGCTCGTCGCGATGCCGAGGATCGCGCCCGAGAGCGCCCCGCGAACGAGGAGGTCGAGGACGGGCAGCTTCGCCTTGCGCGCGCCTGCTTCGACGAGCGCGTTCACGACCTCGCTGGGCTTGAGATAGTCCAAGGCTGGGGCTCCGGTGGTGTCCGATCGTCGTCGTCGAGGCGCTCGCTCGCGTCGTCGCGGCTCATGCGCCTCGACGAGCATGCGCAACGACGTTAGCAATCCGCATGCCGCACTGCACAACGCCATGATTCGGCAGTCGAAAGCCGCGGGCGGGCGTCGAGTCTCGTGCGGCAGCGCGGTCCTGGATGGTCGAATCCGGTGCGCACGCGCACCGATTCGAGGCGCGCAGCGCTGCGAGCACGCGGCGCCGGCGGGAGGGACCGGGTCGGGATCCGCGGACAGCGCGCGGATCGCGGTTCAGGCGAGAAGCTGCGCCAATTCGGCAGGCGTGTGCACGATCGCGTCCGCGCCGGCGAGCTCGTCGTGCGTGCCGTAGCCCCACAGCACGCCGACCGAGCGCGCGCCGTTCATGCGCGCGGCGCGGATGTCGTGGCTCCGGTCGCCGATCATCGTCGCGCGCGACGCGTCGATGCGCTCGCTCGCGGCGAGGTGCGCGAGCAGCGTCGCCTTGTCGTCGAAGCGTCCCGCGAGGTCGGCGCCGTAGACGCCCGTCAGGAACTCCGACAGTCCGAACAGGTTGACGATCCGCCGCGCGTAGACCTCGGGCTTCGACGTGCAGAGGTAGATCGGCCGCGCCGTCGCGGCGAGCGCGGCCAGCGCCTCGGGGATGCCGTCGTAGACGACGTTCTCGCGCCATCCCAGATCCGCGAAGCGCTCGCGGTAGAGCGCGATCGCCTGCTCGATCGCGTCGGGCTCGCCGGTGTCGAGCAGCGCCGCGAACGACACGCGCAGCGGCGGCCCGACGCAACGGCGCAGCGTCGCCTCGTCGGGCGCGTCGGCGCCGAGGCGCTCGAGCGCGTGGAGGATCGAGCGCGCGATGCCGAGGTAGTTGTCGGTGAGCGTGCCGTCGAGGTCGAACAGCAGCGTCGACGCGGCGGTCACGATGCGCCCCTGATCATCGTTCGCCCTTGATCGGGCGCACGCGGTAGCTCACCACCGTTCCCAGCGGGCCCGTCTCCCACATCGCGCAATAGTCGTGCGCGAGCGTCACGTTGTAGATGCCGGTGCCGCCGAGGCTCGCCGCGCGCTGGACCGGGATCACGACGGTCGGGCCCTCGTGGTAGTGGATGTTGAAGTCGACCGGCGCGAGCGACTCGAAGCGCCAGTCGAGGCGGTCGCCCTCGGCGAGCTTCGCGCACGCCTCGTGGACCTGGTAGGGCGACATCGCGTGCGCGTCGGCGGATTGCGTCGCGTACGGGTCCGGCGCCGGTGTCGCGCACGCCGCCAGGAGCGCCGCCGCGCAGGAGAGGACGGCGGCCCGGCTCATCGTCGGACACCCTTCCGCTTGCGCTTGATCGCGCGCCAGTCCTCGGCGAGCATCGCGAAGCGCACGTGGTCGCGCCAGCGCCCGGCGATCTTGATGTAGCGCCGCGAGTAGCCCTCCCGCGCGAAGCCGACGCGCGCGACGAGCGCGATCGAACGCCGGTTGGTCGGCTGCACGTTCGCCTCGACGCGGTGGAGGCCGAGCTTCGCGTAGGCGAGGTCCAGCGCGAGCGCGAACGCCTCGGTCATGTAGCCCTGGCCCGCCTGCGGCGCGAACGCGTAGTAGCCGAGGTAGGCGTTCCTGAACGGCCCGCGCACGATGTTGCTGAAGTTGAACACGCCGACGAGCGCGCCGTCATCCTTGCGCACGGCGAGGAGTCCCGCGTGCGTGGCGGCGGACCCCCTGCCCGCGTAGCGCTTCAGGTAGGCACGGAATTGCGCGGGCGTCGACGGCGCCTGCACCCACTGGCCGTGCAGCCGGCGGCTCGCCTTGACGGCGGCGAGAAAGGCGGGGGCGTCCGCCGCGGTCGGAGGTCGGAGGGCGACGCGCGCGGCGGGACGGGTAGGCATAATCGCAATTTTACCGTCTCGCGATCCCTTTCATGTCCAACTGGCTCGAAGGCCGGGTCGCCGCGCGCAAGGCGTGGACCGACAAGCTCCACTCGATCGAGGTCGACGCGCCCGGGCTCGCGTTCACCGCGGGCCAGTTCGCCCGGCTCGCCCTGCCCGCGCCGCCCGGCGCCAAGGAGCCGATGATCGGGCGCCCGTACTCGTTCGTGAACCCGCCCGGGGCGCCGCGCCACGAGTTCTACTTCGCCGTGGTGCCGGACGGGCCGTTGTCCCCGCGCCTCGCGGCGCTCGCGCCCGGCGAACTGCTGTGGCTTGGACTGAACGCTAACGGCTTCTTCTGCGTTGGCGAACTGTTGTAGGCCGAGGCGCTGTGGTGCCTCTCGACGGGCACTGGCATCGGACCGTTCCTGTCGATTTTGCGAACCGTCGATCCCTGGGACCGGTTCGGCCGCGTCGTGCTGGTGCACGCGGTCCGCCATGCCGCCGAACTCACCTACCGCGACACGATCGCGGGCATCGCGCGCGACCACGCCGGCGCGTTCGCCTACGTGCCGGTCGTGAGCCGCGAGGCGTGCGCAGGCGCGCTGCCGGGGCGCATTCCCGCGCTGATCGCCGACGGCCGCCTCGAGGCGCGTGCCGGCGTCCCGCTCACCGCGGACAACGCGCACGCGATGCTGTGCGGAAACCCGGCGATGGTCGACGACGTGCAGGCGACGCTGGCGACGCGCGGGATGCGTCGGCACCGGCGGCGGGAGCCGGGGCACGTGACGGTCGAGACCTATTGGTAGGTATTCCGGCGGTTCGGCCGGGATGGCCGGCGACGATACGCCTGAAAACACCCTCACGCCGCGGACGCCGGCCATCCCGGCCGAAACGCCGGAATACCTGTCCGCGTTCGAGCGGACGCTGACGCGCCGCTCGACGCGGACGCGGCAAGTCGTCCCGTATCGGAGCGTTCACTTCGGTTTCGAGCGGACGCTGATGCGCCGCTCGACGCGGACGCGGCAGGTCGTGTCGCTCCCCGGCGCTCAGGCCGCAGCACGTTTGCCGCGGCGCTGCGCGCGCATCCGCAGGCGACGGCGCAGCCAGATCCAGAGCCCGGTTCCCAGGAGGCCGATGACGGCGAGCGAGACGACGACGTTCATCGCCGCCGACCACGCGCCGGCGAAGTTTCCCTCGTGCCAGAGGCGCGGCCAGTTGCGCGGCATCGCCCGCGTGCCCTCGCGGCTCACCGCGTAGAGCCGGTACTCGCCCTCCTCGACGAATCGCGCCATCAGCCTGCCGCCCTGCGGCCTCAGCCAGACGAGCGACGAGAGGTCGCGGTCGCGGCCGGCGACGTCGATGCCTTCAGCGAGCGTCATCGGTGGCCCGGGCGATGCCCGCGGCGCCTCGGCCGGCGTTGCGAACGTGATGCCGGCCCACATCAGGAGCGCCGTCAGCGGCGAGAGCACGATGAGCGGCAGCAGTCCCCAGGCGAACGCCTGGTGCCACCCCGACACCGTGGCGGTGATGCGCGGCCAGCCCATGAGCGTGCCGAGGATCACGATGACGATCATCGCCCCCGTCGAGGCGACGACGAGCCAGCGCGCGTCGAGGAGCAGCATCTCGTGCAGGCCCCGCGCGATGCCGAACGCCTTCGCCAGCGGCGACGGGCCCACCCTCGCCTGTCCGCTGTCGACGTCGACGACGGTGCCGCCGCCCCCGCCCCGGCCCGATCCCAGCGTGAGCGTGCGATCGTAGCTGCGGAAGACGACGGCGCGCGCCTGCCCTGCGGGATCGTGCGCGGCGACGAGCGTCCGGACCTTCGCGGCGTCGAGCGAACCGGGCTGGATCGCCCGCTCGACGATCCAGGGCTCGAACGAGAGCAGGAGGGCGGTCGCGAACGCGACGAGGAGCGGCAGCGCGAAGACGATCGCGAGCCATCGATGGATCTTCCGGATCAGCAGCTTCATGTCGGTCGGCTTGTGTCGTCTCACCGAACCGACCGACCACGTCCGCACGCGCGCGTTCCCGGGAATCCGGCGGTTTGCGGCGCGCCTGCCGCGCCGTTGATCGAAATCAATTCCGGGCCCTCGGGCGTCGCCTCCGGGCGGCGATCGACGTCGCCTCGCTCAATCCGCCAGGCTGCGCGTCACGATCTCGGTGACGTCGGGCGAGAGCGCCGGCGCGGCGGCGATCCGCCTCAGCTCGACCGCGACGCGCCCGCGCCGCGGCTCGGGAAGGCGCTTCCACAGCTCGAACGCGCCGGCGACGCGGGCGGCGAGCTGCGGGTTCAGCCCGTCGAGCGCGAGCACCTGGTCGGCGACGAACGCGTAGCCGGAACCGTCCGCCGCGTGGAAGCGCGCGAAGTTGGCGAGCGCGAACGCGCCGACGAGCGAGCGGACGCGGTTCGGGTTCCTCGCGTTGTAGCCCGGATGCGAGAGCAGCGACCGCACGCGCCGGAGCGTGTCCGCGCGCCGGCTCGTCGCCTCGAGCGCGAACCACTTGTCGAGCACGAGCGGCTCGCCGTGCCAGCGCGCCTCGAAGCGCGCGAAGAGCTCGTCCCGCTCGTCGGAGGTCGTGTCGGCCAGCGCGCCGAGCGCGCCGATCGAGTCGGTCATGTTGTCGGCGGCGTCGAACTGGGCGACCGCGAGCGCGCGGCCCTCGGCGTCGCCGCGCTCGGCGAGGTAGCGCAGGCAGACGTTGGCGAGGCGGCGCTTCGCGACCTGCGACGGCACGGGCGCGTAGGGACCGGCGCGACGCTGCGCGGCGTACGTGCGCTCGAACGGCCCGGGCAGCGCGCGCGCGAGCTCGCGCACGACGAACGCGCGCGCGTGGTCGATGCCGTCGACGTCGATGACCGCGTCCTGCGAGCCGACGTAGGTCGGGTCGGGGGGGGTGAGCGCGAGCGCGATCAGCGCCGGGTCGCTCGTCGGGTCGTCGAGCAGCGCGGCGACGACGCGCAGGAGCCCGTCGGGCAGCGCGGACGGGCGGCCGGCGCGGTGCGCGGCGGCGATGGCGCGGATCGCGAGCGCGAAGGTCCGCTGGGCGGCGTCCCACCGCGAGTACGGGTCGCTGTCGTGCGACGCGAGGAGCGCGAGCTCGTCGTCGGTGTAGTCGAACTCGACGCGGACCGGCGCCGAGTAGCCGCGCGCGAGCGAAGGCACCGGTGCGCGGGGAACGTCGACGAACGTGTACGCCTGCGACGGCGCGTCGAAGTCCAGGACGCGCGTCATCGCGTTCTCGCCCGGAGCGCCGGCGAGCGTGAGGGCGATGTCGCGCCCGTCGGGCCCGACGAGCCCGACCGCGAACGGGATGTGGAACGGGAGCTTCGTCGGCTGCCCGGGCGTGGGATCCGTGCGCTGCGCGAGCTCGAGCGTATAGGTCCGCGCCGCGGCGTCGTAGTGACCGCGCGCGGTCACGACGGGCGTGCCCGCCTGCGAGTACCAGCGCCGGAACTGCCCGAGGTCGACGCCCGACGCGTCCGACATCGCCTGCACGAAGTCGTCGCAGGTCACCGCCTGGCCGTCGTGCCGCTCGAAATAGAGATCCATGCCGCGCCTGAAGCGCTCGGGCCCCAGGAGCGCGTGCTGCATGCGGATCACCTCGGCGCCCTTCTCGTAGACGGTCGCCGTGTAGAAGTTGTTGATCTCCTGGTACTCGTCGGGCCGCACCGGGTGCGCCATCGGGCCGGCGTCCTCGGGCATCTGCAGGCGCCGCAGGTTCTGGACCGAGGCGATGCGCTCGACCGCGTGCGACCCGCAGTCGCCCGAGAACGCCTGGTCGCGGAAGACCGTGAGCCCTTCCTTGAGCGAGAGCTGGAACCAGTCGCGGCAGGTCACGCGGTTCCCGGTCCAGTTGTGGAAGTACTCGTGGCCGATCACCGCCTCGATCGCGCCGTAGTCGTCGTCGGTCGCGGACTCCGGGTCGGCGAGCAGCAGCCGGCTGTTGAAGATGTTGAGCCCCTTGTTCTCCATCGCGCCGAAGTTGAAGTCGTCGGCGCAGAAGATCATGAAGCGGTCGAGGTCGTACTCGCGCCCGAACTTCTCCTCGTCCCAGCGCATCGCGCGCTTGAGCGATTCCATCGCCCAGTGGCAGCGCGGGATGTTGGCGGGCGTCGAGTGGATCGACAGGTGCACGCGGCGGCCCGACATCGTCGTGTAGCTGTCGTCGAGCGAGTGGAGGTCGCCCGCGACGAGCGCGAACAGGTACGAGGGCTTGGGAAACGGGTCGTGCCAGGTCGCGAAATGCCTCCCGTCCGGGAGGCCGCCCGTCGCGACCAGGTTGCCGTTGGACAGCAGCACCGGGAAGCGGTCGCGGTCGGCGCGCAGCGTGACGGTGTAGGTCGCGAGCACGTCGGGGCGGTCCGGGAAGTACGTGATGCGCCGGAAGCCCTCGGCCTCGCACTGCGTGCAGAACACGCCCGACGAGACGTAGAGGCCCTCCAGCGCGACGTTGCGCTCCGGTGCGGTGCGCGAACGCACGACGAGCGTCCCGGCGTCCGGCGCGTCCGGAATCGTGAGCCCCGCGGTCGTCACGATCGCCTCCGCCGGCGAGAGCGCGCGGCCGCCGAGCTCGACGCGGACGATCTCCTGCTGCTCGCCGTCGAGGACGAGCGGTGCGCGGCGGTCCTCGGGGGCGGCGGCCGGGTTGCGCCGGAAGGCGAGCGTCGCCTTCACCTCGGTCGCGGCGGGCTCGAGGTCGAACTCCAGCGCGACGCGGTCGACGAGGAACGCGGGCGGGCGGTAGTCGAGGCGGCGCTTGATGGCCGCGGGGCCGTCACGGGGCGGCATCGGGATGGGCTTTCCTGGCGTGTCGCGTTCGGCCGGCGCTCGCCGCCTCCTCTGTTCCGGGGAGGCGGGTCGCTCCGCTGGACGGCGATCATGGTCGAACGCTGCCGTTCAGCGGACCTCGAGCAACTCGACGTCGAAGACGAGCGCCGCGTTGGGCGGGATGACCCCACCCGCGCCGCGCGCACCGTAACCCATGTCCGCCGGGATGATCAGCGTGCGCTTGCCCCCGATCTTCATGCCCGCGACGCCCTCGTCCCAGCCGCGGATCACCTGCCCCTGGCCCAGCGAGAACCCGAACGGGTCGCGGCGGTCGAGCGAGGAATCGAACTTCTTGCCCTTGCCTTCGGTCTGCCCCGGATCGTAGAGCCAGCCCGTGTAGTGGACGATCACCGTCTTCCCCTTGACGGCTTCCGCGCCAGACCCTTGTTTCGTATCGATTTTCTTGAGTGTGCTCACGGTGGCATCCATCTTGCTGACTCCTGGCATGGGGGAAGGGGCGGGGCTCTGGGCGACGGCGGATGGCGCGAAGGCCGACGCGAGGACGATGAAAGCGAGGACGTGGAGGATCGATCGAGCCATAAACGGGGTCCGTTGGGAGGGCGGTCGGTGCCAAGCGACGGCGGAACGCTTGGCCTGTGCCATCGCGCCGGCCCGTCGCGGGGGGTCGCCATTGTATCGAACCGCCGCTGCCGGTCTTTTGCGCGTGACATCGAAATCGTCTATAAATCGGGATTCGCCTGCCGGCCGTCCCCGGGCAATCGCCTCCGGGGCGCGCGGAATGCGCCCGGCCCGGCGCCGACTTCCCCCATGTTCGAATTCCTGACCACGAGCAAGGACACGACCGACCCGCTGGCGTCGGCCAAGTCCGTTTCGGTCTGGCTGCGCCAGCTGCCGGCGCTCGACGTCATCGGCCGGCAGCAGCACGTCATGCGCGCCTTCGACGGCATGCGCCTGTCGCGCAAGCCGATCGACCCCGCGCGAGTCCAGGCGATCCAGTTCCTCGACGCCGCGCTCGGCACCGACCGGCGCCAGCTCATCAAGCAGTACGTCGAGAACGCCGAGACCGGCCCCAAGCTCGCCGAGCGCCTTTGGCAGGCGATCTACGAGATGGCGCAGGGATTCATGCACGCCTACCAGGCCTCGCTCGAGGAGGGACTCTCGCAGCAGGGGAACGCTCGCTGGAAGCCGCTGATCCCGCTGCTGTTCACGCGGCACACGCACTACGCGGGCACCGACGCGAAGCTGCGCGTCTTCCGCTACGAGCGGTGGATCCCGGCGAAGTGGGCGGAGTTGCACCGTTCGTTCCTGCGCGCCACCGAGCTCGGCGTCGAGCGCGTACCGACGACGCTGACCGGCGCGGTGCCGAACGCGACGGCGTGGACGATGGAGCAGGAGTACCTGTACACGCTCCTCGTCCATCAGCTCAACACCGGCAACATGACGCCCGGCGAGCTCGACTGGGCCTGCTCGCAGCTCCGCGCGTGGAGCCGGCGGCTCGCGCTCGACGCGGTGCCGCGGTCGCCCGAGGGCTTCTTCGTCGACATCGCGGGCAGGACCGGGCTGCAGCGGCGCACCGGCAACGATTCGGGGTCGATGCTGCGCTACCTCGACACCTCGCCGCTCGCCGACCAGATCGACCGGGCGATCGCGTCGCTGCGCCATGCCGAGTCGACCGACCTGGGGCCCGCCGGCCCGATCAACCAGCAACGCATCGCGATCCTCGAGAAGGTGCGCCCGTCGGTGGCGCCGAACGTGCTGGCCGACCTGCGCCGCGATGCGCGCATCGCCTGCAAGGTGTCGGCGCGCGTTCGCATCGGCCTTGCGCGCGTCTGCCACGAGCTCGGGGCGAAGGACGTCGGCGACGGGGCGCCCGAGGGCGGCGGCGAGCAGATCGAGGTCTATGCGGTGGCGGACACGCCGCGGGCCAGGCGGCCGGCGCACGACGAGAACGACTCGCTGGTCGCGAGCCTCGCGTCGTTCTCCGACCCGATGTGGCAGGTCAAGGACCGCAGCGTCGCCGGCCTGCGCATCGCCGCCTCGGGCGGCATCGGCCAGAGCCTCGCGCTCGGCGGCCTGGTCGCGGTGCGGCAGAGCGACGTCTCCGATTGGGTGCTCGGCGTCGTGAGGCGGATGAACAAGGTCAGCAACGAGGAGGTCGAGGCGGGCGTCTCGATCATCGCCGAGCGCTTCGTGCCGGTGACGCTCCACACGAAGCGCGATCCGCGCGAGGACATGGGCTTCGTCGTCAATGGCATCGACGTGGGCACCCTCGGCGCGCGGTTCGACGGGCTCTACCTCCCGCCGCCGTCGCGTCCCGACAAGCCGCTCTCGGTCAAGACGCTGATCGTGCCGACGTCCGAATACTCGGAGGGCCGCTCCGTCGTCCTGATGACCGGCCGTTCGATCTATACGGTGGCGCTGCGCCACCTGGTCGAGCAGCGCGCCGAGTGGAGCTGGGCGACGATCCAGATTCTCGAGAAGAAGTCGCGGGTGTAGGTGTGATCCCCCCCGGGTGAGCGCGCGAGCCCCGCGCGCAGACGCGCCTCCCCCAGGGGGCCGCGCCCTGGGGCGGCGGGTGTGGTCCCCGAGTCCGCACCGCCGCCCGCCTCCCCGAGGGACCGCGCGGGCGGCCTCCGCGGGCGGCGCGAGGTCGCCCCCAGGCGCACCCCCGGGCGCCGCGCCGGGGCGCGATCGGATCCCCCGAGGCTCGCTTCGCGAGCGGGGGGGGGGGGGGCGGCCTCCCGAGGGGGCAGCCGCGCACCCCCGGCGGCTCGCGCCGGCGATCGGGTCGTGGCGGCCGTTCGCCGCGCGCCCGGGGGCTCGCCGGCTCAGTCCAGCGGCCGGAACCGCAGCGTCAGCGTGCGCGAGAAGTGCTCGGCGCGATCGGGCCGCGGCAGCGGGCTCGATTTCAGGATCGCTCGCGCGACCGCGTCGTCGTAGGCCTTCACGCCGCTCGACTTCCTGAGCTGCGCGTCGAGGATCTCGCCGGTCGGCAACTGGACCACCTCGAACACCGCTTCGGGGTTCCCGGGCATCTCGGGCGGCAGGATCAGGTTGCCGCGGATCTTCGACTGGATGCGGCGGACCCAGTCGGCCTGCGCCGCCGCTGCCGCGGTCGCCTCGGCCTGCGCCTTCGCGCGTGCCTGCGCGTCCGCGCGCGCCTTCGCCTCGGCCTGCGCGCGCTCGCTCGCCTCGCGTTCGGCCTCCGCGCGGATCGCGTCGGTCGCACGCTGCTGGCGCTCGCGCGCGTCGGCGGCGCGCTTCTCGTCGGCCTTGCGCCTCTCGTCGGCGACCCGCTTCTCCTCGACCGCCTTCTTCTCGCGCTCGCGCTTCTCGGCCTCGGCCTTCTCGCGCTGCCTGCGCTCCTCCTGCTGCTTCGCCTTGAGCGCGAGCTCGGCTTCCTGCGGGTCGACCCTGGGCGGCGGCGGCGGAGGAGGCGGCGGCGGCTCGACCTTCGGCTCGACCTTCGGCGCCGGCGGGGGAGGCTCGACCTTCGCCTCGGGCTCCGGCGTGCGCGATCGGACCGGCGGCGCATAGAGCTCGGCGGTGACCGGCTCGGGCGGCCGGCTCTGCCAGCGCACCGACCAGACCAGGACGCCCACGAACACGAGGTGGACGAGGATCGCGAGCACGAGCGCGAGCTTCCGCCCGGGCCGGCGGCGCCCCGTGTCGGCTTCGGGCGCGCGTCGCTCGCCTTTCATGTGCACGCTACTGCGACGCCCGCGCGAGCAGGCCGACCTTGCGCACGCCGTTGCGCTGGAGGAGGTCGAGCACCGCGAGCACGTCCTCGTAGCGCGCCGACTTGTCCGCGGCGATCACGACGCCCTGCTCCGGCGCGCGCGCCTGCTTGGCCGCGACGCGCGCGACGAGCTCGTCGCGCGACACCTTCACGGCGGGCGAGCCGGCGGCGCCCTGGTCGCGCAGCCACAGCGAGTGGTCGGCGCGCAGCGTCACCTCGAGCGGCGCGACCGGCACCGTGAGCCGGGTGCCCACCGACGGCAGCGAGATCTCGCCCGGCGTGATCAGCGGCGCCGTGACCATGAAGATCACGAGCAGCACCAGCATCACGTCGATGTAGGGAACGACGTTGATCTGGCTCATCGACTTGCGCTGGCGGCGCACGCGGGCTCCCGGTCCTCAGCCCTGCCGCTGCAGGATGTTCGAGAACTCCTCGATGAAGGTCTCGTAGCGCGTCGCGAGGCGGTCCACGTCGTGCGTGTAGCGGTTGTACGCGACGACCGCGGGGATCGCGGCGAACAGCCCCATCGCGGTCGCGACGAGCGCCTCGGCGATGCCGGGCGCGACCTGCGCCAGCGTCGCCTGCGCGACGTTCGCGAGGCCGCGGAACGCGTTCATGATCCCCCACACGGTGCCGAACAGGCCGACGTAGGGCGACACCGAGCCGACGCTCGCGAGGCCCGACAGATGCGCCTCGAGCGCGTCGATCTCGCGCTGGTACGCGGCGCGCATCGCGCGGCGCGCGGCGTCGAGCGTCAGCGTCGACGAGGATCCCTGCCGCCGGTGCTTCGAGTACTCGCGGAAGCCCGCCGAGAAGATGTGCTCGAGGCCCCCGCCGCTGCGCGACGGCGCTGCCTTCTGGAAGAGCTCGGCGAGGTCGCCTCCCTTCCAGAACTCGTCCTCGAACCGGTCGGCTTCGCGCTTCGCGGCCGAGAGCTGGAACATCTTCTGGAAGATCTGCCACCAGCTCCACAGCGACAGCACGGCGAGCAGCGCCATGACCGCCTGCACGATGAACGACGCGTTCGTCACCATCGCGACGAACGACAGGTCGGCGTGGACGTTCAAAGGGAGGCCTCCATCAGGCGGGCGAGCTCGGGGGGCACGCGGGCGGGCGCCCAGCCGTCGCGCGCGAGACAGGCCAGCCGCACGCGGCCCTCGACGAGCACCTCGCGGCCCCGGCGCACGCTCTGGTGCGCGACCATCTGCGCGCGTCCGACCGGCTCGAACGCGACGGTCGCCTCGAGGCGGTCGCCCAGCCTGGCGGCGCCGCGGAAATCGATCTCGGCCCGGGTCACGACGAATACGACGCCGTGCACGCGCTCGAGTTCCGCGAGCGGGAGTCCGTGGGCATCGAGCCACTCGGTGCGGGCCCGCTCCATGAACTTGAGGTAGTTCGCGTAGTAGACGACGCCGGCCGCGTCGGTGTCCTCGTAGTAGACGCGAACCGGGAACGCGAAGGTCGTCGAGCCGATGGGGACCCCCTTCCTGCCGGACGCCGTTCCCTCCGACGGGAACGCGGCCTCGCTCGTGCGGCCGGGCGGGGCGCTCATTCGCCCGGGAACAGGTCGACGGCGGCGCCCGGCGACGGCGGCGGGACGCCGAGCAGGCGCCACGCCTGCGCGGTCGCGACCCGTCCGCGCGGCGTGCGCTGCAGGAATCCCTGCTGGATCAGGTAGGGCTCGAGCACGTCCTCGATGGTCTCGCGCTCCTCGCCGATCGCGGCCGCGAGGTTGTCGACGCCGACGGGACCGCCGTCGAACTTCTCGACGATGGTCGACAGGAGCTTGCGGTCCATCACGTCGAGCCCCTGCGCGTCGACGTCGAGCATCGACAGCGCGGCGTCGGCGACCGCACGGTCGACGCTGCCGGCGGCGCGCACCTCGGCGTAGTCGCGCACGCGGCGCAGGAGCCGGTTCGCGATGCGCGGCGTGCCGCGCGACCGGCGCGCGATCTCGAGCGCGCCCTCGGCGTCGACCGGCACCGACAGGAGCTTCGCGGAACGCGCGACGATGCGCGTCAGCTCCTCGGGCGTGTAGAACTCGAGGCGCGCGACGATGCCGAAGCGGTCGCGCAACGGATTCGTCAGCATGCCCGCGCGCGTCGTCGCGCCGATCAGCGTGAACGGCGGCAGGTCGAGCTTGACGCTGCGCGCGGCGGGGCCTTCGCCGATCATGATGTCGATCTGGAAGTCCTCGAGCGCCGGGTAGAGGATCTCCTCGACGATCGGCGAGAGCCGGTGGATCTCGTCGATGAACAGCACGTCGCGGGGCTCGAGGTTCGTGAGCAGCGCCGCGAGGTCGCCGGGGCGCTCGAGCACCGGCCCCGAGGTCTGCCGGAGGTTGACGCCGAGCTCGTGGGCGACGATGTGCGAGAGCGTCGTCTTGCCGAGGCCCGGCGGGCCGAACAGCAGCACGTGGTCGAGCGACTCGGCGCGCCTGCGCGCGGCCTCGATGAAGATCGACAGCTGGCCGCGGATCTTCTCCTGGCCGACGTACTCGTCGAGCATGCGCGGCCGCAGCGCGCGCTCGAGCGCCTCCTCGCGGGCGTCCGCGGGCTTGGGCGTCACCACGCGCTCGAAGGCGTCGCTCTCGATGGCCATCGCGGTAGTTTAAGCCGCCTTGCGCCGCGCCGGGCTCGCGGCCATCGCGCGCCGGCCCTCGGGCAGGCGCCGGATGTGCAGCGTCTTCTCGACGATCGCGACGATCCCGCCTTCGCCGTCCACGACGTGCACCGTGAACGTCGGCTCGTGCCTGTCGCCGTCCGCCGTGGCGGCGCGCGCGCGCTCGACGGCCCGGGGATCGAGGCGCATGCGCGCGTGAACCGTGCCGCGGCCGGGCTTCACGTAGCGGATCGCGCCGGCCTTGTCCCACACGACGTAGTCGCTGCCGAGGTTGCGGAACATCATCAACGCCGGAAACGGGTCGGTCATCGCGTAGAGCGATCCGCCGAAGTGCGTGCCGAAATAATTGCGGTTGAGGAGGCCGAGCTTCAGCGTGACGTCGACCTCGCGGTAGTCGGCGGAGACGCGCGTCACCCGGATTCCGGCGCCGCGGAACGGCGGCCAGAGGTTCATGCCCCGGCGGAGCAGCCCGGGCGACACGTTCAGGTTGCGGAGGAATCCCTGCCGGCTCGACGACTTCGACGAGCGTTCCCCTGCGGCCGGGGCGTTCGCCCCGGGTTTGCCCCCGGCCGGGGCTCGGCGCATGCGTCGAGGCGCGCCCGCCGCAGGCATCGTCACGCCTTTGCCAGGCGCTTCAACGCGTGCCGGATGCCGTCGGCGACGGCGACACCCTCGGGCAACTCCTTCACCGCGGCGACGGCTTCCTTGTCGCTGTACCCCAGCGCGAGGAGCGCGTGCAGCACGTCGGCCGACGCGGGCGCGGCGCGGTGGACGCCGACCGCCGACGTGAGGTCCGCGCCGAGCTTGTCCTTCATCTCCAGCAGGATGCGCTCGGCGGTCTTCTTGCCGATGCCGGGGATCTTCGTGAGCCGACCGGACTCCTGCATCGTCACCGCCTGCGCGAGCTCGGCGACCGAGAGTCCCGAGAGCACCGCGAGCGCCATCTTCGCGCCGATGCCGGAGATCCGCGTGAGCAGCCGGAACGCGCGGCGCTCGTTCTCGGTGAGGAAGCCGTAGAGCAGGTGCGCATCCTCGCGCACGACGAGGTGCGTGTGCAGCGTCACCCTCGCCCCGAGGTCGGGAAGGTTGTAGAACGTGCTCATCGGCACGTCGACCTCGTAGCCGACGCCCTGCACGTCCAGCAGGATCTGCGGCGGGTTCTTCTCGAGCAGGGTGCCGGTGAGGCGGCCGATCATCGTCGCGACGCGGTGCGGAGGGGTGCCCGATTATCGCACGATCGTTCGACGGCGCCGTGCCCGCTCGGGAGGGCGGATCGCGCAGCGAGCTTCCGGGATGTCGCCGTCAGCGCGGCAGCGCGGCAAGGTGCGCGAGCGCCTCGTGCAGCGACGCGACGACGAGCGGGTTCGACCGCAGGACCTCGGCCGACGGCGGCTTCAGGTCCGGGATCACGATCGGGGTCATGCCGGCGGCGATCGCGCCCAGCGCGCCCGCGTCCGAGTCCTCGAGCACGACGCACCCGGAAGGCGCGACACCTAGTCGCAGGGCGGCGGCGAGGAAGATGTCGGGGGCGGGCTTGCCGCGCTCGACCTCGTCGCCGCCGACGAGCGCGTGCAGCCGGGCGCCGAGCGCGACCTTGTCGAGCTTCGCGAGCGCGCGGGCACGGCGCGTCGACGTTGCCACCGCACGGGCGATGCCTTCGGCGTCGAGCCAGTCGAACAGCGCCTCGACGCCGGGCTTGAGCACGAGCCCCTCGCGCTCGACGATCGCGTCGTAGGCCGCGTGCCAGCCGGACATCAGGCGGTCGGTCGGGTAGTCGTCGCCGTGGTGCTCGACGATCAGCGCGCGGCAATCGGCGAAGCCGCGGCCGATGAGCCGGACCGGCAATTCGGGGTCGAATGCGAGGCCGAGCGCCGCGGCCGCGTCGCTCCAGGCCCGCGCGGCGAGCGGCTCGGTGTCGAGCAGCGTGCCGTCCATGTCGAGCACGAGTGCTGCGGGGCGGCGGGTAGGACCCCCCCGAAGCTCGCTGCGCGAGCCTCCCCCCAGGGGGCGCCGCGCCCTTGGGGCGGCCCGGCGGGCGCGGGTGGTCCCCCCCGAAGCTCGCTGCGCGAGCCTCCCCCCGAGGGGGCGGTGGGGCGGCGCGTCATTTTCCCGGCATCCGCAGCATGCGCCCGCGGCGCATCCGCGACGTGCCGCGCGCGATCGAGCCGACGCCGGTCGTCGCGTGCGCGTGGCAGATGGCGGCGGCGAGCGCGTCGGCCGCGTCGGGCGAGGGCAGCCCCGGGAGACCGAGCAGGCGCGAGACCATCGCCTGCACCTGCGACTTCGCGGCGCGGCCGCCCCCGACGACCGCCTGCTTGATCTGTCCCGCCGTGTACTCGTGCACGGGCAACCCCGCGAGCACGGCTGCGGCGATCGCCGCGCCCCGCGCCTGGCCGAGCGCGAGCGTCGAGGTCGGGTTGACGTTGACGAACACCTGCTCGACGACGACCTCGGCAGGCGCGTATTCGGCGATCACGTGCGCGAGGTCGCGGACGATGACCCCGAGGCGCGTCGGCATGCCGCCCGTGCCGGTACGCACGACGCCGCTCGCGACATAGGCGAGCTTGCTGCCGGTCGCGTCGACGACGCCGAAGCCAGTGATGCGCAGTCCGGGATCGATGCCGAGGTCGGCGGGGGGGGGGGGGGGGGGGCGGGGGGGGCCCCCGGGGGGGGCCGGGGGGGGCGGGCGGGGGGGGGGGGGGGGGGGCCGGGGGGCGGGCCCCCCCCCCGGGGGGGGGCCCGGGGGGGGGGGGCGGGGGGGGGGGGGGGGGCGGGGCGCGGGGGGGGGGCCGGGGGGCGGGGGGGGGGGGGGGGCGGGGCGCGGGGCGGCGGGTGCGGGGTGGTCCCCGATGCGACCTGGCGGTCGCTTCCCCCCGGCGGGCGCGCATCGTCGGGGCGGCCCGTCGGGTGCGGGGTTGGTCCCCCCGATGCGACCTGGCGGTCGCTT
The DNA here is from genome assembly GCA_016704895.1 of Betaproteobacteria bacterium. GTDB lineage: Bacteria > Pseudomonadota > Gammaproteobacteria > Burkholderiales > Casimicrobiaceae > VBCG01. The sequence continues at coordinate 38,897 of JADIZG010000021.1, forward strand.
CCCCCCGGGGGGCGCGCACCGTCGGGGCGGCCCGTCCGGTGCGCTGTCATCGATGCGGCACGGCTACTCGACGACGACCGCGGTGCCGGTCGCGGTCACCATCAGCATCGAGCCGCCCGTTCCCAGCGTTTCGTAGTCGAGGTCGATGCCGACCACGGCATTGGCCCCCAACTTCGCCGCGGCGGCGGCCATCTCGTCGAGCGCGCTGCCGCGCGCGTCGCCCAGCACGTTCTCGTAGGCGCCCGAGCGTCCGCCGACGACGTCGCGCACCGAGGCCAGCAGGTCGCGGAAGATGTTCGCGCCGACGATCGCCTCGCCGTGCACGATCCCGAGGTACCGGACGACGCGCCGCCCCTCGAAACTCGGCGTCGTCGTGAGCTCCACCGTCGTGCGTGCCATCACGCCTCGTCGAGGACCGCCGACGTGTAGACCTCCTGCACGTCGTCGAGCGACTCGAGCGCGTCGATGAGCTTCCGCATGCGCTGCGCGTCCTCGCCGGCCATCTCGACCTCGTTCAGCGCCTTCATCACGACCTCGCCGACCTCGGGCTTGAGGCCGGCCTTGCCGAGCGCGTCCTTCACCGCGATGAAGTCGTACGGGCCGGTCACGACCTCGATGCTGCCGTCGTCGTTCGTGATGACGTCCTCGGCGCCCGCGTCGATCGCGGCCTCCATCACCTTGTCCTCGCTCGTGCCGGGCGCGAACACGATCTGCCCGCAGTGCTTGAACAGGTAGGCGACCGAGCCGTCGGTGCCGAGGTTGCCGCCGTACTTCGAGAACGCATGGCGGACGTCAGCGGCCGTGCGCGTGCGGTTGTCGGTCATGCAGTCGACGATCACCGCCGCGCCGTTGATCCCGTAGCCCTCGTAGCGGATCTCCTCGTAGGAGACGCCTTCGAGCTGGCCCGCGCCGCGCTTGATCGCATTGTCGATCGTGTCCTTCGGCATGTTCTGGTCGCGCGCCTTGTCGATCGCGAGCCGGAGCCGGGGGTTCGACGACGCGTCCGGGCCGCCCAGGCGCGAGGACACCGTGATCTCCTTGATGAGGCGCGTGAAGATCTTGCCGCGCTTCGCGTCGGTCGCGGCCTTCTTGTGCTTGATGTTCGCCCACTTGCTGTGGCCGGCCATGGCATGTCGCCGAATCGTTGCGGAAGGCGCGATTATAGCCGCCGCGCCGGGACGGCCGAAGCGGGGGGGGCGCCGGCCGCGGCGGGGCCTGCCCTGCTACAACAACCCCTGCTGGTGCAGGAACTTCTGGAGCACCTGCAGCCGCACGCCCGCGTCGTTGATCTCGAGCATGCTCTGCTTGATCGACAGCGGCAACGGCAGGAGCTCGGCGAGCCGGTAGCCGACCCACGTCGCGTCGCCGTAGTCGTGCACGGCCGGGAAGTTCTGCGGGCCGACGCGCGCCGCGATCAGCTCGAGCAGCCGCGCGAGCGGCTCGGCTGCGGCGGGCAGCGGCACGCGCGGCTCGGTCGGAATGTCGACGACGTCGGCGACGACGAGGCGATCGGCCTGCACGCGATGCTCGCGCACCTGGAAGCGGGTCAGCCCCTCGGTCGCCACGTGCAGGATGCCGAGCTGCGGCATGTCCCAGGCGGTGATCGTCGCCAGCGTGCCGAAGTTCGCGAACGCCGGCGCGTCTGCCTGCGTCGCGACCTCCTCGCCCGAGGTGATCATCACGACGCCGAAGGGGAGCCCCTCCTTCATGCATCGCTTGGTCATCTCGACGTAGCGCTGCTCGAACACCTTGAGCGGCAGCAGGCCGCCGGGGAACAGCACGGTGCGCAGCGGGAACAGCGGGATCGTCGAGACGGCCTGCGAGCGCCCGGACGCGAACAGGTTGCCGAGCATCAGGCCTCGCCCGCGGGCGGGGGCGAGCGCCGCTCTCCCCAGCGGGGCCCCAGGTCGTGGACGACGCCCAGGTGGTCGAGCACGCGCGCGACGACGAAATCGACGAGATCGTCGACGTTCGACGGGTGTCCGTAGAACCCCGGCACCGGCGGCAGGATCGTCGCGCCGGCGCGCGCGAGCTTCAGCATGTTCTCGAGGTGGATCGCGGAGAGCGGCGTCTCGCGCGGGACCAGCACCAGCGGCCGCCGCTCCTTGAGCGCGACGTCGGCCGCGCGCTCGATCAGGTTGTCGGCGAGCCCGTTCGCGATCGCGCCGAGCGTTCCCATCGTGCACGGGCACACGGCCATCGCGTCGGCGGGGGCGGATCCCGAGGCGATCGGCGCCATCCAGTCGTCGCGGCCGTACACGGCGAGCTGGCCCGGCTTCGCGCGGTAGCGCTCGGCGAACCAGCGCGCGGCTTCGCGCGGCTGCGACGGGAAGACCAGGTCGCACTCCTGCTTCGCGACGATCTGCGCGGCCGGCGAATAGACGAGGCCGACCGTCGTTCCCGCCGCGAGCAGGCATTCGAGCAGCCGCAGGCCGTAGGGCATGCCCGAGGCGCCGGTCAGGGCGAGCGTGACGGTGCGCGTGGCGGACATCGTTCGATGGTAGCCGAAACGGCCGGAAGGCGAACCTTGCGCCGATCGGTGCGCGGCGCCGTGGCGGAGGTGGGCGGGGGGGGGGGCGGGGCCCGGGCCGCAAGCCCGTGCGAGCGGACCGACGAGCGCAGGGCCGGCGGGACCTTGGCACGTTGCGCGCCTGCGGCGCGGCGGGCGTCGTGCGAGGCGGCGGGCCCCTCGCCGGCGGCCCGCTACCCCAACTCCCGGTGGCGGCGCAGGACCTGGTAGCGCGGCGCGAACGCGCGCGCGAGTCGCTCGACCAGGTACACCGAGCGGTGACGGCCGCCCGTGCAGCCGATCGCGACGGTCAGGTAGTTGCGGTTGTCGCGCGCGTAGTCGGGCAGCCAGCTCGCGACGAAGTGGTAGATGTCGCCGTACATGCGCTCGACCTCGGGCTGCGTCTCGAGGAACGCGACGACGTCGGCATCCTTGCCGGTCTGGGGCGCGAGCCTCGGCTCGTAGTGCGGATTCGCGAGGCAGCGCACGTCGAACACGAGGTCGGCGTCGAGCGGAACGCCGTGCTTGAAGCCGAACGACTCGAACAGCAGCGTGAGCTTCGACGGGTCGACGCTCACGAAGTCCTTGACCCAGTTGCGAAGCGCGGCGGCGGGGAGTTCGCTCGTGTCGAGCACGGTCCCGAGGAGCCGCGCCTCGGCGAGCTGCCCGCGCTCGTGGTCGATCGCCTCGATCAGCGTGCGCTCGTCGCTCGAGAACGGATGCCGCCGGCGCGTCTCGGAGAAGCGCTTGACCAGCGTCTCGACCTTGGTATCGAGGAACACGAAGCGCACGTTCCAGCCGCGCGCCTTGAGCTCGTCGATCGTCGCTCCGATCCCGGGGAGCCCCGGCTCGCCCTTCGCGTCGAGCGCGATCGCGACGCGCGACTCCTCGCTCGCGTGGGCGAGGTGGTCGACCGTCGGCACGACCAGCGCGACCGGCAGGTTGCCGATCGTGTCGTAGCCGGCGTCCTCGAGCGCGGCCAGCGCCACGCTCTTGCCCGAACCCGACACGCCGCCGATCAGGACCAGTTCCATGAGTCAGGAGTCAGTTGGCAGTTGGCAGTTGGCGGTGGCACCTGCGCTGGCGTCGCGCGCGGCCGGGAGAACCGGCCCATCGTTGCGACGGAGATCCCTGATCGCGGGTCGATCCCCGGCGCCATCGCCGCCGCGATCCGCCGACTGTCGACTGCCAACTGCCAGCTGTCAACCGACACCCGATCCCTGGTCGTCCATCAGCTTCTGCTGGCGCTCGATGAACTCGAGCGTGCTGTCGATGCCGCGCTGGTTCAGCACGAAATTGCGCACCGCGGCCTCGACCAGCACCGCGAGGTTGCGGCCGGCCGCGACGGGGATCGTCACGCGTCGCACCGGCACGCCGAGGACCTCCTGGAAGTTCGCCTCGACCTTGAGCCGGTCGAGCTCGGAGAACGCCTCGTGGCTGTGGTCCTCCAGGTGCACGATCAGCTTGAGGAGCTTGCGCGGCCGCACGGCGGTCTCGCCGAAGATCGTCCGGATGTTGAGCACGCCGATGCCGCGGACCTCGAGGAAGTCGCGCAGCACCGCGGGGCAGCGTCCCTCGACGGTGTCCGGCGAGATCCGGTAGAGCTCGACGATGTCGTCGGCGACGAGCCCGTTGCCGCGCGAGATGAGCTCGAGCGCGAGCTCGCTCTTGCCGATCGCGGAGGCTCCCGTGATCAGCACGCCCATCTCCAGCACGTCGAGGAAGACGCCGTGCAGCGTCGTCGACTCCGCGAGCACCCGCGACAGGTACAGGCGGAACACGTCGACGACGTGCGGCGAGGGCTGCGGCGAGGTGAGCAGCGGGACGTGGTGCCTGTCGCAACTCTGCGCCAGGTCCGGCGGCATGGCCTCGCCGTTCGCGACGACGATCGCGACGAGGTCGCCGTCGAACAGCCGGCTGATCGCGCTGCTGTGCTCGCCCGCGGACAGGGACTTCAGGTAGGCGATTTCCGCGGCGCCGAGGAGCTGCACGCGGAACGGATGGATGAAGTTCATGTGCCCGACCTGCCCGACGGTCGGTTTCAGGGCCGCCTCGCCGGTGAGCACGCGGTTGCCGCCGTCGCGGCCGGCGACCCAGCGCAGGCCCAGGCGGTCCTGGTTGTCGATCACGAGCCGCTCGACGCTGACCTGCCTCAGATGGGTGTCGGCGGACATCGGGGCGGCGCAGACGTCAGGCGACGGGCGCCCAGTTCCGGATCGCCGACCAGGTGGCTGCGGCGTCGGGCGCTGCGGCGAGGCGCTCCCGGAACGCGCGCTCGCTGAACATCTGCGCGAGCTCCGACAAGAGCTCGAGGTGCTGCTCGGTCGCGTGCTCGGGCACCAGCAGCACGAAGACCTGGTTGACCGGGCGACCGTCCGGCGCGTCGAACGGGATCGGCTGGGCGAGGCGGAGGAACGCGCCACGCGCGTCCTTGAGCCCCTTGATCCTGCCGTGGGGGATCGCGATGCCCTGTCCCAGGCCGGTCGAGCCGAGCTTCTCGCGCGCCGACAGCGCATCGACGACCGTCCCGCGGGCGACGCCGCCGCTCGCCTCGAAGAGCCCCGCGACCGACGCGAAGAGATCGCGCTTGTTCGCGGCATCGACGCCGACGGCGACGTTGGACTGGGGAAGGAGCTCTGCGATGCGGTTCATGGCTCGGGAAACGCGGCCGGCGGACCCCGGGAGGGGCAGTCCGGCACGCGCGTTCGGACCGGTCGGCGATTCTACACGCCAGGCGACGCGGCGACGCTGCGGCCTCAGGCGCCCGTCGTCGATCCCCGTGGCCGTGCCCGGCCCGCGCCGACGCAGCGACGCCGCGCCCGCACGGGCCCTCGCCGACGCGCGACGCCGCCTCCGTCGAGAAGCTCAACTGCCCGCCTCCGGCGCCCAGGTGGCGGGATCGCGCTTGACCGCCGCGCCGTCGTGGCGATCGGCCACGCGCTTCTCCTTCGCCTTCAGCACCTGCCGGTCGAGCTTGTCCGCCAGCGCGTCGATCGCCGCGTACATGTCGGGCTCGATCGCCTCGGCGTGGATGTCCTTGCCCCGGATGTGCAGGTTCGCCTCGACCTTCTGTCGAAGCTTGTCCACCGACAGCACGACGTTGACGTCGATCACATGGTCGAAATGCCGCGTGACCCGTTCGAGTTTCGCGACGACGTAGTCGCGGATCGCGGGGGTGATCTCGAGGTGATTGCCGGTGAGGTTCAGGTTCATGCGCGCTCCTTCCGGGCGATTCCGCTTGCACGCACGTCGCGTCGCGAATCCATCCGCTAGAGCGACTTGCGCAGGTTGACGGGAGGGATCGAAAGGGCCTCCCGGTACTTCGCGACGGTGCGACGGGCGACCAGGATGCCCTGCTCGCCCAGCACCTCCGCGATCTTGCTGTCGGTCAGCGGCGTCTTCGGATCCTCGGCGCCGATCAGCTGCTTGATCAGCGCGCGGATCGCGGTGGCCGAGGCCGCGCCGCCGGTGTCGGTCGCGACGTGGCTGCCGAAGAAATACTTGAGCTCGTAGGTCCCGCGCGGCGTGAGCATGTACTTCTGCGTCGTCACGCGCGAGATCGTCGACTCGTGCAGGCCCAGCATGTCGGCGATCTCGCGCAGCACCATCGGGCGCATCGCGACCTCGCCGTGCTCGAAGAATCGCCGCTGGCGCTCGACGATCGCCTGCGCGACCCGGAGGATCGTGTCGAAGCGCTGCTGGACGTTCCGGATCAGCCACTTGGCTTCCTGCAGCTGCGCGGCGAGCTGCTGGTTCGACGCGTCGCGGCTCCGCGCCAGGATGTCGGCGTAGATGCGGTTGACGCGCAGCTTGGGCATCGCCGCCTCGTTGAGCGACGCGGTCCAGTGGCCGCGCAGCTTGCGCACGACCACGTCGGGGACCACGTAGTTCGCCTCGGCCTTCGCGAACGCCGAGCCGGGCCGCGGATTGAGCGTGCGGACGAGCTCGCGGATCGAGCGCACGGACGCGTCGTCGCACTGCAGGACGCGCTTGAGCCTCGTGACGTCGCGGTTGGCGAGGAGATCCAGGTGCGACTCGACCACCTTGAGCGCCGCGGCGCGGCAGGGCGTCGATTCCGGCAGCGCCCTGAGCTGCAGCGCGAGCGACTCGCCGAGGCCGCGCGCGCCGACGCCGACGGGCTCGAAGCTCTGCAGGTATCGCAACGCGATCGACAGGTCGTCGAGGTCGATGTCGAGCTCGTCGGGGAAGAGCTCGACCAGCTCGTCGAGCGAGCTCGTCAGGAAGCCGTCGTCGTCGAGCGCGTCGATGAGCGCCGCGACGAGCTGCCGGTCGCGCTGCGGGAGCGAGAGCATCCCGAGCTGCGAGACCAGGTGGTCGCGCAGCGTCGACGACGCGACCTGCTGCGGGTAGAACTCGTCGTCGTCGTCGGCCGGCGGGGCCGACCCCCAGTCGCCGTCGCCGAAGCCGCCTTCCTCGGCGAACTCGACCTCGTTCGCGGGCACGCCGCGCTCGGCGGCGTCGGCCGTGTCGACCGGCTCCTCCGCGCGCTCGTCGTCCGCTTCCGAGGTGCGGACGGTCTCCGGGACCTCGGCCGGGGCGGGGGCGACGCTCGCGCCGGCGTCGGCGCCGCCGCCTTCCTCGTCCTCGTCGCTCTTCTCGAGCAGCGGGTTCTCCTGCAGCATCCGCTCGACCTCGGCGTTGAGCTCGAGCGTCGAGAGCTGCAGCAGCCGGATCGACTGCTGCAGCTGCGGCGTCAGCGTGAGGTGCTGCGAGAGCTTGAGCTGGAGCGTGGGCTTCATCAAGCCGGGACGGCTACAGGCGGAAATGCTCGCCGAGGTAGACCTTGCGCACGGACTCATTATAGACAATCTCGTCCGGCGCGCCCGAGGCCAGCACGCTGCCCTCGTTGATGATGTAGGCGCGGTCGCAGATCCCGAGCGTCTCCCGCACGTTGTGGTCGGTGATCAGGACGCCGATCCCGCGCTCCTTCAGGAAGCCGATGATGCGCTGGATGTCGAGCACCGCGATCGGGTCGACGCCCGCGAACGGCTCGTCCAGCAGGATGAACCGCGGGCGCGTCGCGAGCGCGCGCGCGATCTCGCAGCGGCGGCGCTCGCCGCCCGAGAGCGACACCGCGGGCGCGCTGGCGAGGTGCGAGATCGACAGGTCCTCGAGCAGCGCGTCGAGACGGTTCGCGATCGCGTCCGGGTCGGTCTCCTGCAGTTCGAGGATCGCGCGCACGTTCTCGGCGACCGTGAGCTTGCGGAAGATCGACGCCTCCTGCGGCAGGTACGAGAGGCCGCGCCGCGCGCGCTGGTGGATCGCGAGGCGCGAGAGGTCCTCCCCGTCGAGCGCGATCGTGCCGCCGTCGCCGGGCACCAGCCCGACGATCATGTAGAAGCAGGTCGTCTTGCCCGCGCCGTTGGGTCCGAGCAGGCCGACGACCTCGCCGCTCGCGACCTCGAGCGACACATCGTGGACGACGGTTCGCGTCTTGTAGCGCTTGCGCAGGTGCGCCGCCGAGAGCTGGCTCACTTGGATGCGGGCTCGCCGGCGGGCTTGAGCGCGACCGGGGCCGGCGCCTTGGCGGCGTCCGCCCCCTTCGGCGACGCCTTGTCGCCGGCCTTGCCGGGCGCGCCCGTTCCTTCGCGCGGCTGGAACGTGCCGCGCACGCGGGCGCCCGGCCCGGCGGCGGCCGCCGCCGGCGTATCCGGCCTTCCCTCGGCCTTGAACACCTCGGTCTTCGCGTTGTACGAGATGTAGTTGCTGCGGATCTCGTCGGTACCCTGCTTGAGCAGGGCGCGGTCGAACAGCTCGAGCAGGTCCTTCGCGCCGTCGTACTCGATCCGCTGCGCGAATCCCTCGTAGTACTCGTCGCGGCCGTCGCGCTTCTGCCGGAACGACACCGGGTTGCCGGTCGCGGTGACCTGCATCGAGTTGTCGGGGTTCTGCTTGAACGTCAGGCGATCGGCGCGAATGGTGATCGTGCCCTGGGTGAGCACGACGCTGCCGTCGAGCTTGCCCACCTTGGACTCGTAGTTGAGGTCGCCGCGGTCCGACGAGAAGTTGATCGGCTTCTCGCGGTCGCCGGTTTCGGCGAGCGGGGCAGCGGAGAGCGATGCGAGCGCGAGCGCCGCGAGGAGGCGGGAGATGGGAGTCACGGCGTTGGCGTCGGTGCAGGCCCCGGTTGCATCGTGCCGCGGACCTGGCCCTTCAGGACCGCGGTCTTCGCGAGGTTGTCGAACTCGAGCCCGACCCCCCGGATGATGCCACGCGGCTCCTCGATCGTCACCGGCTTGTCGGTCGTGAAGCGCTGCTGCCGGGTCTGCACGTGCAGCTCCTCGGTCCGCAGCGTGAAGCGGCCGCCCGGAGTGCCGTCGGCCGCGCCGCCCGCGGGCGAGTCGCGCACGGCGTGCACGTCGCCGCGGAACGTCGCGTTCTCGCGGTCGGCGGAGAGTTTCCCGTGCCGGGCCGTGAGCGCGAGCGCCGGACGGCCCGGCTCGGTCAGCTCGAAGCGGGGTTCGACGAGCTCGGTGGTCTGGTCGTCGCCGAAGTGCTCGGCGCGTTTCGCCGAGATCGACTGGCGGGGCTTTCCGTCGGCCCCCAGGCTCACCGCGCGGAAGTTCTCGATGTACATGTCCGGCTCGTGGCGCGGCGCCCCGCCACGGTTGCCGGCCGGCGACTGGATCTGCGCGTCGAGCCAGTAGGTGAGCGCGGCGAGGCCGCCCAGCAGCAGCACGGGCGACCACGCGGTCAGCCTGTCGAGGAGGTAGCGGGTGCGATCCATCGTGTCGTGCAGGGATCAGAGGGGATAGCGTGGGCGAAACGGCGGGACGCCGCAACCGGTCGCGGCTTTCCCGGCGCCAGGCGGGCGCGAAGGCGCGGGCGGCACCGCCACGGTCCGGATCGATCATCCGTCGCGGTCCCGGAAACCCTGAGCCGCGAGGATGAGCTCGGCCAGCTCGCGCGCGGCGCCGTGGCCGCCGTCGCGACGCGTCACGTAGTGCGCGTGGCGCCTCACCTCGTCGGGCGCGTGCGGGACGCTCGCCGCGAGCCCGCAGGCGCGCAGGAGCGGCACGTCCGGCAGGTCGTCGCCGATGTGCGCGCAGGCCTGCGCGGTCAGGCCGAGCGAGGCGCGCAGACGCTCCCACGCGGGAAGCTTGTCGTCGGTGCCGCGGATCAGGTGGACGATGCCGAGGGCACGAGCGCGATGGGCGACCGAGGCGGAAGCGCTGCCGGTGATCCACGCGACCTCGACGCCCGCCGCCTTCAGCCGCTTGAGGCCGACGCCGTCGAGCGCATGGAACGCCTTGGTCTCGCGCCCCTCGTCGTCGACGTAGATGCGGCCGTCGGTCAGCACGCCGTCGACGTCGCAGGTGACGAGGCGCACCGCGCGCGCGCGCGCCTCGACCGCCGGGTCGAGCGCCCCGGGCGCGGGAGGGAGGGCTCGCGGCTCGTCCATCGTCACACCACGCGCGCGCGGAAGAGGTCGTGCAGGTGCAACGCGCCGACCAGCGTGCCGATCGCGTCGACGACGAGCAGCTGCGAGACCTTCGGCGGCGCCTCCATCAGCTCGACGCAGTCGATGGCGAGCCGGTCGGCCGCGATCGTGCGCGGCGAGCGCGTCATCACGTCGTCGACGCGCGCCGCCCCGACGTCGCGCACGCGGGCGATCGCGCGGCGCAGGTCGCCGTCGGTGACGATGCCGACGACGCGGCCGGCGCCGTCGACGACCGCGGTCATCCCCATGCCCTTGCCGCCCATCTCGACGATCGCCTCGGCCAGCGTCGCGCCGCTGCGCACGATCGGCAGCGCCGCGCCGTCGCGCATCACGTCGGACACGCGCGTGAGCAGGCGCCGGCCGAGCGAGCCGCCCGGGTGCGAGCGCGCGAAGTCCTCGGCCGAGAATCCGCGCGCGTCGAGCAGCGCGAGCGCGAGCGCGTCGCCCAGCGCCAGTGCCGCGGTCGTGCTCGCGGTGGGCGCGAGCCCGAGCGGGCACGCCTCGGCATCGACCGCCGCGTCGAGGTGCACGTCCGCGGCCGCCGCGAGCGTGCTGCGCTCGTTGCCGGTGATCGCGACGATCGCGGCGCCCTGCCGCTTCACGTGCGGCGCGAGCGTGACGAGCTCGTCGGTCTCGCCGGAGTTCGACAGCATGACGACGACGTCGTCGGGCGTGATCATCCCGAGGTCGCCGTGCTGCGCCTCGGCCGGGTGAACGAAGAACGCCGGCGTGCCGGTCGACGCGAGCGTCGCGGCGAGCTTGCGGGCGACGTGCCCGGACTTGCCCAGTCCCGAGACGACGACCCGCCCGCGGCAGTGGAAGAGCCGGTCGACCGCGTCGACGAACGAGCTTCCGAGCCGGCCCGCGAGCGCGTCGATCGCGCGCGCCTCGGTCGCGAGCACGTCGCGCGCCAGCGCGAGCGCGCGGCCGGCGACGACGCCCGGCCGCGGCGGAGTGGGGGAGGCGCTCATCGTGCAAGTATAGAGGGCGCGCCCGGTGCGCGGTTCCGGGCGCGCGCGGCGGGTCCGCGCACCCGCCGACGCCCCGGCGCCGGCGTGCTAACGTCGGGCTTCGGCGAAACCCGGTTAGCGCTGTCCTTCACGCCATGCTGCATGCGCTGCCCCTCATTCTCGTGCTGCTCGCCGCGGCGGTCGTCGTCGTGGTGCTGTGCCGCCTCGTGCGGCTGCCGCCGGTCCTGGGCTACCTGATCGTCGGCGCGGCGGTCGGCCCGCACGCGCTGGGCTGGGTTCCCGACGACCAGCCGACGCGCTACGTCGCCGAGTTCGGCCTCGTGTTCCTGCTCTTCTCGGTCGGTCTCGAGTTCTCGCTCGCCAAGCTGAACGCGATGCGCCGCGCGGTGTTCGGGCTGGGTCTCGCGCAGGTCGCGGTCACGGCGGCCGCGGCGACCCTCACCGTGCAGCTCGCCGGCTTCGGCTGGCAGCTCGGGCTCGTGCTCGGCGGCGCGCTCGCGATGAGCTCGACCGCGATCGTCTCGAAGATGCTGGCCGAGCGCGGCGAGCTCGCGACGCCTCACGGCCGCGACGTGATGGGGATCCTGCTGTTCCAGGATCTCGCGGTGGTCGCGTTCCTGATCGTGATCCCGTCGCTCAACGCCAGGGGAGAGGCGCTCGCCATCGCGCTCGGCCTCGCGGCGCTGAAGGCCGTCCTCGCGCTCGGCGTCGTGCTCTACGCCGGACAGCGTCCCATGCGCTGGTGGTTCTCCGTCGTGGCCCGTCAGCGGTCGCACGAGCTGTTCATGCTCAACCTGCTGCTCGTGGCGCTGGGGCTCGCGGCGCTCACCGAGGCCGCCGGGCTCTCGCTCGCGCTGGGCGCGTTCCTCGCCGGGATGCTGATCGCGGAGACCGAGTTCCGCTACCAGGTCGAGGAGGACATCGCGCCGTTCCGCGACGTGCTGCTCGGGCTGTTCTTCGTGACGGTCGGCATGTCGCTCGACCTGCGGGTCGTCGCGGAAAACATCGGCTGGGTCGTGGCGCTCCTCGTCGTCCCGGTCGCCGCCAAGCTCGCGCTCATCGTGCTGCTGTCGCGCGCGTTCGGATCGTCGCTCGCCACGGCGCTGCGCACCGGGCTCTACCTCGCGCAGGCCGGCGAGCTCGCGCTCGCGATGCTCGCGCTGGCCGTGCAGAGCCGGATCCTCGACGGCCCGATCCAGCAGGTGGTGCTCGCGGCGATGGTGCTGTCGATGCTCGCCGCGCCGGTCGTGATCCAGTACATCGAGCCGGTCGTCCGCCGGTTCACCGCGAACGACTGGCTCGCGCGCGCGGCGCAGGTCACCGCGATCGCGTCGCAGGCGATGGCGCGCCAGGAGCACGTGATCGTGTGCGGCTACGGCCGCAGCGGCCAGAACCTGGCGCGGCTCCTCGACGTCGAGAACATCCCGTTCGTCGCGCTCGACAACGACCCGGATCGCGTCCGCGAGGCGTCGGGCGCGGGCGCGAGCGTCGTCTACGGGGATGCGGGCCGGCGCGAGACGCTCGCGGCGGCGGGGCTCGCGAAGGCGCGCGCGGTCGTGATCACGTTCGCCGACGTCCCGCTCGCGCTCAAGATCATCCACCAGGTGCACCGCCTGCGGCCCGACGTCCCGGTGGTCGTGCGCACGCTCGACGACGCCGAGCTCGACCGCCTGCTCAAGGCGGGCGCGACCGAAGTGGTGCCCGAGGTGCTGGAGGGCAGCCTGATGCTCGCCGCCCATTCGCTCCTGTTGCTCGGCGTTCCGCTCAACCGCGTGCTCGCCCGCATCCGCGCGATCCGCGAGGAGCGCTACAGCCTGTTCCGGGGCTTCTTCCGCGGCGCGACGGACGCGACCGACGACGCCGACAGCCTGCAGCCGCGCCTGAAGTCGGTGCTGCTCACCGAGCGCGCGGCGGCGGTGGGGCGCACGCTCGGGGAACTCGAGCTCGACCGGATCGTCGAGGTGAACGCGGTGCGCAGGCTGGGCGTGCGCTCGACGCGGCCGTCGCCCGACTGGACGATGGAGGCGGGCGACGTCATCGTGCTGCTCGGCCGGCCCGAGAACCTCGCGATCGCCGAGGCGCGCCTGCTGAACGACTGACGCGCTCGCGGCGGGAGGCCGCCAACTGACCGCGGGTCATTGCTGCGCGGGCACGCGCCCCGTACAATCCCGGGTCCCCCAGGGAGCGCTCTCCGTGACCCTATCCCGCCCGGTCCGCCCGTCCGCGAGCTTCGACCGCAGCCACACGACGGCCATCGAGCTCGACAACGTCACGTTCGGCTACGACCGGACGCGGCAGGTGCTGTCCGGCATCACGATGTCGGTCCCGCGCGGCCAGGTCGTCGCGATCATGGGAGGGTCGGGATGCGGGAAGACCACGATCCTGCGGCTGATCGGCGGGCAGTTGCGCCCGAGCGAGGGACGCGTCGTCGTGGCCGGCCGGTCGGTCCCGGACCTCGACCGCGACGGCCTGTACGCGCTGAGGCGCGAGATCGGCATGCTGTTCCAGTTCGGCGCGCTGTTCACCGACATGACCGTCTTCGAGAACATCGCGTTCCCGCTGCGCGAGCACACGGACCTCTCCGACCAGATGATCCGCGACCTCGTGCTGATGAAGCTCAACGCCGTGGGCCTGCGCGGCGCCGCCGGACTCGTGCCGTCGGCGCTCTCGGGGGGGATGGCGCGCCGCGTCGCGCTCGCCCGTGCGATCGCGCTCGACCCGATGCTCGCGCTCTACGACGAGCCGTTCGCCGGCCTCGACCCGATCTCGCTCGGCATCGTCGGCCAGCTGATCCGCAAGCTCAACGACGCGCTCGGCATCACGTCGGTCATCGTCACGCACGACGTCTACGAGTCCCTCAAGATCGTCGACTACCTGTACTTCGTGTCCGCGGGGCGCATCATCGCGCAGGGCACGCCGGACGAGGTGCGCGCGTCGACCGACCCGTTCGTGCGCCAGTTCGTGGACGGCGAGGCCGACGGCCCGGTGCCGTTCCACGTCGGCGCGCCGCCGCTCGCCGAGGAGTTCGCCGTCCATGCCGGCTAGCGTGATCGCCGACGGCTTGCGCCGCATCGGGGCGGGCACGCGCCGCGCGGTCACGCGGCTCGGATTCGCGGCCCGCTTCACGTTCGCGGTGCTCGGGCACTCGGTCGAGGGCCTGAGGCGCATACGGCTCACGCTGCGCGAGATCTACTTCGCGGGCGCGCTGTCGCTCGTCATCATCCTCGTCTCGGGGCTGTTCGTCGGCATGGTGCTCGCGCTGCAGGGCTACGACATCCTGCAGCGCTACGGCGCTTCCGAGTCGCTCGGGGTCATGGTGGCGCTGTCGCTCCTGCGCGAGCTCGGTCCGGTGGTGGCGGGCCTGCTGTTCGCGAGCCGCGCCGGCAGCGCGATCACCGCCGAGATCGGCCTCATGAAGGCGACCGACCAGCTCTCGGCGATGGAGATGATGGCGGTCGACCCGCTCGCGCGCGTCGTCGCGCCGCGCTTCTGGGGCGGCGTGATCTCGATGCCGCTGCTCGCCGCGCTGTTCTCGACGCTGGGCGTCTACGGCGCGTACCTCGTCGGGGTGAAGCTGATCGGCCTCGACGCCGGCGCGTTCTGGGGCAACATGCAGGCGGGCGTCGACTTCCGCGAGGACGTCGTCAACGGCATCATCAAGAGCGTCGTCTTCGGCCTGATCGTGAGCCTGATCGCCGTGTTCGAGGGCTACGACGCGGCGCCGACCGCCGAGGGCGTCTCGAGCGCGACGACGCGCACCGTCGTCGGATCGTCGCTCTCGATCCTCGCCGCCGACTTCGTGCTGACCGTGTTCATGTTCCGCGGCGTCGGCGTCTGACCGGCCGCGCCGCGCGAACCGTCTCCAGGCAACCCTGTCCAACCACCGCAACGAGCCACCGACGCCATGAACCGTTCGACCATCGACCTGTGGGTGGGCATCTTCGTCGCGCTCGGCCTGGGCGCGATCCTGTTCCTGTCGCTCAAGGTCGGCAACCTGCTGACGACCTCGCACGCCGAGGGCTACCGGATCGAGGCCGCGTTCGACAACATCGGCGGCCTCAAGGTGCGCGCGCCGGTGAAGGCGGCGGGCGTCGCCGTCGGCCGCGTCGAGGCGATCCGGCTGGACGCGACGACCTTCGAGGCGGTCGTCACGCTGTCGATCGACCGCCAGTACACGTTCACCAAGGACACGATCGCGTCGATCCTGACGTCGGGCCTGCTGGGCGAGGTCT
>JADIZG010000022.1 GCA_016704895.1 Betaproteobacteria bacterium
TGACGAGTCATTGCCACCTGGGGTCAACGCTTCGGATCCCCGCGACCTGACCGCCCGATGCGCTGGTAGACGACAACGCCCTCGATTCGTTCGCGACCGCCCATCGCGAGTATCTCGTCGACCGCAGGCTTGACGCGATCTCACCGCCGCGGACTGCCGTCGACCGTGATGAGAAACTTCGCGCCCGCGTCGGGCGATGCGCCCGGTGGCGCTCTTCCCCGCGAAGCCGCCGACGACGACCGGTGATTCATGCCGTGATCCCCGCGTCCCTGCATCGCTGTTGACCATATCCACCGACATCGGCAGGTAGACGAGCACGCGGTCGTCCTTCTTTGCGGATGACTAGCTTGTATAGCACTTGTTCCAGAACCAGACTGCCAGGCGCCGCTTGTAGGTGACCCAACTGTGACCGTGCCGTCGTCCGCCCTCGAAGATGATCGCGGGCGGTTCGGTTGAGTTCAGCTGGTGCCGGTCAGGCCAGTTGTTTGACGCGTTGGTGTCCTCGAACCACTTGTAGAACGGCGCATTGGTCCGTTAAGCACCTTCGTGAACGGTATGTGCCACGAGGTTATCGCGCGAGCGCGCCCAGTAGCTCTCGTGGTCTGTGGCCCGCCGCCATCTCGTCGTAGTCGGCTTTTTGGCAGGTGCCTGCGCGACCCACCGGTCGCGGAACGAACAGGCGGTTTCCTAGGTTGGATTCGATCGTGGTACATGCGGCGGCCTCCTGGGGCGGGTCGTTGCGTTGCGGGCGAATGCCTGGGCGGGGCCGGTCTACCGAAGCCGGCGCACCGCGCTAACGCGGCGGCTTGACGCAGGACAAGACAGGACGCCGGGCGGGGCGGTGACACTTATACAAAATAAGACGGATCCTAAGGTAGCCAGCCCTGCGCGTGCCTTTCGGGCGCGACGGGCGCCGGGCGCCGGATGCTAGACTCGCCGCTCGATCAATCGCTTATCTCGCCCATGGCCGTCCCCAGCCCGACCCGCTGACGCTCGCCAACCTCGAAGATGCGCCCCCCCGGTACCTGATCTTCAGAGCCGGTGGCTGCAGCGCCGCTCTACCATGGATCTCCCATCCTCGGCAGGGCGTCACGTCTGGCACTTCTGGGTCGAACTCATCCACCTGATCGAGGCCGTTCGGCAGCGAGGACGCCGTCCAGAAGATCGTCGCGGTGACTCCCGGTGGGCCAACGGCCTAGCGCAGATGCAGGCGCCGTCCGAGACGGTGATCATGCTGGTGGTGCTCGGGCTGATCGACGTCGAAGATCTCGGTACTGCTCATCGCGTGATCATCGGGGATACGAGACGCCCGTCTCGCGCATGCGGCTCGAGGGCCACCCGGACCAGCCGGAATGGCTGTCGCACGTCAACGCGAGCGTGACTTTCGGGTGAGCTCGCGACCGCGATCATCGGCACTCTGGTCGATCCACCTGCTCAAGACGTTCATCAACGCCGCCGCCTACGACGAGAAGACGCTGCTGTGGCAGACGGCGATCCACATCACGCGTTCCTGCTCTCGGCGCTGGCGGTCGCCGCGACCGACGGGCTGGAGCCAGCGTTGAAGGCCCACGCGCGCGGCACGCCTCTCGACCAGGCGCGCACGCCTGATTCGCACTGATCGGAGGCCCTGCCCATGCGAACGATCCGCCAGGACGACCTGATCGCGACGTCGCCGACGCGACGCGGTATCACTACCTACCGGTCGACTGCATCGAGGCGCTCGGCGAGGCTCACGCCGCGAGGCCGGCCTGCGCGAAGGACGCGATCGCGCAGATCTCACGAACTCGCGCATGTGCGCCGAAGGCCACCGCCCGATCTGAACACCGGCATCGGGGCCGCGTTCGTCCGATCGGCATGGACGCGCTGGGAAGGCGCGGGGAGATGCCGGCCACCAGATGATCAAAGAGGCGTGCGGCGCGCGTACACGCACCGGACAAGCCGCGCGCATCGTTCTCGTCGACCCGACTGGCTGGCGCGGCCTGAACACGAAGGACAACACGCCGGCGGTCGTCCACTGACAGTCAGTCCCGGCGACACGGTCGACGTCGGATCGCGGCGAAGGGCGGCGGCAGGCGAACAAGACCGAAGTTCACGATGCTGTCAATCTCCCCCGATCGATCACCGTCGACTGGGTGCTCAAGACTGTGCCGACCATGGGTGCGGGCTGGTGTCCGCCCGGCATGCTCGGCATCGGCATCGGCGGCACGGCCGGAGAAGGCGATGGTGCTCGCAAAAGCGCTGATGGAACCGATCGACATCCACGAGCCGAGGCGCCGGGGCCCGAAGAGACGATCGAACCGGAGCTGGCTCGAATTTCGCGGACCAAGGTCAACGCGCTCGGCATCGGCGTGCTGGGGTCTGGGCGGACTCTCGACGGTGCTCGACGTCAAGATCCTCGACTTCCCACGGACGCCGCGAGCCTGCCGGTCGCGATGATCCCGAACTGCGCCGCGACGCGGCACGCGCACTTCAGCGCTCGACGGTCCGGCGCGGCGAAGCTCGAGCCGCCCGACCTCGGGTGCTGGCCGAAGGCCGCGTGGTCACCGCGCCCGAGCCGCGGCGCGTCGACCTCGACCGCCTCTGACGCCGCCGAGGTCGCGTCGTGGAAACCGGGAGCGCCTCCTCCTCAACGGAAGATGCTCACTGGACGGACGCGGCCACGCGCATCGCCGACACGCTCGCGAAAGGCGAAACGCTGCCGGTCGACTTCACGAACGCGCGATCTACCACGTCGGCCCGGTCGACCTGGTGCGCGACGAGTTGGTCGGCCCCGCCGCCACTGACCTCGACGCGGATGGACAAGTTCACCGAGACGATGCTCCGCGCACCGGACTCATCGCGATGGTGACGCCAGGCCGGCGCGGGCCGGTCGCGATCGAGCCTGATCTCGACACCGCGCCGCCTATCTCATGGGGTCGGGGCGCCGCGCCTCGTCGCTAAGGCGATCCGCGCCTCGCGCGTCGGAGCTTCGCCGGATCTTGGCATGGAAGCCATCTACGAGTTCGACGTCCGCGACATGCCGGTCACCGTCGCGGTCGACGCGAGCGGTGCGTCGGTGCACGAGTCCGGGCCGCGCGAGTGGCGCGCACGGATCGGGAAGATTCCGGTCGCCACCGCCTGAGCGGGACCGGCATCCGGAACCATGGCATGGGGTTACTCGGTTTCCGGGTTCCGACCACTACCGCGGCGCGCTCGCCCGCGGACGGCGCCCGAGGTCTGCCGCAGCCCCCGGCTCCACCCGGACGCGATGGCCGATATCCGATCCTCGCCCCGCCGTCGCACGGCACCGCGCCCGGGCGACGTCTCGGGGGATGAATGACCGGGCCGCCCCGGACCCGCACGACGGCGCCCCGCCGGCTGCTGCGCGAGCGCGCAAGCACGGTTCGGCGCTCGCGTCGGGACGAGGTCTCGCCGGTGGGCCTGCCGCCGGTGCGGCCCTGCTGACGAAGATCCAGGTCCTCGCGGTCGCGCTCGTCTTCGTGTCGGCGGTGCGATCACCGCCTACACGTTCTGGCGCGAACGGTCCGGCGGCGAGGACGCCTGCGCGCGCTGCCGCGCTCACGCTCGACGATGCTCAGCGAGGTCGATCAGACGAGCCGCTGGCGGCGGCACCGGGAACGCGATCGAGGACGGTGATCTCGACAGCCCGTGCCGGTGCGCCACTCGCCTACGCCGGTCCTCGACGCGAAGGAGGCGTGGTGGCGGCCCGCCGCTACGCCCGACGAGCTCGGCGCGGCCGATCCGCGCTTTCGCGGCCGACTCCCGCCGTCGGCCACGTCGCTCATCGGCGCACAGCGCGCACGATCGGCGAGCGACGTACTGACCGGTCGTCGCCCGGTGCGGACGAGGCCTGTTCGCGGCACGCACCACCGGGGCTGATCCCGGCCTGCGCAGGCCTTAACGCCGTCGACTGACACGTCCAGGTCGGCATGTCGTTCCAGCCCCAGGCGACGCGATTCCGGGCCTACGCCCGGCGGGCTGACCGTCGTCGGACTGGTGATGCTCGTCGCGATGGTCGCGTCGCTGCTGCTCACGCGCCGCCTCGTCGCGCCGATGCGCCGACTGATGCGCGCCGCGCGCGCGGTCGCGGGCGGCCGCCTCGACGTCTACGTGCCCACGCGCTCGCGCGACGAGCTGGGGCTCCTGACGCACACGTTCAACCACTGACGCAGCGCCTCGCCGAGGCGCAGGCGGAAGTCGTGAGTTACCAGCGACGCTCGAGGACAGGGTCGCGCAGCGCGGCCGCCGAGATCGCGACGGCGCACGCGTACAAGCTCGCGCAGCACGACATCCTCACCGGCCTGCCGAACCGGTCGCTGCTGAACCAGAGCCTGCGGCAGATCATCGCGGTCGCGCAGCGCGACGGGCACGCAGGTCGCCTGCCTGTTCCTCGACTTTGACCACTTCCAAGCGGATCAACGACACGCTCGGGGCACGACGCAGGCGGCCAGCTGCTCAGGCGATCGCGCAGAGGCTCGGCAGCGCGGGTGCGCGAGTCCGACACCGTCGCGCGGCTGGGCGGTGACGAGTTCTTGCTGGTGCTGCCCGGCCTCGACCCGGCGCACGCGACGTTCGAGGTGATGACCGTCGTCCGCCGCGTCCGTGAAAGTCGTTCCTCGCGCCGTTCCGGATCGCCGACCAGGCGCCCACGCTCACCTGCTCGATCGGCGTGTCGGTCTACCCGCTCGACGCGCAGGACCCAGCGACGCTGATCAAACAGGCCGACACCGCGATGTACGCGGCGAAGGAGGCGGGCCGCAACGCGTACCGCTTCTACACGGCAGACATGAACGCGCGCGTGCGGCAGCGGCTGCAGATCGAGACCGACATGCGCCGCGGCCTGATGGACGATGAGTTCTTCCTCGTCTACCAGCCGCAGGTCCGAGACCAGGACAGGCCGCGCGTTCGGCGTCGAGGCGCTGCAGCTGGCGCGATCCCCGGAGCGCGGCATCATCGGCCCGGCCGGTTCATCCCGATCGCCGAGGAGTCGGCATGATCCAGGCGCTCGGCGCCCGCGTCGCTCCGCGACGCGTGCCGCCAGGTCGCGCTGTGGCACCGGTGCGGCATGCCGATGCGCCTGTCGGTCAACCTGTCGGTGCAGCAGCTGCGGCACGACAGCTGGCTCTCGATCGTCGAGGACGCGCTCGCGTCCTCGGGGCTCGCGCCCGGCGAGCTCGACCCTCAGACACCGAGAGCGTGATCATCACGCACCGGACAAGGCAGTCGCGACGCTCGTGCGCCTCAAGCAGATGGGCGTGTCGATCACCGTCGACGACTTCGGCACCGGCACTCGTCGCTCTCCTACCTGCGCGCGCCTGCCGATCCAGGGACTCAAGATCGACCAGCGGTTCGTGCAGGGCATCGAGGCGCAACCGCAACGACGAGACGATCACGCAGGCGATCATCGCGCTCGCACTCCGCTCAGGCTGCGCTGCATCGCCGAGGGGTCGAGTCGCGGGCGCAGATCGAGTTCCTGCGCCGCCACGGATGCGAGGAGGCGCAGGGCCCCCTCATCTGCCCGCCATCGAGGAGGCTGGCTCCGCGCGTGGTGGGGAGGCGGGCGCGCGAGCGCCAGCGGTGGCGCAGCCGGAACTCTCAGGCCGTCGGTCAGCCCGGCAGGTCGCCGGGCGCGTCGGCGTCGCGCAGGACGCCGGGATCGTCGACGTCGATGCGGCAGACTCGACCCCGCCGTGCGCGACGAGCGAACGCGCGCCCTCGTCGCCCGAGTGTCATCAGCGCATCGCGATGCGCCGGCGAGAAGCCCACCGGATGGCCGCGCTCGCCGCGGTGCACCGGCGCGGCGATCGACGCGCCGGCGACGATCGCCTCGGCCACCGATCGGATCGTCGCGGGCGCGATCCACGGCATGTCGGCGAGGGCGACGACCCAGCCCTGCGCGTCCGCGGTCGCGGCGACGCCGCACGCGAGGCTCGCGCCCATCCCCTCGTCCGCCCGGGCGCAGTGCACGATCGTCGCGCCGCTGGCCGCGGCGAGCGCCGACGCGAGCGCGTCGTCGCCAGCCGCACGACCGCGACGACGCTGACCGAGCGCGGCGTGCATCGACCGGCAGGCGGCCGCCCGACCGGCGTGCCGTCCTGGAGGCGCGCGAGAGCTTGTCGCCGCCGAACCGGCGCGCGGCCCCCGCGGCGAGCAGGATGCCCGTCGGACCGGGGCGCTCGGCGCCGGGGCACGGAAGCGCCGCTAATCAGGCAGCAGCCGGACGCCGGTCGCGTCGATGGCCGAACCCGGGGTGGCGGGGCAGTCCTCGGCAGCGACGGACGCGACGCTGTCGACGAGCCAAAGCGGGACGATTCATGGTTCAATCGAGGCTCTCGAATGAAGGTCGACCGCGACCAGCAGATAGGCGGCGAAGCACGCAGCATCCGGAAGGACGGAACAAGGGCAGCCGAGCCCGTCGCGCCCTATGAACAGCCAGCCCTGCCAGCCGCCGAGCCGTTGCTGGTAACTGCCCGGCCGGCACCGACAGGGGGAACCGATGGCTCGTCCGTTTGCGGCCTGGCTCGCCGCGTGCGTCCGCGTTCATCGCGGCTGCCTGCCTTCGCGCAGAACCTCGTGCAGAACGGCTCGTTCGAATCGCCGGCGCTGGGCTCCGGCAACTGGGGCATCTATCCGGCGATCCCGAACTGGACACTCGTATCGGGCAGCGGGGCGGAGGTCCAGAACAACGTCGCCGGCGCGCCGTACGCGGGGCGCCCAGCACGTCGAGCTCGACGGCTACGACAACAGCGCGATCGAGCAGGCGGTGCCCGTGGTCCCCGGCGCGACCTACCTGTTCACGTGGGCGTATTCGCCGCGGCCGGGTGTCGCGTCGGCGTCCAACGGCGTCGAGGTTCTCGTCGACGGGAACGTCATCGGAATCAACGCCGCGGATGGCACCGCCAACACCGACACGGTCTGGAGCGTGTACCAGCTCCTGGTTCCGGCGAATGGCTCCACGACCACCCTCCGCTTCCGCGCCTGCGGGACGAGCGACGGCGTAGGAGGCTACATCGACGGCGTGGCGCTCTCGCCGGTCGCGGCGCCGTCCACACCGGTGGACGCGATGTCCGACGCGATGCTCGCGATGATGGTGCTCGCGCTCGCAGCCGCAGGCGCGCTGGTATGACGCGACGCGGCTGACGGCCGCGCGGAGCACGTGCCCGGCGGCGGCTAGCCGCGGGCGAGCTCGCGCGCCAGGCGGTTGTGCCGCTCGACCTGCGGCCCGAGGTCGATCGTCGCGAGGGCGCCGCGACGCACGACGACCTTGCCGTCGACGACGCTCCACGCGACGCCCGCAGGCGCGCAGAACACGAGCGCCGCGACGGGATCGTGGAGCGCGCCGGCGAACCCGGGCTGCGCCAGGTCGAACGCGACGAAGTCGGCCGACATGCCCGGCGCGAGCGCGCCGAGATCGTCGCGTCCGAGCACCGCGGCCCCGCCCAGCGTCGCGATCTCGAGCGCCTCGCGCGCGGTCATCGCCGCGGGACCCGAGCCCACGCGCTGCAGGAGCATCGCCTGGCGCGCCTCGCCCATCAGGTGGCCGGCGTCGTTCGACGCGCTGCCATCGACGCCCAGGCCGACGTTCACGCCGGCGTCACGCATGCGCCGCACCGGCGCGATGCCCGACGCGAGCCGCATGTTCGAGCACGGGCAGTGCGCGACACCCGTCCCGGTGCGCGCGAAGTGCGCGATGCCCTCGCCGTCGAGCTTCACGCAGTGCGCGTGCCACACGTCGCGGCCGACCCATCCCAGCTCCTCCGCGTACTGTGCGGGCGTGCGCCCGAACTTTTCCCGGCTGTAGGCGACGTCGTCGTCGTTCTCGGCGAGGTGGGTGTGCATCGACACGCCATGGCTCCGCGCGAGCGCGGCGGACTCGCGCATCAGGTCCCGGCTCACCGAGAACGGCGAGCACGGCGCGACGCCGATCCGCAGCATCGAGTGGCGCGCCGGATCGTGCCACGCCTCGATCACGCGGCGCGTGTCGGCGAGGATCGCGTCCTCGTCCTCGACGAGCGCGTCGGGCGGCAGACCGCCCCGGCTCGCGCCCACGCTCATGCTGCCGCGCGTCGCATGGAAGCGGATGCCCGTCGTCGACGCCGCCTCGATCGAATCATCGAGGCGGCTGCCGTTCGGGAACACGTACAGGTGGTCCGACGTCGTCGTGCAGCCCGACAGCAGGAGCTCCGCGATCGCGGTCCGCGTCGACACGCGGATCATCTCCGGCGTCATGCGCGCCCAGACCGGATAGAGCGCCCTGAGCCAGCCGAAGAGCTCCGCGTCCTGCGCGAGCGGCATCGCCCGCGTCAGCGTCTGGTACATGTGGTGGTGCGTGTTGACGAGACCCGGCGACGACGTGCCCGGCAGGTCGATCACCTCGTCGGCGGTCGGCGGCAGCTCGCCCGAGGTGCCCACGGCCACGATGGCGTTGCCCTCGACGTAGACGCCGCCGCCGCGGATCTCGCGGCGCCGCGCGTCCATCGTGACCAGTACGTCTGCGTTCCTCGCGAGCAGCGTCCGCTTCATGCGCGCGAGCGTAGCAGATGCGAGATCCGGATCGCGTTTCGGGGGAGTGTCCTCAGGCGGCTTCGCCCGCCGCGTGGCCCGACGACCACGCCCACTGGAAGTTGTAGCCGCCGAGCCAGCCGGTCACGTCGACGACCTCGCCGATGAACGAGAGGCCCGGAACGTCGCGCGCCGCCATCGTCTTCGACGAGAGCGCGCGCGTGTCGACGCCCCCCAGCGTCACCTCGGCCTTCGCGTAGCCCAGCGTGCCGGAGGGCAGGACGCGCCAGCACGCGAGATCGGCAGCGACGCCGCGCAACCGCGCCTCGCCCAGCTCCTTCATCGACCGCGCGACGCCGTGCGCGGCGCACCACTGCTGCGCGAAGCGCTTCGGCAACTTCTCGGCGAGCAGCGTGTCTAAGCGCAGGTCCCTGCGCGCGTGGTCGGCGAGCCACCCCTCGGCGTCGATGCCCGGAAGCAGGTCGATCGCGAGCGGCTCGCGGCCGTCCCAGTACGACGAGATCTGCAGGATCGCCGGACCCGAGAGCCCGCGATGCGTGAACAGCAGGTTCTCGCGGAACCGGCCGCCGCCGCACGCGATCTCGACGTCGGTCGAGATCCCGGACAGGTCGCCGTAGCGCGCGAGCGCGTCGGGCGCGAACGCGAGCGGCACGAGCGCCGGCCGCGTCGGCACGACGCGCAGGCCGATTGCGCGGCGAGGCGATAGCCGAAGGGCGTCGCGCCGATCCCGGGCACCGTGAGACCGCCCGTGGCGACGACGAGCGAGCTCGCGCGCACGACACCGTGCGGCGTGTCGACGCGCCAGAGGTCGCCCTCGCGCGTCACGCCGTCGACCGGGCACGGCTGGCGCCATTCGACGCCGCCGCGGTCGCACTCGGTGCGCAGCATCCGCACGATGTCGAGCGAGGTCTCGTCGCAGAACAGCTGGCCGAGCTTCTTCTCGTGCCAGCGGATGCCGTGGCGCTCGACGAGCGCGAGGAAGTCGCGCGGCCCGTAGCGGGCGAGCGCCGAGCGGCAGAAATCCGGGTTTTGCGACAGGTAGCTCGCCGGCCCCGCTCCGGTATTGGTGAAGTTGCAGCGACCGCCGCCCGAGATGCGGATCTTCTCGCCGACGCGATGGTAGTGCTCGATCAGCAGCACGCGCCGTCCGCGCTGCCCGGCGGTCGCCGCGCACATCATGCCGGCGGCGCCGGCGCCGATCACGACGACGTCGTAGTCCGGGTTCAGGGTGCCGCCGACAGGAGCGATCCGGCGATGCCGTCGCGCGGACGGGCGGCCGCTCGATCGTCGCAGCGCGCGATCTTCGGCCGCGCCGCAGTCCGGCGCCGATCCCCGCCCCGGGCCTGGGCCCTCGCCGCGCCCGGGTCCTAGCCGAAGAATTCCTTGAGCTTGTCGAAGAACGTCTTCTGCTTCGGGCTGTGCGCGGCCGGATCCTGCTGGTTGATCGACTCGAGCTCGCGCAGGATCTCCTTCTGCCTGGCCGTGAGCTTCACCGGCGTCTCGACCACGGCGTGGCAGTAGAGGTCGCCGACGACCGAGCCGCGCACCGGCCGGATCCCCTTGTTGCGCAGGCGGAACTTCTGGCCGGTCTGCGTCTCGGCGGGAATCTTCAGCTTCGCGTGCCCGTCGAGCGTCGGGATCTCGATCTCTCCGCCCAGCGCCGCGGTCGCGAAGCTGATCGGCATCTCGCAGTGGAGATCCGCGCCGTCGCGCTGGAACACCGCGTGCGGCTTCAGCTGCACGACGACGTACAGGTCGCCCGGCGGGCCGCCGTTGACGCCCGCCTCGCCCTCGCCGGACAGCCGGATGCGGTCGTCCTGGTCGACGCCCGCGGGGATCTTGACCGACAGCGTCTTGTACTTGCGGGTGCGCCCCGCGCCTTCGCACGCCTTGCACGGGTCGGCGATGACCTTGCCGGTGCCGTGGCAGTTCGGGCAGGTCTGCTGGATCGAGAAGAAGCCCTGCGAGACGCGGACCTCGCCGCGGCCATGGCACGTGGGACATTGCTTCGCCTGCGTGCCCGGCTTCGCGCCGGTGCCATGGCAGGCCTCGCACGGATCCATCGTCGGGATGCGGATGCGCGCCTCGGTGCCGCGCGCGGCCTCCTCGAGCGAGATCTCGAGGTTGTAGCGAAGATCCGCGCCGCGGAACACGCCGTTGCCGCGCCCCCCCGCGCGTCCCTGGCCGAAGATCTCGCCGAAGATGTCGCCGAACGCGTCGGCGAAGCCGCCGAACCCCTCGGGGCCCGCGCCGCGCGCGCCGGCGCCCGCGCCGAAGCCGGCCGACGGGTCGACGCCCGCGTGGCCGAACTGGTCGTAGGCGGCGCGCCTCTTGGCGTCCGAGAGGACCTCGTACGCCTCCTTCGCCTCCTTGAATTTCTCCTCGGCGCCCTTGTCGTCCGGATTGCGGTCCGGATGGTGCTTCATCGCGAGCTTCCGGTACGACTTCTTGATGTCCTCCTCGGAGGCGTCCCGGTTGACGCCCAGCACCGTGTAGTAGTCGCGCTTAGCCATGCCTGTTGTCCCCTGCTCGACCCGTCAGCCCCCGTTCGAGCGGGCGAATGAAACGCACCTCGCCAACGACAAAGACCGGGCCGCCCGAAAGCAGCCCGGCCACGACCCGTCCCGTCCGCGTTGAACGGCGCCAGCGGCGCCGCTCGAACGCGGACAGATATTCCGTCGCGCTCCCCGGCTCAACGAAGCGCCATCATCTCCACGCGACGGAATATCCAAGGAGGGGACGACCGCCAAGTGACGGGCAACGCCCGTCACTTCCGGTCCTTCACCTCCGTGTACTCGGCATCGACGACCTTCTCGTCGCCTTCCTTCGCCGCGCCCGCACCCTCGCCCTCGGCGCCCGCCGCGCCCGCCTGGGCCTGCGCCTGCGCGTACATCGCCTCGCCGAGCTTCTGCGCGGACTTCGCGAGCGCCTCGGTCGTCGACTCGAGCGCCTCCTTCGCCGCGTCCTTCTGCTTCAGCAGCTCCTCGGCGTCCTTCAGGGCAGCCTCGATCTTCGCCTTCTCGTCGCCGCCGATCTTGTCGCCGTGCTCGGACATCGACTTCTTCACGCTGTGGACGAGCGCGTCGAGGCCGTTTCGCGCCTGCACGGTCTCCATCAGCTTGCGGTCTTCCTCGGCGTGCGCCTCGGCGTCCTTGACCATGCGCTGGATCTCGTCGTCCGACAGGCCCGAGTTCGCCTTGATCGTGATCTTGGCTTCCTTGGCGGTCGCCTTGTCCTTCGCCGACACGTGCAGGATGCCGTTCGCGTCGATGTCGAACGTCACCTCGATCTGCGGCACGCCGCGCGGTGCGGGCGGAATGTCGCTCAGGTTGAACTGGCCGAGGCTCTTGTTGCCCGAGGCCATCTCGCGCTCGCCCTGCAGCACGTGGATCGTTACCGCACCCTGGTTGTCGTCCGCCGTCGAGAAGACCTGCTGCGCCTTCGTCGGGATCGTCGTGTTCTTCTGGATGAGGCGCGTCAGCACGCCGCCGAGCGTCTCGATGCCGAGCGACAGCGGCGTCACGTCGAGCAGCAGCACGTCCTTGCGCTCGCCCGCGAGCACCGACGCCTGGATCGCCGCGCCGACCGCCACCGCCTCGTCGGGATTGACGTCCTTGCGCGGCTCCTTGCCGAAGAACTCCTTGACCTTGTCCTGCACCTTCGGCATGCGCGTCTGGCCGCCGACGAGGATCACGTCGGCGATGTCGGCGAGCTTGACGCCGGCGTCCTTGATCGCTACGCGGCAGGGCTCGATCGTGCGCTCGATCAGGTCCTCGACGAGCGCCTCGAACTTGGCGCGCGTGATCTTCAGCGACAGGTGCTTCGGACCGGACTTGTCGGCCGTGATGTACGGCAGGTTGATCTCGGTCTGCTGCGAGGAGGAGAGCTCGATCTTCGCCTTCTCGGCGGCTTCCTTGAGCCGCTGCAGCGCCAGCACGTCGTTCTTGAGGTCGACGCCCTGCTCCTTCTTGAACTCGGTGACGATGTAGTCGATGACGCGCTGGTCGAAGTCCTCGCCGCCGAGGAACGTGTCGCCGTTGGTCGACAGCACCTCGAACTGGTGCTCGCCGTCGACTTCCGCGATCTCGATGATCGAGACGTCGAACGTGCCGCCGCCGAGGTCGTAGACCGCGATCTTGCGGTCGCCTTCCTTCTTGTCGAGCCCGAACGCGAGCGCGGCCGCGGTCGGCTCGTTGATGATGCGCTTGACCTCGAGGCCCGCGATCTTCCCCGCGTCCTTGGTCGCCTGGCGCTGCGAGTCGTTGAAGTACGCCGGGACCGTGATGACGGCCTCGGTGACCTCCTCGCCGAGGTAGTCCTCGGCGGTCTTCTTCATCTTGCGCAGGATCTCGGCGGACACCTGCTGCGACGCGATCTTCTTGCCGCGCACCTCGACCCACGCGTCGCCGTTGTCGGCCTTGATGATGCGGAAGGGCATCAGCGCGATGTCCTTCTGGACTTCCTTCTCCTCGAAGCGGCGGCCGATCAGTCGCTTCACCGCGAACACCGTGTTTCGCGCGTTCGTCACCGCCTGGCGCTTGGCCGGCGCGCCGACGAGGATCTCGCCGTCGTCCGCGTACGCGACGACCGACGGCGTCGTCCGTGCGCCCTCCGAGTTCTCGATCACCTTCGTCTGCCCGCCCTCCACGATGGCGACGCAGCTGTTGGTGGTTCCGAGGTCAATTCCGATCATCTTGCCCATGGATGGCTCCGTGCCTGAGGTTTTCTTGTTCTGGAAATGGGGGTTTCGGCCGTCAACTCAAGCGGCGCCGCCGTCGGCGGGCGCGCCCTGGGCCTCGCCGGGGCCGCTCGATACCGCGACGAGGGCCGGCCGCAGCACGCGGTCGTGCAGCAGGTAGCCCTTCTGGAACACCTGGACGACGGTCTGGGCCGGCTTCGACGACGGGATCATCGCCATCGCCTGGTGCCGGTTCGGGTCGAACTTCTCGCCCGCCGGATCGAGCGCGACGATGGAGGTCTTGTCGAAGGCCGCCACGAGCGCCTTGAGCGTCAGCTCGACGCCCTCTCGCAGCTGCTCGGGGGTCGCATTGCCGGCCGAGAGCGACTGCTCGAGCGCGTCGCGTACCGCGAGGAGCTCGGAGGCGAATCGCTCGACCGCGTACTTGTGCGCCCGGGCGACGTCGGACTGGCCCATGCGGCGGACGTTCTCGGTCTCGGCCTTGGCCCGGAGCCACGCGTCCCTGAGGTCGGTGACCTCGGCCTCGGCCTTCCTGAGGATCTCGGCCAGGTCCGGCGCGGGATCGGCCGGGCCGGCGTCGGTGACCCGGTCGATGCCGGGCTCGTCGCCGGCGCGCTGGCCGGCGGGATTCGGGGTGTCGGTTCCAGTCATGCGTCGCCAGGTCTCGGATTCCAATGACAATTTAGAGATCATGGGGATGAACGGGCGGGATTCAACCCCCCGGGGACCGTCCGGCGGATCGGGCGGCGGCGACGCGATCCGGTGTGCCGGACCGGGATCGGTGATCGGTGTCCGCTGCGGATCAGGGCGTCGGCGCGGTCCGTAGCGCGGAGGCGAGCACGCGTATCGCGTGCACCGCCTCCCGCCCGGCCCCGCCGGACCGCGTCCCGTCCGCGATCTGGTGGCGGCAGCTCGTGCCGTCGGCCACGACCAGCGTGTCGGCGTCCGCCGCCCGCACCGCGGGCAGGAGCGAGAGCTCGGCCATGCGCATCGACAGCTCGTGGTGCTCGGCCTCGTAGCCGAAGCTCCCCGCCATGCCGCAGCAGCTCGATTCGACGACGTCCACCGCGAGCCCCGGGACGAGCTTCAGCATCGCGACCGTCGGCGACAGCGCGTCGAACGCCTTCTGGTGGCAATGGCCGTGCACCAGCGCGCGCTTCTGCGCGATCGCGCCGAGCGGCAGCCGCAAGCGGCCGGCGGCGTGCTCGCGCGCGAGGAACTCCTCGACCAGCATCGCCCGGTCGGCGAGGCGCACGGCCGCGTCGCCGAATCCCATCGCGAGGAACTCGTCGCGCAGCGACAGGAGGCACGACGGCTCGAGGCCGACGATCGCGGCGCCGCGCGCCACGTGCGGCGAGAGCGCCTCGACCATGCGCCGCGCCTCGCCCTTCGCCTCGTCGACGAGCCCCGCCCCCAGCCAGGTCCGACCGCAGCACAGCGGACGCGACGGTTCCGCGTCGCCGTCCGCCGCGCGGGCGATCGCCACCCGGTAGCCCGCCGCCCGAAGCACCGCGAGCGCGGCGTGCGCGTTCTCCGGCTCGAACCGGTCGGTGAACGTGTCGCAGAAGAGCACGACGTCCGGGCGCTCGTCGTCGCGCGCCCCGGCCGACGCGAGGAACGTGTCGCGCCGCCAGCGCGGCAGCGTCCGCTTCGACGAGATGCCCGCGATGCGCTCCGCGACCCACGCGCCGCCGGGAAGCGTGTCGCGCAGGTTCGCGAGCCACGGCAGGCGCGACGCCCACGGCGCCCAGCGCGGCAGCGAGGCGATCACGCGATCGCGCAGCGGGAGGCCGTGCCTGCGCTGCCACTGGTGCCGGAACTCGACCTTCATCCGGGCCATGTCGACGCCGGTCGGGCAGTCGCGGCGGCAGCCCTTGCAGCTCACGCACAGGTCGAGCGCGTCGCGCACCTCGGTCGACGCGATGTCCGGGCCGAACCGGCCCGCGAGCGCGAGGCGCAGCGTGTTCGCGCGGCCGCGCGTCAGGTGCCGCTCGTCGCGCGTGACGCGAAAGCTCGGGCACATCGTGCCCGCGTCGAACTTGCGGCAGTGGCCGTTGTTGTTGCACATCTCGACGGCCTTGGCGAAGCCCTGCGCGGGATCGCCGCCGGTGCCCGGCGCCGTCTGCGCCCCGCTCGCCGCATCGCCGTGCACGTTCCACGCGGACCAGTCGAGCCCGGTCGCGACCGGAAGCGTCGCGTGCCCCGGCGGGAAGCGGAAGAGCGACGCGTCGTCCATCTTCGTCGGGCGCACGATCTTGCCCGGGTTCATGAGCCCGTCGGGATCGAACAGCGCCTTCACCTCCTCGAACGCCCGCGCGAGCCGCGGCCCGAACTGCCACGCGA
Organism: Betaproteobacteria bacterium; assembly: GCA_016704895.1. GTDB lineage: Bacteria > Pseudomonadota > Gammaproteobacteria > Burkholderiales > Casimicrobiaceae > VBCG01. Next base: position 15,566 of record JADIZG010000022.1, read on the forward strand.
CCCACTCGCTGCGCACCAGCCCGTCGCCGTGCTCGCCCGAGAACGCGCCCTTGTACTCGCGCACCATCGCGGACGCCTCCTCCGCGATCGCGCGCATCTTCGCCGCGCCGTCGCGGCGCATGTCGAGGATCGGCCGCACGTGCAGCGTGCCGACCGACGCGTGCGCGTACCAGGTCCCGCGCGTCCCGTGCTTCTCGAACACGCGCGTCAGCCGGTCGACGTACTCGGCGAGGTGCGGCAGCGGCACCGCGCAGTCCTCGATGAACGAGACGGGCTTCCCGTCGCCCTTCATGCTCATCATGATGTTGAGGCCCGCCTTGCGAACCTCCCACAGCGCCTTCTGGGCCGACGCGTCGGTCATGCGCACGACCGATCCCGGCAGGCCCAGCTCGCCCATCGTCTCGACCAGCCGGTCGAGCGCGCGGCGGGGACCGTCGGCCTCGTCGCCGAGGAACTCGACCAGGAGGATCGCGTCTGGCTCGCCGATGAGCGCCGCGTCGATCACCGGGCGGAACGCCGGGTTGCCCCGCGCGAGCCCGATCATCGTCCGGTCGACGAGTTCGACCGCCGCGGGCGCGAGCTTCACGATGTGCTGCGCGGACGCCATTGCACGGTAGAGCGACGGGAAGTTCACGACGCCGAGCGTCCGGTGCGCGGGAAGCGGCGCGAGCTTCAGCGTGATCGTGCGCGTCCAGGCGAGCGTGCCCTCGCTGCCGACCAGCAGGTGCGCGAGGTTGACGCTGCCGTCGTCCGTGTACGGCCGCTCGCTCTGCGGATGGAACACGTCGAGGTTGTAGCCGCCGACGCGCCGCAGCACGCGGGGCACCTTGCCGGCGATCTCGTCGCGCTCCCGCTCCCCGATCGCACGCAGGCCCTCGACGAGCGTTCGCACGCGCGGCGGCGCACCGTGCATCGCGGCCTCGTTCCCGAAGGTCGCCTCGGTGCCGTCGGCGAGCAGCGCGTCGATCGCGAGCACGTTGTGCACCATGTTGCCGAACGCGATCGACCGCGAGCCGCAGGAATTGTTGCCGGCCATGCCGCCCAGCGTGCATTGCGCCGACGTGCTGACGTCGACCGGGAACCACAGCCCGTGGGGCTTCAGCCAGGCGTTGAGCGCGTCGAGGACGATGCCCGGCTCGACGGTGACGGTGCGCGCCTCCCTGTCGAACGCGACGACGCCGGCAAGCCGCTTGCTGTGGTCGACGACGAGCGCCCGGCCCACCGTCTGGCCGCACTGCGAGCTGCCGGCGCCGCGCGGGAGCATCGGGATGCGGAGCTCGCGGCAGACGTCGAACGCGGCGCGCACGTCCTCGTGCGACGCGGGAACGAGCACGCCGACCGGCTCGACCTGGTAGATCGACGCGTCGGTCGAGTAGCGTCCGCGCGACGCGCGGTCGAACAGGAGCTCTCCGCGGACGGCGCCGCGCAGGCGGCGCTCGAGGTCGCCACCGGTGCCGGATGCGTGCAGGACGATCGGCCGCGGCAGTGGCGCGTTCACGCCCGCGCGCCTTCGCCGTCGAGCCCCTCGAGCACCGCGTCGCACTTGCGCGCGAGGTGGCCGCGCAGGAGCGCCGCGAGGCCTGCGCCGTCGCGCCGCTCGAGCAGTTCCACCATCTGCACGTGCTCGCGCGCGGCGAGATCCCATTTCGCGCGGTCGAAGTTCGACCGGAAGCGCAGGTTCTGGATGCGCGCGTTGAGCGACTCGTAGGTCCGGCGCAGCATCTCGTTGGCCGCGGCGATCGCGATGCGATCGTGGATCGCGTGATTGATCCGGTAGTACGCGGGCAGGTCGCTCCGCGCGTGGCAGGCGAGCATCTCGAAGGTGAGCGCCTTGAGCTCCGCGACCTCGTCGTCGCCGATGCGGCGGCACGCGAGCTCGCCCGCGAGCGCCTCGAGCGTCCCCATCACCTCGAAGAGCTCGCGGACGTCGCGCACCGACAGCGCGACGACGCTCGCGCCACGGTTGGGCTCGAGCTCGACGAGTCCATCGGCCGCGAGCAGCCGGAACGCCTCGCGCAACGGCGTGCGCGACACGCCCAGCCGGTCGCAGAGCGCGCGTTCGTTGAGTCGCGCGCCGGGAGCGACGACGCCTTCGGTGATCAACTCGCGCAGCCGGTCGGCGATCGTCTGCGGGAGCGTCGCCGAGCGGCGTGCCGACGAGTCGTCACCGCTCCCCGCGGCTACCTGGCCGCCGGGCCCGGCGTCGGGGGGGCGATCGTCGAAGTCATTCATTGGTATACCAATTTCCGCCGGACCCGGCGCCGCCTGCCCGTCGATTCCCCCGACGCACCTAGTGGAACTTGGGGGCGAGCCCGGCGATTGGCCCCGGTTGCGTGCCGAGTTCGCGTTGGGTACGATGCGATTTGTATACCATCTCGCGCATGCTGTCATCCGGTCGCTTCGCGGCCGGCCTCTCGGATCGCTGCCATGTCCCATGCCGCTCCCCGCCCGTCCGGCCGCCACTTCCTGCAGATTCCGGGGCCGACGAACGTTCCCGACCGCGTGCTGCGCGCGATCGACCGCCGACGATCGACCATCGCGGCCCCGAGTTCGGCGAGCTGGGACGGACCGTCCTGGTCGGCATGAAGCGGGTGTTCGCGACCGAGGCGAACGTCGTCATCTACCCGGCATCGGGGACCGGCGCGTGGGAAGCCGCGCTCGTCAACACGCTCTCGCCCGGCGACCGCGTGCTGATGGCCGAGACCGGCCAGTTCGCGGCGCTGTGGCGCAAGCTCGCCGAGCGGCTTCAGCTCGCCGTCGAGTTCATCCCGGGCGACTGGCGGCGCGGCGCCGACGTGGCCGCGATCGAGGCGAAGCTCGTCGCGGACAAGGCGCACGCGATCCGGGCGGTCTGCGTCGTGCACAACGAGACCTCGACCGGCGCGGTCACGAACGTCCCGGCTGTGCGCGCGGCGATCGATCGCGCCGGCCATCCCGCGCTCCTGATGGTCGACACGATCAGCTCGCTGGGTTCGCTCGACTATCGCCACGACGAGTGGGGCGTCGACGTGACGATCGGCGGATCGCAGAAGGGGCTGATGCTGCCGCCGGGCCTCTCGTTCAACGCGTTCTCGGCGAAGGCGCTCGCCGCCACCGATCGCGCGACGATGCCGCGGTCGTACTGGGACTGGCGGGAAATGCTCGCGAGCAACGCGACCGGCTATTTCCCGTACACGCCGGCGACCAACCTGCTCTACGGGCTCGCCGAGGCGCTCGCGATGCTGTTCGAGGAAGGCCTGCCCAACGTGTACGCGCGCCACGACCGCTTCGGCGAGGCGACGCGGCGCGCGGTGCGCGCCTGGGGCCTCGAGATCCAGTGCGCCGAGCCCGCCGACTACAGTTCGGTGCTCACGGGGGTCGTGATGCCCGAAGGGCACAGCGCCGACGCGTTCCGCCGCGTGGTCCTCGAGCGCTGCGACATGTCGCTCGGCCAGGGGCTGGGCAGGCTTTCCGGCAAGGTGTTCCGCATCGGGCACCTGGGCTGGTTCAACGACCTGATGCTGTGCGGTACGCTCGCCGGCGTCGAGATGGGCCTCGCGCTCGCCGGCGTGCCGCACCGCAAGGGCGGCGTCGACGCCGCCATGGGCTACCTGGTCGACGCGGCGCGCCATGCGCTGCCGCGGGCGGCGTAGCGCCGAAGACGAAGCAATGCCGCGAGTTCGCCGCAGAGCGCGCCGCGGTCCGCACGCAACGACATTCCCGAGGAGGAGCCTCATGAACATCGCGACCCACGCGCCATCCCGCCGCACCGTCGTCCGCACGCTTGCGACGCTCGCCGCCGGCCTCGTCCTCGCCGGGACGGCGCACGCGCAGATCGAGATCAAGCTCGGCCACGTTGGCGAGCCCGGCTCGCTGTTCCAGGCCTCCGCCGACGAGTTCGCGAAGCGCGCGAACGCGAAGCTCGGCGGCAAGGCGAAGGTCGTCGTCTTCGGCTCGAGCCAGCTCGGCGGCGACAAGGAGATGATCCAGAAGCTCAAGCTCGGCACGCTCGACATGGCGCTGCCCTCGACCGTCATGAGCTCCGAGGTCGACCTGTTCGGCATCTTCGAGATGCCCTACATCGTCAAGGACCGCCAGCACATGGGCCGCATCGAGCGCGAGATCTTCTGGCCGAAGCTCGCGCCCGAGGCGAACAGGAAGGGCCTGACGGTGCTGGCCGTCTGGGAGAACGGCGTGCGCCACATCACCAACAGCAAGCGCCCGATCCGCGCGCCCGCCGACCTGCAGGGCATCAAGCTGCGCGTCCCCGAAGGCAAGTGGCGCGTCAAGATGTTCCAGGCCTACGGCGCGAACCCGAGCCCGATGAAGTTCTCCGAGCTCTTCACGGCGCTGCAGACCGGCGTGATGGACGGCCAGGAGAACCCGTTCACGCAGATCTACTCGGCGAAGCTGCAGGAAGTGCAGAAGTACCTGTCGCTGTCCGGCCACGTCTACACGCCCGCGTACCTGACGGTCGGCACGAAGAAGTGGGAGGCGCTCCCCGCCGACGTGCGCAAGGTCCTCGAGGAGACGGCGAAGGAGACGCAGGCGTTCGTCTACCAGACCGCGGCGAAGGAGGAGAACGATCTCCTCGGCAAGCTCAAGGCCGCCGGCATGCAGGTGAACGACGTCGACAAGAACGCGTTCGTCGCCGCGAGCAAGCCGATCTACGAGGAATTCGGCAAGGAAGTCGCGGGCGCGAAGGAGTTGATCGACCGCGCCGTCGCACTCGGCCAGTAGGCTCGCCGGCATGACGGCTCCCGCAGCGCAGGACCCTCGCTCGTCGAGGGTCCACCGGTTTCGCGACCGCTACGGCAAAGCGCTCGAGGTCCTCGTCGGTGCGCTGATGGTGCTGATGGCCGCCGAGGTCACGCTCGGCGTCGTGTTCCGCAGCATAGGCCACTCGCTCATCTGGTACGACGAGGTCGCGAGCGTGCTGCTCGCGTGGCTCACGTTCTACGGCGCCGCGCTCGCGTCGGTCAAGCGCGCCCACATCGGCTGTCCCGAGGTGATCGACGCGATGCCGTGGCGCATGCGCCGCGCGTTCGCGATCGCGGCGCAGCTCGTCGTGATCGCGTTCTTCGCGCTCCTGGGCTGGGTCGGCGCGAGCATCCTGCCGATCCTCGCGACCGACGCGATGGTGAGCCTGCCGTGGATCCCGATGAGCGTCGTGCAATCGGTGATCCCGGTGTCGTCGGCGTTGATCGTGATCGCCGAGGTGCTGCATCTCGTCGACCTGGTCGGCGCGCGCGAGCCCCCGGCGGCGCCGGGCGGCCTCTCGCTCGCCGACGGCACGCACTAGGGCGCGCGAAACATGGCCACGATGCTCCTGCTGTTCGCAGCCGTGCTCGCGCTCGTGCTGCTGAACGTCCCGATCGCCGTGTCGCTCGGCGTCGTCGCCGTCGCCGCGATGGTCGTCACGCACGGGCTCGAGAGCCTTCCCAACCTGCCGATCGTCGCCTACAACGGCGCGACGAACTTCCCGCTGCTCGCGATTCCGCTGTTCATCCTCGCGGGCGCGATCATGAACGCGTCCGGCATCTCGCAGCGGCTGATCGCGTTCGCCTCCGCGCTGTTCGGCTGGGTCCGCGGCGGGCTCGCGCACGTGTCGATCGGCGCATCGCTGTTCTTCGCCGAGATCTCCGGCTCGGCCGTCGCCGACGTCGCCGCGCTCGGCTCGATCCTGATCCCCGGCATGAAGTCGAAGGGGTACCCGGCGCCGTTCGCGGCCGCCGTGATGTCGTCGGCGGCGACGCTCGCGGTCATCATCCCGCCGTCGATCCCGATGATCCTCTACGCGGTGATGGCGGAGACCTCGGTCGTGCAGCTCTTCGTCGCCGGCATCGTGCCGGGCATCGTGGGCGGCCTCGGACTGATGGCGATGGCGTCGTGGTTCGCCCGCCGCTACGACCTGCCGCGCGAGGCGGCGTTCTCGTGGGAGCGCGTGCGCCGGACGGCGCGCGAGGCGCTGTGGGCGTTCCTGCTGCCGATCATCATCCTGGGCGGCATCTTCGGCGGCGTCGTCACGGCGACCGAGGGCGCGGCGCTCGCGGTCGTCGCCGCGCTCGTCGTCGGGCTGCTCATCTACCGCGAGCTCGACATGCGCGAGCTGCGGAAGGCGATCGTCGAGGGGGGGGTGCAGACGGCGGTCGTCATGCTCCTCGTCGCGACCAGCGCGCTGCTCGGGACCTACCTCACCGAGGTGCAGGCGCCGCAGCAGCTCGCGAAGGCCGCTGCCGAGCTCACGAGCAACAAGTGGGTGGTGCTCGCGCTGCTCAACCTCCTGTTCCTGCTGCTCGGCATGTTCCTGCACTCGGCGGCGGCGATCATCCTCGTCGTGCCGGTCGTGATGCCGCTCGTGCGGGCCGTCGGCATCGACCCGGTTCACTTCGGCCTGATCGTCACGATCAACCTCGGCATCGGCCAGCAGACGCCGCCGGTCGCGAGCGTGCTGATGGTCGCGAGCTCGATCGCCAAGGAGTCGGTCTGGGCGGTGACGCGCGTCAACGTCTGGTTCATCGGCGTGCTCGTGGCCGTGCTGCTGCTCATCACCTACGTGCCGGTCACCGGCATGGGCCTCGTCAACTACTTCTACCGGTAGCCCCGATGAACGAGCTCGTTCGCGTCGACCGCGAAGGCGCGATCGCCACCGTCGTTCTGAACCGCCCCGACAAGCTCAACGCGATGACGCGCCCGATGTGGGGGATGCTCGGCGACGCGATCGCCGCACTGTCGGCCGACGACGGCGTGCGCTGCATCGTCGTTCGCGGGGCGGGCGAGCGCGCGTTCTCGCCGGGCAACGACATCGCGGAGTTCGCGACGGAGCGCGCCAACAAGGCGCAGGCGGTCGAGTACGGCAAGGTGATGCACCGGACCGCCGAGGCGTTCGTGCAGTGCCGGCACCCGCTCGTCGCGCAGATCCACGGCATCTGCGTGGGCGGCGGCCTCGAGATCGCCGCGCTGTGCGACCTGCGCATCTGCGGGACGTCGAGCCGCTTCGGTGCGCCGATCAAGAACCTGGGCCTCGTGATGGCCTACCCGGAGATGGCGCCGCTCGTGCGCCTCGCCGGCCGGCGGTCGCGCTCGAGATCCTGCTCGAAGGCCGCATCTTCGACGCCGAAGAGGCAAAGGAGAAGGGTCTCGTCACGCGCGTCGTGCCCGACGCCGAGGTCGCGGCCGAGGCGATGGCGACCGCCCGGCGCATCGCGGAGGGCGCGCCGCTCGTCGCACGCTGGCACAAGAAGTTCGCGCGCCGCCTCGCGCAGGGCACGCCGATCGCGCCGCACGAGTACGACGAGTGCTTCGACTGCTTCGACACCGAGGACTTCCGCATCGGCTACGCGGCGTTCCTCGCGAAGGCGAAGCCCGAGTTCAAGGGTCGCTGATGGGCGCAGCCGCGCAACGGCGGCGCCGGCCCGCTCGCCGGCATGCGCGTGCTCGAGCTCGCGCAGATCATGGCGGGGCCGACCGCCGGCATGATGCTCGCCGACATGGGCGCCGACGTCGTCAAGGTCGAGAAGCTGCCGGGAGGCGACGATTCGCGCGGCTACCGCGAGCCGCGCGTCAACGGCGTCTCGGCGCCGTTCCTGATCCTCAACCGCAACAAGCGGGGCATCGCGCTCAACCTCAAGCGCCCGCGGGGCAAGGAGATCCTGCTGCGCCTCGTGCGAGACGCGGACGTGCTCACCGAGAACTACCGGCGCGGCACGCTCGAGAAGCTGGGGCTGGGCTACGACGTCCTCTCGAAGGCCAATCCGGGCCTCATCTATTGCGCGATCTCCGGCTACGGCCGCGACGGGCCGTATGCCGACAAGGGCGGCTTCGACCTGATCGCGCAGGGAGTCTCCGGACTCATGTCGATCACCGGCGAGCCCGACGGCCCGCCCGTGAAGACCGGCAACCCGGTCGCCGACATCAACGCGGGCATCCTCGCGGTGACCGGCATCCTCGCCGCGTGGGCGCACAGGCTCAGGACCGGCGAGGGACAGATCGTCGACACGTCGCTGATGGAGGCGGCGCTGCAGCAGACCTACTGGCACGCGGCGATCCACTTCGCGACCGGCGAGTCGCCCGGACCGACGGGCTCCGCGCACATCCTGACCGCGCCCTACCAGGCGTTCCGTGCGAAGGACGGCTGGATCAACATAGGCGGCGCGAACCAGGCGAACTGGGAGCGCATCGCCGAGGGGCTGGGCCACCCCGAGTGGCGCGACGACGCGCGATTCCGCACCAATACCGATCGGATGGCGAACCTGCCCGCGCTCACCGCGCTGATGAACGCGGCGCTCGCGACGCGCACGAAGGCCGAGTGGATCGACACGTTCGACGCGGCCGGCGTGCCGGTGGGGCCGGTCAACTCGATAGGCGAGGCGCTCTCGCATCCGCAGGCGCTCGCGCGCGGCATGGTCGTCGACCTCGTGCATCCGCAGGCGGGCGCGACGAAGGCGCTCGGCTGCCCGGTGCATTTCTCCGCGACGCCGACGTCGGTGACGCGGCCCGCACCGATGCTGGGCGAGCACTCGCGCGAGGTGCTCGCGGAGGCGGGCTACTCGGCCGCGGAGATCGACACGTTCGTCGCCGAGGGCGTCGTCGAGGCGCTGTCGGGCTCGGCGTAAAGGAACAGCCGCGCGCCCTCGCGGCGCGCGAGCCTCACCGCGCGGCGTCGCGCGGGCACTGCCTCGCCGCGCCGGAATCTCGGGCTCGACCAGCGTCGCCGGCCGCACCAGCGACTCCCGCCAGCCGGGATAGCCCATCCGCCGCGCACGATGGATCAAGTTTGCCGTGGCGCGTCCGCCGCCGGGTCAGGCCACGCTGATGCGTCTTCCTCGGAAGAATACACATCGCAGATCAATCCAAACTGCAATGCAACGTTCACCCCAAACTTTCGTGGATGTATGTACTCGGGCGATGCGACCATCGCCACAACCACCACGCTCTTGGCTTCCTGCGCCCAGTCTTCCACCATCAAGAAGCGGTCGAGAAGTGTCGGAATGGGAAGATCGATGAAGCCCGTCGTGTCGACCAGCAACTTGTCCACTTCGCTTTCACGACAGTGCGCGATGGCGCGGGTAACGAGGTCTACGGCATCAACAAGTGAGAATTGCCCGCGCGGGCGATAGATACCCCAGCCATTGTGGATTTCGAGGTGTTCGAGTGCCGCCATCGGCCGATTTGAGATCGCGGCCTAACGCGCCAGGTTGAGCGGCCCCGACGGCGAGACCGAAGCGTCGCCGTTCGGGGTCCGGTTGAACACGAGATTGGCCATCGGGGGCATTGTCGTCTCCGACGCGAACGTTCATCGAATCAGACTAAAGGCGGCGACCGCGGCGCACAGGGCGAATGCCACGAACCACCGGGAAAGTTCTATCACTCAATCACTTCGTCCGCGCGCTGCAGCAGCGATTGCGGGATGGTGATGCCGAGCGCCTTTGCGGCCTTCAGGTTGATCACCAGCTCGAACTTGGTGGGCTGCTCCACCGGGATATCGCCGGGCCTGGCGCCCTTGAGAATCTTGTCAACGAAGCTGGCTGCCCTGCGCCAATGCCACGCGTCGGATGAAAGATAGGACATCAGTCCGCCCGCGGCGACAAATTGGCGGCCGCCGAAAATCGACGGCACCTGCGAACGAAGCGCCTGCTCGATGATGCGGGCATGGTACCGCCCGAACATTGGGTCGCCCAGGACGACCAATCCGCCACGTTTGGCGCGCGTGATGGCCTCGTCCAGGTCGCCTTCCCCCGTGACGTCGATGCGATCGAGTTGCAGGCCCAGCGTCTTCGCGCGTGACGACATCGCCTCGAAGAAGAACCCGTTGGCGGAGTTGGCGCTGTTCATCAGCACGCTCACCCTCTTGAGCGTCGGCACGGCGGCCGACAACAGCTCCACCTGTTTGCCCAGCACCTCTTCGCCTGCCGCCGAAGTGCCGGTCAGGTCGCCGCCTGGCACGGCGAGGCTGGCCACGAATCCCGCCCCCTTCGGGTCTCCGGCCAAGACCATGACGATGGGCACGCCGGGAGCAGCGTCACGCGCCGAGCGGATTGTGATCGTGCCTGGCGCGATGATCAGCGCCACCGGAAGCGCCTTGAGTTCGGCGGCGAGTTCACGCTGGCGCTGCGGATTCGGCCCTGCCCAGCGGGTTTCGATCACGAGATTCTTTCCTTCGACCCAGCCCAGATCGCGCAAACCCAAACGCAGAGCCTCCAAAGCGATCAGCTGCGCAGCTATCGGCTCGGTCCACGGAACAAGCAATCCAATCCTGGAGACCTTGCCCGCTGGCTGGGCGCGAACCGCGAGCGGGCCGAGCAGGCATGTGCCGGTGACGAAGTGCACGAATGTACGCCGTTCCATCACCGATCACCGCGGGGCCGACGACGCTCCATGAACCTTGTAATGTCGCGCCCGCAGCGCCTCTTCTCAAAATAGGTCAACGCCACGGATCGCCTTGGAAGAGGTGACGCCCAACGTGATAGGTAACCGGCGCGCGAGAAGCGGGCGAAGCCCCCTCGAGGCGCGTCCGCGTTGACCGCAGGACTAGCCGACCGTTGCTTCACGCTACGACGTCTGGAGCTCTTCGCGCAGTACCTTGCGCAGGACGCCCACCGTGACTGGTTCGTCATCTCTCGCGCGACCCTTCGAACGCGCCAACAGGGCTCGCAATGCTGCGTTGATCATGGTTTTAGCCAATTCCTTCGCCTCTGCCTCAACCCGAAAGTGCTCAATGATGTCGTCGTCCAGCATCATCGTAATCCGGGTCTTTCTGCGAGACAATGACCGGACCTCGCTTGCCTTTGGAAAAGTCGTATTGC
>JADIZG010000023.1 GCA_016704895.1 Betaproteobacteria bacterium
ACTTCGCCGTCAGCGCCGCCCGAGCTCGCTCTCGTGCCAGTGCCCGAGCGCGAGCCGCGACAGCAGCAGCGCGACGCTGTAGAACGCGACGCCCGCGAGCGTGATCAGCACCAGCGCTGCGAACAGGCGCGGGATGTTGAGCTGGATGCCGGCCATCAGGATCTGGTAGGCGAGCCCCGCGCCCTGGCCGCCCGTGCCGGCGACGAACTCGGCGACGACCGCGCCGATCAGCGCGAGCCCGCTCGCGATCCGCAGCCCGCCGAAGAAGTAGGGCAGCGCGCTCGGGATGCGCAGCCGCCACAGGAGCTGGAAGCGCGTCGCGCGGTTCATCCGGAACAGGTCGATGAGGCGCGGGTCGACGCTGCGCAGCCCCAGCGTCGTGTCGGAGACGATCGGGAAGATCGCGACGACGACCGCGCACAGCACGAGCGCGGTCCGCGTGTCCTGCACCCAGATGATGATGAGCGGCGCGATCGCGACGATCGGCGTCACCTGGAGCAGCACGACGTAGGGCGTGAACGCGGTCTCGATCCAGCGGCTCTGCACGAACACCAGCGAGATCGCGACGCCCAGCGCGACGGCGATCGCGAGCGCGTAGAGCGCGATCGACACGGTGACGCCCAGCGACGCGACGAGGAGGCTCCAGTCGGTGACGAGCGTGGTCGCGACGACGAGCGGCGAGGGCACCAGGTAGACCGGCACGTCGTAGGCGACGGTCAGCGCCTGCCAGAGCGCGAGCATCGCGATCGCGACGATCACCGGCGCGGCGTAACGCCAGCGGTCCGCCGCCTTGCGCTCGAACCGGCTCACGGCTGCCCCTCGTCCGGCGACCCGTTCAACGGAACCGCGCCGCCGCACGCCTGCGCGACCAGGGCGGACAGCCGCTGCGCATGCGCCGCGAAGCGCGTCGTGAGCCTGAACGCGTCGCCGCGCGGATGCGGCTCGTCGATCTCGACCTCGCCGATCAGCCGGCCGGGCCGGGGACCCATCACGACGACGCGCGTGGACAGGAACACGGCCTCGTGGATGCTGTGCGTGACGAAGACGATCGTGAGGTCGCGTTTCATCCACAGCGCCGCGAGCTCGCTGTCGAGCCGCTGCCGCGTGAACTCGTCGAGCGCGCCGAACGGCTCGTCCATCAGCATCAGGTCGGGGTGGTTGACGATCGCGCGCGCGATCGACACGCGCATCTGCATGCCGCCCGACAGCTCGCGCGGCCAGCTCCGCGCGAAGTCGGACAGGCCGACGAGCGAGATCGCGTCGGCCACGGCGCGGTCCGCGGCATCGTGCGGCGCGTGCGCGAGCGCGAGCGGCAGGCGCACGTTCGCGTCGACGCGCGACCAGGGCATCAGCGTCGGCGACTGGAACACCATCGCGAGCCGCCTGCCGGGCATGCCGGTGGCGGCGAATGGGCCGCCCCACCAGTGCAGCGATCCGGACGTCGGCGTCTCGAGGCCCGCGATCAGGTGCAGCAGCGTCGACTTGCCGCAGCCCGAGGGTCCCAGGATCGACAGGAACTCGCCGCGCCGGACCTCGAGGTCGACGGGGTCGAGCGCGCGCGTTCCGTTCGACCAGGTCTTGGTCGCGCGGTCGACGGCGACCGCCGGCGGGTCCGCGCGGTCGCGCAGGGGCGCGGAAGCGCTCAGGGCAGGACCTTGACGCCGCGGACGACCTGCAGGTTCCAGGCTTTCGGGTAGTCGACGTTCGGCTTCGCGAGGCGCGTGAGCTTCAGGAACTCGACGGTGGCGCGCCAGCGGGCGTCGGTCATCGTGAGCAGCCCGTCGCGCTTCGCGTCGCCGCTGTCGACGATGCCGTGCTCCCGGAGCTTGCGGTGGCCGAACGCGAGGAGCTCGTCGGACATCTGCGGGTTGTCCTTCCTGATGAGCGCGTTGCCCGGCGCGGGGTTCGCGAGGTAGCTCTTCCAGCCTTCAGCCGACGCGAGGACGAAGCGCGCGAGCGCGTCGCGGCGCTTGTCGAGCGTGTCCCGGCGCACGACGAGCGCCTCGGAGTAGGGCGGATAGCCGTAGTCGGCGAGCAGGAACACGACCGGCTTGACGCCCGCCTTCTCGATCGAGAACGGCTCGGACGTCGCGAAGCCCTGCTGCGAGAGCGACTTGTCGGCGAGGAACGGCTGCACCGAGAAGCCGTAGGGCCGCTTCTGCTCGTCGGAAAAGCCGAATTGCTGGCGCAGCCACGGCCAGTACGTCGTGTTCGCGGCCGCCGCGATCGCGATCGGCTTGCCCTTGAGCTGTTCGATCTTCGCCGTGCCCGGCTGCGCGATCAGGACGGTGGGATTCTTCTGGAACGTCGCGGCGATCGCGACGACCGGCACGCCCTGCTCGACCGCGGACAGCACCTGGAGGCCGTCGGCCATCGCGACGTCGATCTGTCCGGCGGCGAGCAGCTGCAGGCCGTTGACCTGCGGGCCGCCCATCCTGATCGTGACGTCGAGGTTGTGCTTCCTGTAGATCCCCTCGGCGAGCGCCTGGTAGAAGCCGCCGTGCTCGGCCTGCGCGAGCCAGTCGGTCGCGAACACGATGCGGTCGGGCGCCTGCGCCTGCGCGAGCGCGGCGGCGGTCGCCATCACGGCGGCGGCGAGACGGGCGGCGAGGGTGCGGATCATCGGGGCCTCCGGGGCGGCATGACGCGCGATTATGCGCGAAGCCGGCTCATCGCGGCATCCCTCGCCGGGCGGGCGGCCCGCCCCCAAGCGCAGCAGGGGAATCCGGACGAACACCAGGTCCGAAAACGGCGAGTCGGACCCGGGCCGCCCGGCTATGATCGGCGCCATGACCCTCGATGCCGACGCCTGCTGGCGGGCGCTCGCCGCCCACGACGCGCGATTCGACGGCCGATTCTTCGTCGGCGTCGCGACGACCGGGATCTATTGCCGGCCGGTCTGCAACGTCCGCACGCCTCGCCGCGAGAACTGCCGCTTCTTCGCGAGCGCCGCGGCGGCCGAGGCGCGCGGATTCCGGCCGTGCCTGCGCTGCCGTCCCGAGCTCGCGCCCGGGCACGCGGCGATCGACGCGTCGTCGCGGCTCGCGCAGGGCGCGGTCGACCTGATCGAGTCCGGCGTGATGGACGACGGCGGGCTCGCCCGGCTCGCGGATCGCGTCGGCGTGTCGGACCGGCACCTCCGCCGCGTGTTCGACGCCGAATTCGGCGTCTCGCCGATCGAGTACGCGCAGACGCATCGCCTGCTGCTCGCGAAGCGCCTGCTGACGGACACGCGCCTTCCGGTCACGGACGTCGCGCTCGCGAGCGGCTTCTCGAGCGTGCGCCGGTTCAACGCGCTGTTCCGCGAGCGTTACCGGATGGCGCCTTCGCGGCTGCGCGGCGAGGCGGCGGGCGACAAGGCGGCGGACTGGCTGGCGTTCGAGCTGGCGTATCGCCCGCCTTACGATTACGACGCGATCCTCGCGTTCCTGCGCGACCGCGCGATCGACGGCATCGAGTCGGTCGGCGACGCGGCCTACGTGCGCACCGTGGCCGTGCGGCGCGGCGGCACGACGCACGCCGGACGCGTCGAGGTCCGCCACCATCCGCGCCGGCACTCGCTGCGCGTCGCGGTGTCGGCGTCGCTCGCCCGAGTCGTCCCCGCGGTCCTCGGCCGCGCGCGACACGCGTTCGACCTCGCGGCCGATCCGCGCGAGATCGGGGCCGCGCTCGGCGACCTCGCGCGTGCGCATCCCGGCCTGCGCGTGCCGGGCGCGTTCGACGGCTTCGAGCTGGCGGTGCGCGCGATCGTCGGGCAGCAGGTGTCGGTGAAGGCCGCACGCACGCTGCTCGGGCGGCTGGTCGCGGCGCACGGCGAAACGGTCGAGTTGCCGGGAACCGGGCCGGCGAAGCTCTTTCCCGCTGCCCGCGCGATCGCCGCATTGGCGCCCGCCGACATCGCGCGCATCGGCATGGTCGCCGCGCGAGCGCGGGCCGTGCATGCGCTGGCGACCGCGGTGGAGGCGGGCACGGTGAGCCTCGAGCCGGGCGGAGACGTCGAGGCGTCGATGCGCGCGCTCGTCGCGCTGCCGGGCATCGGCGACTGGACCGCGAGCTACATCGCGATGCGCGCGCTGCGCTGGCCCGACGCGTTTCCGGCCGGCGACCTCGTCGTCAAGCGCGCACTGGGCGTCACGACCGCCGCCCGCGCGGAAGCCGCGAGCGCCGCGTGGCGTCCCTGGCGCGCGTACGCGGTCATGCATCTGTGGAAGGGAGTGTCATGAACGAGATCGTCAGGTGGTGCCGCATCGATACTCCGCTCGGAACCGTCCGCATCGTCGCGCGCGGCGACGCGATCGCGGGCGTCTGGTTCGACGGGCAGAAATACGACGCGGTGCCCGACGCTGCATGGCGCGAGTCGCCGGTCGACCCGTTGCTGCGCGACGCCGCACGCCAGCTGCAAGAGTACTTCGCGGGGCGGCGCGCGCGCTTCGACCTCGCGCTCGCGCCGCAGGGGACGGCATTCCAGCAGAGCGTATGGCGCGAGATCGCGAAGGTTCCGGCGGGCAGGACGGCGTCTTACGGCGACCTCGCGCGCCGGATCGGACGGCCGTCGGCGGTGCGGGCCGTCGGCGCCGCCGTCGGGCGCAACCCGCTGTCGGTCATCGTGCCCTGCCACCGGATCGTCGGATCCGACGGCTCGCTCACCGGCTACGCGGGCGGGCTCGAGCGCAAGCGCGCGCTGCTCGCGCTCGAGCGCGTCGAGGTCGACGCGGCGCATGACGCGATCGCCGCCGGGCCGGCCCATTCGGCCTGAGCGTGATGCGCGCATCCGATGTCGGGCGGCTGCTCGCGCTCGCCATGATCTGGAGCGCGTCGTTCGCGTTCATCCGCGTCCTCGCGCCGCCGCTGGGCCCCGTGTGGACCGCGACGCTGCGCGTGCTCATCGCCGGCATCGCGCTCGTCGGCTGGCTGGCGGCGACCGGCGTCGACGGAGACGTGCGGCGGCACTGGCGCGCGTACCTGCTCGTCGGCCTGGTCAACTCGGCTGCGCCCTTCCTGCTGTTTTCGTGGGCGGCGCTGACGCTGCCGGCCTCGTACCTCGTGATCCTGAACGCGGCCTCGCCGATGTTCACGGCGATCGTCGCGGCGGCCTGGCTCGGGGAGCGCCTGTCCGGCGCGAAGCTCGCCGGACTCGCTGTCGGCGCCGCGGGCGTCGCACTGGTGAGCCGCGCGGGTCCGATCGAGCCGACGGCGGCGGTGGCAGGCGCGATCGCCGCGAGCCTCGCGGCGGCGCTGTGCTACGCGCTCGCGGGCGTCTGGCTGAAGCGTCACGGCGCGGAGCTGAAGCCGAAGGCGATTGCGGGATGGAGCCAGCTCGGCGCCGGTGCCGTGCTGCTCCCGGTCGCGGCGGCGACGCCGCTGCCGGGCCCGGTCACGGCGTCGGTCGTCGCGAACCTGCTCGCGCTCGCGCTGCTGTGCAGCGGCGTCGCCTACCTGCTCTACTACCGGCTGATCCGGGACGTCGGACCGACGCGCGCGATGACGGTCACGTTCCTGATGCCCGCGCTCGGCATGCTGTGGGGCGTGCTGTTCCTCGGCGAGACCGTGAACGCGACGATGCTCGCCGGTGCGGCGCTCGTGGTCGGCGGGACAGCGGCGGTGCTTAGGCCGTCGCGCGCTGCGCATCGACGCGGCCTGGGCGTGTGACGGAGGATCGGGACCCGCGGCGGGGGCGGACCATCGACGCTTGCCCGGCGGCGCGCGCCCGTTCATAGTTCGGGGGCGCCGCGGCCGCCTTTGGGCGGAGCGCGGGCGCGACCAAGCATCCCGCGGCGTCCCCGATGTCCCTCGATCCTGGCGTTGCCGACTACCTCGCGCGCGTCGCGGCCGCAGTTCCGCCGCTCACCGAGCCGACGCCCGTCGCGCGCCGCAATCGCATGGAGCTGATCGCGCGGCGCTTCCCCGCGCCGGAGGACACGGTCGCGCGAGGTGACGCGTGGATCGCGTTGCCGGGCCGGGAGCTGGCGGTGCGGATCTACCGGCCGCGCCCGGGCACGCTGCCGGCGATCGTCTACCTGCACGGGGGCGGCTGGGTCGCCGGCAGCCTGGCGACGCACGACGGTGCGTGCGCCGCGCTTGCGCAGGACGCCGACGCGGTGGTCGCGAGCGTTCATTACCGCAGGGCGCCCGAAAGCCCGTATCCGGCGCCGAACGACGATGCGTACGCGGCGCTCGTGTGGGTCGCGGAGCACGCCGAAGCGCTGGCGGTCGATCGCGCGCGCATCGCCGTCGCGGGCGACAGCGCGGGAGCGCATCTCGCGATCGGCTGCGCGATCGAGGCGCGCGAGCGCGGCGGACCGGCGATCGCGTTCCAGCTGCTCGTCTATCCGGTCGTGGAGCCGGCGTTCGACACCTCGAGCTATCTCGCGCACGCCTCGTCGCCGACGCTGACGCGCGACGACGCGATCTGGTATTGGCGCCAGTACCTGCCGGAAAGCGCGGACGACGGCAGCGCGCGCCGTGCCGACGCGCGATGCGCTCGCGGGATTGCCCCGCGCCCACGTCGTCGTCGCGTCGCTCGACCCGCTGCGCGACGAGGGCGTGGCGCTCGCGGCGCGTTTCGAACGGGCAAGCGTCGCGGTGACGCTCGCCGAGGCAGCGTCGCTTCCGCACGGCTTCCTGCGCGCCGCTCCGTACGCGGCGGCGGCGCGCTCCGCACAGTCCGCACTGGGAGCAGCGGCACGCGCCGCATTGCACGGATGACCATCGTGACCGATCCTGACCCTTCTCCGCGCAAGCCTCCGACGCCGCCGCGCGAGCCGGCGTCGGCCTACGACCCCACCGGCATCGACGACGGCAAGGGCGGCATCGCGCTCGGCACGCGCCGACCGGCCTTGCGCGCGACCGCGTGGATCGCGCTGGTCGTCGTGACGGTCGCGATCGCGGCGCTCGCGTGGCGGACGATGGAGCGCAAGGCGGTCGAACTGGCCTACGCGGAGGGCGTGAAGGCGCTCGCGGACGGCCGCCCGGACGACGCGCGGGTCGCGCTCGACCGCGCGATCGCGCAGCGGCCCGAGTGGGGCGCGGCATGGAGGCAGCGCGGCTTCGCGGCGGCGAAGCCCGCCGACGCGATCGCCGACTTCAGCAAGGCGCTCGCGCTCGACGGCAACGACGGCGACGCGTACGCGGCGCGGGCGCGCGCGTGGATGCAATCGCAGGTGCCGGCGAAGGCGATCGGCGACCTCGACCGGGCGCTGGCGATCGCGGGGGCCAGCGGCACCGACCCGGCGACGGTCGCGGCATGGCGCGCGGAACGCGCCGCCGCGCGCACCGCCGCGGGAGACTTCTCCGCCGCGCTCGACGACCTCCGGAGCGTAGCCGCGGCGCGCGGCACGCCTGACGATCACCGCAACCTGGCGTCCGCGCTGGCGTCCGGCGGCGACTGGCAGGGCGCGCGCGACGCCTACGATCGCGCGATCGCAGCGGCCCCTCAGGCGCAATGGTTCGGCGAGCGCGCGCTGGTGCAGGTCGAGCTCGGCAACGACGAGGCGGCGGGCGACGACCTCGAGCGATGCGCGCGGGCGGATCCGACGTGCACGCAGAACTTCGGCGCGCTCGCCGGTCAGCGCGCGCGCGACCTCGGGCGTGAACCGCCGCCGGGAGCGCCCCGGTAGCGTTAACAGGCCCTGGCGCGTTGCCTCGACGGGGGCATGCCCGACCGGGCCCGTATAATTCGCGGCATTCCCGGTCCGGGTGTTCCACATCGTGTCTTCTCGTCGCATCGCTCCTTGGTTCCTCGCCGTCGTCGCGCTGGCGCTTGCCGGCTGCGCGACGCGGCCGATCAAAGCGCCGCTCCAGCAGGTCGACCGCAAGGCGGGCTACCGGTACGAGACCCGCGCCGACCGCTCCGAAAACGATCCGTCGACCGTCGTCGTGCTCGCGTTCTCGGGGGGCGGCATGCGCGCGGCGGCGTTTTCGTACGGCGTGCTGGAGGAGCTTCGGCGGACCGAGGTCTCGATCCGCGGCAAGCGCACGCGCCTCATCGACGAGGTGGACCTGATCACCGGCGTGTCGGGAGGCAGCTTCACCGCGCTCGCATTCGGCCTGCACGGCGAGCGCCTGTTCGACGACTACGAGCAGCGCTTCCTGAAGCGCGACGTGCAGGGCGAGCTCCTCGCGCGACTGCTCTCGCCGGGGAACTGGCCGGCGCTCTCGTCCGATGGCTGGGGACGCTCCGAGCTCGCCGCCGGGCTCTGGGACGAGATCCTGTTCCACGGCAAGACCTACGCCGACCTGATGGCGGCCCCGGGTCCGATGGTCCGGACGACCGCGACCGACCTGTCGACCGGCTCGCGGCTGACGTTCTCGCAGAACGAGTTCGACCTGATCTGCTCCGACCTCGCGTCGTTCCCGATCTCGCGCGCCGCGGCGGCGTCGTCGGCCGTGCCGCTCGTGACGTCCCCGGTCACGATCAACAACTACGGCGGCACCTGCGGCTACGAGATGCCGTACTGGGCGCGCCAGTTCGAGGATCCGCAGAACCGCCTGCGGCCCGCCGGCCGCGCGGTGCAGCGGATCAAGGAGATGAAGGCGTTCCAGGACGGCGGGAACCGGCCCTACCTGCATCTCGTCGACGGCGGGCTCGCCGACAACCTGGGCGTGCGCGGCATCCTCGAGTCGCTGGAGGAGCTCGAGGCGAGCCGCGTGCTGCGCCAGAGCGTTCGCGTCTCGCGCATCGAGCGCATAATCGTGATCGTCGTCAACTCGCTGTCGGTGCCGAAGAGCGACTGGGACCGCTCGGCGAAGCCCCCGAACGACCTCCAGATCCTGCTCAAGGCGACCGGCATGCCGATCGACCGCTATTCGTACGAAGGCGTCGAGCTCCTGCGCGACATCGTCGCCCGCTGGAGCGCGATGCGCGCGCTGAACGAAGCCGGCGGGTTCGCGAACGCGAACAACCCGGCGCTGGCGCGCGCGGTCGACGTGCCCGACATCGAGCTCTACGCGATCGACGCGAGCTTCGACGCGCACCCGTCCGCGGTGGAGCGCGATTTCCTGAACGAGATGCCGACGTCCTGGGTGCTCTCGGACGAGCAGATCGACCGCCTGCGCGCGGCGGCAGCCGAGATCCTGCGCACGTCCGGCGAATACAGGCGGATGCTGCAGGACATCGCGGCGAAGCCCGCGGCGCGCGGCTGGATGCCGAGATGAACGCGCCCCTGCCGCCGGACGCGTGTCCGCCGACGTCGCCGGCCGAGCTCCTGCGCCGGTTCGAGGCGATGCGCGCCGCGTTCGCGCGCGAGCCCAACCCCGATGCCTCCGCGCGTCGCGACCGCCTCGCGCGCCTCCTCGCCATGGTCCGCGAGCGCGAGCGCGACTTCGTCGCCGCGATCGACCGCGACTTCGGCCACCGCTCGTCGCACGAGACACGGCTCGCCGAGCTCTACATCGTCACGGCCGCCGCGCGCCACGCGCTCGCGAACGTGCGCCGCTGGATGCGTCCCCGGCGTATCGCCACGCCGATCCAGCTGCTGCCGGGCAGCGCGCGCATCGTGCCGCAGCCGCTCGGCGTCGCCGGTGTCGTGAGCCCGTGGAACTATCCGGTGCAGCTCGCGCTCGCGCCGGCGATCGGCGCGCTCGCGGCCGGCAACCGCGTGATGCTGAAGCCGTCGGAAGTGACGCCCGCCACGTCCGCGCTGCTGGCGGAGGCGATCGCGCAGCGCTTCGCGCCGGACGAGTTCACCGTCGTCATCGGAGACGCCGACACCGGCGCCGAGTTCACGCGGCTGCCGTTCGACCACCTGTTCTTCACCGGCTCGACCGTGGTCGGCCGCATCGTCGCGATGGCGGCCGCCGAGAACCTGACTCCGGTGACGCTCGAGCTCGGCGGCAAGAGCCCCGCGATCGTCGACGCGAGCGCGGACCTCGCGGTCGTCGCGCCGCGCATCGCCGTCGGCAAGCTGCTCAACGCCGGGCAGACCTGCATCGCGCCCGACTACGCGCTCGTCCCGGAGCGGATGGTGGACGCGTTCGTCGCCGCCGTGACGCGTGCCGTGCGTGCGCTGTACCCCGATCCGCTCGCCGGCGACGACTACACGTCGATCGTGAACGAGCGCCACTACGACCGGCTCGTCGCGCTGATCGAGGACGCGCGCGCGAAGGGCGCGAAGGTCGTGACGATCCCCGACGGCGCGGCGCCCGATCCGGCGACACGGCGGATTCCGCCGACGCTGCTCGTCGGCGCGACCGACGCGATGCAGGTGATGCGCGAGGAGATCTTCGGGCCGATCCTGCCGGTCGAGAGCTATGCGAAGCTCGACGACGCGATCGCGGCGGTGACGCGGCGTCCGCGCCCGCTGGCGTTCTACGTGTTCGCCGAGGACCGCGTGGTGCGCGAGCGCCTCCTGCGCGAGACGATCGCGGGCGGCGTCACGGTCAACGACACGCTCTGGCATTTCGCGCACGAGGAGCTGCCGTTCGGCGGCGTCGGCGCGTCGGGGATCGGCGCCTACCACGGCGAGGCGGGGTTCCGTACGTTCAGCCACATGAAGAGCGTGTTCTCGCAGCCGCGGCGCACGGCGGCGAAGCTCCTCTACCCGCCGTACGGCTCGACGTTCGAGAAGGTGCTGCGCCTGCTGAAGCGGCTGTCGGGCTGAAGCCCGACCCACAACACAGCGCCCTGTGAAAAGACGTCGGGCTGAAGCCCGACCCACAAAGGCGCGGCCCTGTGGGTCGGCCTTCAGGCCGACGAAGTTCGTCGCATCTCGAAGGAAAGGCGTCGGGCTGAAGCCCGACCCACAACGGCAGCGCCCTGTGGGTCGGCCTTCAGGCCGACGGAGTTCGTCGCATCTCGAAGGAAAGACGTCGGGCTGAAGCCCGACCCACAACGGCAGCGCCCTGTGGGTCGGCCTTCAGGCCGACGAAGTTCGTCGCATCTCGATGGAAAGGCGTCGGGCTGAAGCCCGACCCACAGAACAGCGCGCCTTGTCGGCCTACACCGGCTTCGCGTGGATCTCGCGCGCGGCGCGCAGCCCCGATTCGATCGCTCCCTGGATCCACGCGTGCGCGAGCGAGGCGTGCTCGCCCGCGAAGTGGATGCGTCCTTCCGGCGCGACGATGTGCTCGTGCAGGAGCCCCTGCTGCGACGGCTCGAACAGCGCGAAAGCGCCGCCGGCGTACGGGTCGTCGTGCCACATCCACGAGGTGCCGACCTCGAACTCCTCGAGGATCTGCGGGTGGAGCTGCGCGACGTCCTCGATCGCCTGCTCGATCCGGTCGTCCGGCGAGAGCGAGCCCCAGCGCTGCGCGTCCTCGGCCCACGTGTAGCTCGCGAGCAGCACGCCGCGCCCGGTCGCCTTGCCGGCCTCGGGGTAGTAGACGTTGCGGATCGGAAGGTCGGTGACGCTCCCGCCGCCGACGATGCCGTCGTCGTCCTCCCAGAAGCGGCGCCGGCACTGGAAGAAGATCTTCGCCGATGCGTCGTAGCGCAGCTGCCGGATCGCGCGCCGTTTCGCGTGCGAGAACGGCTTCAGCACCTCGACGTGGCGCAGCACCGGGTAGGGGACGGTCACGATCGCGTAGTCGCCCGTCGCCACGCTCCGGCCCGCGGCGGTCTGGAAATGCACGGTCACGTCGTGATCGGACTGGTCGATCGCGGTCATCCGTGCGCCGAACCGGATGCGGTCGCGCAAGAACGGCAGATACGCGTTGGGCAGCTGGTCGGCGCCGCCGTCGATGCGCACCATGTCGGTGTAGTAGTTGCCGACCTCCTCGCGCAGGAGCTCGAGGAAGCACGAGTTCATCAGCGCCTCCTGGTTGCAGACGAGGCCGAACAGCTCGATCGCGGGCTCGCTCCAGCCGCGCTCCTCGAGGAACTCGCGGGTCGAGTAGCCGTCGTACTGCGAGACGATCGCCGGCCACGCGGCGTCGCCTTCCTGCTCGATGCGTTGCGCGAATGGCTGCAGCAGCGACTGCCATCGCGCGCCCGACGTGAGGCCGCGGTCGTGCTCGGCCAGCTCGGCCCCGAGGAGCTCGGGCCGCGCCTCGAACTCGGACAGGCGCATCTTGCGGCCGAACAGGTGGCACCAGGCGTTCGGGTTGTGCATCGTGAACGGCTTCACGCTCAGGCCGACCTTCTCGATGCAGGCGAGCGTGAGCTTGTGCGCCCTGGGGATGCGCATCGCGCCCGCTTCCGCGTAGAGCCCCGGCGCGAACGGCTCGCGCATCGTGAACACGCGTCCGCCGACGCGCTGCCGGGCCTCGAGAATCACCGGGTCGTGGCCGGCGCGGACGAGCTCGTTCGCCGCGACGAGGCCCGCCATGCCCGCACCGACGACGATCACGCGATGCCGTTTGCCGTCGCGCGGCGGCAGCCCGTCGCGGATCGTGGCGAGGTCGCGTTCGACATCGGCTTGACTCATCGCGGGCTCCGGGTCGCAGGGAAGGGTCAGACGCTACTGGCTCGGAGCCCGAATTTCAACTCCGCGAGGACCGGAGCGCCGGTGCGAGCGGCGACGCGAGGCGCGGTCCGGCGGCAAGCTGGCGGCCGGGAGTCGTCCCGGACCCGCTACAGGATCCGGTGGAACCAGAGCACGGACAGCGCCGCCGCCAGGATCGTGATCAGCGCGGCCGCCGCGGCGAACAGCGCGGTGATCTCGATCGACTTCTTCTCGAACGTGAACCGCGTGTTGAGCGCCTCGTAGACCTTCTTGAGGTCACTCGCGGTCCCGGCGTAGAAATACTCGCCGCGCGTCAGGTTCGCGATGTTCTTGAGCGCGTCCTCGTCGAGCCGCACGCGCATCGACCAGCCCTCGGCGCCGACGATCTCGCCCTGCGGCGTGCCGATGCCGACCGTGTAGACGCGCACGCCGCGCTCGGCGGCCATCTTCGCCGACTCGATCGGATCGGGGCCGGTCGTCGTCTGCCCGTCGGTCAGCAGGATGATGACTGCCGACCCCATCGATCCGGGCTCCACCGGCGCGGGCGGTGCCTTCGGCGTGTCCTTCGGCGGCGTCGTGCCGAGCGCGCGCGATCCGTCGCCGGGCTTCGGGCGCGGATTGTTGCTGCGGAGATCGAACTCGACGTCGGGCAGGATCGTCTTCAGCGACACGAGGATCCCGCTGCCCACCGCGGTGCCGCGCTGGAGCTGGAAGCGGTCGATCGCCGCGAGCAGGTCCTCGCGCGAATGCGTCGGCGCCTGCACGAGCGCCGCGGTGCCCGCGAACGTCACGATGCCGATGCGCGTCGTCGCCGGCTGGTCGCCGACGAACGCGCGCGCGGCCTCCTGCGCGGCCACGATCCGGCTGGGTTGCACGTCGGTCGCGCGCATGCTTCCGGACACGTCCATCGCGACGACGATCGTCTCCTGCTTGGTCGGCAGCGTGACCTCGCCCTCCGGCCGCGCGGTCGCGACGATCATCAGCGCGATCGCGACGAGGATCAGCGCGGGCGGGACGTGGCGCCGCCAGCCGGGACCGCGGGCGAGCGCCTCGCGGACGAGCGACAGGTTCGCGTAGCGGAGCGCGAGGCGCTTGCGCCGCCGCTGCAGCCAGGCGTACGCCGCCACCAGCAGCGGCAGCAGCGCGAGACCCCAGAGGAGCTCAGGCCACTGGAACGACACGGCGTGCCTCGAGGTGACGCGGCAGCCCGCCGCCGACCGCGAGCTGCGTGCGCCGCTTGCGCAGGTCCGCGAAGCGCACGACGGCGCCGACCAGGTCGTCGTCGGTGGCGAGCTCGATCGCGTCGACGCCCGCCGTCACGAGCGCGTTGCGCACCTCGTTCTCGCGCCGCTCGGCGGCCGCGGCGAAGCGCGCGCGGAATGCCCGGTCGTGGGTGTCGACGAAGAGCTGCTCGCCGGTCTCCGCGTCCTCGACGACGACCATGCCGAGGTCGGGCAGCGCGCGCTCGAGCGGGTCGTAGAGCCGAACCGCGACGAGCTCGTGACGCTTCGCGAGGTGGCCGAGCGGCTTGTCCCAGCCAGGCTCGCTGATGAAGTCGGACACGACGAACACGAGCGAACGGCGCGGCACGATGCGCAGCGCCGACTCGAGCAGGTCGGCGAGCTTCGTGCCCGTCGAGCGCGCGTTCGCGGGGCGCGTCGCCAACCTGTGCAGCAGGTGGAGCACCTGCCTGCGCCCGCCGCGCGCCGGGATCACGGCGTCGACGCGATCGCCGTAGAGGATCGCGCCGACGCGGTTGCCGTGGCGTGCCATGAGGCGCGCGAGGACGGTGACGAAGTCGACCGCGACCGTCCGCTTGCGCACGGCCGAGGAGCCGAAGTCGACCGACGCCGACAGGTCGAGCAGGAACCACGCCGTGACCTCCCGGTCCTCGACGTACTCGCGCACGTAGGGCGTCTGCAGCCGCGCGGTGACGTTCCAGTCGATGTGCCGCACGTCGTC
This sequence comes from Betaproteobacteria bacterium, assembly GCA_016704895.1. Taxonomy (GTDB): domain Bacteria; phylum Pseudomonadota; class Gammaproteobacteria; order Burkholderiales; family Casimicrobiaceae; genus VBCG01. The sequence continues at coordinate 14,343 of JADIZG010000023.1, forward strand.
GTGGTACTGGTACTCGCGCAGGTCGGCGAGGTCGAGCCCGAAGCCGCGGAACAGCGTCCGGTAGTCGCCCTGGAGCAGCCCGTCGAGACGGCGGATCACCGTCCACTCGAGCTTGCGGAGCAGCGCCTCAGGATCGCTCTTCGAGCGCGACATGGGTGTCGAGCGGCTTGTCGGGCGCGGCGACGTGACGGAGGATCTCGAGGATCAGCCGGTCGGCGGAGACGCCGTCCGCCAGCGCCTCGTAGGAGAGCGACAGGCGGTGGCGCAGCACGTCGGGCGCGATGTCGATCACGTCCTCGGGGAGCGCGTAGGGCCTGCCGCGCAGGAACGCGAGCGCGCGCGCCCCCTCGACCAGCGCGATCGTCGCGCGCGGGCTCGCGCCGAACGTGATGTAGCGCGCGATGTCCTTGATGCCGTAGCGGTCGGGCTCGCGCGTCGCGGCGACGAGCTTCACCGCGTACTGCATCAGCGACGGGTCGACGTAGCCCGAGCGGCACTCGCGGTAGAGCGCGGCGAGCTGGTCGGTCGTCGCGACCGGCATCACGTCCTGCGTGGTGCCGGTGACGCGCTCGACGATCACGAACTCCTCGGTCTCGGTCGGGTAGCCGACCAGCACCTTCATCATGAACCGGTCGACCTGCGCCTCGGGCAGCGGATACGTGCCCTCGGTCTCGATCGGGTTCTGCGTCGCCATCACCAGGAAAGGCTCGGGCACGCGGTGCGTCTCGCCCGCGATCGTCACCTGCCGTTCCTGCATCACCTCGAGCATCGCGCTCTGCACCTTCGCCGGCGCGCGGTTGATCTCGTCGGCGAGCAGCAGGTTCGTGAACACCGGTCCGAGCGACGTGGTGAACTCGCCGGTCTTCTGGTTGTAGATGCGCGTGCCGATGAGGTCGGCGGGCACGAGGTCGGGCGTGAACTGGATGCGCCGAAACGTGCCGCGGATCGTGCGCGCGAGCGTCTTGACGGTCAGCGTCTTCGCGAGCCCCGGCACCCCCTCGACCAGCAGGTGGCCCTGCGCGAGGATCGCGACCAGCACGCGCTCGAGGAACGGGTCCTGGCCGACGACGACCTTCTTGACCTCGTAGAGGATGCGCTCGGTGAGCGGGGCGTGGCTGGTCGGTGCGAGGTCGTGGATGTCCATGGGGGCGATCAGGGAAAGGAGGATGGGCGGCGCGTCAGAACGGCGACATGCCGATCGCGGAGGCCGCGTTCTCGATCGGCACCGCGAAGCCGATGCCGACGAACACGCGCTGGTCGGTGGGATTGAGGATCGCGGTCACGATGCCGACGACCTCGCCGTCCATCGTGACGAGCGGGCCGCCCGAGTTGCCCGGATTGGCGGCCGCGTCGAACTGGATCAGGTTGGTCAGCACGCGCTTGCCTTCGGGCGAGCGGTATTCGCGCTTCAGCCCGGAGACGATCCCCGCGGAGGCCGACGGGCCGATGCCGAACGGGAAGCCCGCGGCGACCACCTCGTCGCCGGGCAAGAGGTCCTGGGTCGAGCGCAGCACCGCGGCCTTGAGGTCGTCGGGCAGCTTCGCGGCCTTCAGCACGGCCAGGTCGTTCTCGGGCTGCATGCCGATCACGGTGGCCTCCGACTCGAAGCCGTCGAAGAACACGACCTTGAGCTTCGAGGCACCGAGCACGACGTGCAGGTTCGTGAGGATGACGCCGCTGTCGACGATCACCACGCCGGTCCCGACGCCCATTCCCTTGCCGATGTCGGGATGGCCTTCGGGCAGCGCCGGCTTGTCGGCTTGCTTGTCCGGCCCCGGTGCCGACGGCGCGGCCTTGCTCTCGGCGCGCTTGCCCTCGCCGCCTTTCGCATCGGGCTTCGACGGCTTCGCGGCATCCTTGCCCGCCTTCTTCTTCCCGCCGGCCTTCTCGTCGTCGTCCGGGTAGCCGGTGCCGACGACCTTCACGATCGACGGGCGCACCGCTTCGTAGGCTTTCGCCGCGCGCGACGGCAGCGTCTGCGTCGCGAGCGTGTGCAGCACCGCGCCGTCGATGTCCTTCTGCGTGAGGAGGCGCGCGCCGGGCCGCGTGGACGTCCAGACGGCGATCGCGATCGCGCCGATCAGCAATCCCGCGACGAGGGCGAGCCAGCGTTCGTGACGCTGCGCGAGCGCGCCGATCGCGAAGCGCTTGCGCACAGGCGCGGCCGATGCTTCGGGCGCCGGGCGATCGGACGAGGACGCACGCGCGGCGGCAGGCGCCGGGCCGGGCGGGGCGGCGTCGCGGCGGGGCGATCGGCTGTAGAGCGCGGTGCGGCGCATCGGGGCCTCCACGGGGCGTTCCCCCGGCACGGGCGAGGGGAACCACCCGGCGTGTCAAGCATAGTGAGATTCGCCGCGAACGGCTAGGGTGACGGCGTTCCCGAGGAAAGGGCGTCGGCGGCGGACGCGTCGGGTCGCTGCGCCGAGAGGCGGATTCGCCGCTGGCGGGCGTCCGCGGCCGTGCGTACGATGTCGTCCGGCCGATCGGCGCGGTCCGGAGGCGACGACCCGCCACCCGAGCGTCCCGTTGCGGGACGAAGACCCCATGACGATTGCGGACAAATTCGAGGACGGCGCAGAGGCGGAAGCGTTTCGCGCGCGGCTCGGCGGGATGTTCCAGGGCATCATGCACTGGCACCAGCTCGACGAGCTCTGGGCGCGCATCGGAAGCGGACGGTGGTTCGTCTATCCGACGGACGAGACGCCACCGACGGAGCCGCTGTCCGGCGTGCCGCTCGCCGCGCGGATCGACTCGCTCGACGCGCAGTTGCGGCGCGAGCACGCGTACGGCTACTGCGGCATCGTCTACGTCGACGACGTCGACGCGCCGACGCTGGTCAAGATCTATGATCCCCGCAACCTGGGGACGTCCTGCAGCCACGGCGCCGCGCCGATTCCGCCGCGATGGATACTCAGCACCGTGCCCCCGGCGTCCATCGTGCCTCCGGTGCCTGAGCCTGGCCGCGGCTGGCGCCTGTGGCGGCCCCGGTCGCGCTGACGGGCAGGCCGGCGGAGCGCCAGACGACGATCCGCCGCGTCGCGATCAGCCCGGGTTCCCCTCGACGAGGATGAACTGCCCGGTGGCCGCGCTCTTGCGCAGCGCCTTCGCGGCCGCGTAATCGGGACCGTCCCAGAACGCCTTCGCGCGCTCCATCGTCGGAAACTCGATGACGACGACGCGGTCGTGCTCGTCGGGACCCTCGAGCGTCGTGACCGGCCCTCCGCGCACGACGAAGCGTCCCCCGTGCTTCGCGATCGCCGCGGGCGTGAGCTTCTTGTATTCGTCGTAACGCTGCGGGTCGGTGACGCGGATGCGGCAGATCAGGTAGGCGGGCATCGGGAGTCCGGGGGGTGAGTGCAGAAAGCGAGCAACGTTCGCGTCAGTTCTGCGACCACTTCTGCAGGTAGAAGCAGAACGCGGCGGCCAGCACCCAGCCGACGCCGGCAAGGGGCATGTCCGACACGAACGTCCACACGATCGCGTTGATCAGGCAGAGCAGGATGGCGAACAGCGCGACGATGATGTTGCCCACGGATCGCAATCCCGGCGTTGGCGCGCGGACGCCCGACGCGCAGTCGCGCCTCGAGCCCGCGCAGCGATTCTGTCATAACGGGCGAGGCGCGTCGCCGGGGTTGCGACGGGAGGCGATCCCCGGCTGCCGAAGGGTCAGGGGCTGCCGCGGTGCGGCACCGCCCATCGGGCCCGCCCTTCCACGACGAATCCCAGGACGACGATGACGGCGAGCGTGACGAGCGACGAGGCGGCCAGGGTGGTTGCGGGCGGCGGCTCGCCGGGCAGGTAGGGGCCCAGTACCGTCAGGATGCCCGTGACCGCGACGACCGTGACGAGCAGCGCGCCGCGCCAGCGGGCAGGGGCGCACGCGTCGCATGCAGACCGCGAGCGCTGCCACGGCGAGCGCAAGCTCGACCGCGAGCGCGGCCGGCATCGCGCGCCAAAGCCCCAGGCCGAGCTTCGCCGAATCGCCGCCCGCGACAGGCAGGTCCGGGACGTGGACGACGAGGTCGAGCACGAAATGCGACGCGACGGCGATCGCGAGCGTGCAGGCGAGGCGCGCTCGGCGTGGCGTCCCGGTGCCCGCGACGATCCATCCGAGCGTCGCGGCCGCGAGCGTCCAGCCAGCGCTCGCCAGCGCGCCGTGCGAGATCGGGAACGCGAACGTGAAGAAGCGCGCGCGGCCGCTCTGCACTGACGCGCCGACCGACTCGACGCCGAAGAGCACGAGCACCCACAGCAGCAGGTCCGCGAACAGCGCGGCGGCGAACAGCACGCCCAGGTTCCAGCGCGGCTCCGCGGCTTTCACCGCGAGGCCCGCGCCGAGGTGGCCGACGAACATCGCGAGTTCCGGCTCGCGTGCGGTGCGCGTCAGCCTGCCGGCTTCGCGTTGGTCAGCACGTTGACCATGAAGCAGGCGAGCCCGACGATCATCACGACCGACGCGATGCCCAGCACCGGGCCGGCGGCCTTCGTGCCGGTGAGGAACAGCGCGAGCACGACCATGAACGGCGGCAGCACCAGATTGTGGATCCAGAAGTGGGCCTTCGCGAGCCGCGTCTCGCTTGCCGCCGGATACAGGTGGTAGATGACGCCGGCCATCGCGAGCGACACCCAGCCGAGCAGCAGGATGTGCGCGTGGACCGGCGCGTACGTGAACGTCTGGATCGAGCCCATCCAGGCGCCGAGCATCGTGCCGATCACGAGATAGACGACGGCGATCTTGATGAATCGAAGTCCCATGGCTTGCCTCCGGTGGGTGGGAACGACGCGCGCGGCTTCGATCGGCCGCGTCGCGTCGGCGATTCTCACGCGGAGGGGGGCGCGAGGCAACTGCCGTCCGGCGGCGGTGCGCTCAGGCCACGGGAGGCCTGCCGGGTCGGGGCCTGCGGCCGGCGCGTCAGTCCGCGGCCGGAGGGACGCGGGCCACCGGCAGCCTGAGCCCCCACGCGACGGCGGCGAGCCTGAGCGCGAGCACGGCCGCCATGCCGATCCCGAACGCCCACGTGCGGTCGACGCCGATCGCCTGCGCCGCGAGGTAGATCGCCGCTCCGACGATCGCCGCCGTCGCGTAGATGTCGCGGTGCAGGACCAGCGGGATCTCGGCGCACATGATGTCGCGCAGCACGCCGCCGGCGGCGCCCGTCATCGTGGCCATCACGACGACGATGATCGGCGCGAGCCCCGCGCTCTCGGCGACCTGCGCGCCCGTCATCGTGAACAGCGCGAGGCCCAGCGCGTCGGCCACGAGGAGCGCGCCCAGCGGCGGCGGTCGCACGCGCACGTAGACGAACGTCGCCAGCGCGGCGGCGCCGATCACGACGAGATAGGTCGGGTCCGCGATCCAGAAGATCGGATGGCGGTCGAGCAGCAGGTCGCGCGTCGTGCCGCCGCCGACCGCCGTCAGCGCCGCGACCACGAAGACGCCGAGGAGGTCGAGGCCCTTGCGTCCCCCCGCGAGCGCGCCGCTCACCGCGAATACCGCGACCCCGGCCAGGTCGGCCCAGTAGAGCATCAGCGTGCCTGCCTCGCGGTCTCAGGCGCCATGGCCCGGGCGCCGCCGCCGCGAGTGCGTCCGTCCCCACCAGAACAGCGCCGTGCCGACGGCGAGCGCCACGGGCAGCGGCGACACGAGCGCGGCGGCAACCCAGCTCCAGCCCTCGTTGCGGTCGAGCGCCTGCACCGCGACGACGACCGCGAGGGCGGTGCCGGCCGCCGCCGCGAGCGACGCGCGCTTCGCGTCGCGGAACGCCGCCTCGGCGAGCGCGCCGATCAGCACCGGCAGGATGACGAGGACGAAGAGCGGTTCCACGCCGCGGCAGGAGGGGACGAGGGCACCGATCAGCCTACTCCCGAATCTGGCCGGGGGGAACGCCGTCGGGGTCCGCGCGAGCCGCGTGCAGGGGAGGGCGAGCGGCGGCGAGACCGGGCGCGCCGCTCGCTCCATCGGGCGAATCGGGCCGGGCAGGTGTCGAATCCTACCTTGCCGCGCCGGCCAGCTCGCGGGTGAGCAGCGCGGCAGGTACCTCTCGGCACCCGCTGGCGTTCTGGCCGGACCACAGCGGCGAGAAATCGCCCGAGCCGCGCGCCTCGGCCTTCGCGCGGAGCGGCGCGATCGCCGAGGTCGCGAGCGGGAACGCCGGCACCGATGCGTTCATCGGCCCGAGCTCGCGGATGACGCGGTTGACGATGCCGCGCGCGGGCCGGCCGGTGAAGAGGTTCGTGAGCGCGGTGTGGCGCGCGGCGTCGCTCGCGAGCGACGCGCGGTGGATGCGGCTCGTCGTCGCCTCGGGGCAGAGCATGTACGCGGTGCCGACCTGCGCGCCGGCCGCGCCGAGCGCGATCGCCGCCGCGACGCCCTTCGCATCGGCGATGCCGCCGGCCGCGATCACGGGCACCCGCACCGCGCGCACGACCTGCGGCACCAGCGCGAACGTGCCCATCTGCGTCGTGAGATCGTCGCCCAGGAAGATCCCGCGGTGCCCGCCGGCCTCGACGCCTTGCGCGATCACCGCGTCGACGCCGTGCGCCTCCAGCCAGCGCGCTTCGTCGACGGTCGTCGCCGAGGACAGCACCTTCGAGCCCCACGACTTGACGCGCGCGAGCAACCCGGCGGATGGCAGTCCGAAGTGGAAGCTCACGACGGCGGGGCGGAACGCGTCGATCGCGTCGGCGGCCTCGACGCCGAACGCCGCCCGGCCAGGGCCCGCCGGAATCGCCGCCGCGTCGATGCCGAACTCGTCGTAGTACGGTCCGAGCTGCGCGCGCCACGCCGCCTCGCGTCGCTCGTCCGGTGTCGGCGCGGCGTGACAGAAGAAGTTCACGTTGAACGGCTTCGACGTCCCCGCGCGGAGCGCCGCGAGCTCGGCCGCCATCGCGTCGGCGGAGAGCATCGCGCAGGGGAGCGATCCCAGGCCGCCCGCGTTCGACACGGCGATCGCGAGCGCGCTGCCCTGGACGCCGGCCATCGGCGCCTGGACGACGGGAAGCTCGATGCCGAGGAGCCCCCGCAGCGTCATCGGTCCGCGAGCGCCTTCAGGTCCGCTTCGCACCATGTGCGCTCGCCGTCCGGGACCTGCTCGTAGCAGGCGAACGCACTGCGCCGCGCTGCCCCGAACGCCTCGGCGTCGCCGGCCTCGCGGTGCGCGAACGCGAGGGCGGCGTGGCCGAAGAAGCGCTCGAACGCGGGCGCTTCGTTGCGGTCGCACACCTCGACGCAGCGCGCGGCGCTCGCGACCGCGTCGCGCGGGCGCCCGGCGGCGAGCAGGCATTTCGCCAGTCGCCAGTGCGCGCGCTCCTCCTCGAACCACGTGCCCGCGCGCTTCCAGTAGTCGAGCCCGGACTGCGCTGCGGCGACCATGCCCTGCGTCTCGGCGTCGTCGCGGTCGCGCTTCTCCTCGAGCGCCGCCGCGAGGTTGTTGCCGCCGATCGCGAGCGCGCGCAGCGCAGGCGAGCCCTCCGGCAGCCCCGCATCCGCGAGGGCCAGTGCCTGCGCGTAGGCGCCGAGCGCGCGCTTGAACTCGCCCAGACCTGCGAACGCCGAGGCGGCGGTCGCGATCGCCGCGATCCGGTCGTCCTGCGAGAGCGCCTCCAGCGCCCGGGTGTCGCCCTCGGCGTAGCGCAACGCGCCGATGCCGCGCGCGACGGCCCCTTCCGCCGCGGGGCTGCGATCGAAGGCGGGGAGTTCGCGCAGCGACCGGAGCAGCCCGACGCCGCGCGCCCATTCGCCCAGGTGTTCGCCGAAGACGTGCGTCACGATGCGCGCGTACGGCGCGACGTGCTCGGGCGCCGTGACGACGTCGAGCGACGCCGCGAGCCGGTCCGCGACCTCGCGCGGCCGGTCGCCGTGGTCGTTCCACGCGGTCTCGAGGAAGGCGTCGAACGGCATCGATACGCCCGCGCTAATGCCGGGGCCGCGCGGGCAGCAGCGCCGCGCGTCGCTCGAGGCTCTCCTTCGGCCAGTGCGCGTTGCGGTCGTAGTAGTCGAGCGTCGCGGGCATGCCGGGCGGGATCGCGACCCACGGCTGCTTCGACATCGTGAAGATGTGGATGTCGGGCGGCAGGCGGTCGGGCTCGTCGAGCGTGCCGACGCGCACGAAGCGCACCGCGTCGCCGGCGCCCGCATAGTTGCTCCAGACCGCGACGCGGCAATGCGGGCAGCGGCTGATCTTCTGTCCCTCTGCCGCTCTCGGTCGGCGTCGCCACGACGTCGACCTCGCCATGGGAGAGCTGCACGCGGTCGGCCTCGATCATCGCGTTCAGCGCGTACGAGGATCCGGTCTCGCGCTGGCACCATCGGCAGTGGCAGCAGTGGACGAACAGCGGCGCGGTCGTCATCCGGTAGCGCACGTGGCGGCACGTGCATCCGCCGTCGAGGGGCCGGAAGTCGGGGGTGGGCATGGTCGGGCGATCCTCGCGCGGGTGCGGGGAGTCGTCAAGCCTGCGGCGGCGTCGACGACCGCCCCCCGCGCACGAGCCCGACGACGAAGCCGACGACGGCGCCGAGCGGGCCGACGACGAACGCGCCCGTCATCGCCGCCTCGACGGCGCGGTCGTGCACGTTGGACGAGAGCTGCTGCACGAGCAGATAGCCGGCGAGCGCGGCGACGACGTACGCGACGATCGCGTAGAGCAGGGCGGTGCCGAGGCGCTTCATCGCAGTCCCTGCGAGGTCGCCGGAAGCCGGACCTGCCGGCCGTTGATCGTGACGATGCGAAACGGCCACGCGCCCGCGAGCCACCCGGACAGGAACGCCTCGATCCTGTCCTCCAGCCCGCTGGCGAGCTCGCTCGAGCGCGCCCAGTACCAGACGTCGGCGTCGACGCCCTCCACGTCGGGAGGGTCGACGTAGACGCACCCGAGCTGCCGCGTGCCGTCGCTGCTCGCGACCACGTAGTCGAACGACGAGCGCAGCTGGAACTCCTTCTGGTGCCAGCCCAGGTCGACGATGTTCTGCTCGAGCGACAGGTCCGCGGCCGGCCAGCCCCATGCCTCGCCGAAGCGCGCCCAGAGGTGCTCGCGGCTCGACATCACCGCGTCGTAGTCGCGGAACGCGTCGTGGATCGTGATGGGACGCAGGCGGAAGGTCCCGGCGTCGACGACGTCGGGGACGACGAAATCCTTCGGGAGGAACGGCATGGGCCTCGATGCTCGCGCGCTACGCGCGGTCCTGTGGCCCCGCGTCCGGCGCCGGGGGTCGCTCGCGGCGTCCGGGCTTGCGCGCGACGATCGTCTCGAACGACTTGATCGTGTCTCCGCTCGCCGGGTATTCGCTCGCCTCGTTCAGGACGATCGTCCAGCCGTGGAAGCGCCGCGCGAGCTCGCCGCGCCCGAACAGGCAATGGGCCGACGGGTCGAGCATCTCGAGCCAGGTCGTGCCCTCGACGAGGACGTTCACGACGGCATGGCCGCCGGGACGCAGGTGCGACTGGAGCTGCTCGAGCTGCGCGACGGCGGTCGGACGGTCGAAGAACATCAGGAGCCCGATCGCGACGACCGAGTCAAACTCGCCGCGGATGGCGTAGGTACGCAGGTCGGCTTGCTCGGCTTCGATCGGCAGCGCGAGCTCCGCGGCCACGCGCCGGAGGTGCCCGACCGCCTCGGCGCTCGCGTCGAGCGCGACGACCGTGCAGCCGCGCCGGGCGGCGGCGACGGCGAGGTTGCCCAGCCCGCAGCCGTAGTCGAGCACGCGCCCGGACAGGTACGGCAACGCCGCCGCCTCGAACGGGTTGAGGCGCAGGTCGCCTTCGCGCACCTGTCGCGCGAACTGCTCGTCGAATCGGCGGACGCTGGTCGTCGGCACCATGGCGCGAGAGTCTACCGCGCCGGGGCCGCGGCATCGCGCGGCGGCCGGCCGCTCACGGCGCCTTGCCCTGCGCGAGACGGTACCAGCCCCTGATCACGCGCCAGGCGAGCACGACCAGGGCGATCGTCCCGAGGACGATCACGATGAGCAGTCCCAGGAGGACGAGCCCCGCGTACTGGCTCTTCCGGGATGCGACGTACACCGGGATGGCGACGATCGTGACCAGCGCGGCGGCGAGCGCGGGCAGCACGATCGGCGCCAGGTACCAGAACGTCCGGATCTGCCAGGTGTAGTGGCTCGCGAGCCACGTCCCGCGCTGGCGGGCGCGCATGCTGTAGGCGACGATCACGCCGGCGAGCGCGGTCACGCCGATCGGTATCGCGTAGAGCAGGTAGACGAGGTGCGCCCCGAGGCGCGGCGGGTCCGCGTCCCGCTCGGGATCCGGGACCGCGGGCTCGGGGCGCTTTGGCGGCGGCGCGCGACGCTCGCCGGCGATCACGCGCCGGGCCTCGATGTCGCGCGCGCGCTCCTGCGCCCGCATCGCGGCCTCGGCCTTCGCGTAGACGACGCCGCACCTCGGGCATTCGTAGTCCGGCGCCGAGTCGGCCGGCTGGCGGACGTATCCGCACTTGACGCAGGACTTCGGTTCGTCGGCGAGGGTCGTCATCGACAGGGGGGCGGCGCGCGTTGGGGCGCGATTCGGGACGCGCGCAATGTACCAGCGCGGCGCCGCGCCTGTCATCGGCGCACGATCGGCGCCGTCCATTCGTAGCGGACGTCGTCGAGCTGCCAGAGCGGCTCGAAGCCGTGCGCGACGTCGACGAATCCGTGCCGTTCGTAGAACGCCCGCGCGACGCGGTTGCGCGCGAACGTGTAGAGCCAGAGGCTCCCCGCCGACTGCGCCTTCGCCCAGGCGAGGAGCGTCGTTCCGATCCCCTGCCGGTGGAAACCGACGCGCACGTAGAGCTGCGCCACGGACGCGCGCGACGCCGCGACGAAGCCGACGAGCCGGCCGTCGAGCATCGCGAGGCGAACGTCGTTGCGCGGGAGGACCTCGGTCAGGAAGTACGCCCGTTGCTCGGCGATCGGATGGGGGTCGATCACCCCGACGCCCGCTTCGAAGCTCTCGCGCCACATCGCGACGAGCTCGTCGAGCCGGGCGTCGTCGTACGCGGTCAGCGTTGCGGCGTGCATCGTCAGGGCTCGGGCAAGGGGCGTCGGTCGGACGGATTCTGCGCAAGGAAAGGGGTCAGAGCGAAAACCGGGGCCAGCCCCTGCGCAGCGGGATCAGACCCCATCGAGTTCGTACCGCTGCTCGACGACCTCGCGACCCCACTGCGTTCCCGGGCGCTCGAGCGCGAGGCGGAACCCGTGCTTGCGATACAGGTGCGCGGCGGCATCGAGTCCCTGGAACGTCCACAGATGGATGCGGTCGTAGCCGCAGTCCCGACAGAAGGCGATCGACCGGTCGATCAGTTCGTTCCCGACGCCGCGTCCGCGCAGCGCGTCGGAGACGACGAACCACCGCAGGTGCGCCCCGTCGGCCGCCGCGTGCGAGCCGTCGATCGCGATCGAGCCCTCGATCGTCCTGTCGCGCGTCGCGAGCCAGAGCCCGTCGCGCCCGTCGACGCATCGCTCGCAGAACTCGCCGAGCTCGCGCGCCACCTTGCTCTCGAAGGTCACGCCGAAGCCGGCGTTCGCCGAGTACCACGATGCGTGGAGCTGCCGCGATGCGGCCGATGCTGCCGGGCACGTAGCCCATGCGGATCTCGACGGGTGCACCGGCGCCGGAAGCGGACGGGGATGGCACGGAGGCGCGATCCCGCCACGGGGCGTTCTGGATCACGATCCGGTAGCCGTCCGGGTCCTCGAACGTGCGTCCGCGCCCGTCCCAATAGGGGTTGAACGACGCCACGGCAACGAATCCCGCCGCCAGCATGCGGTCGCACGCCGTCCGCCATTCGCCGGCGTCCGGCACGTAGAGCACGAGGAGGTCCTCGGGCGTCGGCTGCGGACGCACCGGATGCGTGCGGCAATGCGTGAGCTCGACGTGCCAATCGCCTTCCGCCGGGCCGAGCATCGCACCGTCGAAGCCGTCGTGGTCGTCGAAGCGCCCGAGGACGTCGATGCCCAGGCCGTCGCGGTAGAGCGCGGTCGCGCGGGCGAGGTTGCTCACCGGGCGCGCGATCCTGAGGTGGCGACGCATGGGATATCCCGAAGGGTGTGCGAATGGTCAGGGTTTCCCGGCCGCCAGCCGTTTCGAGAACACGCGCGTCTCGTAGACGTCGTCGCGGTAGCGGTAGGTCGACGCCCCGAGCGATGCGTAGCCGCAGCGGTCGTAGAACGCGAGCGCGCGCAGGTTCGGCGCCCAGACGGAAAGCCACAGCGTCGACGCGCCGCGCACGACGGCCTCGTCTTCCGCCTGCCCGAGCAGCGCGCGGCCGATCCCGCGCCCCGTGGACCGCTCCTGCACGTAGAGCCGGACGAGCTCGGCCGCGTTCTCGTGCGGCACCAGCGCGTGGCGCGACGGGAACGCGAGCTGCGCGAACCCGAGCAGGCGCCCCTCGCGCTCCGCGAGCACGAACGTGTGCGCCGGGTCGGCGAGCGCCGCCTCGAACGCCGCCGGTGACAGGAGCTCGTGCGCTTCGTGCGCGACCGACGGCCTGATGCCGTCCTCGGCGTAGGTGCCGAGGAACACCTGGATGGCGAGCGCCGAGAGCGTCGGCGCATCGACGGGCGCGGCGAGCCGGCAGGCGACGTCGTGCATCTCGGGGCTTCGCGGAGGCCTCAGTCGCCCCCGGCCCGCTGCCAGTCCTCGACCGCTTCCTTCGCGGCGCGGAACGCGTCGATGCCCGCCGGCACGCCGCAGTACACGGCCGCCTGAAGCAGGACCTCGCGGATCTCCTCGAGCGTGCAGCCGTTGCGCAGCGCGCCGCGCACGTGCGCCTTGAGCTCGGCGGGTGCCTTGAGCGCCGCCAGCATCGCCAGCGTGACGAGGCTGCGCGTCCGCCTCGGCAGCGCGTCGCGCGTCCAGATCTCGCCCCAGCAGTTCTCGGTGACGAGGTCCTGCAGCGGCTGCGTGAACTCGGTGGCGTTCGCCAGCGCCCGGTCCACGTACTCGTCGCCGAGCACCTCGCGGCGCACGGCCATTCCGTCCACGAATTTCCTGCTGCTCATGGGCATGCTCCCGGGGTCAGGTTGCGGATGTCTCGCGCGGGCCGTGCGGGTCGAGTGCTATGGTGCGGCGCCTGGCTTTGCGTCGAAGGGGCTGGCCTGCTCGCGCAATTCCGCTACGCGAGCGTAGCAGCTTTGCCCCGGCGTTCACGAGCTTGCCTGTCGGTCGTCGCGACGCCGGGCCTTGTGTTTCCGGAGCAGGGCACATGGGCGATCGGGTCCCGTCCCTAGGCTCTCCACCGTTCCTCCCGGCGCCTCGCAGAGGGGCATCGCGCGCGTGTTCGCGGTGACGCGCTTCAGGCGCCATCGCGTGAGCCGCCACGGCCGAAGCCAGGTAGCGTACGGTCGACACGCGCCGCAAGCCCGCGCGTCGTGTTGGCCATCGCCGGCTTTGCGGCGTTTCCGTGGAGCAGCATGACCGCGCGATGCGGAGGGCTTGGCGCCTCGAGCGACGATCTCGCGCGAGCGCGCTGCGAACGCCAGTGCCTCGTCGAGGCATCGGTGCCCGATGGTCGGTCACGATCGGCTCGGCGCGAACGTCGAACGAGCAAGGCAGGAGCACGCCCGGTTTCGGATCCTGGCGTGAACGATGGAGTCGATGAGCATCGCCATCACGAAATGCGGCCACGAATGGTTCGTCGACCCGATCGCCGCGCGGCGTTCATCCTGCCGCCCGCCCGGCAAGCCATTCGTCGACGAGGCAGCCGTAGACGTTCGTGTCGTAGGCGGCCCCCTTGGCGACCCAGCGCTTGCGCAGCGCTCCCTCGAGCACGAAGCCGACGCGCGTGAGCAGCGTGCACGACGCAACATTGTCCGGATTCACCTCGGCCTCGATGCGCCGGATGCCCAGCGCTTCGAACGCATGTGAGCACGCCGCCTCGATCGCCTCGCGCATGATCCCCTGCCGCCAGTGCGCGCGGCCGAGCGCATAGCCCAGCTCGACGCGTGCGCTGCCCTCGTCGTGCCTGAACAGCAGCAGCGTGCCGATGGCCCTCGAGTCGGATCGACGAACGACGACGAGCTGCCGGCCGGTGCCGGTGGCGCCCAGCGCTTCCATACGCGCGAGCCACGCTTCGCCGTCCTGCGGCGACTGCCAGGTCGCATACGGGAGGAACTGTGTGACCTCGGGGTCGCCGTTGACCGCAATCAGGTCGGGGAGGTCACCGGCGTTCACGGGCCTGAGCGCGAGGCGGCGCGACTCGATGCGCGCGATCGTCGGGAGGGGCATCGGTGCCTCGGCTCACCAGCGGCGGAGCGCGCGCGCGGGCTCGCGCAGCGCGTCACGCCGCATCGCGGCCGTCGACGGTCAAGGGCGCGACGAGCACGCGGTCGGTCTGCCGGTCCGGCCCGACCTGGAACACGGTGCTGCCGACGTCGCGGAAGCCGGCCTTCGTGTAGAACGCGATCGCGCGCGGGTTGCGCTCCCACACGCCCAGCCACAGATGCTCGCCGCCGAATTCGCGCGCCCTTGCGCGCCGCCGCCATCAGCGTCTGCGCGACGCCCGTGCCGTGCGCCGGCCGGTCGACGTAGAAGCGCTGCAACTCGATCGGCCGCGGTTGCGTCACGCAGGGGGGAGGCGCCTTGCGGCGGACCTGCGCGAACGCGACGAGCGTGTCGCTGCGGAAGGCGAGCAGCGTGGCGACGTTCGGATCGCCGAGCTCGCGCGTCTGCTGCGCGACGCCGAACGCCGACGCGAGGTGCGCCGCCACGTCCTCGGGCCGGTTGTCGGCCGCGAACGTCTCGTGGAACGTGCGCGCGGCGAACGCCGCGAGAGCGGAAGCGTCGGAGGTGACGCCGCGGCGGATGCGGACCGGGTCCATGCGCGATTGTCGCAGCAAGCCGGCCGGACCGGCCAGCCACCCGGACTCAGAACCGGTAGGTCTTCCCCACCGCCGACGGCGCGACCGCGTCGCCGAACGCCGCGGCGAGCGCGCTCGTCGCGCGCCATCCGGTGCAATGGCCGGGCGCGACGACCGTCAGCGGGAACGCGCGCAGCGCCTCGACCGTCTCCGGGATGATCCGTTCGTTCGCCCCGGACAGGTGGAAGCCTCCCATCACGCCGAAGAGCGGCGAGCCGGGGAAGCGCTCGCGCGCGTCGAGCATCACGTTGACGACGCCGGCGTGCGAGCACGCGGTGAAGACGAGGACGCCCCTGTCCTTCACGCGCACGGCCACGTAGCGCTCGTCCACCAGCAGCGTGTCGGGCTCCCAGCCGGAGCCGTCCTCGGTGCGGCGGAACTGCCCCGGCAGCCCGGGCTCGAACGAGGTGACGCGCGGGATCTCGCCGCTCACGTAGAACAGGCCGTCGAGGACGGACAGAGGCACGGTGGCGTGCACGACGAGCGCCCCCTGCTGCTCGAGCATCGCCGCCGTCGGCACGTCCTCGAACGGGCGCATCGACCCGTCCGGCATCTTCATCGCGCGGGTCCGGTACATGCCGGGGTGCATGTAGGTCGGGACGGTTCGGCCGCCGCTCGCGAGCTGGATCATCTCCAGCGCGCGCACCATCGCCCCGCCGTGGTCCCAGTGGCCGTGCGAGAGCGCGATGCCGTCCACCGTCGCCATGTCGAAGCCGAGCCGGTCGACGTTGCGCTCGAACACCCACGCGTCCGGCCCGGTGTCGAACAGGAGCGTGCGCTCGACGTCGCCGCGTCGCGCGGTGATGGCGAGCGAGAGCCCGTGCGCCGCGCAGCAGAGGCAGCGTCCCGACAGGCGCTTCAGGCCCCGCCTGAGCAGCCGCGGGAGCTCGTTCTCGACGTAGGAGGGCACGGTCGAGAGGGTGTCGGTCGCGTTGTCGACCAGCACCAGGATCTCGACGCTGTCGACGGTGGCCAGTTCGGTCATGACGGTTCCTCGATGAGCCTTCGCCTTGCGTCGATCCGGGCACTCGCGCCCCAAGAAGTGGGGTCAGGCTCGACTTTCCCGCGATGTCATCTCGACACTGTGCGAGGCAAACGTCGAGCCTGCCCCGCCCTTCACTTGCCCGTGTCGGAAAAGCGATAGATCGCGTGACAGGCGATGCAGTTGTTCATCGCGATGCTCAACTGGGTGATGGTGTGCTGTCGGTCCTTGAGCTTCTCGGCGTCGGCCGCGATGTCGTCGAACTTCTGGCGGGTGTCGAATCCCAGTTGCTTCATTTCGAGGGGAATCTTCCTGAAAAGCGAAGCGGGGGTCTCGGCCTCGGCGGCCATGCCGGAAGCCCTTGCCGTGCTGGCCACCGCCGCGAAATCCCCTGCGGTGGCCGCGGCGAGCACGCCTTGCGCGCTCTGCAGCCAGGTCCTCATCTCGAGCAGCAGTGCATTGCGCTCGTCCGTGCTCAACTGGACCTCCATTCGTCCGTCGGTGGAGGGCTTCACCTCGCCGACGGTGAACTTGTACGCGAAGACCGCCACGACAGCCGACAGTACGGCGACCAGCAACCAGCCCAGCTTGCACGATGTCATGGCATCGACCGTTTCATGGGACGTAGGGGATCCGGTTCGGGAAGCTCGAGGAAGTGGGGTCAGACCGAGTTTCGACACGCGCGGTCACGGAGATTGACGCGCGAAAGGGAATGGTCGACCCCACTTTGCCTCGAGGCGGCTCAGCCCGGGATCTCGGCCTCGACCAGCTGCGCGAGCAGCACGAGCGACTCCTGCCAGCCGAGGTGGCACGCCTCGACGGGAATCACGCCCGGGATGCCTTCCTGCACGATGTCGAGCTCGGTTTCGAAGAACACCTGCTTCAGCGAGATCGTCGTGCGCATCTCGCCCGGCAGGTTCGGGTCGTCGAACTTGTCCGTGTAGCGAATCCGCTCGTGCGGGACCAGCTCGAGATAGTCGCCACCGAACGCGTGGCTCTGCCCGTTCGAGAGGTTCGTGAACGACATCCGGTAGCTGCCGCCGACCTTCGCGTCGATCTGGTGGACCCTGCCGGTGAAGCCGTGGGGCGGAAGCCACTTGACCATCGCGTCCGCGTCGAGGAACGCCCGGTAGACGCGCTCGGGCGGCGCCCGGAGCACGCGATGGAAACGGACGGTGCCTGTCGACATGACGATGCCTCCTTGCGAATCGAATGACGGACGACGATGACCAGCGATCCCGTGCGGTGGCGAGGCGGAGCCGCGCGGACACGCGCCACGGCTCGCGCCGCGGGTCGCGCGCGGCGGCGACGGCCCCCGGGTCGAGCACGAGTCCGTCGGCTTCCTGCCGATCTCCCGAGCCTGGAAGGACGAAGCGTACCGCCGTTCGCCGGCGGGTGGCATACCTTCTGGCGTTTTCGGTGCTGCGAGACGTTCGCGATGCACGGGCCGCCATCGCGGCTCGCGCTCGATGTGATCGGTTCCCGATTGGCGCGCCGGCCGAGATCCGGGTCCGATTTCGCCCTCCCGGCCGGAGCAATCCGGCGCGAAACGGTTCAATATGAAATCCGTGGCGGCGCGTCTCGCGGCCGACGCCGGGAACGAAGGTATCTTCCCAGGCATCGCGGACGAACGACGGACAGAGAGGACGGACCATGGGGATGGATGGTGCGCGGCGTTGGTGGGCGATCACCCGCGATGCGGTCAGGCTCTGGCTCGCCTGCGACGCGTTCACCTACGCCGGCGCATTGGCGTTCTACACGCTGTTCTCGCTCGCGCCGGTCGTCATCATCGCGGTGTCGGTGATCGGACTGGTGCTGGGCGAGCAGGCGGCCCAGGGACAGATCGTCGCGCAGCTGCAGGACCTGATGGGCCGCGAAGCGGCGGTGGCGGTGGAGCAGGCGGTCGCGCGGTCGCGCATCCAGGAGTCGGGCATCCTGCCCACGCTGCTCGGCGTGGCCGCGCTGCTCATCGGCGCCACCACCGTGTTCGGGCAGATGCAGTTTTCGCTCAACACCCTCTGGGGCGTGGTTGCGCGGCCGAATCGCAACAGCCTCTTCCTGTTCGTGAAGACTCGCCTGCTGTCGCTCACGGTCGTGCTGGCGATCGGCTTCGTGCTGCTGGTGTCGCTGCTGCTCGGCGTGGTGCTTCGCGCGGTGCTCCAGTTCACCCATCGGTTCGCGCCATCGGTCGCGGCGCTGCTGAGCAGCGCCGAAGTCCTGGTGTCGCTGCTGGCGGTCGCGCTGCTCTTCTGCGCCATCTTCAAGGTGCTGCCCGACGTGGTGCTGCGCTGGCGCGACGTCGTCGTCGGCGCGCTGGTCACCGCCTTGCTGTTCTCGATCGGCCGTTACGCGATCGCGGTCTACCTCACCCACACCGCGACGGCGTCCACCTACGGCGCGGCGGGCTCGGTGGTGCTGATCCTGCTGTGGGTCTACTACTCGTCGCTGATCCTGCTGTTCGGCGCCGCCTTCACGAAGACCCAGATGCTGGCGCGGGGAGGCGCCGTCGTGCCGCGCGATACGGCCGTGCTGGTCAGGCGCCAGCTCGTGGTCGATCCGCCGGCGTGAACGCGGGGCGGTGATCGCGCACCGCCCCGTCACCCGTTCAGGACGGCCTGCGCGATCAGCTCGTAGGAGCGATGCCGGGCCGCCGGATCGTGCGTCCAGGTGTTGACGACGATCTCGTCGAGACCGAACGCCGCCGCGAGCTCCCTCGAGCTTCGCGGCGACCTGGTCGCCGGTGCCGACGATGGCCCGCTCGCGGAGGCGCTGGACGATCGCACGTTCCGCGTCGGTGTACGGGTGAGCCGCCGCGGCCTCCGGTGACAGGAGCGGCGTCCGCAGCCCCTTCTCGAAGCCCACGCGCCAGTGCTCGCGCGTCGTCAGCAGGCGCCTGGCTTCGTCCTCGGTGTCGGCCGCGAGCGCCCAGACGCAGATCGTGGCCATCGGCTGCGCGTGGTGCGCACCGGGGCGGAAGTTGCGACGGTAGAGCGAGAGAGCCTCCTCGGTTCCGCGGCCGTCGGTGAAGAAATACGCGTACGCGTACGGAAGCCCGAAGTGCGCCGCGAGCTGCGCGCCGTAGTCGGAGCTGCCGAGGATCCAGACCTGCGGGGTCGTGGGGCCCTGGGGCAGCGCGCGGATCCCCCGGTACGGGTGCCCTTCGGGAAACGGCTCGCCGCGCAGCCAGAGATCCAGTTCCTGCACCTGGACGGGGAAGCGCTCGGCGGCATGGAGATCGGGATTGAGCGCCATCGCCGTCGCGCGATCGGAGCCGGGCGCGCGGCCCACGCCGAGGTCGATGCGCCCCGGCGCGATCGCCTCCAGCACGCGGAACTGCTCGGCGACCTTGAGCGTCGAGTAGTGCGGCAGCATGACGCCGGCGCTGCCGACGCGGATGCGCTGCGTGGTCGCGGCGATGGCTGCCATCAGCACTTCGGGCGCGGTGCCGACGATGCTGTCGCTGTTGTGATGCTCCGAGACCCAGTAGCGGTGGTAGCCGAGCGCGTCGCAGTGTCGTGCGAGCGCGAGCGATTCGCGGATGGCGTAATCCTGGGTCCTGTCCTGCGCGGCAGGGGACTGGTCGAGGACGGAGAGCTTCAGGGGGGTCGGCATGACGCGCATTGTCGCCCATCACCGCCGGCCGACGCTCGCGGGATCGCCTTCGGAAGGTCTCGAGTCCAGGTCGGTCCGGTGTCGAGCGGGGCAGGTGCGGCGCGCTAGAGTACATTGCCGCGAATGGACGGGATCGGTCCGACCCACGGCGGTCCTGCAGCTTCAGCGAATCGACGCCACGATGGCGCGTTTTGGCGTTGCGAACGGCTCCGACGTCAGCGCAGTCCGAGCGCCTTGTGCGCCAGCCCGAGGAAGGCGGCGAGCGCTCCGCGGGTGACAGCGGCGCCAGCACGTCGGCCTGCAAGGCTTGGACCACGGGCCGGCAGGCACCCAGCAGTCGCTTGCCCTTCGGCGTGAGGCGCAACTCGCGCGCGCGGCGATCCTGCGCGCTGACCACGCGCCTGACGAGGCCCTTGTGCTCGAGGCGGTCGATCACCCCGCCGATCGTGGCGCGGTCGAAGCCGATGGTCGCGGCCAGGCCGGCCTGGTCGATGCCGGGCTGCTCGGCGACGGCGTCGAGCACGGCGAACTGCACCGGGGTCAGGTCGAATCCCGCAGCCTGCGTCCGCGCCAGAAAGACCTGTGTCGACTGCTGATGCAGCCGGCGGATCAGGTGCCCGGCCATCTCGATCCTTTTCATCCGTGCCTCCGCCTGATGCAGACCGCGTGCCGGTCGCACGCGCGCCGCCCGTTCGCTTGACGATTTTAGTATGTATACATATCATAAGCAAGCTTACCGTAACGGGCGGGCAAGCCGCCCGGAGGAGATCCCATGCAGTTCCACGTCGACGGCTTCAAGCCCGGCGATCCCGACGTCCTTCCGGCGGCTCCCGGCCACCGCCGCCCGGGCGACCCGTTGCCGGAGACGGTGGACGTGCTGATCGCCGGCTCCGGGCCGGCCGGCCTCGCGCTGGCCGCCCAGCTCGCCCGGGTACCGCAGATCCGCACCATGCTGGTCGAACCGAAGCTGGGGCCGATGGAGAAGGGCCAGGCCGACGGCATCAGCGTGCGCTCGATGGAGATGTTCCAGGCCTTCGGCTTCGCCGAGAAGGTCATGCGCGAGTCGAACTGGATCAACGAGACCACCTTCTGGGCGACCGGCGCGGACGCGCCCGCGTCGTCGCAGGGCCGCTCCCAGGATGACGCTCGCCCCTCGGGGGGCGGCGGCGGGCATTTGCCGCCGCCTGGGGGCACGTTGACTCGCGTCGCCCGTGTGCAGGACGTGCCCGACGGCACCTCCGAAATGCCCCATGTGCTGATCAACCAGGCGCGGGTGCACGACATGTTCCTCGACGTCATGCGCAACTCGCCCACCCGGCTCGAGCCCGACTACGGCCTGAAGGTGATCGACCTGAGCGTCGACCCCGCCGCCGCCGACCATCCCGTCACCGTCACGCTGGAGCACACCGCTCCTGACCGCGAGGGCCGGATCGCCACGGTGCGTGCCAATTACGTCATCGGGTGCGACGGCGCACGGTCGAACGTGCGCGGCGCCATCGGCGGGGCGCTGCACGGCGATGCCGCGCACCAGGCCTGGGGAGTGATGGACGTGCTGGCCGTCACCGACTTCCCCGACTGGCGCATGAAGTCGTTCGTGCGTTCGCGGGACGAGGGCATCCTGATGGTGCTGCCGCGCGAGGGCGGGCACCTGGTGCGCCTGTACGTCGAACTCGACCGCCTGGGCGAGCACGAGCGCGCCGCCGACCGCGGCATGAGGCCCGAGGACATCATCGCCAAGGCGCAGCGCATCTTCAGCCCCTTCCAACTCGACGTGAAGGAGGTGGTCTGGTGGTCGATCTACGAGATCGGCCACCGCCTGACCGACAAGTTCGACGACGTGCCCGAGGACCAGGTGGCCACGCGCGCGCCGCGCGTGATGCTGGCCGGCGACGCCTGCCACACGCACAGCCCCAAGGCCGGGCAGGGCATGAACGTGTCGATGGGCGACGCCTTCAACCTGGGCTGGAAGCTGGTCTCGGTGCTGACCGGCCGCGCCGCCCCGGCGCTGCTGCACAGCTATTCCGGCGAGCGGCGAGCCGCGGCCAAGGGCCTGGTCGAGTTCGACCACAAGTGGGCGCGCGTCGTCGGCGCCCGGGCCGAGGACGACAGGGTGGACGGCCTGCCCCGCGTGGCGCGCGAGTTCGTCAACAACCTGCCCTTCACCTGCGGCCTGACCATCCAGTACGAACGCAGCTCGCTGACCGGCGCACCCGCGCACCAGCACCTGGCGACGGGCTTCGACATCGGCAAGCGCTTCCACTCCGCCCCCGTCGTCCGGTTGGCCGACGCGAGACCGATGCACCTGGGCCACTGCATCGAGGCCGACGCGCGCTTCCGCCTGTTCATCTTCGCGCCGGCGGACGATGCCGGTGGCCCGGGCGGCGCCGTCGCCATGCTGTGCGACTGGCTCGAACACGACCCGGCCTCGCCGGTGCGCCGCCACACCGCGCCGGGGGAAGACGTGGATGCAGTGATCGACACCCGAGCGGTCTTCCAGCAGGGCTTCCGCGCGCTCGACTTCGGCGCGATGCCCACGCTGCTGCGTCCGCACGTGGGCCGCTACGGGCTGTGCGACTACGAGAAGGTCTTCTGTGCCGACGTGAAGCGGGGCGAGGACATCTTCGAGATGCGCGGCATCGACCGGGCCGCAGGCTGCATGGTCGTCGTGCGTCCGGATCAGTACGTGGGCACCATCCTCCCGCTGCATGCCCGCGACGACCTCGCGGAGTATTTCGCCGCCATCCTGCGCGTGCGCGGCTGACCTCGCCGACGCGTCGCGGGCGTCGGTCGGATCGCCGAGGTCGGAAAACAAAGTCGCTCGAGCCATCTTTCGGTCCCGGCAAGTGGGGTCAGGCAAGTGGGGTCTGACTCGACTTTCGACGCGCGCGGTGACTGGGATAGCGTTGTGGGGAACGGACGTCGAGTCTGCTCCCACTTTGCTGGTGCCGCGAATGGCCGGGGTCGCTCCCATCCGTCGTGGTGCCGGCGACGACCGGGGTCGACCCTTCTCGGTCATACGGTCAGCGCGGCCAAGCGTCGCCTTCGCAGCGATACGAGCCATTCGTTTTCCGGTGTGGCCCTGTCTGGTCAGACTACCAATTGCAGGTCCCCATGGCAGCGAGGTATCCAGCACGGTCTTTCGAGTTCATTGCGTCGATCTCCCCTTCGCGAACCGTTTCGTTGGCCCCGCTTCACTTCTTCATCAGTGCGAGCGCCTGGGCCAGTGCCTCACTCGCGCGCTTGGATGCCTGTGGATCACCGTGCTCGGCTAACGCCTGGATCAATTGGCGCAACTGTGGCGCTGTGAGCCCCACCCGCATGCTGGCGGCCATGTGGGATCGCAACTGCGCCTCCACACCCGGCGTTGCAGCCAGTGCGCCAACCGTTGCCAACTCGCGGCTTCCCCAATCGAGGTTGTCGCGCTCGAAAATGTCGCCGAACAAATGCGCCTGCAGGTACTGGTTGATGATCGGCGCGAAGTCAAATACCGGACCTTTGACCGGTGCGCCCGAAATCTTTGTCTGGTTGGCCGTGCCCACGGCGACCAACTCATCACCGGTCGGGATGGCTCGACTGGGCTCGCGACCCGGCAAGTCTTGAATGCCGCGCTGCTTGCGAGCGTCAACCACTTTCAACAGTTCTCCGAGCGCGTTCAGGCTCTTGGGGAAGCCAACATAGGCATAGAGCTGAACCAGGACCTCCTTGGCTTCGCTGATGGTAAGTCCTGCATCCAGCCCATGGTTCAACGCGGCGTTGAGCTTGGGCATGTCACTCGCGGCCATGAAGGACGCGATCAACGGAATGGCTTGCTGCTTTGGGGAGAGGCTATCCGAATGGATTGGTGTGCCGGGCGTGGCTCTCGCTTCCTGGGTGTCCTGAGCGTCGCAGGCGGTTGCGACGACCAGCCCCAGGATCAGAATCATGGCGGCTGCCGCAGAAACGTTGCGATGCCTAGCGGGCGTTGTATTGTTCATCGGTCACTTTCTCCATCCAGTTGACACTCTTGCCATCCACGTAGGCACCCACGGCCAAGTGGGTCATGGCGCTGTTCGGCGCGGCGCCGTGCCAATGCTTGACACGGGGTGGGCACCAAACCACGTCGCCCTGGCGGATCACCTGCACGGGTTTGCCCCACTCCTGCGTGAGGCCGATACCTGAGATCACCACCAAGCGCTGCCCAGCCGGGTGGGTGTGCCAGGCAGAGCGCGCACCTGGCTCGAAAGTCACGTAGGCGCCAGATGCGTTGATCGATTCGTTGGGAGAAAACAGGGGGTCGACTCGTACTCCCCCGGTGAAATAGTCAGCCGCACCATAGATCGGCGCTTGCTCGCCCGCACGGGTAATTGTCTGATTGGGTGTAGTCGCCAGCGTGCCTGCTTGGCCCGGCGCGTCGGCGGCGCAGGCGTAACCGGCGACGGCACACATGACGATTCCCAAAGCGAGGCACTTGCTCACAGGTGGACCCTTTCTAGTGGTTCGCACTCGACTCGCTTTTGTCGCATTGCCCCA
>JADIZG010000024.1 GCA_016704895.1 Betaproteobacteria bacterium
CTCTCCCCGCATGCGGGGAGAGGGCCGGGGTGAGGGGGCGATCCGCGCCCGGAGTTCTTCGTCGCGAGCCGCGGCCACCATGCGGACATCGGCGGCATCACGCCGGGCTCGATGCCGCCGGACAGCTCGCACGTCGACGAGGAGGGCGTGCTGCTCGACAACGCAGCCTGGCTCGCGCGGACGCTTCCTCGAGGACGAGATGCGCGCGATCCTCGCGTCGGGGCGCTACCCCGCGCGCAACCTGGAGCAGAACCTCGCCGACCTGCGCGCACAGGTGGCGCGTGCGCGAAGGGGGCCGACGAGCTCGCGAAGATGGTCGCGCACTTCTCGCTGCCGGTCGTGCGCGCCTACATGAAGCACGTGCAGGACAACGCCGAGGAGTCGGTCCGGCGCGTGCTGGGGGCGCTGAAGGACGGCTCGTACGCGTACGAGATGGACGACGGCGCGACGATCCGCGTCGCGATCCGCGTCGACCGCGCGAAGCGCGAGGCGGTGATCGACTTCACCGGCACGAGCCCGCAGCGCCCGACGAACTTCAACGCGCCCTCGGCAGTGTGCAAAGCCGCCGTGCTCTACGTGTTCCGCACGCTCGTCGACGACGAGATCCCGATGAACGCCGGGTGCCTTGCCGCTCACGATCGTGATCCCGGAGGTCGATGCTCGCGCCGCGCTATCCGGCGGCGGTCGTCGCGGGCAACGTCGAGACCTCGCAGGCGATCACCGACTGCCTCTACGGCGCACTCGGCGTGCTCGCCGCCTTCGCAGGGCACGATGAACAACTTCACGTTCGGCAACGATACCTACCAGTACTACGAGACGATCTCGGGGGATCGGGCGCGGGGCCGGACTTCGACGGCACGAGCGTCGTCCAGACCCACATGACGAACTCGCGGCTCACCGATCCCGAGGTCCTCGAGTGGCGCTTTCCGGTGCGCCTCGAGTCGTACGCGATCCGGCGCGGCTCCGGCGGCGCGGGCAGGCATCGCGGCGGCGACGGCGGCGAGCGGCGCGTGCGCTTCCTCGAGGCGATGACCGCGGTGATGCTCGCGAACCACCGGCGCGTCGCCCCGTTCGGCGTCGCGGGCGGCTCGCCGGGGGCGCTGGGCGAGAACTGGGTCGAGCGGAACGACGGCTCGCGCGAATCGTTCGGCGCGACGTTCAAGGTCGAGATGCGGCCCGGCGACGTGTTCGTCGATGCGGACGCCGGGCGGCGGAGGGTCCGGCGCGCCCGACGGGAGAAACGGATGACCTCCTGCGTGTTCTGCCGGCTCGTCGCCGGAGAGTTGCCCGCGGCGTTCGTTCACCGCGACAACCGCGTGGTGGCGTTCATGGACGCCGGGCAGGTGAACGACGGGCACGTGATCGTCGCGACGGTCCGGCACGTCGAGACGATCTACGGCATCGACGACGACGAGGCGGCGGCGGCATTCCGCCTTGCCGCACGCATGGCGCGCGCCGTCAAGCGCGAGTTCGGCGCGGCGGGCGTGTCGATCCTGCAGGCGAACGAGCCGGCGGGATTCCAGACGGTTCCGCACTTCCACATGCACGTGCTGCCGCGCCATCCGGGCGACGGGGTCGGCCTCGAGTGGCCCGCGAAGCGCCCGCCGTTCGAGCGGCTCGCCGCGCTGGGCGAGCGCGTGCGTGGGCATTGGCATCGTCGGGCTGACCAGGGGTTCGCCGCGCGGGCACTCAGCGCTCCGGCAGCGGGATGGACCCGGTCTCGCCCGGCACGGGCGTGAAGCGCCCCTCGCGCCAGTCGTCCTTCGCCTGCTCGATGCGCTCGCGCGTGCTCGCGACGAAGTTCCACCAGAGGAAGCGCTCGCCGTCGAGCCTCGCGCCGCCGATCAGCATCGCGCGCGCCGGGCCGCGCGCCGATAGCGTCACCGCGCGGCCGGCCTCGATCACGCCGAGGTGGTGCGTCGGGAGCGGCTCGCCGTCGACCGCGAGGTCGGCGTCGACCGCGTAGACCGACCGCTCCTCGTGCTCCGCCGGCAGCGCGAGCTTGCCCGCGGATGCGAACGTCGCCGACGCGTAGAGCGTGTCCGAGACCACGGGGGTCGGCGCGCGCCTGCCGAACGCGTGACCCGCGATCACGGTGACGTCGGCGTCGTCGTGCCGAAACGTCGGCAGGGCGGTCGCCTCGACGTGGACGAACGCAGGATCGGCTTCCTCGAGCCCTACCGGCAACGCGACCCAGGTCTGCATGCCGTGCAGCCGCACGCCGCGGGCGCGGTCGTCCGCGGCGCTGCGGGCTCGAATGGACGATGCCCCGGCCCGCCGTCATCCAGTTGACCTCGCCCGGCGCGATCCGCTGGACGCTGCCCAGGCTGTCGCGGTGCATCAGCGCGCCCTCCCATAGCCACGTGACGGTCGCGAGCCCTATGTGCGGGTGCGGGCGCACGTCGACGCCCTCGCCGGGCGGCAGCGCGAGCGGGCCCATGTGGTCGACGAACACGAAGGGACCGACGTGCCGCGTCGGGAAGCCGGGCAGCAGGCGCCGAACGGAGAGTTGGCGATCATGCCGGTGAGGACGTCGAGGCTGTCGGTGTAGCGGTGGTTGGGCGCGCCGCCCTGCATAGCGTTGAACGCGCGGTACAGCGGCATCGTGCCGGCGCGGCACTGCCCCATGCCCGCGCCGGCGCCGACCGGCAACTCCAGGTCAAAGGCGAGCTTCTCGTACTGCCACTGCGGGTCCTGCTTCACGATCTCGCACTCGCTCGGGTACGGCGTGTAGAAGTGCGTGCTCTTCGGCGCGAACGCGATGCTGAAGAACCGGCACACCGGCGAGGTCGTCGGCGTCGGCGCCGGGAACACCCTGAACGCGAGGCCGGTGCGCACCCATTCCCCGTTGTAGGCGCCCGCGTCGATGCCTGCGATCTCGTCGGGATCGGCGGTCACGAAGTAGTGGCCGAAGCCCGCGTGGAAATATTCGATCGCGAGCCTCGCCGGCGTCGCGGGCGCGATGAATGGCCCGAACGCGACCGGGCCGTCGCCGAGCGCGAGCGTCTGCGGGATGCCCGCGGGCAGCGGCTGGACCGTCACGGTTCCGTCGAGCTGGTTCGCGACGTAGAGCGTGGCGCCGTCGGGTGTCACGGACAGGCCCTGCGGATGGTTGCCGACCGGAATCGAGCCGGTCTTCGTTCGCGTCGCGGTGTCGACCACGCTCACCGTGTTCTGGTTGGTCGACGTAGAGCGTCGCGCCGTCGGGAGACAGCGCGAGCGCGAACGGACCCGAGTCGACGAACACTGTCGCGACGACCGTATCGGACATCGTATCGATCACCGAGACTGCGTTGCTGCCGAAGTTGGCGACGTAGACGGTCTGCCCGTCCGGCGACGCGACGACGCCGAACGGCTGGTCGCGGACCGGAACCGTCACGCGCGTCTCGAGCGTCAGCGCGTCGAGAACGGTCACGTCGTCGGAATCGTGGTTCGCGACGTAGAGCTTCGCGCCGTGCTGCGCGAGCACGAGGCCCCACGGCGCCTGTCCCGCGGTCACGTAGCCGACGGACTGCTTGCGGATCGTGTCGACGACGTCGACGCGGTTCGAGCCGCTCGCCGCGACGAACAACCGGCTGCCGTCGGGCGAGAGCGCGAGGCCGCGCGGGTCGTTGCCGACGTGGATCGTCGCGATCGCCTGCTCGACCTGCGCGTCGATGATCGTCACCGAGTCGGACCCCACGTTGCCGACGCACACGCGGTCGGCCGTCGACGCGATCGCCACGCCTCGGGCGCCTGCCCGACCGAGATCGTGCGCACGACCTGCTTCGTGCCGGTGTCGATGACCGACACGTAGTTGCTGCCGAAATGCGTGACGTACGCGAGCGGCCCGGCGCGCGGCGGCGCCTGCGCGACGCCGGTCCCGGCGAGCGGGAGCACGACCGGGCTCACCGCCCCGTTGCTCGTAATCGTGATGCTGCCGCTGCGTGCGCCGAGCGCGGTCGGCGTGAACGTGATCGACAGCGTGCACGACGTCCCGGGCGCGAGCGTCGACGGGCATTGGTGGGACGCCGAATACTCGCCCTGGGGCACGATCGAGACCAGCGCCAGCGATTCGCCGCCGACGTTGGTCAACGCGACGAGCTGTGGCGTCGAGGTCGTGCCGACGACCTGCGCGTGGAAGTCGAGCTGCGTCGGCGACAGGCCGACCGCGGGGCCGGGCTCGACCTTGACGGTCTGCGGGAGCGACGCGAAGCCGCCGGTCCCGCCGGTCCCGAGCTGGCCGGCGTAGTTGTTCCCCCAGCAGGCGACCGTCGTGTCGGCCCGCAACGCGCACGTGTGGTTGCCGCCGTTCGCGATCGTGGTCGCGTTGGCCAGCATCGCGACGCTGATCGGCGCGGGACGCGTCGTCGTCGAGCCGTCGCCGAGCTGCCCCGCGACGTTGAACCCCCAGCACCGCGCCGTGCCGTCGGCGACGCGCGCGCAGGTCGCGTAGTGCTTCGCGTCGACCTGCGTCGCGCCGGAGACGCCGATCGCCGTGACCGGCGACGTGCGCATGGTCTCGGTGCCGTCGCCGAGCGAGCCTTTGGCGTTCTGCCCCCAGCAACGCACGACGCCGCCGGCGATCACCGCGCACGTATGCGTTTGCGAGGCCGCGATCGACGTCGCGCCCGCGACCGCCGGCGTCGCCGCGGGAAACCGGATTGTCGTCGGTCGTCCCGTTACCGAACTGGCCCACGCTGTTGTTGCCCCAGCACATGAGCGTGCCGCCGGCGACGAGGGCGCACGTGTGCCCGGCGCCGGCCGCCACGGCGGTGGCGCCGGCGACCCCGACGACCGTCACTGGCGAGAGGCGCTGAGTCTTCGAGCCGTCGCCGAGCTGGCCGTAGCTGTTGTCGCCCCAGCAGCGGACGCCGCCGTTCCCCAGGACCGCACAGGTGTGGAATTCGCCGGCGGAAATGCCGACGACACCGGTGAGTCCTGCGACGGTGACGGGCGTGTAGTGCTCGTCGAGCGTTCCATCGCCGAGTTGCCCCGCGCCGCCCTGGCCCCAGCAGCTGACGGTTCCGCCCGCGATCAGCGCGCAGCTGTGATTGACGCCGGCCGACACCGCCACGGCGGACGTGATGCCGGCGACGGGCTTGGGGGTGGCGTGGGGAAGCGTGGTTCCATCGCCCAGCTGGCCGGTGACATTCTCGCCCCAGCAGCGGACCGCGCCGCTCACGACTGCGCAAGTGTGGTTATCGCCGGCGGCGATGGCCGTGACGCCCGTGAAGTCGACGAGCGCGTGGGACGGTGTGGCGACGATCGCGCAGGCGAGGGCCAGCGCGCGGAGGAGGTCAGGGGCCGCAGGTCGTCGCATCGCTGGGGTCGGACCCGCGGAAGGGCGCCCGGTTCCGACCGCGCCATAATACCCTCTCTCGTCCCTCCGGAGCCCGCCATGCCCACGCTCTACGACATCACCGTCGACGACATCCACGGCAAGCCCGTGAAGCTCTCGCGCTACAAGGGCAAGGTGCTGCTGATCGTGAACACCGCGAGCAAGTGCGGTTTCACGCCGCAGTACAAGGGCCTCGAGGCGCTCTACCAGAAGCTGCACGGCAAGGGGCTCGAGATCCTGGGCTTCCCGTGCAACCAGTTCGGCGCGCAGGAGCCCGGCAGCGAGACCGCGATCGAGACGTTCTGCTCGATGACCTACGGCGTGACCTTCCCGATGTTCGCGAAGGTCGACGTGAACGGCGAGCGCGTCGCCGCTCTACAAGCACCTCAAGTCGTCGAAGAAGGGCATGCTCGGCTCCGAAGGGATCAAGTGGAACTTCACGAAGTTCCTCGTCGATCGCCAGGGCAACGTCGTCGAGCGCTACGCGCCCCAGACCGAGCCGAAGGCGCTCGAGGCCGACATCGGGAAGCTGCTCTGATGCGCTCGCGGATCCTTGCGCGCGCGGCTGCCGCGCTGCTGGCCGCCGGCGTCGCCGCCACCGCGCTCGCGCAGGCCGATCCCGCGAAGGTGATCCGCGCGGTGTTCCCGACCGCCGAGACCGGATTCGACCCGCAGGCGGCCGGCGACCTCTACTCGAACGCCGTCAACCGCGTGATCTTCGACACGCTCTACAAGTACGACCATCTCGCGCGGCCGTACAAGCTCGTGCCGAACACGGCCGCCGCGCTTCCCGAGGTCGGCGACGGCGGCAAGCTCTGGACGATCCGCGTGCGGCCGGGGATCTTCTTCGCCGACGACGCGGCGTTCAAGGGGCAGAAGCGCGAGCTGACCGCGCACGACTACGTCTACGCGTGGAAGCGCGTGCTCGACCCGCGCATGCGCTCGAACTCGATGCAGATGTTCGACGGCCGGTTCGAGGGGATGGACGAGCTGGTCGCGGCCGCACGCGAAGGCGGCCGGCTCGACTACGACAGGCCGGTCGCGGGCCTGCAGGCGATCGACCGCTACACGATCCGTCTCAGGCTCAAGTTCCCGACACCGAGCTGATGGCGAACCTGACGACGACCGCCGCGTCCGCGGTGGCGCGCGAGGTCGAGGCGTACGGTGACGGGAGCGGCTGGGTGATGGCGAACCCGGTCGGCACGGGTCCGTACCGGCTCAAGGAATGGCGCCGCGGGCAGAAAATCGTGCTCGAGGCCAATCCGGACTTCCGCGACGAGCGCTTTCCCGACAGCGCCGATCCCGCGGACAAGGCGATCGTCGCGAAATACAGGGGGAAGCGCATCCCGTTCGCGGGCCGCGTCGAGATCAGCATCATCGAGGAGAGCAACCCGCGGCTCCTCGCGTTCGAGCAGGGCGAGATCGACTACGCGGCGGCGCCGACCGATCTCGTCTGGAACGTGCTCGATCCGCCGGCCAAGCTCAAGCCCGGCTCGCCGGGCGCGGCATCGTGCTGGCCGCGGCGTCCAGCCGGCGATCACCTACACCTACTTCAACATGGAGGATCCGGTCGTCGGCGGCTACACGCCGGACAAGGTCGCGCTGCGCCGCGCGTTCTCGCTCGGCTACAACGTCGACGAGGAGATCCGCGTGATCCGGCAGGGGCAGGCGTTCCCGGCGACGCAGGTGATCCCGCCGACGGTCAGCGGCCACGATCCGAGGCTCGACGGACGCAAGGCCTACGACCCGGCGGCGGCGAAGGCGCTGCTCGATCGTTTCGGCTACAGGGATCGCGACGGCGACGGCTTCCGCGAGCTGCCCGACGGCAAGCCGCTGGTGCTGAAGCTCGCGTCCGCGCCCTCGGCGATCGACCGGCAGTACGACGAGCTGCGCAAGCGCAGCGCCGACGCGATCGGGCTCAAGCTCGAGTTCGTCAAACAGAAGTGGCCCGACCTGCTCAAGGCCGCGCGGCTCGGGCAGATCCAGATGTTCACGCTCGGCAACATCAACACGACGCCCGAGGGCTTCGGGTTCCTGGGGCTGCTCTACGGGCCGAACGGCGGGTTCTCGAACCTCGCCCGCTTCAAGTTGCCCGAATACGACCGGCTCTACGAGCAGGCGCGCGCGATGCCGCTCGGCCCCGAGCGGGAGAAGGTGATGCAGCGGATGAACGAGCTCGTCACCGCCTACGCGCCGTGGAACATCACGGTGTTCCGCTACGAGAACGTGCTCGTGCAGCCCTGGATCGGCGGATACAAGTACAACGGCTTCACGCAGCACCCCTGGCCTTACCTCGACGTCGACGTCGCGAAGCGGCGGGCGGCGGGGAAGTCGTGAGCGTGGAAGGGCGTCGGGCTGAAGCCCGGCCCACACGTCTGTGCGGGAGGTTGTGGGTCCGGCGTCGGCCGGACGTCTTTGCATGGGCGCTGGCGTTCGCGGCACTGGCGTCGACCGCCCACGCGGCGAGCTGGGCCGATCCGGCGAAGTCGCTGCGAGTAATGATCCCGGTCGCCGAGACGGGCTTCGATCCGCAGGCGACCTCCGACCTCTACTCGTCGCACGTCGAGCGGGCGATCTTCGATCCGCTCTACGTGTGGGACTACCTCGCCCGTCCCTACCGGATCGTTCCCAACACCGCCGCCGCGATGCCCGAGATCTCGGCGGACGGCCGCGTCTGGACGATCCGGCTGAAGCGCGGCATCCGCTTCGCCGACGATCCGGCCTTCAAGGCGAAGCCGCGGGAGCTGACCGCGCACGACTACGTCTACGCGTGGAAGCGTCTGCTCGACCCGCGCATGCGTTCGCCGTACCTGTGGTACCTGAACGGCAAGCTCGCGGGCGCGGAGCCCCTGCTCGCGAAGGCGAAGGCCGACGGCCGGCTCGACTACGACGCCGAGATCCCCGGATTGAAGGCGATCGACCGCTACACGATCCGGCTCGAGCTCGTCGAGCCCGACTACGTGCTGCAGGGCTACCTGACGCAGGTCGGGATGGCGGCGGTCGCCCGCGAGGTCGTCGAGGCCTACGGCGACGCGAGCGGCTGGGTGATGGCGAACCCGGTCGGCACCGGCCCCTACCGGCTCAAGGAATGGCGTCGCGGCCAGCGCATCGTGCTCGAGGCGAACCCGGGCTACCGGGAGGAGACCTTTCCGGAAGCGCCGGCGAACGCGGACGCGGCCATCCGCGCGGTCGCCGCGGCGATGAAGGGCAAGCGGCTGCCGCAGATCGGGCGCATCGAGATCGCGGTCATCGAGGAATCGAGCCCGCAGCTCCTCGCGTTCAATTCCGGGGCGCGCTCGACTACGCGAACGTCCCCGCCGACCTCGTCGGCAAGGTGCTCGATCCGGGCAGCCGCCTCGACGCCTACTATGCCGACCAGCGCGTCACGCTCGCGCGCGTGGTCCGGCCGTCGCTCAACTACACGTACTTCAACATGGAGGACCCCGTCGTCGGCGGCTACGCGCCGGCGCAGGTCGCGCTGCGCCGCGCGGTCACGATGGGGTTCAACGTGCCGGACCTGATCCGAGTCTGGTGGCAGGGGCAGGCGATCGTCGCGACGCAGCCGATCCCGCCCGACGTCGCCGGCCACGACCCGAGGCTCGACGTGCGCGCGCCCTACGACGTCGCGACCGCGCGGGCGCTGCTCGACCGCTTCGGCTACAGGGACCGCGACGGCGACGGCTGGCGCGACCTGCCGGACGGCAGGCCCTTCACGCTGTCGATGGGCTCGACGCCGACGAACCGCGACCGCGAGCGGGACGAGCTCTGGAAGCGCAGCATGAAGGACCTCGGGATCCGCATCGACTTCGTCAAGCAGAAGTTCCCCGACCTCCTCAAGATGGGCCGCGCGGGGCGGCTGCAGATGTGGCCGGTCGGATGGATCACGACCTACGGCGAGGGCGACGCGTTCATGCAGCTGCTCTACAGCGGCAACATCGGCCAGTCGAACTACTCGCGCTTCCGCAACGACGAGTACGACGACCTGTACCGCAGGAGCAAGCGCATCCCCGACGGTCCCGAGCGCACCGCGCTCTACGCGCGCATGGCCGGGATCGTCGCCGCCTACGCGCCCTGGGAGCTCGGCGCCTACACGTACGAGAACACGCTGGTGCGTCCCTGGGTCCGCGGCTACGTGAAGCACGTCAGCTGGGAGCACCCGTGGAAGTACCACGACCTCGACGTCGAGGCGCAACGAACGGGACGGGACGGCGCGACCAGGGCCTGCGGGTGCCGCGGGGGCGTTGCGCCGTTGCGACACGCGGCGGCCGGTCCGCCGCCTGCCGTTGCCTTGCGCGCGTCGCCGGGCGTAGACTTCCTCGCTTGCAGCATTCCCCGGAGCAGCCCGTGAACCGACTTCCGATGCGCCCGACCATGACCGCGATTCCGATCGCGGCGCGGGTGCGCGCGTCGGTCGCCTGGATGCGCGTCGGGGACGACGGCCGCAACCCGGCCGGGCTCGCACCGATCTAGCCTTTCCCGACGGAGATCCCGCCGGGTCGCGGCGGGGCTTCCGAGTCGGTTCTGCTTCTCCGTCTCGCCTCCCGCCTGCAACGAGTGCCGTGCCGCCATCCGCGGTGCGGCGGGGAACCGCCATCCGCGGACGCCCGGGTGTCGAACGAGACGGAAGCACGACGATGATCGACCGCCTGCAACGCAAGCTGCGCCGCACGTTCACCGGCCTGTGGCTGTCCGCCGACTTCCGGCGCATGTGGCTGTCGCTGACGATCACGTCGTTCGGCGCGCAGGTCACGAACCTCGCGCTGCCGCTGACCGCCGCGATCCTGCTGCACGCGACGCCGCTGCAGATGGGCGTGCTCGTCGCGCTCGAGACGCTCCCGTTCGCGCTCGTCTCGCTGCAGGCGGGCGTGCTGATCGACCGCGTCCGCAAGCTGCCGATCGTGATCGTCGCCAACGTGAGCCGCGCGCTCGCGCTCGCGGTGATCCCGCTCGCCGCGTTCACCGACTGGCTCACGATCGAGGTGCTCTTCGCGGTCGGCTTCTTCTGCGGCATCCAGAACGTCGTCGGCGGCGCGGCCTACCAGGTGCTGCTTGCGCAGATGGCCGGGCGCAGGCGACTCGTCGAGGCCAACGCGAAGATCTCGCTCGGCGAGACCGGGTCCGCGCTCGTCGGCCCGGGCATCGCCGGCATGCTGATCCAGGCGCTGACCGCGCCGATCGCGATCCTCGTCGACGCGCTGTCGTTCCTCGCCTCGGCGCTGATGCTGCGCAAGCTGCGCGTGCCCACCGACGTCCCGCATCCGGGGCCCCGGCCCGGGGTGATGCACGAGATCGCCGAGGGGCTGAAGCTCGTGCGCGGGAACCCGACGCTGTGGTCGCTCGCCTGGCTCGCGGGCTTGTGGCAGCTCCTGCACCACGCGCAGCTCGCGGTGCTGATCCTGTTCGCGACGCGCGAGCTGGGGCTCTCGGCCGGAGCGATCGGCCTCGTCTACGTGTTCGGGGGGCTGGGC
Source organism: Betaproteobacteria bacterium (assembly GCA_016704895.1). Classification (GTDB taxonomy): domain Bacteria; phylum Pseudomonadota; class Gammaproteobacteria; order Burkholderiales; family Casimicrobiaceae; genus VBCG01. Next base: position 10,789 of record JADIZG010000024.1, read on the forward strand.
TGCGTCGTCGCCGCGGCGACCGCCGAGCGGCTCGCCGCGCGCTTCGGCGTCGGGCCGATGATCGTGCACGCGCTGACGGCGACGGCCATCGCCTGGCAGCTCTACGGCCTGGTCGCGGGGCCGGTCTGGCTCGCGACCGTGGCGCTCGGCCTCGCGATGCTGCTGTTCGACTTCGGCGGCGTGATGTTCGGCATCCAGTACCTGTCGCTGCGCCAGGCGATCACGCCCGACCGGCTGCTCGGGCGGATGACCGCGACGATGCGCTTCCTGACGGTCGCCGCAGCGCCGCTGGGCTCGCTCGCGGGCGGCGCGGTCGCCACGCTGGTCGGGCTGCGCGCGACGCTGCTCGGCATCGGCGCGCTGGGCCTCGTGCTCGCGATCGGCGCGATGCTGCGTTCGCCGGTGCGCCGGCACGTGCGCCTGCCCGTGCCCGCCGACGTCTGACCCGGCACGGGGCGCGGACGCGCGACGCGGCGCGTAGAATCGGCTCGACGCGCCCGTGTCGAGGCGCGGGAGGAATCGCACGATGGAAACGCCGTCGCTCAAGCTCACGCCGGCCGAGGAAGCGCTGCGGGACGCCGCGCTCGAGTACCACCGCAGCCCCGGCCGCGGCAAGATCTCGATCGCGCCGACCAAGCCGCTCGCGAACCAGCGCGACCTGTCGCTCGCCTATTCGCCGGGTGTCGCGTACGTGTGCCTCGCGATCCAGAAGGACCCGTCGCTCGCGGCCGAGCTGACCTCGCGGCAGAACCTCGTCGGCGTCGTCACCAACGGCACCGCGATCCTGGGGCTGGGCGACATCGGCCCGCTCGCCGGCAAGCCGGTGATGGAGGGCAAGGCCTGCCTGTTCAAGAAGTTCGCCGGCATCGACGTGTTCGACATCGAGCTCGCCGAGAAGGACCCGGACAGGCTGGTCGAGGTGATCGCCGCGCTCGAGCCGACGCTGGGCGGCATCAACCTCGAGGACATCAAGGCGCCCGAGTGCTTCTACGTCGAGAAGAAACTGCGCGAGCGGCTGAAGATCCCCGTCTTCCACGACGACCAGCACGGCACCGCGATCATCTCCTCCGCCGCGATCCTCAACAGCCTCGAGCTCACCGGCCGGACGATCGGCGACGTGAAGATCGCGGTGTCGGGTGCGGGCGCCGCCGCGATCGCGTGCCTCGACCTGATCGTGGCGCTGGGCGCGAGCCCGCGCAACATCTACGTGGTCGACAGCAAGGGCGTCGTGCACACGGGCCGCACGAACCTCGACGAGTCGAAGCGGCGCTACGCGCAGGCGACCGACGCGCGCACGCTGGCCGACGTCGTGAAGGGCGCCGACGTGTTCCTGGGCTGCTCGGCGCCGGGCGTGATGACGCCGGAGATGGTCGCGACGATGGCGCCGCGCCCGATCATCCTGGCGCTCGCGAACCCGGAGCCCGAGATCCGGCCCGAGCTCGCGAAGGCGGCGCGCCCCGACTGCATCATGGCGACGGGCCGGTCGGACTACCCGAACCAGGTCAACAACGTCCTGTGCTTCCCGTACATCTTCCGCGGCGCGCTCGACGCGGGCGCCACGGCGATCACCGAGGCGATGAAGCTCGCCGCGGTGCGCGAGATCGCCGCGCTCGCCAAGGCCGAGATCAGCGACGAGGTCGCCGTGGCCTATGCGGGACAGGAGCTCGCGTTCGGTCCCGACTACATCATCCCGAAGCCGTTCGACGCGCGCCTGATCCTGCGCATCGCGCCGGCGGTCGCCAGGGCGGCGCAGGAGTCCGGCGTCGCGACGCGGCCGATCGCGGACCTCGACCGCTACCGCGAGTCGCTGGCCCGGTTCGTCACGCACACGGCGATGTTCATGCGTCCGGTGTTCGAGGGCGCGCGCGCCCGCGCGCAGCGCGTCGTCTACGGCGAAGGCGAGGACGAGCGGGTGCTGCGCGCCGTCCAGGTGGTGATGGACGAGCGGCTCGCGCGGCCGATCCTGATCGGGCGGCCCGCGGTGATCGCCGCCAGGATCGCGCGCGCGGGCCTGCGCTTCCGCCCGGGCATCGACGTCGAGGTCGTCGACCCGGAGAGCGACGCCCGCTACCGCGATTACTGGAACGACTACCAGCGGCTCATGGGCCGGCACGGCGTGACGCCGGACATGGCGAAGGCGCTGCTGCGCCGGTCGACGACGACGATCGGCGCGATGATGGTCCGGCGCGGCGACGCGGACGCGATGCTGTGCGGGCTCGTCGGGCGCTTCGACGTCCATCTCGGCCACGTCCGCGACGTGATCGGGCTGAAGCCCGGCGCCACGACGCTCGCCACGCTCAACGCGCTGATGCTGCCCCAGCACACGATCTTCGTGACCGACACGTTCGTGAACGAGGAGCCGACCGCCGAGGAGCTCGCCGAGATCGCCGCGATGGCGGCCGTCGAGGTGCGGCGGTTCGGACTGCCGCCCAAGGTCGCGTTCCTGTCGCACTCGATGTTCGGCTCGAGCGACCGGCCCTCCGCGCGTCGGATGCGCCGGGCGCACAAGCTGTTCGCGGCCGCGTGCCCCGACGTCGAGTGCGACGGCGAGATGCACGGCGACGCCGCGCTCTCCGAGGAGGTTCGGCGCACGTTCCTGCCCGATTCGACGCTCAAGGGGGCCGCGAACATCTTCGTGATGCCCAACCTCGACGCGGCGAACATCCTGTTCAACGTGCTCAAGATGACGGGCGGCAAGGGCATCACCGTCGGGCCGATCCTGCTCGGCGCGGCCGCGGCGGTGCACATCCTGACGCCGTCGTCGACGGTGCGGCGGATCGTCAACATGACGGCGCTGGCGGCGGTCGAGGGGAGCGTGCGCGCCTCGCCGGGAGCGTGAGCGGGCGCGACGTCGCGCGTCCGGGATCCGAAAATGCGAGGGGCGGTCACCGAAATGACCGCCCCTCTTTCCTGTCCGAGCTTCGCGGAGCCGGATCCGGCATGAACCCGCCGAATCCTCTGCGAAGTCTAGTCGCGCAGCGCGCGCGCGGTCAATCGTCGCCGACGGACGGCGCGGCCGCGCGAACGCGAATCGCTCGCACGCGCAACGCAACGCGCGCGGCACGCGATCGCGACGAAGCGCTCGCCGACCGGCCACCGACCACGCGCGCCGGCTCAACCCGCGGTGCGCTGGAACTCGTAGACGGAAGGCAGCGCGAGGAGGCGCGTCAACTCGTCGAGCGCGCGCCGCGACTCGTCGACGAGCTGCGGGTCGGCGAGATCGGCAGGCAGCAGGCGATCGCGGTAGTGGCGGCGTATCCAGGCATCGAGCTCGTCGGCGAGCACGTCGTCGAGGAAGACGCGCGGGCGGATCGCCTCGCGTTCCGCGTGCGTGAGCGGAACGCGCAGCCGCAGGCACGCGGGCCCGCCGCCGTTGCGCATGCTCTGGCGCAGGTCGAGGACGAGCGCCTCGGCCACCGGACCGCCCGGTGAGGTCCAGCGGTCGAGCACGGCCGAGGCGCGCGCGTGCTCGCGCACGTCGGCCGCGGCCACGAGCAGGATCCCGCCGTCGGAGCGCTCGAGAAGCTCGCTGTTGAACAGGTAGCTCGCCACGGTGACGTCGAGCGGGAGTTCGGCCTCGGTGACGACGTCGGCGCGAAACCCGTCGCCGATGCGTGAGGCGAGCGTGTCGACGGTGTGCCGCGTGTCGGTCCACGCCCGCTCGTGGACGAGCAGCGTCCGGCCCTGGCCGACCGCGATCACGTCGTTGTGGAACACCCCGGCGTCGATCGCGTCGGGGTGCTGCTGCGCGTGCACGACGCGCGACGGGTCGAGGCCGTGGCGGCGGGCGATCGCCTCGCAGGTCTCCCGCGTCTGGCGGGCCGGGTAGCGGCGCGGCGCGGCGGCGTCGACGTCGTACGCGCTGCGGCCGTGCACGAACAGCTCGACGCCCGGGTCGCGCTCCCCCGGCCCCGCGAACCGCGTGTGGTTCGCCGCGCCCTCGTCGCCGGTCTGCGCCGCGGCAGGCAGCGGATCGTGCACGACGAAGCGGCGCGGGTCGGCGAAGATCGCGCGCAGCACGCGCGTCGTCGTCGCGGCCTCGATCGACCGGTGCAGCAGCGACGCGAGGTTCGCGGGCGTGAAGTGGACGCGCCCGTCGGCGGTGTCGGCCGAGGGGCTGACGGTCGCCGCGTTCGCGGTCCACATTGCCGCGGCCGACGAGGCCGCCGACAGGAGCGATGGCGCCTCGCTCGCCGCACGCGCGACGACGTCGGCGTCGCTCCCGGAGAAGCCCAGCGCGCGCAGCGTCGGCACATGGGGCCGCTCGTGCGGCGGCAACACCGCCTGGGGATAGCCGCGCGACGCGATCGCCCGCATCTTGGCGAGCCCCTGCAGCGCCGCTTCTCGCGGGTTCGACGCCTGGCCCGCGTGCCGCGCCGACGCGACGTTGCCGTGCGACATGCCCGAGTAGTTGTGCGTCGGGCCGGGGAGGCCGTCGAACTGGATGTCCGGGACGGCAGCGGGGAGGAGGGGGGCTCACCCGGTCACGGTGCCCGGCTGGGGCCGGGGCGTGGTCTCGGGCCGGGGGTGCGCGCGTTTCGCGGGCGTGCCCGGCTGGCGCCCCGGCAGCCTCGACCAGAACGCCTTCAACATCCTGCCGGCCGCGTCCTACGGTCGGACGTCCCTCGCCTCCGGGCCGCTGGTGGAGGTGCGGGCTCGGTTCGCGTGCGGGTCGCCGGCCCGAGTGCGTCGTCAAGTCGTTCCCGCGGGCCCAGGGCGGCCCGCGGTCGCCCAGGCGTCGCCCTGATGCGCTCGGCGCCCGAGCACGGTGGAGGCCTGCGCGCGTGGCGCGAAGGGAAGCCCGTCAGCGATCGATCGGCGCGAGCGGCACCGCCCGCACGAGGTCGCCTTCGCGGACGTCGAGCGCTGCGGCCTGGTGGGGCTCGAGCGGCAGACGGTCGACGCGCGGCGGGGCCGTGGCGAGGATCGCGCGGAATCCCCCGAAGCTGCGGTTGCCGACGAGCCAGGGAACACCGCCGGCCGGGTTGTCGGGCACCGGGTCGACCTCGTCGAGCGTCACCGGCAGCAGGCGAGAGCGGCGCACCGCGTCGATGTTGTCGCGGAACGCCTCGACGGTCGGCCCCGCGTCGAAGATGTCGACCGAACCGTCGTAGCGGAAGCCCTCCTGCTCGAGCATCCGCCGCGCGGGCTCGGTGTCGGCGTGCACGGCGCCGATCGCGTCTCGTGCATCCGCCGGCAGCAGGTTCACGTAGACCGGGTGCTTCGGCATCAGCTCGGCGATGAACGACTTCTGGCCGATGCCCGTCAGGTAGTCGGCGGTCGAGTATTCCATCGCGAAGAAGTGACGGCCGAGCCCCTCCCAGAACGGCGAGCGGCCCTGTGCGTCGACCCGGCCGCGCAACTCGGCGATCACTTTCTCGCCGAAGCGCTCGGCGAACTCGGCGATGAACAGGAGGCGGCTCTTCGCGATCAGCGGGCCGTTGCGGCCGTGTCGGAACGCCTGGTCGACGAACAGCGTGCAGAGCTCGGTGTGCCCGGTGTGGTCGTTCGACAGGAACAGCGTCGGCACCGCCGTGTAGACGCCGAGCGCGCGCGACGCGTGCACGAGCGTGCCGACGCGGTAGTTGTACCAGGGCTCCTTCAGGCCCACGGAAGCCTCGATCGCGCCGATTCCGACGACCCGGCTTCCGGCGGCTCCCCGGTCGGCCTCGACCAGCACGAACACGTAGCAGGCGTCCTCGCGCGGCGCGGTGCCCGCGAACGACGCGATCGACCGGTCGATGCGTTCGGCGAGGCGCTCGCGGCTCGCGGGCAGCGTCGTCAGGCCCGTGCCCGTGCGCTCGGACAGCGCGAGCACCGCCGGGAGGTCGTCGCGCGCGATCGGGCGGACGATGAACATGAGGAGGGTCAGAGTCGAGTTTCGCGTCGCCGGCCTGGGATGGGCGCGGTTGGCGGCCGAAAGTCGACTCTGACCCCACTTATGCCCATGGCGCAGTCTTCCCCGCGAAAGTCGTCTCTAATCCTTCACCAGCACGCGATTGAGCGCGGTCTCGAGACGCGCGAGCCCCTCGAGGATCTCGTCGAGCGAGATCACGAGCGAGGGCGCGAGGCGCACGACGTCGGGACCTGCCATCAGGACGAGCAGCCCGGCGTCGCTCGCGGCCTGCATCACCGCGAATGCCTTGCCGCGCCAGGGCTCGTCGAGCTCGCAGCCGAGCCACACGCCCTCGCCGCGGAGGTCGCGGAACACGCGGCGGCGCGCGTTGATCGCCTTCAGTCCTTCCATGAACAGCGCGTGCCGCGCCTTCACGCCGTCGAGCACCTCGGTCGTGTTGATCAAGTCGAACACGGCGCCCGCGACCGCGCACGCGAGCGGGTTGCCGCCGTAGGTCGTGCCGTGCACGCCGACGGAGAACACGCCGGCGATCTCGTCGGTCGTGAGCATCGCCCCGATCGGGAAGCCGCCGCCCAGCCCCTTCGCCGAGGTCAGGATGTCGGGAACGATGCCCTTCTGCATGTACGAGAAGAGCGCGCCGGTGCGGCCCATGCCGCTCTGGATCTCGTCGAGGATCAGCAGCGCCCGGTGCTCGGTGCACAGGCGCCGCGCGGCCTGCAGGAACGCCGGCGTGCCGGGCGTCATGCCGCCCTCGCCCTGCATCGGCTCGAGGATCACCGCGCAGACGTCGTCGCCGCCTTCCTCGCGGAACGCCGCTTCCAGCGCGCCGACGTCGTTGTACGGGATGTGCGTGATGCCGGCCGGGCTCGGCCCGAAGCCCGACGAGTACTTGGCCTGGCCGCCGGCGGTCACCGTGAACAGCGTGCGCCCGTGGAACGCGTTCAGCGTCGAGATCACGCGCACCTTGCGCTCGCCGTGGCGGTCGTGCGCGTAGCGGCGCGCGAGCTTCAGCGCCGCCTCGTTCGCCTCGGCGCCCGAGTTGCAGAAGAACACGCGATCCGCGAACGTCGCGTCGACGAGCCGCTGTGCGAGCCGCAGCGCGGGCTCGTTGGTGAACCAGTTCGACACGTGCCACAGCGTGCGCGCCTGCTCCTCGAGCGCGCGGACCATCGCCGGATGGCAGTGGCCGAGCGCGGTCACCGCGACGCCGCTCGCGAAGTCGATGTACATCCGTCCCTGCTGGTCCCACACGCGCGAGCCCTCGCCGCGCACCGGCACGAACGAGGCGGGCGCGTAGCAGGGCACCATCAGCCGGTCGAACATCGCGCGCGTGACCGGCATCGTCGAGGGGGCCGACACGGACGTGCCCTCGCGTCGCGCGGTCGCCGGGATCACGGCGCTGGCGGTGGCGGGGTCCACGGGCGGTTTCATCGTCGGGCCTCTCGTCGGGGGCGTGGGCGAGTCGTCGCGGGGATCAGAGCGCCGCGATCGCCTGGATCTCGACCTTGTAGTCGGGGCTGGCGAGCTTCGCCTCGACCGTGGCGCGGGCCGGCGTGTGGCCCTGCGGCACCCACGCTTCCCACACGGCGTTCATCGCGGCGAAGTCGGCCATCGACGGCAGGAAGATCGTCGCGGACAGCAGCTTCGTCTTGTCGCTGCCGGCCTCGGCGAGCAGGCGGTCGATCGCCGCCAGCACCTGGCGCGTCTGCGTCGCGAGGTCGGCTTTCGGGTCGTCGGCGACCTGGCCGGCGAGGTAGACGGTGCCTGCGCCGCGGTGGACGACCATGTCGGACAGGCGCTTGCCGACGTGGAATCGCTGGAGGGTCATGGTCGCTGTACTTTCGCAGGGTTGCGGCCGGCGGCCGTCGAAACGAGAATTCTAGTCGAACTTGACCCGGCGACCCCGAAGGAACCGATGACTGCCCGACTCGCACTGACGATGGGAGCGCTGCTCGCGCTGGTGGCCGTCGCGCTCGGCGCGTTCGGCGCCCATGCGCTGAAAGGCCGCCTCGAGCCCGGCATGGCGACCGTGTGGCAGACCGCGGTCCAGTACCACGGCTGGCACGCGCTCGCCCTCGTCGCCGCGGGGCTCCTGCTGCTGCACCGGCCCGACGCCGGCGCGATCGCGGCCGCCGCGTGGCTGTTCGCCGCGGGCGTCGTCCTGTTCTCGGGCAGCCTCTACCTGCTCGCGCTGACCGGCATGCGGGGGCTGGGCGCGGTCACGCCGTTCGGCGGATTCGCGTTCCTCGCCGGCTGGGCGGCGTTCGCGTGGGGCGCGTGGAGGACCCTCGAGCGCTGATCGTCGCGGGATCGGAGGGAAAGCGTCGGCCTGAAGGCCGACCCACGGGGCGCGCGTCGGGGGGAGGTCAATCCACCTTCGCGCCCGACGCCTTGACGACCTGCTGCCACTTCGCGGTCTCGGCCGCGATGTGGCGCACGAAGTCCTCGGGCGTGCCGCCGGCCGCGTTCGCGCCCTGCGAGAGCAGCTTCTCCTTCGCCTCGGGCGAGGCGAGCCAGCGCGCGACCTCGCCGTTGACCTTCGCGACGACGTCCTGCGGCGTGCCGGCCGGCGCGAGCAGCCCGAACCACGACGACGCCTCGTAGCCGGGCAGCCCCGACTCGGCGATCGTCGGCACGTCCGGCAGCGCGGGCGCGCGCTGCGCGCTCGTCACGCCGAGCGCCCGAAGCCTGCCCGCCTTGATCTGCGGCAGCGCGGACGGCAGGTTGTCGAACATGAGCTGCACCTGGCCGCCGACGAGGTCCGCGATCGCGGGGGCGCTGCCCTTGTACGGAACGTGCGTCATCTGCACGCCCGCCATCACCTTGAAGAGCTCGCCGGCGAGGTGGATCGACGTGCCGCTCCCCGACGACGCGAAGTTGAGCTTGCCCGGGTTCGCCTTCGCGTACGCGATCAGCTCGGCGACCGAGTTGACCGGCACCGACGGGTGGACGACGAGCACGTTCGGGACCGCGGCGACGAGGATGACCGGCGCGAAGTCCCTGACGTGGTCGTAGGGCATCTTCGCGTAGAGGCTCGCGTTGATCGAATGCGTGCCCACGGTGCCCATCAGCATCGTGTAGCCGTCGGCCGGCGCCTTCGCGACGAGCTCCGCGCCGATGTTGCCGCCCGCGCCCGGACGGTTGTCGACGACCGCCTGCTCCTTCCACGCCTCGGCCATCTTCTGCGCGGCGGCGCGCGCGAGGATGTCGGTCGTGCCGCCCGGCGGGAACGGCACGACGATGCGGATCGGCCTGGTCGGGAACGCGGTCTGCGCGAGCGCGGCCGGCGGGACGGCGACGGCGACGGCGAGCGAGGCCGCGAGGGCGGCGAGCAGCGTGCGACGGTTCATCTGACTCCTCCAAGGGGCCGGTCGAGGGCCGGCGTCATTCCTGATTCGCAGGGATCCCGCGTCGACGAACGCGCGCGTCACGCCCGTCAAGCTGGCAATACGCGCACGCCCGCCGGCGCATACCGGCCGAGCGGATCATGCGCCGGTTGAGCGGCGCCGAGCGCCATCATCCGCCGTGTCCCCGGCGTCGTCCGAGGCGACCGCTCCAACCGGTGCGTGATCCGCAATCAGTCGACCTTCGCGCCGCTCGCCTTCACGATCCGCGCGTATTTCTCGCGCTCGCGCGCGATGAACGCCGCGAACTCGGCGGGGGTCTGCGGCGAGGGCTCCGCCCCCTGCGCGAGCATCTTCTCGCGCACGTCGGGCGAGTTCAGCACCTTGACGACGTCGGCGTTCCACTTCGCGATCACGTCGGGCGGCGTGCCGGCCGGCGCGAGCAGCCCGAACCAGGTCGAGATGTCGAAGCCGGGCATCCCGGCCTCGGCCATCGTCGGCAGCTCCGGGGCGAGCTTGCTGCGCTGCGCGGTCGTGACGGCGATCGCGCGGACCTTGCCGCCCTTGACCTGCGCCATCGCGTTCGCGAGGTTGTCGAACATGAACTGCGTGTCGCCGGCCAGCAGCGCCTGCAGCGCGGGCGCGCCGCCCTTGTAGGGGATGTGAGCGACGTCGGTGCCGGTCTCGAGCTTGAACAGCTCGCCGGCGAGGTGCCCGGCGCTTCCGTTGCTGCCCGAGCCGAAGTTGGTCCTGCCCGGATTCGCCTTCGCGTACGCGATCATCTCCTTCACCGAAGTGACCGGCATCGCGGCGTTGACGATCAGCACGTTGGGCGTGATCGCGACGAGCGAGATCGGCGCGAAGTCCTTCGCCGCGTCGTAGGGCATCTTCGCGTAGAGGTTCGGGTTCACCGCGTGCGTCGACAGCGCGCCCATCACGACCGCGTAGCCGTCGGCCGGCGACTTGGCGACCAGGTCGGCGCCGATGTTGCCGCCGGCGCCCGGCTTGTTCTCGATCACGACCTGCTGGCCCCAGGTCTCGGCGAGCTTCTGGGCAATCAGGCGCCCGATGTTGTCGAGCGAGCCGCCCGGCGGGAACGGGATCACGAGCTTGACCGGCTTCGACGGGAACGCCTGGGCGGCGGCGTCGTGGACGGGTGTCGCGGCGAGGACCAGCGCGCAGGCGACGACGGCCGCGCACATCGAGTGGAGCCGTTTCGGGGAACGTCGCAGCATCGGGGCGGTCAACCGTAGGTTGGGGGGCAGGCAGCGATTCTAGCAAGGGACGCGCCGAGTGCCTGCCCGATTTGCCGCACCTGCGTCGCGAGTCCATAATTGATTCCTTTTGCCCGACCGCCGGCCGCGCCGGCGTGACGATCGCTCCCATGAACAACAAGGTCGCTGTGCTGGTCGCCGTATCACTGGTCGCCGTGGGAGTCGGCGGCTACTGGCTGGGGCAGCAGCGGGGCTCCGGCGGTCAGGGGAAGCCGCCCGGTCCCACCGCGGCGGCCCCGGGACCGGCGTCGGGCGGTCCGGGCGCAGGCGCGCCCCAGGCGGTGACCGTCGAGGCCGCCCGGGTGGTCCGTGCCGCGCTGCCTCAGGTGATCACCGCGGTCGGGAGCCTGCGCTCCGACGAGTCGGTCACGCTCCGGCCCGAGGTGGCCGGCCGCATCGCCACGATCGGTTTCGCCGAAGGGCAGCGCGTGCAGAAGGGGGCTCTGCTCGTGCGTCTCGACCCCACCGTCAACGAGGCGGAGGTCAAGCAGGCCCGCGCGAACATGACGCTCGCGAAGTCCAAGTACGACCGCGCGGTCGACCTCGCGAAGAGCAACTTCATCTCGGGCCAGGCGCGCGACGAGGCCGAGAGCAACATGAAGGTCGCCGACGCCGCGCTCGCGGTCGCCGAGGCGAAGCTCGCGAAGACCGAGATCAGGGCGCCGTTCTCCGGGATCATCGGGCTGCGGCAGGTCTCGGTCGGCGACTACGTGAAGGAAGGGGCCGACCTCGTCAACCTCGAAGCGGTCGACCCGCTCAAGGTCGACTTCCGCGTGCCCGAGATCTACCTGAAGCAGGTGCGGGCCGGGCAGGCGCTCGAGATCGCGCTCGACGCGATCCCGGGACGGACCTATGCGGGGCGCGTGTTCGCGATCAACCCGCTGGTCGACGCGGCCGGCCGCGCGATCGTGATCCGCGCGCAGGTGTCCAACCCCGACACGTCGCTGCGGCCGGGCATGTTCGCCCGCGTGCGGCTCATCACCGAGGAGCGCCGGGACGCGCTCGTCGTTCCCGAGCAGGCGCTCGTCCCGTTCGGCAGCGAGCAGTTCGTGTTCCGCGTCGTCGACGGCAAGGCGCAGCGCGCGCGCGTCGAGATCGGCCAGCGCGGCGACGGCAAGGTCGAGATCCGGCAGGGCGTCGGCCCGGAGGACGTCATCGTCGTCGCCGGGCAGCTCAAGCTGCGCGACGGCGTCCCGGTGACGTTGTCGCGCCCGGCCGCCCAGGCGGCGGCCGGGAACGGAAAGGCCGCCGCACCGCAGGCCTCCGCGACGTCCGGCGCGCCCGTCCCGCCCGCGGCGCCCGACGCGCGTCCCGCGAACAAGGGCTAGCGCGGGGTTTCCGCCGCCGTCTCCCTCCGCCGCCATGCAGCTGCCCGAGATCTGCATCCGCCGGCCGGTCTTCGCGACGGTGCTGTCGCTCATCATCCTGCTCGTCGGCCTGATCTCGTACACGCGGCTCGCGGTGCGCGAGTACCCGCGCATCGACGAGCCGGTCGTCAGCGTCAACACGACCTACCGCGGCGCGTCGGCCGAGGTCGTCGAGTCGCAGGTGACCAAGGTCCTCGAGGACTCGCTCGCCGGCATCGAGGGCGTCGAGCTGATGACCTCGCAGAGCCGCTCGGAGCGCAGCCAGATCAACGTGCGCTTCACGCTGAAGCGCGATCCGGACAGCGCCGCGGCCGACGTCCGCGACAAGGTGTCGCGCGTGCGGGCGAAGCTCCCCGACACCGTCGACGAGCCGGTCGTCGCGAAGGTCGAGTCCGACGCGTTCCCGGTTGCCTACATCGCCGTCGAGACAGGCAACCTGACGCCGCTCGAGGCCTCCGACTACATCAAGCGGTACGTGCAGCCGCGCCTGTCGGTGCTGCCCGGCGCGGCCGACGTGCGCATCTTCGGCGAGCGGCAGGTGTCGATGCGCATCAATCTCGACCGCACGCGGCTGGCCGGCTACCGGCTCACCGTGCAGGACGTCGAGGACGCGATCCGCCGCCAGAACGCCGAGATCCCGGCCGGCCGGATCGAGTCGCAGGCGCGCGAGTTCACCGTGGTCGCCGAGACCGACCTGCAGACGCCCGAGCAGTTCGGCGGCATCATCGTCGCGAACGTCGGCGGATACCCGGTCCGCATCCGCGACCTCGGCAGCGTCGCGATCGGCGCGATCGACGAGCGCGTGATCTCCCGCTTCAACGGCAAGCCGTCGTTCAACATCGGCGTGATCAAGCAGGCGGTCGCCAACCCGCTCGACCTGTCGGCGGCCGTGCGCGACGAGGTCGCCCGCATGAACGAGGCGATGCCCTCCGGGCTGCGCCTGGTCGTCGCCTACGACACGTCGGTGTTCATCGACCGCTCGATCAAGTCGGTGTTCCAGGCGATCGGCGAGGCGATCCTGCTGGTCGTGCTGGTGATCTTCGTGTTCCTGCGGAGCCTGCGCGCGACGGTGATCCCGATCGTGACGATCCCGGTGTCGCTGATCGGCGCGTTCGGGCTCATGTACCTGTTCGGCTTCACGATCAACACGCTGACGCTGCTGGCGATGGTGCTCGCGATCGGGCTCGTCGTCGACGACGCGATCGTGATGCTCGAGAACATCTTCCGGCACATCGAGGAGGGGATCCCGCGCAGGGAGGCCGCGATCCAGGGCGCGCGCGAGATCGCGTTCGCGGTGCTCGCGATGACGCTCACGCTGGCGTCGGTGTTCGCGCCGCTCGCGTTCGCGACCGGACGGACGGGGCGGCTGTTCATCGAGTTCGCGCTCACGCTGGCGGGCGCCGTGCTCGTCTCCGGCTTCGTCGCGCTGACGCTGACGCCGATGATGTGCTCGGTGCCTGCTGCGGCACCAGACGAGGCACTCGCGGCTCTACAACCTGATCGAGTCGGCGCTGGTCGCGGCTGACGAACGGCTACCGGCGCGCGCTCACGGCGACGCTGCGCGCCGCTGGGCGGTCGTCGCGTCCTGGGCGGCGGTCGCGGTGCTCGGCGGCGTCCTGTTCATGGCGCTCAAGTCCGAGCTCGCGCCCTCCGAGGACCGCGGCGTGGTCTTCGGCATCGTCTCGGCACCGCAGGGGTCGACCCCGCAGTACACGAGCGACGTGGTGAAGCCGATCGAGGAGCTCTACGCGAAGATCCCCGAGGCGGCGGCCTACACGGCGTTCTCGGGCTTCCCGACCGTCGTCGACGGCAACGCGATCCTGCGGCTCAAGCCCTGGGAGGATCGGACCAAGCGCCAGCAGCAGATCGCCGACGAGCTCCGTCCGAAGCTCGCGGGCATTCCCGGCGCGATCGCGTTTCCGCTGAACCCGCCGTCGCTCGGCCAGTCGTTCCGTTCGCAGCCGATCGACTACGTGATCATGGCGCAGGTGCCCTATGCCGAGCTGCAGCGCATCGTCGACCGCGTGCTCGACGAGGCGCGCAAGTCCCCGGCGCTGCAGAACCTGCAGACCGACCTCCGGCTCAACACGCCCGAGGTGCGCGTCACGATCAACCGCGACAAGCTCTCCGACGTCGCGGTCAACGTCGACACGGTCGGGCGGACGCTCGAGACGATGCTGGGCGGCCGGCAGGTCACGCGCTTCAAGCGCGACGGCGAGCAGTACGACGTGATCGTGCAGCTCGCGCCGATCGACCGCACGCGGCCGGCCGACATCAGCGAGACCTGGGTGCGCGGCCGCAACAACGAGATGGTGCAGCTCTCGAACCTGGTCGACGTGAAGGAGGGGGTGGCGCCGCAGTCGCTCAACCACTTCAACCGGCTGCGCGCGGTCAAGGTGACGGCGACGCTCGCACCCGGCTACACGGTCGACGACGGGCTCAAGGCGATGGACGCCGCGGCGAAGGCCACGCTGCCGACGGTGGCGCAGACCGACGTCGACGGGCAGTCGCGCGAGTTCCGCAAGTCGGGCGGCGAGATCTACTTCACCTTCGTGCTGGCGCTCCTGTTCATCTACCTCGTGCTCGCGGCGCAGTTCGAGAGCTTCGTGCACCCGTTCGTCATCATGCTGTCGGTGCCGCTGTCGATGACCGGCGCGCTGATCGCGCTGTGGCTCACCGGCGGCACGCTCAACATCTACAGCCAGGTCGGCCTCGTGACGCTGGTCGGGCTCATCACCAAGCACGGCATCCTGATCGTCGAGTTCTCCAACCAGCTCCGCGACAAGGGCGTCGCGCTGACGGAGGCGGTCATCGAGGCGTCGACGCTGCGCCTGCGCCCGATCCTGATGACCACCGGCGCGATGGTGCTGGGCGCGCTGCCGCTGGCGCTCGCCCACGGCGCCGGCGCCGAGTCGCGAACGCAGATCGGCTGGGTGATCGTCGGCGGCATGTCGTTCGGCACGCTGCTCACGCTCTTCGTCGTGCCGACCGCCTACACGCTGCTCGCGGGCAGGCAGCGGGTGGCCTCGGCGGCGGGGGGCACGCCCGGCGCGCTGCCCGCGCGGGCCCTTCAGCCCGGGCACGCCGACTGACGGCTCGACGCCGGGGCTGCGCGCGCGTCCGGTCTGCAATAGAATCGCAACCGGCACAGGGCAGAATGCCCGGCTACGTCTCACTCGAGGAGGAATCATGACGCATTGCAGCAAGCGTTGGGTCCGCGCCGTCCTGGCCGCGGCGTTGTTCGGGGCTGCCGCCTCGGCGCAGGCGCAGGTCGAGATCCAGTGGTGGCACTCGATGACCGGCGCGCTCAACGACCGCGTCAACGAGTTCGCCAAGGGCTTCAACGAGAGCCAGAAGGACTACAAGATCGTCCCGGTCTACAAGGGCGCGTATCCCGAGTCGATGGCCGCCGCGATCGCCGCGTTCCGCGCGGGCAACGCGCCGCACATCCTGCAGGTGTTCGAGGTCGGCACCGCGACAATGATGTCGGCGAAGGGCGCGATCCGGCCGATCCAGCAGGTGATGCGCGAGGCCGGCGAGAAGTTCGACCCGAAGATCTACCTGCCGGCCGTCGCGGGCTACTACACGACGAGCAAGGGCGAGATGCTGTCGTTTCCGTTCAACAGCTCGACGTCCGTCTTCTACTACAACAAGGACGTGTTCGCGAAGGCCGGCCTCGACCCGAACCGCGCGCCGGTCACCTGGCCCGAGGTCATGGCCGCCGCGGCGAAGATCAAGGTGTCGGGCGCGTCGCAGTGCGCGTACACGACCGGCTGGCCGTCGTGGGTGCACGTCGAGAACTTCAGCGCGTGGCACAACGTCCCGATCGGCACGCGCGAGAACGGCATGGCCGGGCTCGACACCGTGTTCCAGATCAACACGCCGCTGCACGTGCGGCACTGGAGCAACCTGCAGGAGTGGTCGAAGAAAGGGTATTTCACCTACGGCGGACGCAGGAACGAGGCCGAGGCCAAGTTCTACAGCGGCGAGTGCGCGATGCTGACCTCGTCGTCGGCGGCGCAGGCCAACATCAACCGCAACGCGAAGTTCAAGTACGGCGTCGCGTTCATGCCGCACTACGCCGACGTCGCGGGCGCGCCGCAGAACTCGATCATCGGCGGCGCTTCGCTGTGGACGATGGCGGGCAAGCCGAAGGGCGACTACAAGGGCGTGGCGAAGTTCTTCACCTACCTGTCGGACGCGAAGCGGCAGGCCGAGTGGCACCAGAAGACCGGCTACCTGCCGATCACGATGGCGGCCTACGAGCTCACCAAGCAGTCGGGCTTCTACGAGAAGAACCCGGGCACGGACGTCTCGGTGCGGCAGATGAACAACAAGCCGCCGACCGCGAACTCGAAGGGCCTGCGCTTCGGCAGCTTCGTGCAGATCCGCGACGCGTTCGAGGAGGAGTTCGAGAACATGCTCGCGGGCAAGCAGGACGCGAAGCAGGCGCTCGACCGGTCGGTGCAGCGCGGCAACGAGCTGCTCCGGCGCTTCGAGAAGACGGCGAAGGAGGGTGCGGAGGCGCGCGGCGGCCCCCGCCGCCGCGTCTTCCGCCATGCGCGTCCGCCACCTCGACGCCGGGCCCGGCTCGCGCCGGGCCCCCGTCGCCTGACGCCGCCGGTCCGTGGAAAAGCGCGTCGTCTTCCACTCGCGCTGGCTGCCGTACGCGCTGGTCGCGCCGCAGCTCGCGATCACGATCGTGTTCTTCTTCTGGCCCGCGGGGCAGGCGGTCTGGCAGTCGCTGCTGGCGCAGGACCCGTTCGGCATCAACGTCGAGTTCGTCGGGCTCGAGAACTTCCGGCACCTGTTCTCCGACGAGAACTATCTCGCCTCGTTCCGCGTCACCGCCGTGTTCTCGGTGCTCGTCGCCGGGATCGGCCTGTCGTTCTCGCTGCTGCTCGCCGTGTTCGCCGACCGCGCGATCCGCGGGGCGGGAACGTACAAGACGCTGCTGGTCTGGCCCTACGCGGTCGCGCCGGTCGTCGCGGCGATCCTGTGGCTGTTCCTGTTCAACCCGACGCTCGGCGTCGTCGCGCACTGGATCCGCGCCTGGGGCGTGCACTGGGATCCGCTGCTCGACAGCGGCGACGCGCTGACGCTCATCGTGATCGCGGCGGCGTGGAAGCAGGTCAGCTACAACTTCCTGTTCTTCCTCGCCGGCCTGCAGTCGATCCCGAAGTCGCTCATCGAGGCGGCCGCGATCGACGGCGCCGGGCCGGGTAGGCGCTTCTGGACGATCGTCTTCCCGCTGCTGTCGCCGACGACGTTCTTCCTGCTCGTCGTCAACGTCGTCTACGCATTCTTCGACACGTTCGCGATCGTCGACGCCGCGACGGGAGGCGGTCCCGGCCAGGCGACCGAGATCCTCGTCTACAAGGTCTACAAGGACGGGTTCAAGGCGCTCGACCTCGGCGGCTCGGCCGCGCAGTCGGTGATCCTGATGACGATCGTGATCGTGCTCACGGTGGTCCAGTTCCGCTACATCGAGCGGAAGGTCCAGTACTGATGGCCCCCGAACCCGTCGACCGCGAGCCGAAGGCGCGCCTGCCGTTCCTGTCGCGCATGCTGACGCTGCCCTGGGTGGCGGGCGCCGTGCGCGAGGGCATGGTCGAGAACCGCCCGACTCTGACCTTCATCACGCACGCGGTCCTGTGGATCGGCGTGGCGATCGTGGCGTTCCCGGTCTACGTGACGTTCGTCGCGTCGACGCTCACCGCCGAGCAGGTGCTGGCGGCGCCGATGCCGCTCGTCCCCGGCGGGCGTTTCGTGGAGAACTACGTCGAGGTGCTGCTGCACGGTGCCGGCAACTCGAGCGCGCCCGCGTGGCAGATGATGCTGAACAGCCTGATCACCGCGCTCGTGATCGCGTTCGGCAAGATCGCCATCTCGCTCCTGTCGGCGTTCGCGATCGTCTACTTCCGCTTCCCGATGCGGATGTTCTTCTTCTGGATGATCTTCGTCACGCTGATGCTGCCGGTCGAGGTGCGCATCCTGCCGACCTACAAGGTCGTCTCCGACCTCTCGATGCTGGACAGCTATACCGGGCTCACGCTGCCGCTCATCGCGTCGGCGACGGCGACGTTCCTGTTCCGGCAGTTCTTCATGACGATCCCCGACGAGCTGGCCGAGGCCGCGCGCGTCGACGGCGCCGGCCCGATGCGCTTCTTCTGGGACGTCGTCGTGCCGATGTCGAAGACGAGCATGGCGGCGCTGTTCGTGATCCAGTTCATCTACGGCTGGAACCAGTACCTGTGGCCGCTCCTGGTCACGACGCAGGAGAGCTACTACACGATCGCGATCGGCATCAAGCGGATGATCGCGGGCGGCGGCGACGCCGCCACCGAGTGGCATCTGGTGATGGCGACGGCGATGCTGGCGATGCTGCCGCCCGCGCTGATCGTCATCCTGATGCAGAAGTGGTTCGTCAAGGGACTGGTGGACACCGAGAAATAGCGATGGCGAAAGTCGAATTCCGAAACGTCCGCAAGAGCTACGCGCAGCTCGAGGTGATCCACGGCGTCGACGCCGAGATCGCCGACGGCGAGTTCGTCGTCATCGTCGGCCCCTCGGGCTGCGGCAAGTCGACGCTGCTGCGCATGGTCGCGGGGCTCGAGGAGATCACCGCCGGCGAGATCGCCATCGGCGACACGGTCGTCAACACGCTCGAGCCCAAGGACCGGGACATCGCGATGGTGTTCCAGAACTACGCGCTCTACCCGCACATGAGCGTGTACGACAACATGGCCTACGGGCTCAAGATCCGCCGCATGTCGAAGGCCGACATCGAGACCCGCGTGAAGCGCGCCGCCGGCATCCTCGAGCTCGGGCCCCTGCTCGAGCGCAAGCCGCGGCAGCTCTCGGGCGGCCAGCGCCAGCGCGTCGCGATGGGCCGCGCGATCGTGCGCGAGCCCAAGGTGTTCCTGTTCGACGAGCCGCTGTCGAACCTCGACGCGAAGCTGCGCGTGCAGATGCGCTTCGAGATCCAGAAGCTGCACCGGCAGCTCGGCACCACGAGCCTCTACGTGACGCACGACCAGGTCGAGGCGATGACGCTCGCGCACCGGATGATCGTGATGAACGCCGGGCGCGCCGAGCAGGTCGGCACGCCGATGGAGGTCTACGAGAACCCGGCCACGCGGTTCGTCGCCGGGTTCATCGGCTCGCCGTCGATGAACTTCCTGCCGGGGAAGGGCGCCGGGGCGGGCAAGGTGGCGCTCGGGCACGGCGGCATCGTCCGCTACGCGGCGGGGCAGGTGGACACCGGCCGGGACGTCGTCGTCGGCATCCGGCCCGAGCACCTCACCGCCTGCGACCCGGCGGACGCGTTCTTCGCGGGGACCATCGAGCTGGTCGAGCAGCTGGGCGCCGACACGCTCTCGCACGTCGCGCACGGCCCGGACGCCGCCATCGTCCGGCAGCCGCACGGCGTGAATCTGGAGGCGGGTTCGACGCTGCACGTCGCCGCCGACCCGTCGCGCGTCTACCTGTTCGACGCCGTGAGCGGCGCGCGCATCCGCTGACCCGCCGAACGGCGAAGGATCGACCGATGGCGGCGCTGCCCCCCTGGCCCTACCCGAAGCGCGCGGCGCACCGCGGCGCCGGCAAGCTCGCGCCCGAGAACACGCTCGCCGCGTTGCGGCTCGGCCATGCGCACGGCTACCGGATGGCGGAGTTCGACGTGAAGCTCTCGGCGGACGGCGTCGCGTTCCTGCTGCACGACGCGACGCTCGACCGCACGACGAACGGCGCGGGCCGCGCGGACGCGCTGGCCTGGCGCGAACTGTCCCTCCTCGACGCCGGCAGCTGGCATTCCGCGCCCTACGCCGGCGAGACGCTGCCCACGCTCGCGGCGGTCGCGCGCTACTGCCGCGCGAACGGCATCGCCGTCAACATCGAGATCAAGCCGACGCCCGGGCGCGAGCGCGAGACCGGCGCAGCCGTGGCGCTCGACGCCGCGACGCTCTGGAAGGGCAGCGACGTCCCGCCGCTGCTGTCGTCGTTCTCGGCGACCGCGCTCGAGGCGGCGCTCGAGGTCGTTCCCTCGCTGCCGCGCGCGTGGCTCACCGAGACGCTGCCCGCGGACTGGCGCGCGCGCTGCATCGCGCTCGGCTGCATCGCGCTCGACGTCGACCACAAGCTGCTGGAGGAGAAGACGGTCGCCGCCGCGCACGCCGCGGGCCTGCGCGTCGCCGCCTGGACCGTCAACGATCCCGCACGCGTGGCCGAACTGACCGCATGGGGCGTCGACACCATCATCACCGACGCCGTCGACGAGATCGACGCATCGGCGCCCAGGCTCTCCTGACGCGTCAGGCGGGCTTCGCTTCGGGCCGCCGGACCGCGCGCTCGTCGATGGGGAGGTTCAGGAGTCCGGCCGCCACGCCGAGGCCGATCGAGATCCACCAGACGACGTCGTAGCTGCCCGTGCGGTCGTAGAGCAGGCCGCCCAGCCAGGCGCCGAGGAAGCTGCCGATCTGGTGGCTGAAGAACGTGACGCCGGCGAGCATCGCGAGGTAGCGCGTGCCGAACACGCCGGCGACGATGCCGTTGGTCGGCGGCACCGTCGACAGCCACAGGAGCCCCAGCGCGACCGCGAAGCCGTAGATCGTCCACAGCGACATCGGCAGCCAGATGAACAGCGCGATCACGACGGCGCGGCCGAAGTAGATCGCCGACAGGATCCACCGCTTCGGCATCCGGCCGCCCAGCCAGCCCGTCGTGTAGGTGCCGACGATGTTGAACAGCCCGACGAGCGCGAGCGCCACGACGGCGACGTGCGCCGGGAACCCGCGGTCGGCGAGGTAGGCGGGCAGGTGCACGCCGACGAACACGACCTGGAAGCCGCAGACGAAGAACCCGACGGTCAGCAGCACGTAGCCGCGGTGCGCGAGCGCCTCGCGCAACGCCTCGCCCGCGGACTGCTGGAACAGGTGCCCCGCGTGATGGCCCCGCTTCTCGACCATGCCGATCGCGAGCGGCACCATCAGCAGGCCCACCGCCGCGAGCGTCAGCAGCGCGCCGTGCCAGCCGATGCCGGTCAGCAGCCACTGCGTGAACGGCAGCAGCGCGAACTGTCCGAACGATCCGGCCGCCGCGGAGATGCCGAGCGCCATGCTGCGCTTCTCCGGCGGGTAGCGACGCCCGATCACGCCCTGCACGACCGAGAACGTGACGCCGGACAACCCGAGGCCGATCAGGACGCCGGCCGAGAGCACGAAGGACCACGGCGCCACGGGGTTCGCCATCAGCGCGAGGCCGAGCGCGTAGAGCACGGCGCTGCCGGCGAGCACGCGCCCCGCGCCGTACTTGTCGGCGATCAGTCCCGCGAACGGCGCGGACGCGCCCCACACCAGGTTCTGCACGGCGAGCGCGAGCGCGAACGTCTCGCGCCCCCAGTGCAGGTCCGAGGTCATCGGCTGCAGGAACAGCCCGAAGCCGTGCCGCACGCCGAGCGACAGCGTGAGGATCATGCCGCCGCAGGTCAGCGCGACGGCGGGGGTGCGCCAGTCGGCGCGGTGGGTGGTCGCCACGGAGGGCCTTTCGTCAGTCGCGCTCGGCCGCATCCGGGTGCAGGGACTCGAGCTCGGCGAGCGTCGCGATCAGCGCGTCCAGCCGCTCGCGGCCGATCCGCCTCGCGACGGTCGCCTGCGCGCGCTTCCACTCGTCGGCGGCCGCGTCGAGCGCGGCTGCGCCTGCGCGGGTGAGGGTGACCTCGCGGGTTCGTGCGTCGCTGCCCGGCGCGACCCTCACGTAGCCCTGCGCGACCAGCGGGTCGAGCGTCCGCGACATCGCGGTGCGGTCGAGCAGGCAGGCGCGAGCCAGGTCGGAGATGCGCACGGTGCCTTCGCGCGCGAGCGTCCGCATCAGCGAGAACTGCGTGATGCGCACGCCCGACGCCGCCATCGCCGCGTCGTAGAACTGCGTCAGCGCGCGCGACGCGCGGCGCAGCCGCCCGCAGGCGCACGCGGCGGAGGGCCGGGAAGGGGAGGGCGACAGGGTGCGCCTGGCGCTCACGGGGCGGGCTCCGGCGGGCGGCGGCGCGTCCGAAACCGCCTTCGCCGTCCATGCGCGGATATTACGCGCCTATGCACGCAATTGCGAGCCTATGCACGTTTTCCGCCTTCGCCGCACCTCCCGGGGCCGGCGGGCAGGCATCGGGGACGCCGACGGGATCGGAGGCCGCGCGCGCGGGCGGGTGGCGCACCGCCCGGTCCCGGCGGGCCCTAGCGGGTCCCCGGTCTCCTGAACCACCCACCGCCTGCTCCGCTCGACGGCCCGTTCCCATCCGGCGATCAGTTCCGCGACCCGGGCGCGCGGCATCGACGGCTCGAACTCGCGGTCGATCCGCCAGTTCGCGGCGACCTCGGCCGCGTCCTTCCAGTAGCCGACCGCGAGGCCGGCGAGGTAGGCGGCGCCGAGCGCGGTCGTCTCGAGCACCTGCGGTCGCACGACCGGCACGCCGAGGATGTCGGCCTGGAACTGCATCAGCAGGTCGTTCGCCGCCGCCCCGCCGTCGACGCGCAGGCCCGCGAGCGTGATGCCCGCGTCGCGCTGCATCGCGTCGAGCACGTCGCGGCTCTGCAGCGCGATCGATTCGAGCGCGGCGCGCGCGAGGTGCCCGCCGGTCGCGCCGCGCGTGAGGCCGAAGATCGAGCCGCGCGCGTACGGGTCCCAGTGGGGCGCGCCCAGCCCCGCGAACGCGGGCACGAAGCAGACGCCGCCGTTGTCGGGCACGCTCGCCGCGAGCGCCTCGACCTCGTGCGCCGACCGGATGATCCCGAGCCCGTCGCGCAGCCACTGGACGACCGCGCCGCCGATGAACACCGAGCCCTCGAGCGCGTAGTCGGTGCGGCCGTCGCGCGACCACGCGACGGTCGTGAGCAGGTTGTTGACCGACGCGACGGCGTTCCCGCCGGTGTTCATCAGCAGGAAGCATCCCGTGCCGTAGGTGTTCTTCGCGAGCCCCGGCGAATGGCACGCCTGGCCGAACAGCGCGGCCTGCTGGTCGCCCGCGATGCCCGCGATCGGGATCTCGACGCCGTCGAGCGCCGCCGTGCCGCACACGCCCGACGACGGCACGATCGCCGGCAGCAGCTCGCGCGGCACGTCGAGCAGCGCGCACAGCTCGTCGTCCCAGTCGCCGCGGTGGATGTCGAAGAGCAGCGTGCGGCTCGCGTTCGACGGGTCGGTCGCGTGCACTCGACCGCCGGTCAGGTTCCAGACGAGCCAGCTGTCGACCGTCCCGAACGCGAGCTCGCCGCGGCGCGCCCGCTCGCGGGCGCCCGGCACGTGGTCGAGCAGCCACTTGAGCTTGGTGCCGGAGAAGTACGCGTCGAGCACGAGCCCGGTCTTGCGCAGGAACGTCGGCGCGTGCCCGGCGGCGCGCAGCGCCTCGCAGATGCCCGCCGTGCGCCGGTCCTGCCAGACGATCGCGTGCGCGAGCGGCCGCCCTGTCGCGCGCTCCCAGAGCACGGTGGTCTCGCGCTGGTTGGTGATGCCGATCGCGGCGACGTCGCGCGCGGCGATGCCGGCTTTCGCGATCGCCTCGTGCATCACGCCGGACTGCGTCGCCCAGATCTCGACGGCGTCGTGCTCGACCCACCCGCCCTGCGGGAAGATCTGCCGGAACTCCCGCTGCGCCGCCGCGCGGACCGCGCCCGAGGCGTCGAAGACGATGGCGCGCGAGCTGGTCGTGCCCTGGTCGAGGGCGAGGACATGGGGCATCCGGGTCCTCCGGTTGCGGCACGTTCGCGCCGCGTCGTAAAATGCTCGTTTTGCGGCCCATTGTAGCCTTGCGTCCCCCGGGCCGCCGCCCCGGCCGCCTTCCGACCGCTCCCCAGACCGACAGCACCCCGATGCCCCTCACGCCGCCCGTCCCGCGAGAGCGCCTGCACACGCGCAGCGTCGTGGGCGACGGCTATCAGCGCAGCGACGGGATGTTCGACCTCGAAGCGAGGCTCGTCGACACGAAGTCGCACCCTTATCCGCTGATGAGCGGCGTGCGCGAGCCGGGCGAGCCGATCCACGACATGTGGATCCGCGTCACGATCGACCGCGACTGCACGATCCACGCGGTCGACGCGAGCATGCCGTCGATTCCGTATCCCGGCGGATGCGAACGGGGCGAGGCCGTCTATCAGAAGCTCGTCGGCGCCAACCTGCTGCACGGCTTCCGCCGCCTGGTGACGGATCGGCTGGGCGGCGTGCACGGGTGCACGCACCTGACGGAGGTCGTCGGCTCCCTGCCGACCCTCGCGGTGCAGATGTTCGCCGGGCTCGTGCGCGAGATCGAGGGAACCAACAAGCCTTTCCAGCTCGACCGCTGCCAGGCGCTCGACACCCGCAGCGAAACCGTCCGCCGCTATTACCCGCAGTGGTACCGCGGTGCCGCCTGAACCGGGGACGGGTTGCGGAATACGCCGAATTGAGACCAGGACACAAGCGCCCGCGGCCGCCCGGCCGGGATGGCGTCGCCTGTCCCCACGTGAGGATGTCGCCTTGAAAATCCACGAGTACCAGGGCAAGGAAATCTTCCGGCGCTACGGCCTCGCCGTGCCGCGCGGCCTGCCGGCGTTCTCGGTCGACGAGGCCGTCCGCGCGGCGAAGTCGCTGCCCGGACCGGTCTGGGTCGTGAAGGCCCAGATCCACGCGGGCGGCCGCGGCAAGGCCGGCGGCGTCAAGCTCGCGCGCTCGCTCGACGAGGTGCGGACGCTCGCATCGCAGATCCTCGGCATGCAGCTCGTCACGCACCAGACGGGCCCGGCCGGACAGAAGGTCCGCCGCCTGCTGATCGAGGACGGCGCCGACATCCGCAAGGAGCTCTACGTCGGCATGGTCGTCGACCGCGCCACGCAGCGCGTCGCGCTGATGGCGAGCTCCGAGGGCGGCATGGACATCGAGGAAGTCGCCGCGAAGACGCCCGAGAAGATCCACAAGGTGTTCGTCGACCCGAAGGCCGGGCTCACCGACGCGGAGGCCGACGACGTGGCGCGCAGGATCGGGATTCCCGACGCGAGCGTGCCCGCCGCGCGAGCGATGCTGCAGGGCCTCTACAATGTCTTCGACGAGACCGACGCGTCGCTCGCCGAGATCAACCCGCTGATCCTGACCGGCGACGGCCGCGTCGTCGCGCTCGACGCGAAGCTCAACTTCGATGCCAACGCGCTGTTCCGGCATCCCGAGATCGTCGAGATGCGCGACCTCGACGAGGAGGACCCCGCCGAAGTCGAGGCGTCGAAGTTCGACCTGTCCTACATCTCGCTCGACGGCAACATCGGCTGCCTCGTCAACGGCGCCGGCCTCGCGATGGCGACGATGGACACGATCAAGCTCTACGGCGGCACGCCCGCGAACTTCCTCGACGTCGGCGGCGGCGCCACGGCCGAGAAGGTGACCGCGGCGTTCAAGATCATGCTGCGCAACCCGAAGGTGAAGGCGATCCTCGTCAACATCTTCGGCGGCATCATGAAGTGCGACACGATCGCGGAGGGCGTGGTCGCGGCGTCGCGCGCGGTCGGTCTCCAGGTGCCGCTGGTCGTGCGCATGAAGGGGACGAACGAGGATGCCGGCAGGAAGATCCTCGCGGAATCGGGCCTGCCGATCATCACGGCCGCGAACATGGCGGAGGCGGCCGAGAAGGTCGTCGCCGCCACCAAGGGAAAGTGAAGGGGGCCGCGATGTCGATCCTGGTAGGCAAGCACACGAAGGTCATCACGCAGGGCATCACCGGCAAGACCGGCCAGTTCCACACGCGGATGTGCCGCGACTACCGGCAAGAAGACGCTGCTGCTCGGCCCCAACTGCCCGGGCGTGATCACGCCCGACGAGATCAAGATCGGCATCATGCCGGGCCACATCCACCGCAAGGGCCGCATCGGCGTCGTGTCGCGCTCGGGCACGCTGACCTACGAGGCGGTCGGGCAGCTGACCGAGCTCGGCATCGGCCAGTCGACCGCGGTCGGCATCGGCGGCGACCCGGTGAACGGGCTGAAGCACGTCGACGTGCTGCGCCTGTTCAACGACGACCCGGAGACCGACGCCGTCATCATGATCGGCGAGATCGGCGGCGGCGACGAGGAAGTCGCCGCGCAGTGGGCGAAGACGCACATGAGGAAGCCGGTCGTCGGCTTCATCGCCGGCGTCACCGCGCCGGCCGGCAAGCGCATGGGCCACGCCGGGGCGATCATCTCCGGCGGCAAGGGCACGGCGCAGGAGAAGCTCGCGGTGATGGAGGCCTGCGGGATCAAGGTCACGAAGAACCCGGCCGAGATGGGGAAGCTGCTAAAGTCCGTGCTGTAGCAGGGGGATCGCCGCCCGACGGCGGCGCACCTGAGGAGAACGCGTGGAAGTCGGATCGCCCCAGTTCTGGCTGGCGGGCATCGAGATCATCGTCATCAACATCCCGTTGTCGGGAGACAACGCGGTGGTGATCGCGGTCGCGTGCCGCACCTGCCTGCGCACCAGCGGCGCTGGGGCGCGGGGCGGGGGCGGCGGCCGCTGCTCCTGCCCGGACGCGTCGTCGCGGCCTCGGCCCGCGGGGGGGGGGGGGGGGCGGGGGGGGGGGGGGGGGGGGGGGGGGGGGGGGGGCGGGGGGGGGGGGGGGGGGCAGCCAGCCACCTACGGGGGGCGGGGGGGGGGGGGGGGGGGGGGGGGGGGGCCTGCTCGTCTCGGCGTGGCCCGCGTCCAGATGCGGGCTGGGCTCGTGCCTGGCGGCCGCCGGCGTGACAGGGAGGGCGACGGGTCCGGAAGGCGCGTCCCGACGAGGCTCCCCGGGGGGGCTCGCGGTCGCCCGGGGGCGGAAACGGCGTACGCTCGCCTCCGGCCGCGCGCTCTCGTACACTCGCTCCCCGTGGCCGCCCGAGTCCGTCCCCGGGCCGTCCTTGCGGCCCCCGCCCCCATGACCCCCGCCCCCCGCCCCTGCCGATGAGCGAACGCGTCGACCTCGACGTCGCCTCCCTGTCGCATCCGGGGATGGTCCGCTCGCACAACGAGGACTCCGTCTTCGTCGACGCGGGCGCGGGTATCGCGGTGCTGGCCGACGGCATGGGCGGCTACAACGCCGGCGAGGTCGCGAGCGGCATCGCGGTGAACGTCGTCTCGACCGGGATGCTCCCGGAGCTCGGCTCCGGCCGCGAGCTGTCGAAGGTCGACATCCAGAGCGGGCTTTCGCACGCCGCGCTCCTGCTGCAGCAGCAGATCGCCGCGGCCAACAAGGGCATCTACGACGCGGCGCAGGCGCGGCCCGAGTGCGCCGGCATGGGCACGACGATCGTCGCCGCCGTCTTCTTCGGCAACCGCGTGTCGATCGGCCACATCGGGGACTCGCGCTGCTACCGGCTGCGCGGCGAGAAGTTCGAGCAGCTGACCCACGACCACTCGCTGCTGCAGGAGCAGATCGACAGCGGCCAGATCACCGCCGAGCAGGCCAAGTACTCGCTCAACAAGAACCTCGTGACGCGCGCGCTGGGCATCGAGGCGATCGTCCCGGCGGACATCTCCGAGTACCGGCTCGAGCCCAACGACATCTACCTGCTGTGCTCGGACGGGCTGACCGACATGGTCGACCCCGAGGTCGTGCAGAGCGTCGTGGACGACAAGCGCACCGAGCTTCCGCAGGCGGCGGCCGAGCTGATCGATCTCGCGAACCAGAACGGCGGGCGCGACAACATCTCGGTGATCCTGGTGCGCGTGCCGCCCGAGTTCCTGCCGTCGTCCGGCTGGGCGCAGCGCTTCCTCGCCCGGAAGAAGGCGGGTAGGCCCCCGGGCCGGCGGCGGCCCGCCTCCCGGGGGGGGGGCCCGCGGGGGGGGGCCCCCGGCCGGGGGGAACCCCGCGGGGCGCCCCGGGGGGGCGCCCCCAGGGGGGGCCTGGCCCCGGAGTATCGCCCGTGCCGGACGCCGCACGTTCGCGACGGGTCGGCCGAACGTTCGATGGCGGCCCGAGGGCCGCGCTGGCGAGTCTCCCGCCTTGGGCACACCAGGGTCGCCATGGGCAAGCTCGTCCTCTTCCTGAAGGACGCCACGCCGGTCGAGATCCCGCTCGTCAAGGAACGGGTGACGATCGGCCGCCGCCCCGACAACGACGTCTGCCTGCCGTACCCGGCGGTCTCGGGCGAGCACGCGGCGGTCGTCACGATCCTCGCCGACTCGTTCCTCGAGGATCTCGGCAGCACCAACGGCACGCTGGTGAACGGCCGGCCGGTCGCCAAGCACTTCCTGCGCGACCGGGACCAGATCGACATCGGCCGCCAGCTCATCGTCTATCTCGCCGACGACGGCGCGAGGGCGGAGCCTCCGCCAGGTACCGCGGAGCGTGGAGACCGCCGCGACCCCGCCGCGCGGGTGGAGGAGGCGGCGAACGCCGGTCGCGTCGAGCCGGCGCTCGTCGCCGCCATCGACGAGGAACTGGGCGTCGCACTCGGGAGGGCGGGCGAGGGACGTCCCCGCAGCGCGCCCGGAACGCCGCCCGATGCGGGATCCGGCCCGGGGGCGGCCGCGGAACCCGGGGCCGGGCGCGGCGGGGCCGACGAGACCTTCGACGCCGAGCTCGCCGCGATCCGCCAGACGCGCGTCGATACGGCCGTCGTGCTGCCCCCCGATCCCCCCGAGGCGCCGTCGCCTCCGATGCCCGTGCGCGCCCGCCTGCGCGTGCTGACGGGGCCGTCGGCAGGCCGGGTCGTTCCGGTGACCGGCGACGAGTTCGTGCTGGGTCGCGTCGGCATCCAGGTCGCCGCGATCGTCTTCCGGGACGGCGACCTGGTCCTCGTCCCTCGCGAAGGTCCGCAGCCGCCGACGCTCAATGGCGAGCCGGTTCCCGCCGAAGGTCGTTCCGTCCGGGCCGGCGACGGGCTGGAAGTCGCCGGAACGCGGCTCGAATTGCTCGCGCCGGAGTGACGCAGCGCGTCACGTGACGACGCGCGGCAGTCCGGCGCGTCAGGTTCCGGCTGCCGCCGTTCGCGCGATGCCGATGTCATGAAAGCGGCGATGACGCCGTTCGTCGTCGCGCTTCAATGGATATCAACGGCTTGCATCGATATTCGGCCCCGCGCCCCCATTCATCCCGCTGGCACACCGGTTGCTCTAATGATCCCAGCATCGCTGGCTGTCCAGGGATTTCGGGTCGTCATCACTCATCAGGAGAAAGACAATGAAACGGATTCAGCAAGGCTTCACGCTCATCGAGCTGATGATCGTGGTGGCGATCA
Organism: Betaproteobacteria bacterium; assembly: GCA_016704895.1. GTDB lineage: Bacteria > Pseudomonadota > Gammaproteobacteria > Burkholderiales > Casimicrobiaceae > VBCG01. Next base: position 39,835 of record JADIZG010000024.1, read on the forward strand.
TCGGCATCCTCGCCGCCATCGCGATCCCGCAGTACCAGAACTACACGGGTCGTGCGCAGCTGTCGGACGCGATCGTCATGGCGTCGGGCCTCAAGACCGCCGTCTCGGAGATCTACCAGACGACCGGAGATTTCGCTGGCGCCGATGACGGCCAGAACGGCTGGCCGACGCCATCGCCGGATGCCGGCACGTATGCCAATGCCATCAGCGTCACCGATGGCGTCATCACCGTGACGATGAAGGCTCGGGTGTCGCGAAGTGCGTCCAAAGCAAGGTCGTGACGCTGACGCCGACGGCAGGTGCGACACAGGATGCACCGATCAAGTGGGCCTGCACGACGAATGCCTCTCCGGGCTGCCGTCCGTCGACCTGCGGTGGCGCCGCGACGACCTGATCCGACGAATAGTCCGCGCCAAGGATGATCAAGGGGAAGCCTCTCGGGCTTCCCCTTTTTCGTCGGAGCACATCGACCATGACGCCGGGAGCGAGACGGTCGGGGCGGGACCTCCACTCGGGGTTCACGTTGATCGAGCTCATGATCGTCGTGGCGATCATCGGCATCCTCGCCAGCATCGCCATCCCCAGTATCAGATCTACACGGGCGGGCCCAGCTCGCCGAGGCGATGCACCTGACCGAGGGCCTCAAGGCCGCGATCGCCGAGCGGCTCATGGACAATCCCGATCCGGCCGGCATCGACGGCGGTACCAACGGGCTTCCCGTCGACGTGCCGTCCGACGCGGGTACCTATGTCGACTCGCTGCAGGTGTCCAACGGCGCGATCGTGGCGACGATGAAGCTGTCCGGCGTGTCGCCCTGTGTCAAGGGCAAGACGTTGACGCTCGCGCCCTTTCGTTCAACAACGGGGACGCTTCGATCCGGTGGTCGTGCTCGACCACGGCGTCCTGCAAGCCGCTCACCTGCGCTTCGTGAATGCGCTCCATCGCACAAGCGGGCGTGATGGAACGCCGGGGCGCCCTGGGGCCGGATCCCTCGCCCGAGGGCGGTGCGGAACGACCGATCGCGCCACGGTCGCAGCCTGGTGGCTGGATCGCGCTGCTCGCGGTACCGAATGTCCTCGCGCTCAACATATGGCCATGGACGCAGGCCACGCTGCGGGATGCGGGATCCATCGACGGACTCATCGCCAGCGGAACGCCGGCGTCGTTCGCGTGGGGCCTGCTGTTCGCGCTGATCGTGCTCGCGCTCGTGCGCCGTGCGGCGATCTTCGTATGGCTCACGCTGCCGCTGATGATAGTGATGCCGGTCGAGGCGTGGTATGTCCTGAACTACGGAACGCCGACCAATCCGCACCTGATCGGTGTCTTGGTGGAGACCAATCCGACGGAGTTCGCTGAATTCGTCTCCGGTCGGCTGCAGGCGACGCTGATCGCCGCGGCCGCCATGGGCGTCGTCGCGACGGCCGCCGCGCGATGGATTGCGTCGCGACGATGGACGTGGCGCCACAGGAGCCGAGCCTGGCTGCTCGCGCTGTCGATCGGGACCGTGGCCGCCTCGGCGTCTGCCGCCCTGCTGGAGCAAGCGACCCTTCCCGGCGACGTCCGCCAGATGAACTCCCCGCAGTTCGGCTTCCTGCCGATGCAGCTCGAGAGCTTCGAGAGCGTGTTCCCGTGGGGTCTGCCGCTTCGCGTCGTCGACTATTACGGGCAGCGCAGGTCGATCGAGCGGGGCATGCGACTCCTTGCTTCCGAGCGTATCGGGGCAACGATCGACGCGGCGCGCGCGCCCCGCAACGTCGTCCTGGTCATCGGCGAAACCGGCCGCGGCGACCGATTCGGCCTGAACGGCTATGCGCGCGAAACGACGCCGAGGCTGAAGCAGATTGATGGTCTCGTCAGCTTCAGCGATGCCATCTCAAGCACGGCTGCGAGCCGCACGTCGATTCCCTTCATCCTCACCCGGGTCCGTCCGGGGACCAATGTCTTTCATGCGCTGACCACCGAAAAATCGGTCGTCAGCGCATTCTCCGAGGCGGGGTACCGGACCTGGTGGATCTCCAACCAGATGACCGTCAGCCAGTGGGACAACGGGATCTCGATCTACGCCGAGGAGGCCCACGTCAGGCGCTACCTGAACATGGCGGGATTCGGCAGCCGCAGCGATCACGACGAGGTGCTGTTGCCCGAACTGGAGCGGGCGCTTCAGGACCCGGCGGGCAACCGCTTCATCGTGCTGCACACGCTCCGGGAGCCATTTCAACTACCGCAACCGCTACCCGGATTCGTTCGACCGCTTCCAGCCGTCGCTGGCCGTGAACGAGCGGACCACGATCTTCGACATGGACAAGCGGGTCGAGCTCGGCAACGCGTACGACAACTCGATCCTCTACACCGACCACTTCCTCGCCGAAGTCATCCGCCGTCTTGAAGCCGCCGGCGGAGACAGCGTGATGCTGTACACGGCCGATCACGGCGAGTCGCTCTTCGAGGGCACGTGCTTCAAGGCCGGGCACGGGGTGACCAGCGCGACCAACTTCCACGTACCATTCATGATCTGGATGTCGGACGGGGCGCGGGCCTGGGACCCGTCGGCATGGGGCTCGATCCGCGCCAACCGCGACCGCCCGGTCACGGCGGAATCGGTGTTCCCGACGCTGGTCGCCCTCGGCGGATTGCACCTGCCTCGCGACAAGCACGAGCTCAGCCTGACTGCCGATGCGCTCCCGGGACTGCCCGCCTGGTGTCGACCGATTCGTTGAGCTGGCTCGACTACGACCACGACCTGCCGGCGGTGGACTGCGCGCGGCGAGGTCGTCGGCCGGGTTGCCCGGCCGGGTTGATGCAGGGGAGGAAGCGCGGTTCCCGGCCCGGCAGCGCGGCGCCCTGTGCGGCAGCAGGCGCCGCCTGTCCGCCGGTTGGTTGCGGTCCAGCCATGGCCTGTCGGGGGGGCCGATCGACCAGATGCGCTCGCCAAGAAGCCCGATCCGGCTCGTGAAATCGTGCTCGGCGACGTACGCGAAATTGACGTAGCGCCGAACGAACGGGAACACGTCGCGCGCGGTCCAGAGCACGTCGGGCGAGCTCGTGGTGTTGTAGGTCATGACGCCCCCGGTGCGAGGTGCCGTCGCGCGAGCTGGAGGAACTCGCGGGACAGCAGGTTGGTCGCATACGCGCGCCAGTAGTAGCTCGTGTTCATGACGATGAGGTCGTATCGCCGGTCGGGGTGCCGGACGAGCCAGCGCCTCGCGTCGTCGACGTCGATGCGGATCCGGGGGTCGTCGAGAATCGGAGCGACCTCGGGATGGCGGCGAATCAGGTCGAGGTACCCCGGGTTGATCTCGACGACGTCGATGCGCTCGACCCCCGGAAACTGAGCCAGCACGCGGGTCCACGAGCCGGAGCTCAGCCCCAGCACGAGCACGCGCGAGGGCTTCGGATGCAGCGCTGCGAGCACGTATGCGCGATGGATGCCGTTGCTGTTGATGCGCAGGTCCGTGTTGATCCGTCCGTCGTAGACGTTGCTGCCGTAGACCGCGTCGCCGCCCGACGCGTGGGGAAGCGTGTGGATGATGCCGCTCCGGGTCTCGATGATCAGGTTCGGCGGCTGCATTTCCGCGTCACGCATCGCGTACTCGGAAACGAGGCGTGCGGGTGCGAGGACCGTCCATGCCGCCGCGACGGTACATGCGATTGCGGCGGCGCCGGCGAGCCTCGGGCGCGACGCGATGACGCACGCAGCGCCGAGCATGCCCGTGCCGATCGCGACGAGGCGGAATGCGTGCTCGAGCGAGACGTGATCGAGCAGCAGGAAACCGGTGAGCAACGGCCCGAGCGTCGAGCCGGCGATGTTGCTCGCGTACACGAGCGAGATCGAGCGCCCGACGCGGGCTCCCGTCGGGACCGACCCCAGTTCGTGCGCGATCGGGAACAGGACGCTCTTGAGCGCCGCCGACACGAGGATCAGCACTCCGAGGACGATAGGGCTCACGGCGGTGCTCGCGCCCATGGTCGCGATCGTCGGGACGAGCGCATCCAGTGCGAACGCCGCGAGCAGCACGCGGCCGCCGGCGAGCCGCAGGTCACCGCCGCGCGCAGATGCGCTTGCCGACATTCGCCCCGAACGCGATGCCCAGCAGGAAGAACACCAGCACGAACGCGAAGGCGCTCGGCAGCGACTCGTAGGCGAAGCTCGCCAGACGGACGAACAGGATCTCCTGCGACAGGCTGAGGAACCCGACGCAGAACGACAGGATCCGGGGCGAAGGCGACGGCCTTCAACGCTCGCTCCATGCGAGCAGCATCGCGCCCGAGGCCACCGTGAAGTTGACCAGCGCCGCCGCGGCGATCGCCTGCGGAAGCTCGAGCACCGCGAAAGTCCGACACCCAGCGCGAGCGCGCCCGAGGCCGCTCCGAAGGTGTTGATGAAATAGAGCGCGCCGATCGACACCCCGACGCCGCCGTGCCTGCGTACCGCATCGGTGACCAGGATGGGAAGCGTCGCGCCCATCAGCGACGTCGGGATGAGGAGCGCGCCGAAGTTGACGGCGGCCACGACGACGCGCGGCGACGTCGCGAAGACTTCACCCAGCGCCCGGATGAACGGTACGCTGACGAGGCCGAAGAGGCCGATCCCGAGCTCGCAGAGCGCGAAGAGGACAAGAAGGCGCGAGGCGAAGCGATCGGCCAGCGCACCGCCGGCGATCGCGCCGAGGCCGAGGCCGCACATGAACGTGGACACGACGATCGTGACCGACTCGATGTCGACGCCGAACGACGTGAACAGCAGGCGCTGCCACGCTATCTGGTAGACGAGGGCAGCGGCCCCCGACAGGAAGAAGACTGCGCCGACGAACGCCGTCCGGACCTGGACGGGTCGGGCATGCTGCATGGCAATGGGTGTGGTCACGACGACCGGTCAGGGCATACCTCGGAAAGAACCTCTTCAGCAAGTTCCGTTCCCGGAAGCGCTGGCGCCGGATGCCGTGCTACCGCCCCGTGCTCCCGAACCCGCCCTCCGCGCGCGCGCGGTCGCGTCGAACGCGTCGACGACGCGGAATGCGGCCCGGGCGACCGGCACGATCACGAGCTGCGCGAGGCGGTCGAGCGGCTGCAGCACGAACGGCTCGCGCCCGCGGGTCCAGCAGCTCAGCATCAGCGGACCCTGGTAGTCCGGAGTCGATGAGCCCGACGAGGTTGCCGAGCACGATCCGTTCTTGTGCCCGAGGCCCGAGCGCGGAAGGATCAGCGCCGCGTACCCCGGGTCGCCGACGTGGATCGCGATGCCGGTGGAGACGAGGTGCACGTCGCCGGGCTCGAGCGTCACCGGGGCTTCGACGGGCAGGCAGGTCCATCCCGCCGGCGGCGCCGGGTGTCGCGTAGGCCGGGAGCGAATCGCGGATGCGTTCGTCGAGGATGCGGACGTCGATGGGCATCAGGCGGAACGGGAGCAGGGGCCGAAGGATGAGATGAGCGATGGAGATTGAAGGAGGAATCGCCTGGCGTGGCTGCCGCGTCGGGCGAGCATCACTCCGCGCATCGTCGCCGGGCATCGTCCCGCGCGTCGACCGCACGGCTCACCGCTTCGGCAACCGGGCGGCGATCTCGCCGACGAGTCGCCGCGCGAGCGCGAGCTTGTCCATGCGCGGCAGCGCGTGCGCGCCCCGGTCGTCGAGGATCGTCACCTCGTTGTCGTCGGCGCCCATCGCGTCCTGCGCGCGGTTCGCGACGAGCATCGCGAGCTTCTTGCGCCTGCGCTTCTCCTCCCCGAGCTTGACGACGTCCTGGCTCTCGGCGGCGAAGCCCACGCAGAACGGCGCCTTCGCGCGCGCGGCGACGGTGGCGAGGATGTCGACGGTCGGCTCGAGCGCGATCGTCATCGGCTCGGGCTTCTTCTTGACCTTCTGCGCGTGGACCTGCGCCGGACGGTAGTCGGCGACCGCGGCGACGGCGACGAACACGTGGCTGCGATCGACGCGCGCGAGCACCGCGTCGGCCATCTCGGCCGCGCTGACGACGTCGACGCGATCGACGCCCGCCGGCGTGGCGAGCGCCGTCGGACCCGCGACGAGCGTGACGTCCGCGCCCGCCTCGGCGGCCGCGCGCGCGAGCGCGAATCCCATCTTGCCGGAGCTCGTGTTGGTGATGCCCCGCACCGGGTCGATCGCCTCGAACGTCGGTCCCGCGGTCAGCAGCACGCGCTTCCCGGCGAGGACCTTCGGCACGCGCGACGCGACGACCGCGTCGAGGATGTCCTGCGCCTCCAGCATGCGGCCGTCGCCGATCTCGCCGCAGGCCTGGTCGCCGGAGGCGGGGCCGAGGATCGCGACGCCGTTGGCCGCGAGTTGCGCGACGTTGCGCCGCGTCGCCGCGTTCGACCACATCTGAACGTTCATCGCGGGCGCGACCAGCAGCGGGCACTCGCGCGCGAGGCACAGCGTCGAGAGCAGGTCGTCGGCGCGGCCGTGCGCGAGCTTCGCGAGGAAATCGGCGGAGGCGGGCGCGACGACGATGCCGTCGGCGCCGCGCGAGATCGCGATGTGGTCCATCGCGTTCGACGCGCCCGACGCCCACAGGTCGGTCGCGACCGGCCGCCCGGTCAGCGCCTGGAACGTCGTCGGCGTCACGAAGCGCGTGGCGGCCTCGGTCATCACGACGTCGACTGCGACGCCGGCCTTCACGAACAGGCGGGCGAGCTCGGCGGCCTTGTACGCGGCGATGCCGCCGGTCACGCCGAGCACGACTCGGGCGAGCGGGGCGGGAGCGGGATCGGCCATGAGTCGGATCGCGAGGGTCGGGCGCCGCAGTTTACCCTCTTTGCCATGGACACGAGATCCGACGCCGGAACGCCGAGCCCCTCGGCCGAGCGCATGCGCGTTCCCCGCGCCGGGCGGGTCGCCGAGCGCCCGCGCGAGCGCCTTTCGTCCCGCGGTCCGGCGAGCCTCACCGACGCCGAGCTCGTCGCCGTGATCCTCGACACCGGGCTCCCGGGGGCGACCGCGCTCGACGTCGCGCAGGCGGTGATCGCGCATTGCGGCGGCCTCGCCGGGCTCGCGCGGGCGTCGCCCGCCTCGCTTGCGTCGATCCGCGGCATCGGCACGGGCAAGGCCGCCAGGCTCGCGGCAGGGATCGAGATCGCGCGGCGCGTAACGCTCGCCGACGTCGCCCGCGGCGACGCGCTCACCTCGCCCGACGCGGTGCGCGACTACCTCAGGCTCGTGCTGGTGCCGGAGACGGTCGAGGTGTTCGTCGGGCTCTTTCTCGACAGCCAGCACCGGCTGATCTCGGCCGAGGAGCTCGCCCGCGGCACGCTCGCGCAGACCAGCGTCTACCCGCGCGAGGTCGTGAAGACGGCGCTCGCGCGCAACGCGGCGGCGGTGATCTTCGCGCACAACCACCCGTCGGGCGTCGCCGAGCCTTCGCGGGCCGACGAGCTCCTGACGCAGTCGCTCAAGAGCGCACTGTCGCTCGTCGACGTCCGCACGCTCGATCACCTGGTCGTGGCCGGGCCCCGCGTGACGTCGTTCGCCGAGCGGGGGCTGCTGTGACTCCCCGGCAGGCGCAGGCTAACCCGCTGACGGGAAAGGCGGTTTTGCGTCGGGGCGGCCCCGGACGTCGCCGACCGGGGCCGACCCTCCCGGCCCCGGCCGAGGCCGGTCGCACCGACCCCAGAAGGCTTGATCCGGCGGAGGAAAACAGCGATAATCGCGCTCTTTGCCGTATCGGCACCCGCATTCGAAGGAGCGAGCGATGGCTCGAGTCTGTCAAGTCACCGGCAAGGCCCCGATGGTGGGCAACAACGTGTCGCACGCCAACAACAAGACGAAGCGCCGCTTCCTGCCCAACCTGCAGCGTCGCCGGTTCTGGGTCGAGAGCGAGAACCGCTGGATCAACCTGCGGCTCACCACGCACGCGCTGCGCACGATCGACAAGAACGGCATCGACTCGGTGCTCGCGACGATGCGCGCCCGCGGCGAGCACGTCTGACCCTCAAGGATCGACCATGCGCGAGAAGATCAAGCTCGAGTCGTCGGCCGGCACCGGCCATTTCTACACGACGACCAAGAACAAGAAGACGATGCCCGAGAAGATGGTGATCAAGAAGTTCGATCCCGTCGCCCGCAAGCACGTCGAGTACAAGGAAACGAAGCTCAAGTGACGGCC
>JADIZG010000025.1 GCA_016704895.1 Betaproteobacteria bacterium
TGTGGGTCGGGCTTCAGCCCGACGGGTTTCGCGACATCGAAGAAAAGTCGTCGGCCTGAAGGCCGACCCACGAACGGCGCGCTTGTGTGGGTCGGGCTTCAATGACGCAGGTTTCGCTGCATCGAAGGAAGGCGTCGGCCTGAAGGCCGACCCTGTGGCAAGCGCTGCAAGTCATTGCCGTGCCGGCTGGCGGCAAACTCTGGGCGCCTCGAAAACGCGTCCGGCCGAAGCCGGACCGACGACGGCTACAGGTTCACGCTCATCCCGCCGTCGACGTAGATCGTCTGACCGGTGACGAACGACGCGGCGTCGCTCGCGAGGAACACCGCGATGCCGGCGAGCTCGTCGGGATCGCCCCAGCGTTTCATCGGCGTGCGCAGGTTCACCCACGCGACGAACTCGGCGTCGTCGGTGAGCGCCTTGTTCATCTCGGTGGCAAAGTAGCCCGGCGCGATCGCGTTGACGCGGATGCCGTCGGCGGCGAGCTCGACGGCGAGCCCGCGTGTGAGCTGCCGTACGCCGCCTTTCGCGGCGGCGTACGGGACGATGTTGGGCCGCGCGAGCTCGCTCGTCAGCGACGCGATGTTGATGATGCTGCCGCGCCCGCGCTTGCGCATGCCGGGAATCGCCGCCTGCGCGACGACGAACGGCGCCTTGAGGTTCGTCTCGATCACCGCGTCGAAGTCGGCGAGCGGGAAGTCGGCGACCGGATGGCGGCGCTGGATGCCGGCATTGTTGACGACGATGTCGAGCGGGCCGTGTTTCGGCTCGATTCCGGCGGCGCCGGCCCTGACGGCCGCCGCGTCGGTGACGTCGAACACCGAGATGTCGGTCCTCCCGCCGGCCTTCGCGATCGGCTCAGCCGCCTTGGCGACCGCCACGCGGTCGCGGCCGTTGAGCACCACCGTGGCGCCAGCGCGCGCGAGGCCCGCGGCGATCGCGTGGCCGAGCCCTCGCGCGGCGCCGGTGACGAGCGCGACGCGCCCAGAGAGGTCGAAGGGATTGGCCGTGGACATGGCTAGCCCGGAGGTCGGTTGGGCGAGCCTGCATTGTCTACCGCGCGTGCGAGGACTGTCACGCAGTTGCCATCATCGATGGCCACAATGACCTTGCTGTCGTGCGTTGCCGGACCGGCGGTGGCCGTCGTGGCCGCCCCGTCCGGGAAGTCTTCCCTGTCCTCCAGTGGTATTGCGGCCGCCAGTGGCGGCCGTTTTTTTGTCCACGAGCGCTCAGTCGCCCGCCGCCCGCTCGAGTTTCGCCACCATCCGCGGGACGCGAGCGCCTCGGTCGAATGGCATGGTTCAGGGGCTCGGATGCACGGCAGCCGCGATGACGGCGCGCGCGTGGGCCCCTGACTGGCCGGACGGGACTTGCGCCGGTCCCCCCGGTCGGAGGACCCTGACGGCGAGCGGATCCGCGCCGCGCGCCATGCGCCGGCATCGTCGGCTTCATGGGGCGGACGGCGCGCGTTGTCCCGATGCCGTGCACGTGCACCGGACGGTGAACACGGCGCGCATCGTGTCCCGAAGGGAGGTGTCGCATGCCGCGCCGCGCCGATCGTCGGGCCGCCCGGAGGTTCGGGCTCCTGCTGGCCCTGCTCGCTGCACTCGCCTCCGACGGCGTCCGTGCCTTTGGCGTCGTCCTGGTCTATGAGTTCTACCATGCCACCTACGACCGCTACTTCAGGACGGCCAACCGCGACGAGGCGATGCTGCTGGTCCGCGAGCCATCGCGCGGCTGGGTCCGGACCGGCCGGGATTTCGGGGCAATCGATGCCGCGGCGTCCAACGGGGCCGGCGCACCGGTCTGCCGGTTCTTCGCTTCCGCCTACACGAGCCACTTCTACACCGCGGACGCGGCCGAGTGCGACTACGTGCAGGCGCGCTGGCCGGAAGGTCTGGGCGTTCGAGGCGATCGACTTTACATCCACACCCCCGTTGAACGGGTTCGTGCGCGAGCACGAACCCGTACGCCCCTCCGGTGAAGCCCAATCCGATCTATCGGGTGTTCAACGGCCGGTTCGACCCCAACCACCGGTATCTCAGCAGCACGATCGACTACGACGAGATGCTCGCGCGCGGCTGGATAGGCGAAGGCGTTGCGATGTGCGGGCTCGGCGGCTCCGCGAGTGCGCTCGAGCAGCTGGTCGACCTCAAGGGCTCGTGGCAGTTCGATCGCCCTGTCGTGTTCCCGGCGTCGGGCGTGTCTATGTCGAGGAACGCAACGTCTACGAGTTTCGCCTTGGGGGGCAGTACTCGCTGGTCGACAAGCCCGAGCCGATGGCGCTGGTCGTGACCTACTCGGCGGGCCGCTTCCTGGCAAGCGAGGAGACCAATTGCCAAGCTGCCCTCTTCTACAGGCTCTGCGACTTCCACGAGTTCGAGTTCGCGTTCGACGGCGGCCCGGATCGGGTGGTTGGCACGCACGGTCATCCACGCGCAAATCGGAGGGCCGGACGTGGAAAGCAACGAATTCATCGGCGTCCGGCAGTGATCGCGCAGCCGGGGTGCCGACCGAAAGGCCGCACCCCTGAAGCCGGCGACGCTCAGCCCCCGGCTGCCCGCTCGAGCTCCGCCACCATCCGCGCGACGCGCGACCCGAGCGCCTCGGTCGAGAGCTTCTCGCGGAACATCTCGACCATCAGCGGGAACGCGAACGGCGTGGGGCGCGCCGGCGTCGTGACGACGACGCGGTCGCGGCGCATCCGGTCGAGCGCGGCGGCGAGCCGCGGCGCCTCGAGCTGGCGGTCGAGCACCTCGCGCTGGCTCTGGGCCAGCAACTCGTTCTCCGGGTCGTAGTCGACGAACACGTCGTAGAGCAGGCCCGACGACGCCTGCAGCTGCCGCGCCGACTGCCCCTGCCCGGGATAGCCCTGGAACACGAGGCCGGCCACGCGCGCGATCTCGCGGAACTGGCGGCGCCCCATCTCGGCGGCGTTGACGCCAGCGAGGATGTCCTCCTCGACGCCCGGCGCGGCCATGAGGCGGCCCAGCACGCCCAGCGACAGGTCCACGGGCTCGGGCGAGAGCAACCCGAAGCCGTAGTCGTTGACCGTCATCGAGAACGTGCGCGGCGTCTCGCGCGAGAGCCGGTAGCCGAACAGCGTGGCGAGCCCCAGGTGGGCGAGACGCCCCACGAACGGGTAGAAGAACAGGTAGTGGCCCTCGCGCGCCGCGAGCCGCTCGACCAGCCACTCGCGCTCGTCGGGCAGCGCCGACCAGCGCTTCTGCAGCTCGAGCAGCGGGCGCACGAGCTTCAATTCCGGCGACGCGTAGGTCCCGCGCTTCGCGTCGGCGATGAGCGAGCGTGTGCGCTCGGCGAGCAGCGTCGATAGCGCCATCTTCGCGCCCATCCAGCGCGGCACGATCGCGGCGCGCGAGGGCGCGGGCTTCACCCACGCGGTCATCTCGCGCACGCGCACGAACTCGAGCACGCGGCCGGCGAACACGAAGCAGTCGCCGGGCGTCAGGCGCGCGACGAACGACTCCTCGACGTGGCCGAGCGCGCGGCCGGTGCTCATGCGCACGGTGATCGACGCCTCGGAGACGATCGTGCCGACCTGCATCCGGTGCCTGCGCGCGATCTGGGCATCGGGGACGCGAGCGACGCCATCCTCGCCGATCACCACGCGCCGGTACTCGGGGTAAGCATTCAGGCTCGCGCCGCCGTGCGTGACGAAGTCCAGCGTCCAGCGCCACGCATCGTCGGTGAGCCCGCGGTAGGCGTGCGTGCCTCGCACCTCGGCGAGCAGCGCCGCCGGCTCGAATCCGCCACCCAGCGCGCAGGTGACGAGATGCTGCACCAGCACGTCGGTCGGGCCGTCGAGCGGGACGCGCGGCTCGATCATCGCGTCGGCGGCGGCGGCGCGCGCGGCCGCTGCCTCGACGAGCTCCAGCGCGTGCGTCGGCAGCACGGTGATGCGCGAGATCTCGCCGGGACGATGCCCGCTGCGGCCGGCGCGCTGCATCAGCCGCGCGACGCCCTTCGGGCTCCCGATCTGCAGCACCTGGTCGACCGGCGCGAAGTCGACGCCGAGGTCGAGGCTCGACGTGCAGACGACGGCGCGCAGCCGACCCTCGCGCAGTCCGGCCTCGACCCAGTCGCGCACCTCGCGCTCGAGCGAGCCGTGGTGGAGCGCGATCGTGCCGGCCCAGTGCGGGCGCGCCGCGAGGATCGCCTGGTACCAGATCTCGGACGACGAGCGGACGTTGGTGAAGACGAGCGTCGAGCGCGCGTTCTCGATCGCGCGGATCAGCTCGGGCAGGAGCCTGACGCCGATGTGCCCGGCCCACGGAAACCGCTCGATCGACGGCGGGCGGATCGTGTCGATGACGACGGTCTTCGCCTCGAGGCCGCGCACGATTCGCGCCGACGCCGCGCGCGCGGGGCCGAGCAGGGCGGATGCGGCCTCGTCGAGGTTCGCGAGCGTGGCGGACAACCCCCAGACGGGAAGAGCGCCACGTGCCACTCGTCGACGATGACCGCCTGCAGATGGGCGAAACGCTCGCGCCAGTCGGCGCGCGAGAGCATGAGCGTGAGGCTCTCGGGCGTCGTGACGAGCGCCGTCGGCAGCCGGCGATCCTGCCGCGTGCGGGCCGACGCCGGCGTGTCGCCGGTGCGCACGTCGACCGTCCAGTGCGGCTTCAGCGCCTGGGCGGCACGAGCGAGCGCGAGGCCGGTGTCGGACGCGAGCGCGCGCAGCGGCGTGATCCAGACGACGGTGAGCGGCGGCGGGGCGTCCTCCGCGCCTTCGGGGCCGAGGGCCAGTGGCCCGAGCCACGCGGCCCAGGTCTTGCCCATGCCGGTGGGCGCGTGGATGAGCCCGGATTCCCCGCGCGCGTACGCGGACCAGACCTCCTGCTGGAACGCGAACGGCGTGTGGCCCTGCGCGGCGAGCCACGCGCGCACGGGCGCGAACCGATCGGCGCCCGGCTCCGGGGCATCGACGACGGCGGGGGCGAGCGCGGCACGGGGCATGCCGCGAGTATAGGGAACGCTCGACGCGCGCCCGCTACGGCTTCTCTACGGGCTCCGCACGCTTCGGCTGGTACTCGGGCACGCCGAACTGCCAGAGCATGAACGTCCACACGTCGGTGGTCCGCAGCTGCGACTGCGCGCGGTGCTGCCCTGGCCGTGCCCGCTGTCGAACTCAGGCGCTGCAGCACCGGCGCCGCTCGACGTCGCGGCCGCGAAGCGCGCCGGCCTTGAGCGACTCCGACACCGGCACGCGGATGTCGTTGACGCCGTGCGCCAGCAGGATGCCCGGGTAGGCGGTGCCGTCCCTGATCTCGTGATAGGTGCTCATCGCCATCAGGGCCTTGAACTCCTGATCGTTCCTGACCGAGCCGAACTCGGGAACGTTCGCCGCGCCGTTCGACGCGAGCTCGAAACGCGGCATGTCGAAGATCCCGACCGCGGGCACCGCGGCGGCGAACAGGTCCGGCCGCTCGGTGATCGAGCGGCCGACGAAGATGCCGCCGGCGCTGCCGCCGTAGATGCCGATCCTCGACTTGCTCGTGTAGCCACCGGCGATGAGCCATTCGGCGGCCGCGATCGCATCCTTCCAGGTGTTCGGCTCGTGGCCTTGCGTCCGGCCAGGTGCCACTCCTCGCCGAACGCGCCGCCGCCGCGGACGTGCGCGAACGCGAGCACGCCTCCGCGCTGCACCCACGCGTACCAGCGCGGATTGAGGAACGGATCTTCGGTGATGCCGTAGGCGCCGTAGCCGTAGAGGATCGTCGGATTGGTGCCGTCGAGCTTGACGTCCTTGCGCATCACGATCGACATCGGCACCTCGACGCCGTCGTGGCTGCGGTAGCGGATCTCGCGCGCCATGATGTCGTCCGGCGCGTCGTACGCGCCGGGCGCGACGAACGGAAGCTGCGCGACCATCCCGACCGACGGGTCGTAGGTCCATGGCTTCGTGGCGCGGGTCCAGCCGCCGAGATCGAACACCACGCCGTCGAGCCGGTCCGATGCGCCGGTCAGCTCGATCGCGCCTTCGAACGGCAGGGCGATCCGTTCCGGTTTCGCGTCGGCCTCGTGCTTGAGGCGCCAGAGCGAATGGGTCGCACCGTCGCGGCGCACCACGTACAGGGCGTCGCGGGCCGCGCGCATCGCGACGATCACGCGCTCGGAGGCCGGCACGACGACGTCGGCCCTGGCCGGATCGGGCGACGAGAGGGACATGCGGACGATCTCGAAGCGGGGAGCGCGCTTCGACGTGCGGAGGTAGACGTAGCCGCCGGCAATGCCGATCTCGACCGCCTTGTCGTCGACGCCGACGACCTTCGTCCACGTCGCGGTCCCCTTCGTGGCGGCGTCGAGATCGCCGAGGTAGAGGGCCTGGTAGGGATCGACGCCGAAGTACACCCGGTTGGCGGCGAGCTTCGTGCCGGCGATCTGATACGGGTCACCGCTGGCGTAGCGCGGCAGGCCGAGGCCCGCGTCGCGCAGCGGACTGAACACGTTGCGGTCGCCCTGCGCGTCGGCCAGCGAGCGGAAGTGCCGCGCATGGTCGTCGAAGCGCTCGGCGACCGGATACTTCTCGTAGCCTTCGCGCAACCGCGAGTAGAAGAAGCCGGAGCCGTCGTCGAGCCACGCGGCGCTGGCGTGCGGATCCGGTCGATCGGCTCGATCAGCGGCTTGCCGCTTTGCAGGTCGACGACGTGGAGCGTGCCGATCTCGCCGCTGCCGGCCTGCAGCGAGTAGGCGTCGCGCTTGCCGTCCGGAGAAGGCGCGAAATCCATGACGGCGTGCGGCGTGCCGGTCGCCTTCGCGAGCGCCTCCGGATCGACGATCAGGCGGTCCGGCCCGTCCGCGGTCTCGCGCCAGACCAGCTTGAACTGGTTGTCCTGCGGGTCCCGCTTGAGGAACACGTAGCGCCCGCCCGCGGCGCGCTCGGCGCTCTGCGTCACGCCCGATGCCTTCGACTCGATCTCGCGGATGCGCGCGAGCATCGTCTCGCGCCCCGGGATGCGCGCGAAGATCGCCTCGGTCGCGTCGTTTTGCGCCTTCATCCACGCCTGGACCTGCGGATCCTTCGTGTCTCCAGGAAGCGGTACGGATCGGGGACCGCGACGCCCCAGATCGTCTCGGTCAGCGGGCGGGGAGGCGGCGGGACGTCGACGCCGCCGAACGAGGCGGCGAGCGCGACGGGAGCGACGAACAGGCTGACGAGCAGGGGACGGCGGCGGAGGGTCTTCATCGGGCGATTGTGCGGGAGACGACGTTCGTTTGGCTTAAGCAGGAGTTAAGGGACACCGGGATGGGGTCAGGCGGCAACCCGGACGGGCGCCGTCGGCGCCACCGCCGCGCGAAACTCGCCGACGAGCACGGTCTCGCGAGCCTTCGCTTCCCTGGCGAAGCGCTCCTTGACGTGGCCATAGCCGCGGATCTGCTCGGGCACGCGCGCGATCTCGACCGCGATCGCGTGGTTGTGCGGCGCGAGCTTGCCCAGGATCTCGTCGACCTGCGACTCGTACTCGGCCAGCAGCCGCCGCTCGAGCCTGCGCTCGTCGGTGCGGCCGAACACGTCGAGCCAGGTGCCGCGGAATCGGCGGAGCTTCGCGAGCGTGCGGAACGCCTTCATCATCCACGGGCCGTAGCTCGACTTCTTCGCGATGCCGGTCGCCGGGTCGGGCTTGTTCACGAGCGGCGGCGCGAGGTGGAACACCAGCTTGTAGTCGCCCTCGAACTGCTCGGCGATGCGCTCCGCGAAGTCCGTTTCGGCGTAGAGGCGCGCGACCTCGTACTCGTCCTTGATCGCGCGCAGCTTGAAGTCGTAGCGCGCGACGGCCTCGGCGAGCGCGGTCGAGCCGGGCATCACGCGCGCCTCGGTCGAGCGCACGCGCGCCACCAGCTCGGCGTAGGCGTTCGCGTACGCGGCGTCCTGGTAGCCGGTCAGGTACTTCACACGCCGCTCGATCACCTCGTCGAGCGAGGCCGAGATCCGCTGCGACTCGGGCACCGGGCGCTTCGGCGTCGCGGCCTCGGCGACCCTGGCCGGCGCATGCGCGGCCATCCGGCCCCACCGGAACGCGAGCCTGTTCGACTCGACCGACGTCGCGTTCAGCTCGATCGCGCGCAGGATCGACGCCTCCGACAGCGGCAGCAGGCCCCGCTGGTACGCGTAGCCGACCATGAACAGGTTGGTCGCGATCGAGTCGCCCATGAGCCGCGTCGCCAGCGTCGTGGCGTCGAGGAACTCGGCGTCGCCCGTCGCGACCGCGTCCGAGATCTCGCGCTCCATCGACCCCAGCGGGAACTGGAGGTCGGGCTTGCGCGTGAAGTCGGCCGGCATCACGAGCCCGGTGTTGACGAGTGCCTTCGAGACGCCGCGCTGCATCTTCGCGATCGACTCGTAGCCGACGCCGGTCAGGATGTCGCAGGCGAGCACGAGCTTCGCCTCGCCCGCCGCGATGCGCGTGGCGTGCAGCTTCTCGGGCGAGTCGGCGATGCGCACGTGCGAGAGCACCGCGCCGTTCTTCTGCGCGAGCCCCGCCATGTCGAGCACCGACACGCCGCGGCCCTCGAGGTGCGCGGCCATGCCGAGCAGCGCGCCGATCGTGACGACGCCGGTGCCGCCGATCCCGGTGACGAGGATGCCGTAGGGGTCCGCGAGCGAAGGCCCGGGCGGCGGCGGAGGCAGCGTCGAGAAGTCGGGCGCCTCGGCCTTGCCGGGCTTGCGCAGGTTCCCGCCCTCGACGGTGACGAACGACGGGCAGAACCCGTTGACGCACGAGTAGTCCTTGTTGCACGAGGACTGGTCGATCGTGCGCTTGCGCCCGAACTCGGTCTCGACCGGCGCGACCGACACGCAGTTCGACTTGACGCCGCAGTCGCCGCAGCCTTCGCAGACCAGCTCGTTGATGACGACGCGCTTCGCCGGGTCCGGGAACTTGCCGCGCTTGCGGCGGCGCCGCTTCTCGGCCGCGCAGGTCTGGTCGTAGAGGAGGATCGAGGTGCCTTCCGTCTCGCGCAGCTCGCGTCGATCCACGGCACGCCTTCGCCGCCCATGTGTGTGAATTCGGACGTCGACCGGTCCATCCAGATCGCCATCACGTGGCATCCGATCCCGGCGGTCGCGCGGCTGCCTTCCGGCACGCGCGTCGACGTGTTGTGCGGGCAGCCCGAGCAGAAGTAGGGCGTGCGCGCGATGCCGATGCGCGGCTTCGCGAGCGCGGCTTCCTTCTGGTTGATGAACTCGACGCGCCGCGCGATGCGCTCGCGGTCGGCGTCGTTCGGATGGAGGCCGAGGAGCTCGATGCGCTTCGCGATCACGCGCGCGATCATCGCGGGCGTGAGCTCGCTCGCGGCGGGCAGCAGCCAGTCGCCGTGCGGGCGCACCCATTCGCCCTTCTCGTCGAACTTGCCGACGACGCGCGGGCGCACGTCGTCGCGCCAGTTGTAGAGCTGCTCCTTGAGCTGGTACTCGACGACCTGCCGCTTCTCCTCGACGACGAGGATCTCCTCGAGGCCCTCGGCGAACTCGCGCACGCCTTCCGGCTCGAGCGGCCAGGGCATCGCGATCTTGTAGACGCGGATGCCCAGTTCCGCCAGGTCGCGCTCGTCGAGGCCGAGGTCGTCGAGCGCCTGGCGCACGTCGAGGTAGCTCTTGCCCGACGTGACGATGCCGAGCCGCGGCTTCGGGCTGTCGACGACGATCCGGTTCAGCCGGTTGACGCGCGCGTAGTGCAGCGCCGCGTAGATCTTGTGGTCGTGCATCCGCGCCTCGGTGACAGGAGCGGATCGGGCCAGCGGATCGAGACGCCGCCGGGCGGCAGCGGGAAGTCGTCGGGACGACGATGTTGACGCGGTCCGGGTCGATGGACACCGATGCCGAGCTCTCGACCGGTGTCCGCGACGCGCCTTGAAGCCGACCCAGCAGGCCCGAATAGCGGCTCATCGCCCAGCCGTGCAGGCCCAGGTCCAGGATCTCCTGCACCGACGACGGGTAGAGCACCGGGATCATCGCCGCCGAGAACTGGTGGTCCGACTGGTGCGGCAGCGTCGAGGACTTCGCCGCGTGGTCGTCGCCGGCGAGCGCGAGCACGCCGCCGTGCTTCGACGTGCCGGCGTAGTTCGCGTGCTTGAACACGTCGCCGCAGCGGTCGACGCCCGGGCCCTTGCCGTACCACATGGCGTAGACGCCATCGACGGTGGCGCCCGGGTGCAGGTTGACCTGCTGCGTGCCCCAGATCGACGTCGCCGCGAGATCCTCGTTCAGGCCCGGCTGGAACCTGACGTTCGCGCGCTCGAGGAACTTCTTCGCGCTCCACAGCGCCTGGTCGAGGCCGCCCAGCGGGCTACCGCGATAGCCGGAGACGAAGCCGCCGGTGTTGAGCCCCGCGAGCTTGTCGCGCTGCTGCTGCAGGATCAGCAGGCGGACGATCGCCTGCGTGCCGGTGAGATACACGCGGCCGGTGTCGAGCGCGTACTTGTCGTCTAGGGAGACGTTCGCGAGCGCGACGCCGGTGCCGGGTGGGGACATCAGGGACTCCGCAAAATCGTGTTTTGGGGATGCTCCGGGACCTGGGATGGCGTCCCGTCGACGCTTGCGCACGCGAGGCTTGTGGCCCGTGGCGAATGGCCGCGGATGATACCCCCGCGACGCCCGCGCGTCCACGAACCGACGCGCGCACGCGTGCCGACCCCACTGCCGATGGGGTCGCGGCGAGAGGGCGTCAGCGACTCGCGCGGCGGCGCGTTCGCTGGCATCCGTTCAGCCGCTCGCGTCAGCCGCGATGCCAGCGGACGCGGACGACGTACTCGTCCTCCCCGTAGCGCACGTCGAGCTCGCCGTCGTAGGCGCGCTCGAGCGCGCGCCCGATGCGCTGCGGCAGGTGGATGTCGGTCGTCGTGACGACGCTTCCGGTCGGGCCGTCCTCGATGCCCATGATCCGGTTGAGCGGATGCTCCTTGCGCTCGTGGTCGGCCTCGTTGCGCACGAGGTGCAGGATCTCGTCGCGATGCGCGAGGAAGAACGGACCCTCGATCGCCAGCGTGCCGGCCGGCAATTTCTCCCGGATGCGCCTGCACGCGGGACAGACGACCGGATGGGCGCCCGGCTCGGCGGGTGCCCATTGCCAATGGCCGCGATGGTAGGCGGCGCGGCAGTCCTCGCACACGGCCGGCTCCCTGACCTTGCCCGCCGCCTGATAGGGGTCGTGCTTCTTCTCGTCGAACACCGCGCGCCGTGGCGATCGACACCGCCTGGCGGTTGGGTCGGGCTGTGGGATCCGCGCTGCTTCGCTCATTGCTCGATCTCCTCGGTGCGGCCAGCGGTTGGCCCGCTAGTACTATGCTCCCCTTTTCGGGGCCGGATCCATGGAAAGCGGGCCGACCTGCTGCTCGTCTGCGTCGAGGGGTGACCGACATGGAAATCCGATCGACCGCATTCGCCGACGGGGCCTCGATACCGCCGCATTACACCTGCGAGGGCGACGACGTCTCGCCGCCACTTGCGTGGACCGGGGTTCCGGCGGGCGCGAAGGCGCTCGCGCTCGTCGTCGACGATCCCGACGCGCCCGATCCCGCACACCCGAAGACGACGTGGGTGCACTGGGTGCTCTACAACCTGCCGGCATCGTCGACGGGCCTCGCCGAAGGGGTGGCGCCCGCGGCGCTGCCCGAGGGCACCTGCCAGGGGACGAACGACTGGCGCAGGACCGGCTGGGGCGGCCCGTGCCCGCCGATCGGACGTCATCGCTACTACTTCAAGCTCTACGCGCTCGACGCGGCGCTGCCGGCGTCGCTCGGCGCCGCGACGAAGGCTTCGCTCGAGAAGGCGATGCACGGCCGCGTGCTCGCGAGCGCGACGCTGGTCGGCACCTACCAGAAGCAGCGCTGAGACACGGGACAGGGTCGACCGTTGCCTGTCGAGCTCACGCTGGCGGACCAGGCGCGCCTCGTCGCGGCGCTGCGCGAGGCGCTCGGACCGGGCGTGCGCGTGATCGAGACGCACATCTCGTACGTGCTGCTCACCGGCGCGCACGCCTACAAGATCAAGAAGGCGGTCTCGCTCGGCTTCGTCGACTTCTCGACGCTCGCGCTGCGCCGCCGGTACTGCGACGAGGAGCTGAGGCTCAATCGCCGGCTCGCGCCGGCGGTCTACCTCGACGTCGTGCCGATCGCCGGCAACGTCGATCGGCCGGAACCCGGCGGCACGGGCGAGGCGATCGAGTACGCGGTCAGGATGCGCGAGTTCCCGCAGGAGGCGCTCCTGTCCCGTGAGCTCGAGCGCGGCGAGCTACTTCCGCAGGAGATCGACTCGCTCGCGGCGATCGTCGCGGCCTTCCACGCGCGGGTCGCGGTCGCGAAGCCGGGGGATGGCTACGGCTCGCCCGAGGACGTGCTGGGTTACGCCCGCGAGAACGTCGATCGTCTCGAGCGGCTGCGAGGCGATCGCGCGGAACGCAACGCCCTCCTGGCGTTGCGCGACTGGACCGAGCGCGAGTTCGCGGCGCTGCGCGGCACGATCGAGGCGCGCCTTGCCGGCGGCTTCGTGCGCGAGGGCCACGGCGACCTGCATCTGGGCAACATCGCGCGCGTCGAGGGCCGGATCGTCGTCTTCGACGGCATCGACTTCAACGCGCACCTGCGCTGGATCGACGTCGCGAGCGAGATCGCGTTCACGGCGATGGACCTCGAGGACCGCGGCCGGCCGGACCTCGCACACCGGTTCGTCGACGCCTACCTGTCGATCACCGGCGACTACGCGGGGCTCGCGGTGCTGCGCTTCTACGTCGTCTACCGCGCCCTGGTGCGCGCGAAGGTGGCGGCGTTGCGCGCGGACCAGCTCGCGACGGCCGAAGGCCGGGCGCCCGTCGACCTCGAATGCGCCGGCTACGTCGCGCTCGCACGCAGGCACGCAACGGCCGGACGGCCCGGCATCGTCGTCACGCACGGGCTCTCCGGCTCGGGCAAGACGACGCGGTCGCAGGCGTTCCTCGAGCAGGTGGGCGCGGTGCGGCTGCGCACCGACGTCGAGCGCAAGCGGCTGCACGGCCTCGCCGCGACCGGCCGTTCGGGGTCGGAGCCGGGGGGAGGGCTCTACGGCGCCGACGCCACGCGCGCCACGTACGAGCGCGTTTGCGAGCTCGCGCGCGCGGTCGTCGACTCGGGCCGCGTGGCGATCCTCGACGGCACGTTCCTCATGCGCTGGCAGCGGGACCTCGCGCGCGCGCTCGCGGCCGGACTTCACGTACCGTTCGCGATTCTGGCGTTCGGCGCGAAGCCCGAAACGCTGCGCCGTCGCATCCTCGCGCGGTCGCTCGCGGGCAGCGACGCGTCGGAGGCGGACCTTGCAGTGCTCGCGCACCAGCTCGCGACGCGGGAGCCGCCGGGTCCCGACGAGATGCGCGACGTCGTCGCGTGCGACGCCGAGGCGCCGCTCGCGCAGGCGTTCGCCCCCGAGGCGTGGCGCGACGTCCGCGAACGGCTGTGGCCGCCCTCGGCCGGGCCGGCGTGATCTCGCGCCTCCGGC
The DNA here is from genome assembly GCA_016704895.1 of Betaproteobacteria bacterium. Taxonomy (GTDB): domain Bacteria; phylum Pseudomonadota; class Gammaproteobacteria; order Burkholderiales; family Casimicrobiaceae; genus VBCG01. The sequence continues at coordinate 13,487 of JADIZG010000025.1, forward strand.
GTCCGCCGGACCGGATCGACGGATGCCGGGCGTCCGGGCCCGATGCGACTCGCCCTCGCCCGGGGCCGGGAGCGAATCACTTGTAGTTCATCGTCCCCGGCAGCCACAACGCGATCTGCGGGAACGCGAGCACCAGCCCCAGGCCGACGACCAGCAGCGCCACGTAGGGCGCCACGCCGAGCATGATCTCGCCGATCGGTGCGCGGGTGATCGCCTTGATCGCGAACAGGTTCATGCCGACGGGCGGGGTGATCAGCGCGAGCTCGAGATTGATCGTGAGCAGGATGCCGTACCAGATCGGGTTGATGTGCAGCGCGGCCAGCACCGGCAGCACGACCGGCGTCGTGATCAGGATGATCGAGATCGTCTCGAGGAACATGCCGAGCACGAAGACCACCAGCATCACGGCGAGCAGGAACCCGGTCTGCGACAGCCCGTAATGCGTGACCAGCTCGACCATCTGCACGGGAATGCGCAGCTTGGTGAGCGCGTTGCCGAGCAGCGCCGCCGCCGCCAGGATCAGGAAGAGCATCGCCGAATTGCGGGCGGCGTCGATCGCCGAGCGCCAGATCTCCGCGGGCGGAAGGTTGCGGTAGATGAGCGACGCGATGGCCAGCGCTCCCAGCGCCCCCGCAGCGGCGGCCTCGGTGGCGGTGAACACGCCGAAGTACATGCCGCCCAGCACCGTCGCCGGCAGCGTCAGCGCCCAGAACGAGCGGCGAAGGGCGGCGAGCGCCTCGCGCGCCGTGGCGCGCGGCTCGGTCTTCACCGGGTGGCGCGCGAACTTCGCCTCGGTCATGCAGTAGATCGCGAAGATCGCGGCGAGCATGAGCCCGGGCACGACGCCCGCCATGAACAGTGCGCCGATCGACGTGTCCGACACGACCCCGAACAGCACCATCGGCCCGGACGGCGGAATCAGGATGCCCAGCGTGCCGCCGCCGCCCACCACGCCGTAGGCTACCCGCGGGCTGTAGCCGTAGCGGATCATCAGCGGGATCGCCGCCGAGCCGATCGTGAGCGCGGTCGCGACGCTCGATCCGGAGATCGCGGCGAACACCGTGCACGCGGCCACGGTCGCCACGCCCATCCCGCCGGGCAGGTGGCGCAGCAGCGTGTGCGCGGCGCCGAACAGGTCGTCGACGACCTTGCCGCGGATCATGAAGTGCGCCATCAGCGTGAACAGCGGGATCGCCACCAGCAGGTAGGTGTTGAGCTTGCCGAACACCAGGTCGCCCAGGCCGCCCAAGTTGCCCTCGGCGACGTAGACGATAACGGTGGCGAACAGCGTCAGCCCGGCGAACACCGGGATGCCGGTGAGCAGCACCAGCACGAGGCCGACCAGGATCAGCGCGAAGAGCACGTCGGCGCTAGTCGACGCCGCGGGCGGATAGTGGCTGCGCGTGCCCCCGTACCGATCCGTCGCTGCGGTCGCGCCAGGCGGCGGCAAAGGCCACGATCGCCGCGGCGCCCATCAGCGCGGCGCCCAGCGGCACGACCGCCTGCGGGATCCACATCGGCACGGCGAGATAGCCGTTGGACTTGAGATCGACCATGCGCGAGAAGGCGACCATGTCGGCGCCCTCGAACACGAGCAGCGCGGCGGTGATCGCCGCGGCCACGAAGCCGGCGAGCAGCGTGCGGCGCCGGCCGCGCGCGCCCAGTCGCGAGGTGAGGACGTCGACCGAGATGTGCTCGCCTTCCAGCAGGGCATCGGCCGCGGCGAGCATCACCGAGGCGACGAGGAGGTAGCCGACCGCCTCGTCGATCCAGACGGTCGGCTGGTTGAGGAAATAGCGCATGAACACCGAGTAGCCGATCAGGAGCATCGACGCGATCGTCGCGATCGCGGCGAGCGCCACGCCGAGCTGCGCGAGTCCGCGGACGACGCGCTCGAACGCCTTCATCGGGACCGGCCGGCGCGCGCTCAGAGCTTGCCGAGCAGCTCGATGATCTTCGCCCCGCCTTCCGGCGCGGTCTGCAGGAACGCATCGCGCACCGGCTTCTCCATCGCCGCGCGCCACGTGGCCTGCTCCTGCGGCGTCTGGAGGTGGATGGTCATGCCCCTGGCCTGCAGATCCCGGATGGCGGCGGCGGCGGTCGCCTCGGTCACGCCGATCGCGTCGGCCTCGGACTTGGCGGCGGCGGCCTCGATCGCCTGCCGGTGCTCGGGCTTGAGCTTCGCCCACCATGCCGGGTTCGCGAACATGTGGAAGTAGATCGTGAAGATCGGCCCGACGGTGCCGTATTTCTGCACCTCGAAGTACTTGCGGCTGTACGCGGCCGACACGTCGGTGAGGCCCGCGTCGAGCACGCCGGACTGCAGCGCCTGGTAGACCTCGGAGCCGGGCATGGCCGAGGGGGCGGCGCCGACCGCCGTCAGCGCGTTGTCGGTCATCGTGTTCAGTCCGCGGATCTTCACGCCCTTGAAGTCCTCGAGCGCGATGATCGGCCGCTTCGACGACGTGATGATGGTCTCGCGCGTGATGTAGAGCCAGGCGACGCTGTGCACGCCGCGCTGAGCGAGCTTCTGGTCGAGGAACTTGCGTGCCTCCGAGGCCGGGAAGCGCTTGATGCGCTCGAGGTCGCTCATCGCGTAGGGGATGAGCGTCGCGCTCATCTCGGGGATCGTCGTGCCCCATTGGAAATTGACGCTCATCGCCGCCTCGATGTTGCCGCGCGCGACCTGCGGGAAGTTCTCGGCGGCCTTGGCGAGCTGCTCGGAGCCGTAGAGCTGAACCTCGACGCCGCCGTTGGTGCGCGCCTTCACGTCGGCGGCGAACGCCTCGAGCAGCTTCGTCATGTGGTGCGCGGGCGGCACCTGGTGCGAGACGCGCATCACCACCGGCTGGGCGGCGGCGACGGAACCGAAAGCGAAGGCCGCGGCGGCGGCGAGGAAGCGTAGCGTGCGGGGCATGGGACCTCCTGGTCGAAGGGGGAGACGGGTCAGTGATTCGCGTGCCGCGCGACGAGCGCGTCGGCGTAGTCCTGCAGGTCGGCTTCGCGGCGCCGCTGGGCGGAGAGCCCCACGAGCTCGTTGAACTCGCCGAAGCTCGCGAGCCGCGGCAGCGCGTCCGCGGTGGTGCCGGTGCGCCTGAGCGTGGCGAACAGCTCGCGCAGCGCGTGCGCGATCGCATAGGTGGCGGAAACCGGGAACACGACCGCCGCGTAGCCGATCGCCTGCAGCTCGTCCGCGGGCACGAGCGGCGAGAGGCCGGACTCGACGTTGTTGGCAAGGCAGGGACCGGGGATCTCGCGACAGAGGCGGCGCATCTGGTCCACGCCGGTCGGCGCCTCGACGAACAGGAGGTCGGCGCCGGCCTCCCGCGCAAGCTGCGCGCGCTCGATCGCGTCGTCGAGCCCGTTCACCGCGATCGCGTCGGTGCGCGCCATGACGACGAAGTCCGCGTCGTCGCGCGCGTCGAGCGCGGCCTTGATCTTGGCGAGCCACTCGGACCGCGGTACCACCGCCTTGCCCGCCATGTGGCCGCAGCGCTTCGGGAAGACCTGGTCCTCGATGAACAGCCCGGCGACGCCGGCCTTCTCGTACAGGCGGACGGTGCGTGCGACGTTGGTCACGTTGCCGAAGCCGGTGTCCGCGTCGGCGAGGATCGGCAGGGAGGTGGCGTCGGCGAGCCGCGAGTACATCTCGGACAGCTCGGTGAGCGAGAGCTGCGAGGAGTCGGGCCGGCCGAGCAGCGTGGCCGTGGCGCTGTACCCGCCCTGGACGATCGCCTCGAAGCCGGCGGCCTCGGCCAGCCGGGCGCCCAGCGCGTCGTGCACGCCGGGCATCACGACGATCCCGGGGGCGGCGATCAGTGCCTTGAGCCGCGTGGTCCTGCGCAAGCCGACGTCCTCCCTGTTGGGTCCGGTCTCTGCGTACCGGATCGGCGCGATTGTCCCACAGTTGCCGCGGCGGCCCCCGCGCCGGCCACTTCCGATCTCCTCCGTCTGCGCACTGCAGGCTTGCGCCCGCGCGGCGATCGAGGCGACGATACGGCCGGGAGCACTCCGCGATGACGCATTTCGACGTGTTCAACGGCGACGCCGACGGCCTGTGCGCGCTGCACCAGCTTCGCCTCGCCGAGCCGCGCGAGTCGGTGCTCGTCACGGGCCTGAAGCGCGAGATCGCGCTGGTCGGCCGCGTCGACGCGCGCCCCGGCGATGCCGTGACGGTCTTCGACGTCTCGCTCGGTGCGAACCGCGACGCGGTCGAGGCGCTGCTCGACCGCGGTGTCGCGGTCCGCTATTTCGACCACCACTACGCCGGCGACCCGATCGCGCATCCGGCGTTCGAGTCGCACATCGACACCTCGCCCGGCGTGTGCAGCGGCATCCTCGTCGACCGATATCTCGGCGGAGCGCAGCGCCCCTGGGCGATCGCCGCGGCGTTCGGCGACAACCTGCACGAGGCGGCGCAGGACCTCGCGGTGTCGCGCGGATTGACTGCGCGCCAGACCAACGAGTTGCGCGAGCTGGGCGAGTGCCTCGCGTACAACGCCTACGGCGATTGCGACGCGGACGTCGTGATCGCGCCGGCGGCGATGTACCGCACGCTCGTCCCCTACGCCGATCCGTTCGCGTTCATGCGCGACGAGCCGGTCTTCGAGCGCATCCGCGAGGCGCGGCGCGACGACCTCGATCGGGCGCGCAGCGATCGCGCCGCAGCTGGCGGAGCGGGGAGGGGCGGTCTACACGCTGCCGGACGCCGCGTGGAGCCGCCGCGTGCGCGGTGCGTTCGCCAACGAGCTCGCGCAAGCGCATCCGGGCCGCGCGCACGCGATCCTGACGCCCTCGCCGGCGGGCGGCTACGTCGCGAGCGTGCGCGCTCCGCTCGCCTCACCCACCGGCGCGGACCGGCTGTGCCGGACCTTCGCCAGCGGCGGCGGACGAGCGGGGGCGGCCGGCGTGAACCATCTGCGGCCGGACGAGATTGCGCTGTTCGTCGAGCGCTTCCGCCAGGCGTATCCGTGAGCCGCGGTCCCGATCCGCACGACGTGATCGCGACGCTCGACGCCGCGCACGCGTACGCCGCGCGAGGCTGGTCGGTGATCCCGTTCGAGGCGCGCAGCAAGCGGCCGGGGCTCGCGTGGCTCGAGTTCCAGAAGCGGCGCGCCTCGCGGCAGGAGTCGGAGGGGGGGGGGGGGGGGGGGGGGGGGGGGGGGGGGGGGGGGGGGGGGGGGGGGGGGGGGGGGGGGGGGGCTGCGGGCGCGCGGCGGGCGGGCCGCCGCCGCGCGCCACCGCGGGGGGCGCGGCTGGCCGGGCCCTTGGTCGCCGGGAGCAGGGGAGTCCTGCGACGCTCCCGTAGAATGCCGCGCACCGTCAAAGCGCAGCGCATCTAGCGACCATGACCGACACGCCGCTCCTCCCTTCCATCACGGTCGACACCGGACGCGATCCCGACGCGTCGGTCATCTGGATGCACGGCCTCGGCGACACCGGCCACGGCTGGTCGCAGGTCGTGCCCGAGCTCGGGCTCCCGCCGACGCTTTCGGTGCGCTTCCTGTTCCCGCACGCGCCGTCGATGCCGGTGACGATCAACCAGGGCTACGTGATGCCCGCCTGGTACGACATCCGGGCCGCGGACCTCACGTCGCGAGCCGACCTGGCGGGCGTCGGCGCGTCGCGCAATCGGATCGAGGCGATGGTCGCCGCGGAGCGTGCGCGCGGCGTGGCGGCCTCCCGCATCGTGCTCGCCGGGCTCTCGCAGGGTGGCGTGATCGCGCTTCACACGGGGTTGCGTCATGCCGAGCGTCTCGCGGGGATCGTCGGCATGTCGACCTATCTCGTCGACCCGGCATCGCTGGCGGCCGAGGCGTCGGACGCGAACCGGGCGGTGCCGATCCTGCTCGCGCACGGGCTGCGCGATCCGGTGATCCGGTACGAGTGGGCCGAGGCATCGCGCAACGCGCTGGAGCAGGGCGGCTGGAAGGTCGAGTGGCACGCCTACCCGATGGAGCACGAGGCGAGCCATGCCGAGATCCGCGCGGTCGGTGCGTTCCTGGCGCGGGTGCTCGCGGCGAAGGCGTCCGGCTGAAGCCGGACCCACAATACGCCCTTCGTGGGTCGGCCTTCAGGCCGACGGGCTTTGTGGCAACTCGCGGCGAAGGCGTCGGGCTGAAGCCCGACCCACAGACCGCGCCCTTCGTGGGTCGGCCTTCAGGCCGACGGGGTTTGCTGCATCGAAGGCGAAGGCGTCGGGCTGAAGCCCGACCCACAGGCGCGCCCTTCGTGGGTCGGCCTTCAGGCCGACGGATTTCACTGCATCGGGGCGAAGGCGTCGGGCTGAAGCCCGACCCACAGTTCGCCCTTCGTGGGTCGGCCTCGGGGGGCGGGCGGCCCCCGCGCGGAAGGCGTCGCGCTGAAGCCCGACCCACAGGGGCGCGGGTCGGGCCGTCAGGCCGACGGATTTCCTGCATCCAGGCACAGGCGTCGCGCCGAAGCCCGAGCTACAGATCCTCGCCCATGTCCTCCGGCTTGTCGGGGAGGGCGCGCTTCGGCACGATCCCGCGCTCCGCCAGCGCGTCGCGCAGCAGGAACTCGATCTGCGCGTTGACGCTGCGCAGCTCGCCCTGCGCGAGGCGCTCGAGCTCCGCCCAGACCGCGGGGTCCAGGCGCAGCAGGAACGCCTTGCGCGCGCTCACCGCCGCGCGCCCTTCGGGACGCGGAATCGCCACGCCGTGGTCACGATGATGGCGACGATCGCGACGACGAAGGCTCCCGTGACCCACGCCATGACGTCGCCGGCGGCCGCCGGCGTGCGGCGATTGGCCTCGAGCACCTCGACGTGCAGCGCGGCCAGGAGCCCCGCGGACAGCAGGGCCATGCCCATGCCCATCTTCTCGAGCCGGGCGAACGTCGCCTCGCGGCGTGCCGGTGCGAGCCAGTAGTCGCGGAACGGAACGTTGACGAGGTTCGGCCAGCGCCGCGCCAGCCAGCCGGCCGGGAGCCAGACCCCGAACGGCAGCACGAGCGCGAGGATGCCCATCATCCAGGCGTAGGCGTCGCGCGACATCCATCCGTTCGCGCGTCCGTCGAACGCGAAATGCGTGGCGACGCGCTCGGGCAGGCCGCCGGACGTGACGACGATGATCGCGGCCGAGCATGCGATCAGCCCGGCGACCACGAAGGAGAGCGTCCGGTGCATCGCCCGCGCCTCAACCCGTATAGAGCGTGCCGGCGTTGATGACCGGCTGCACGTCGCTCTCGGCGCACAGCACCGTCATCAGGTTCTGCACCATCGCCGCCTTGCGCTCGTCGTCCAGCTCGACGACCTTCTTGGCCGACAGCTCGGCGAGCGCCATCTCGACCATCGACACGGCGCCGTGCACGATCTTCTGGCGCGCGGCGATGATCGCCTCGGCCTGCTGCCGGCGCAGCATCACCTGCGCGATCTCGGGCGCATAGGCGAGGTGGGTCAGCCGCGCTTCCTCGACGACGACGCCGGCCTGGTCGAGCCGCGCCTGCAGCTCGCGGACGAGCGCCTGGCCGACGACGTCGCCCGCGCCGAGCAGCGTCGGCTCGCCCGCACGGCTGCCGGTGTCGTCCTCGTCGTAGGCGAACGCCGAGGCGAGGTGGCGGACGGCCGCCTCGCTCTGCACCTTGACGAAGTTCTCGTAGTCGTCGACCTCGAAGGCCGCCTTCGCGGTGTCCTCGACGCGCCAGACGACGACCGCGGCGATCTCGATCGGGTTGCCGCGCTTGTCGTTGACCTTGAGGCGCTCGCCGTTCAGGTTTGCGGGCGCGCAGCGAGAGCTTCCTGCGCGTATAGAACGGGTTGGTCCCCCGCAGTCCCGGCACGCGGCTCGTCCCGCGGTAGGCGCCGAAGAGCTGCAGGATCGCCGCCTCGTTGGGCTGCAGCGTGTAAAGCCCGGCCAGCACGAGGACGGCGACGAGCACCGTCAGCACGATCATCGCGATGCCGGCGAGCGACGGACGTCCGGTGCCGACGAGCGAGACCAGTTGCCAGGCCGCCGCCGCCAGCAGCACCAGGCCGATGGCGAGTATGACGAAGCCGTTGTAGGTCGGGATCGGCCGCTCGACGTTGGCTGGGCGGTCGGGATTGCGGGGCGAGGCAGTCGGTGACATCGCGGGCTCCTGATCGTCGATCGCGGTGCCGACAGGGGGTCGGCAAGCCGTATCAAAATGATATCACAAAAATATCATTCGACGTCAAGCGATCGCGCGGGCGCGTTCGACAGACTGCCCTGGCGGTGTCCCCGCGTTGAGCAATTCATACAATAAAACAACAATTATATCATGATGTTACAAGAGTTACCTCATCTATCACACGAAAAAAGACGGGCCCTGCTGAGGGCCCGTCCCGGGGCAACGTCCCCGAACATCCGCTCACCCAAGCGGAACCGGTACGAAGATGCGCGCGTCGTCGCGCTGGATCAGCAGGGCGATCGCCTTGCCGGCCTTGTCGACGATGCCCTTCAGCTGCTCGGTGCTGGTGATCGGCGTGCGGTTCGCCGACACGATCACGTCGCCCGGCCGCACGCCGGCCTTCGCCGCCGCGCCGCCGACGTCCTCGACGACGAGCCCGCCCGCGAGCTTCGAGGCTTCCTTCTCCTCGGCAGACAGCGGGCGCACGACGACGCCGAGCTTGCCCCTGACCTGCGTCCGGCCGGTCGGCGTTCGCGACCTTCCCGGTCTCACGCTCGCCGATCGTCGCGGAGAGCTCGACCGGCTTGCCGTCGCGCCACACCTCGAGTTTCACCGTCGAGCCCGGCTTGACCGACGAGACCATCGGGGGCAGGTCGCCCGAGCGCTTGATCGCCTGGTCGTTGAACTTGACGATCACGTCGCCCGGCTCGAGGCCGGCCTTCGCGCCGGGGCCGTTCCTCTGCACCGAGCCCACGAGCGCGCCGCCGGGCTGCTTCATGCCGAAGCTCTCGGCGAGCGCCTGGTTGACCTCCTGGACAGTGACGCCGAGCTTGCCGTGGCTCACCTTGCCGTGCTTGACGATCTGGTCCTTCGCGTCGAGCGCGACGTCGATCGGGATCGCGAACGCGAGGCCCTGGAAGCCGCCCGAGCGGCTGAAGATCTGCGAGTTGATGCCGATCACCTCGCCGTCGAGGTTGAAGAGCGGGCCGCCCGAGTTGCCGGGGTTCACCGCGGCGTCGGTCTGGATGAACGGCACGACCGCGTCGCCGGGGAGCGAGCGCGACTTGGCGCTCACGATGCCCGACGTGACCGTGTGCTCGAGGCCGTAGGGCGCGCCGATCGCGACGACCCATTCGCCGACGCGCGTCTTCGTCGCACTGCCGGTGCGGACCGCGGGCAGGCCGGTCGCGTCGATCTTCAGCACCGCGACGTCGGTCGCCTTGTCGCTGCCGAGCACCTTCGCCTTGAATTCGCGCTGGTCGATCAGCTTCACCACGACCTCGTCGGCGCCGTCGACGACGCGCGTTGGTGAGGATCAGGCCGTTCGCGTCGACGATGAACCCCGAGCCCATGCCGCGCGGGGCCGGAATCGCCGTCGTCGGAGCCGTCGGGCATGCCGCGGAAGAACGGCGCGAGCTCGGGCGGGAGGCCCCGCGGGGCGCGCGGCCCTCGCGGCCGGCGGTCTTCGCGAGGCCGCGCGACATCGCGACCTCGACGACCGCCGGGCTCTGCTTCGCGACCAGGTCGGCGAAGTCGGGCAGCGCACGCTGCGGCGGTGCCGCGACGGTGGCGGCAACGGGAACGGCGACCGTCGCGGCGGTTGCCTCGGGGGCCGCGCCGTGCCGGTCGGCCGCGATCGCGCCGGGCCGAACGCGCCCGCGATCGCGAGGGCGACGGCGCTGCGCTTGAAGACGGACGATTGCATGGAGATCTCCTTGCGTGGGACGCGGGCGCGGACGTCGGCCCGTACGCCAGCCAAGATAGGCGCGGAGACTTAAGCAGGAATTAAGGCGGGAACGGCCCGACGGGCCCGACTCCTCCCCGATTGCCACCCCGACCCGCCGTGGCGTAGGTTCGGGGCTCGATCAGGGGACACGTCCATGGACCGCCGCACCGCTGCCATCGCTCTCGCACTCGCGCCCCTCGCTTCGGCACTGCCGGCGCGCGCAGCCCCGCGCACCGCGCGCGTGGCGCTCGTGCTGGTCGAGCGCGAGAACCCCGACTCGCCGTTCCTCGCGGCGTTTCGCCGAGGGCATGCGCGACGCCGGCTGGGTCGAGGGCCGCAACCTGACGATCGACATGCATTGGGGCGGAGGCGTAGGCGAGTCGCTCGACCAGGCGATCGCCGGCGCAGTCGGCGGCCGGCCCGACGTCCTCGTCGCCGGCAGCGGGCTGGTCGTGCGGCCCGTCATCAACGCCGGCGTGACGACGCCGGTCGTGTTCGTCTACAGCGGAGACCCGGTCGTGGGCGGCGTGGTCGAAAGCTACGCAGACCCGGGTCAACCGCACCGGCGTCTCGCTGTTCTCGCTCCAGCTCATGCCCAAGCGGATCGAGTACATGAAGGAGCTGATGCCGGGCATGCAGCGCCTCGCGATCGTCGGCTGGCCGAGGCACGCCGGCGAGCCCGCTGAGGCTCGATGCGGCCGTGCGCGCCGCCGCGGGCCGCCCGGGCTCCGAGCACGTCATCACCCGATGGGCGACGCCGCCGACGTCGATGGCGCCTGACCGCGCAGGGGCTCTTCGCGCGGACGCCGTCCTTCGTTCGCCGACGGGATCACGAGCGGGCTGGCCGACCGGTTCGCCGCGCGTTCGCGGCGCGACCGCATCCCGGTGGTGTCCGGCTGGGCGGTCTTCGCCGAGAAGGGCAACCTGACCTACGGTCCGGTGCTAGCGAGAGCCGCGCGCGGCTCGCCGTGTTCGTCGACCGGATCCTGAAGGGCGCGAAGGCGCCGACCTCGCGGTCGAGCGGCCGACCGTGCACAGGTAACTGGTGGTCAACCGCCGGGTGGCGAAGGAGCTCGGCATCGCGGTTCCGCCGACGCTGCTCGCGCGGGCGGACCGGATCATCGACTGACG
>JADIZG010000026.1 GCA_016704895.1 Betaproteobacteria bacterium
CGCCCCGGTGCTGCCCAGCGCCTGCCGGAACAGGTGGAAGCGGCCGTTGACCAGCGCCTCCTGCTTCGCGACCGCCGCGGCGGTGTCGTAGTTCGATCGCGAGTTCGTGATCCCGCGTCCGAGGATGTTCTGGTTCTCGTCGATGACGACCGCCTTGGTCGTCGTCGATCCCAGGTCGATGCCGATGAAGCAGCGCATGCCGGTCTCCTCAGTGCCCGCTCGGCCGCCCGAAGGGCACTGAGTGCCCCCCTTTGGGGGGTAGCGAGCGAAGCGAGATTGGGGGGATGTTCATCTCAGTGCGCGGCGCCCGCGGCGCGCTTCTGCTTGATCATCTGGAAGTAGCTCTCGAGGCGGTTCTTGACGTTCGCCGCCGAGAAGTAGCGCGGGTCGACCAGGTCGGTCTCGATGAACGCTGCCGGCTTGCCGGTGCGCTTCTCGACCTCGCGCAGGATCAGGAGCTGCCCGGCCGAGAAGCTGTTGCAGCTCTTGATCGAGTTGATCAGGAGCCCGTCCGCCTGGTACTCGTCGATGTACTTGCAGATCATGTCGATCCGCGACGGCAGGTTGAGGTTCGTGTAGCAGCCGAGGCAGTAGTCGGCGAGCGACTCGAGCGGATGGTCGGCGTCGTGGCGGAAGCCGAAGTCGTAGAGGCCGCCGACCTTCGAGTAGGTCGACGCGACGACGACCGCGCCCTCGTCGTAGAACATCTTCCAGAAGTCGCGGAAGCTGGTCCAGTTCGGCGGTCCTTCGGTCACGAGACGATACTTCTCCTCGCCCATCTCGCCGTCGGGCGTGATCGGGCCCTTGCCGAGACGGACGCGCTCGTCGATCTCCTGGCGCAGCAGGCTGTAGAACTGGCTCGCCTCGGGCGTGCCGCGGAACGCGGTGAAGATCGGGCCGATGTAGTAGACGGCGCCGAAGTAGCCGTCGATCGGCGAGGGGCGGTTCTTCGCGGACTGCAGCACCCGGACCAGGTCGTTCTCGGCCTTCTCCGACTCGCGCATGTACTGGCGCAGCCGGTCGATGTCGAACTTGACGCCGGAGATGCGCTCGAGCGTCGGGATCACCGTCTCCTTGAGCTGCTTGACGACGTAGTTGCGCATGTTCGGGTCGATCCGGCCCTCGCCCTGGTAGGGGACGTGCAGCATGACCGTCTCGCATCCGTACTTGTGCCTGATCAGCTCGAACCACTTCATGAACGTGAAGCAGCCGGTGTAGGAGAGCAGCAGCACGTCCGGCTTCGGCAGCGGATCGCCGGTCGGGCCGATCTCGCCGCCCATCATCATGCCGAGGTCGGCCTTGACGTAGGTGCACACGTCCTCGGACTGGCCGTCGCGCTCGGCGTCCATGATGAACTTGCCGGACTTCTTGCGCATGCCGTTCTGGAGCGCGTTGGTCTCAGGCAGGCTCCGCGCGAAGTCGAAGCACATCAGGAGCTCGTTCAGGTTGCCGGGGACGAACGTCGCCGACACCTTGCGGTTGTTGGCGCGCGCCGTGGCGAGCTCCATGTAGTTCCTGTTGATGAGCTCCTTCTGGAGCCACATCGCGTCCTCCTTCTGGACGTCCTGCGGCTTCTTCGAGGTGGCGGGCATCGCGGCGGTGGCGGTCATCGGGGTTGCCTCGGGTCGTGGGATTCGTGCGGCGCGGGCCGTCGGCTCACGCGGCGTTCCAGAGCTTGATCGAATCGGCGAACGTGCCGGCCTGCTCGCGGATCGGCGCCATCTGGCCGGTGTTCTCCGCGAACTTGAACGCGGTGTGGGGCACGCCGTGCTTCGAGAGCACGTCCTGCAGCATCGGGCGCTCGAGGAGCGCGGGGTCGCAGAAGGACGGCGCGGCGAAGATGACGCCCTCGGCGCCTCCGGTCTTCACCTGCTTCAGCAGGAACTGGCCCTTGTCCTCGCGCTTCTCGTCGTACTTGGCGGCGGTCGACGCGGAGCGGTGCAGGAACGCCTTCGACAGCTCCTCGAGCGGGTTGCCGTCCTCGGGCACGTCGTCGAGCAGCCAGCGCGTGACCAGCATGAAGTCGTCGTCGACGATGTAGCAGCCGGCCATCTCGATCGACTTGATGAGGCCGAGCGGCGGCTGCTCGCAGAACGAGCCGTTGATCACGACGCGGGCGTTGTCGCGCTTCGGCCGCGGCAGCTTGTCGACCTCGGCGACGTACTCGCGGACCAGCTTCGTGTGGTCCTCGGGCGGGAGCACCATCCCGGCGCGCAGCAGCAGGTAGACCTCCGAGGTCGGCGCCTGCCACGGCTTCTCGGCGCGGTAGGCGTACAGGTCGCGGATCGCCGCGCGGTTCTCGTTGTAGACGCGGATCGACGCGTTCAGCTCGGCGTCGGTGATCGGCTTGCCGCGCAGCGCCGCGAGGCCGTCGCGCAGCACCTCGAGCTCGTGGACGTAGTAGGTCCCGCCGATCGCGTCCTGGTAGTTCTGCGGGACGTCGAAGTAGCGGACGTACTTGTCCTTGAACAGGATCTGCCACATGCCCGACAGGTTGCGGATCACGTCGCAGATCGACGGGAACAGCATGCCGTCGAGGCAGTCGAGCCGGCCGGTCAGCCCCAGCTCGATCGTCGAGCGCGGGATCCGGCAGATGTAGCTCTGGTAGTACGCGTCGCCCTGGATCACCTCGAGGGAGTCGCCGCCGCCGAGGATGCCGACGGGCAGCATGCCCGCCGCATGGACGATCTCGCGCGGCACGTAGACCGGCATGTAGCCGATCGCCTTGCGGCCCGGCACTGCGGCCTTCCATTGCTTGACGGCGTTGAAGTCGAGGTCCTCGAAGAGCGACTGGCAGTGCTCGACGATCTCGATCGCGCGGGGTTGCGTGGCGGCGGTCATCAGTGGTGCTCCCAGACGGGCGGGCGCCGCGCGAGGAAGGCGGTGAGCCCCTCGTTCGCGTCCCGCGTGTTCATGAGTCCCTGCAGGTAGAGTTTCTCGACGGCGGCGAGGCCGGCTCGGATCGCCTCGATGCGCGCGAGCCGCGCGGCGCGCAGCGCGTAGCGGACCGACGCGGCGCTCTTGCCCGCGAGGTGCGCATCGAACCAGGCGAGCGCGGCAGCCGTTGGGTCGTCGGCGATTGTGTGGACCAGGCCGATCTCGCGCGCCTCGGCGGCGCCGACCGACCGGCCCGACAGGAGGAGGTCTTCCGCGACGGCGGCGTTGACGCGGTAGGGCAGCAGCACCGACGCGGCGGGCGCGAAGACGCCGAGCTTCATCTCGGGCTGCCCGAGCTGCGCGTCGGGCGCGGCGAAGATCATGCTGCCCGCCATCGCGACCTCGAGCCCGCCGCCCAGGCACTGGCCGCGCACGGCCACCAGGATCGGCGCGGGGAACTCGATCATCGCCATGACGAGCGCGTGCAGCGTGGCGAGCATCGTGCCGCAGGACGCGGGCAGGTGCTCGTCGACGCTCGCGCCGAAGCTGAAGTGCGGCCCCTCGGCGTCGAGCAGCACGCCGCGGATCGCGCGGTCGGCTTCGTGGCGCGCGAGCGCGCCCGACAGCGCCGCGATCATCGACGCGTCGACGATGTTCGCCTTCGGCCGCGCGAGCGTGAGCCGAAGCAGCGCGCCGTCGCGCTCGAGCACGACCTTGAGGGGGGACTCGCTCATCTCACTGCCCGCGGCGCACCGCCGGCATCAGGCCGTCGGTGAACGACTCGTTCCACGCCTGCCCGCGCGCGAGCGCCTGGCGCAGCGCGACGAAGTCGACCTCGCGCGATTCCTTCGTCCCCTCGTTGAACGCGCGGAATCCCGCGCGCGCCTCGGTCATCATGTTGAGCGCCAGCCACGCGCGCGAGTTCTCCTTGTTGCGGTTCCACGCGTCGAGCTTGGGCTTGCGCAGCTCCTCGAGCGTCTTGGTGGTGCAGTCGGGGAACGTGAGCAGCATCTTCGCGCAGAGTTCCTCGACCTTCGCGTCGAGGAGCGAGAGATCGACGGAGCCGCGCGCCAGCAGCGCCTTGCCGTCCTTGAGCGCGTCGCCGGTCTTGGGCTCGCCGAAGACGAAGCGGCCGTACGCGTCGGTCATGCGCTCGGTCTCCACCAGCGGGTTCGCGACGAAGTGGCCGTCCACGTGCAGCGCCGGCACGATGTCGGTCAGCACGCCCATCTGGTAGGCCTTGTGCGCCGAGAACGGCTCGCACAGCACGCAGGCCGCCATCGCGCGCTCGGCGCCCACCGCCACCGGCAGAAAGTCGGTCGCGCCGCCGATCGGCGCCGAACCGTGCTTCGGCCCGGCCTGTCCGAAGCGCGCGAGGTCCTGCGCGACGGAGAAGTCGCACGCCATGCCGATCTCCTGCCCGCCGCCGATGCGCATGCCGTTGACCCGGCAGATCACCGGCTTGTCGCACGCGAGGATCGCGCTGACCATGTCGTTGAACAGCCGCATGTACTGCCGGTACTCCTGCGGGTGGCCCGCGTAGTACTCGGCGTATTCCTTGGTGTTGCCGCCGGTGCAGAACGCCCGGTCGCCCGCGCCGGTGAACACGACGGCATTGACGTCGCGCATGTCGGAGGCGGCGCGGAACGCGAGGATCACGCCCTTGACCATGTCCGTCGTGTACGAGTTGAACTGCGACGGGTTGTCGAGCGTGATCCAGGCGTTGTACAGGCCCTCGGCGACCTTGCCGTCGGGCGTGCGCGCGGGCCTGCGCTCGAAGCGCACGCCGGGCCGCGAGAAGTCCGCGACGAGGCCGTGGTGCTTGAATTCGCGGACCGGGTGGGGGGCGTTCATGCGGGAGAGCTCCTTCAGGCCGGGACCATCACCGCGCGCTTGCGGATCGCGCGGTGGTGGACCGCGTCGAACACGCGGTTGATGTCGGAAAGGGGGTGCGTCTCGACGAAGGGCGCGAGCGCGACCTTGCCGTCGAGCACGAGGTCGAGCGCGCCGGGGTAGGACTCGGGGGGGCAGCCCCAGTTGCCGAGCGCGCGCGCGTCGAACGCCATCAGGTTCGACAGCCGCACCTCGACCTTGTCCATCGTGAAGCCGACGACCGACAGCGTCGCGCCGTGCACGAGCAGGCTCCAGGCCGTCTGCTGCCCGGCGGCGGTGCCCGAGCACTCGAAGATGAACCACTCGGTGGGCCGGAGGCCCTGCGCCTTCGCGAACGCGGCGACCGCGCCCTTGAGCGCCTTGGCGTCGTGCGTCTTCGCGTCGATCGTGAGCGAGGCGCCGTGGGCGGCGATCGCCTCGAGCTTGGCCGGGTCGACGTCGACCGCGACGACTTTCGCGCCGGCCGCCGCGGCGACCTGGACGCAGTAGCCGCCGACGCCGCCCGCGCCGACGACGATCGCCAGGCTGCCGGGGGTCACGCCCGCCCGCCGGACGGCCTGGTAGGGCGTGGTGAGCGCGTCGGCGACGACCGACACCTGCGGCAGCGTGAGGCCGGCGGCGGCGAGGCGCTTCTCGTCGACCGGGCAGAGTCCGCGTCCGGGCACGACGATGTGCGAGGCGAAGCCCCCCTGGATGTCGTTGCCCGGCATCTTCTGGCTGCGGCAGATCGGGGCGAGGCCCCGCCTGCACAGGTCGCATTCGCCGCACGGCAGCACGGCGGGGACGATGACGGCGCGACCGATCCAGGCCTCCGCCCCGGCGCCGGCCGCGACGACGCGGCCCGACACCTCGTGGCCCAGCGCCAGCGGCAGCGGCGCGTTGGTGCGCACGCCGTCGTAGTAGTAGCCCAGGTCGGTGTGGCAGACGCCGCAGCCGGCGACCGCGACGGCGACCTCGCCGGGGCCGGGCGTCGCGTCGAACTCGGCGCGGACGAGCGGGGCACCGGGCGCGGTCATCAGCCAGCGGTGGGCGGGAAGCGACATCCGGGATCCTCCTTCGGGTGGGTCGGCGGCGGCCTCCCGGGGCCGTCGTCCGCCGGCGCGGGCCGGTTAATCCGGTAATTCGGTACTGCAATACCGATTTATGTCCCACATGCTGCCGAAGCTCCGTTGCGCGAGCCTTGATTTGGGTCAATTCGCAACCGCGGGGCACGCGCGAAGCTTCGCGCACCATGGCCACCACGACATCGAAATCGAACGCGAGCGACCCGGCGCACGGCGGCCTGTCGATCGCACTGGCGGGCAGCGGCGGTTCCGGCGTGATGACCGCCGGGACGCTGCTCCTCTCGGCGGCCGCGAAGGCGGGCGCCTATGGTCTCATGGTCCGCACCAGCGGACCGCAGATCCGCGGCGGCGAGGCGGCGGCGCTGCTGCGCATCGCGCGCGAGCCGGTGGCGTCGCTCGACGACGGCTTCCACCTGCTGCTCGCGTTCGACTGGCAGAACGTCCACCGCTTCGCCGACGAGATCCCGCTCACGGGAACGAGCCTCATCGTCGGCGACGAGGGCGAGGGCGAGGCGCCCGCCGCGTTCGTCGCGACCGGCGCGCGGGTGGCCGCGCTGCCGATGAAGAAGATGGCGAAGGCGATCCCCGGCAGCTGGACGAACATGGTCGCGCTGGGGCTCGCCGGCACGCTCGCCGGACTGCCGCGCGAGGCGATCGAGGCGGCGCTGCGCGACTCGTGGAAGCGCGACGAGGCCTCGCTCGCCGCGAACCTCGCCGCGATCGACGCCGGTGCGAAGGCCGCGGCGGGGATCGGGTCGATCCCGAAGCTTCCGAAGCTCTCGCCGGGCGACGGCCGCTGGCTCATCTCGGGCAACGAGGCGGCGGGGCTGGGCGCGATCCGCGGCGGCGTGCGCTTCGTCGCCGCGTACCCGATCACGCCGGCGACCGAGCTGCTCGAATGGATGGCGCCGGCGCTCGCCAAGGTCGGCGGATCGCTCCTGCAGGCCGAGGACGAGCTGGCGTCGATCAACATGATCGTCGGCTCGTCGTTCGCGGGCGTCCCGTCGCTGACGGCGACCGCCGGACCCGGGCTCGCGCTGATGACCGAGGGCATCGGGCTCGCGGTGAGCGCCGAGGTGCCGCTCGTCGTCGTCGACGTGATGCGCGGCGGCCCGTCGACCGGCATCCCGGCGAAGAGCGAGCAGAGCGACCTCTCGTACGCGGTGTCGGGCCTGCACGGCGACGCGCCGCGGCTCGTCGTCGCGCCGACGTCGATCGCCGACTGCCTCGCGACGACGCAGTGGGCGGTGCACCTCGCCGAGGCGCTCCAGGCGCCGGCGATCGTGCTCTCCGACCAGTTCATGGGCCAGTCGCGCGCGATCATCGACCGGCCCGCGGACCTCGCGTTCGTGGGCAAGCGCCTCGTCGCCGAGGCGAACGCACCCGACTTCAAGCGCTACCGCGACACCCCTTCCGGCGTCTCGCCGATGGCGGTTCCGGGCGTTCCCGGCACCGCCTACACGGCCGACGGCCTCGAGAAGAACGAGGCGGGCACGCCATCGTCGGGCGCGCGCGATCACATCGTCCAGCTCGACAAGCGCGCGCGCAAGCTCGCGCTCCACGACTACGGCGACATGTGGGCGGACATCGAGGGCGGCGGCGAGCTCGCCGTGCTCACGTTCGGCTCGTCGACCGGACCGGTGCGCGAAGCGATCGCGCGCGCGGCCGCGAACGGGGTCCGCGCGAAGCTCGTCGCGATGCGCCTCATCGCGCCGGCGCTGCCCGAGAAGCTCGACGAGGCGCTCGCCGGCGTGAAGCACGTGCTGGTCGTCGAGCAGAACCACGGCGCGCAGTTCTACCGCTACCTGCGCGCGTGGTTCGACCTGCCCGGCCGCCCCGAGAGCTTCCACCGTCCGGGGCCCGCTGCCGCTCAAGCCCGCCGAGCTCGCCGACGCGATCGTCGCGGCGGCGGGCCGGATTTCCGGCGCCCGCGGGCGCCCGACCGTTTCCGCCTGAAGACCCGATGAACTCGACCGCCACTGCCCTTGCCGCCGCCGAACGTCCGGCCGCTGCCTGCACGCCCGCCACGTTCAAGTCCGGCACCAAGCCGATCTGGTGCCCCGGATGCGGCGACTACTCGGTGCTCTCGTCGATCACCAAGGCGTTCGCGATGCTCGCGCTCAAGCCCGAGGAGACCGTCGTGGTCTCGGGCATCGGCTGCAGCTCGCGCATCCCCGCCTACACGAGCTGCTACGGCTTCCACGGCGTGCACGGCCGCGCGCTCGCGGCGGCCACGGGCGTCAAGCTCGCGCGGCCGGAGCTGACGGTGCTCGTCGCCGGCGGCGACGGCGACGGCTACTCGATCGGCGGCAACCACTTCCTGCACGCGTGCCGGCGCAACGTCGACATGACCTACATCGTGATGGACAACCACGTGTACGGCATGACGAAGGGGCAGCCCTCGCCGACGACCGAGCCGGACTGGGACTCGAAGCTCGCGCCGGGCGGCACCGGCGTGCGCGCGTTCCATCCGCTGGTGATCGCGCTCGCGTCGGGCGCGAACTTCGTCGCGCGCGCGTTCGCGGGCGACCCGAACGGCACCGCGGAGATCCTCGCGCAGGCGATCCGTCACCCGGGCTTCTCGTTCGTCGAGATCCTGTCGCCGTGCGTGACGTTCCGGCCCGAACAGCGCGAATGGAAGGAGGCGGTGCACCCCGCATCGGTCACCGTCACCAACGATCCGGCGCGCGCGGCGCGCCGCGTGATGACCGACGACGGATTCAACATCGGCGCGCTGTATGCGGGCGACCGGACGCCGTTCCCGCTCGGACCCCGCCGCCCGCCCATCCCCCTCACCGACCTCGAAGCGGAGTTTGCACCGTGACCGCCGCACGCAAGAAAGCAGCAACGAAGACCGCAGTCGCCCGCCCGTCGGCGAAGGCCCCCGCGACCCGGAAGGTCGCCGCGAAGAAGCGCGCGGCGGGGAAGCCCGCTGCCGGCAAGCCTGCGGCGAAGAAGGTCGCCGCCGGGAAGCCTGTCGCGAAGAAGCCCGTCGCCGGGAAGCCCGCGGCGAAGAAGCCCGTCGCGAAGAAGCGCCCGGCCACGAAGCCCACGGTGAAGAAGCGCGTGGCGAGCGAAGCTCCCGGCAAGTCGCGGGCCAAGGCGAAGCCGGCCGCGCGCGCGAGCGTGGCCCGGGGCGCGACGTCGTCGATCGGGACGCTCATGACCTACGCGCTGTGGCTCGAGCTCGATGCGGTCGAGCGCTACCGCGAGCTCGCGGATGCGATGGAGATGCACAACAACCGCGACGTGTCCGAGCTCTTCCGCAAGATGTCGACGATCGAAGGCAAGCACGTTGACAAGATCATGAAGCAGATGGGGTGGACGAAGGTTCCGCCGCTGCCGCAGGGCGCGGCGCCCTGGCCCGGCTTCGAGAGCCCGGAGACGGCGGCGCACGACGACGTCCACTACCTGATGCAGCCGTACCACGCGCTCGCGCTCGCGCTGAAGGGCGAGGAGCGCGCGCACCGGTTCTTCGAGTCGCTCGCGCGCGCGGCGACCACGCCGGCGGTCAGGCGCGCCGCGACCGAGATGGCGGAGGAGGAGCGCGAGCACGTCGAGCTCGTCCGTGCGTGGATGGCGAAGGTCCCGCGCCCGGACGACGACTGGAACGACGATCCCGACCCGCCGCGCTACACGGACTAGACCGGATCGACCGACGACTGGAGGGGAGGAACGATGGAAGTGCTGCTGCCGCCCGGTTGGGCGCCGCCGATCGGCTACGCGAACGGCATCGCGGCGACGCCCGGCCGCATCGTGTTCATCGCCGGCCAGGTCGGCTGGGACGCGCAGCAGCGCTTCCAGTCGGAGGACATCGTGCCGCAGTTCGATCAGGCGTTGAAGAACGTGCTCGAGGTGCTCGCGCAGGCGGGCGGCAGGGCCGAGCACATCTGCCGGATCACCGCGTTCTGCTGCGACAAGCCCGCCTATCTCGCGGCGCGCCCGCAACTCGGGCGCATCTGGCGCGAGCGCATGGGCAAGCACTTCCCGGCGATGAGCATGATCTTCGTGTCCGACCTGCTCGACAACCCGGGCAAGATCGAGCTCGAGGCGACGGCGGTGGTGCCTGCCTGACGTCGGAGGTCGTGTCGCGCGTCAGCCAGCCGGCCGCGTGAGCTCGCCGAGCGACTTCGCGTCGAGAACCCGGATGCGCTCGCGCCCGAGCTCGACGTAGCCCCGGTCCTCGAACGAGCGCAGCAGGCGCGTGACGATCTCGCGCACGCTGCCCAGCTCGTCGGCGATCGCCTGGTGAGTCGCCGCGATCGTCGGGCCGTCCTTGCTGCGGCGCACCAGCAGCGCGGCAAGCCGCTGGTCGAGCTTCTGGTAGGTGATCGCCTCGACGAGCGCGAGCAGCGACGCGAGGCGCTCGCCGAACAGCGAGAACACGTACTCGCGGAACGACGAGTCCTCGACGACGAGCTCGCGGAAGGCGTCGGGCGGGATCACGGCGAGCTCGACGTCGGATTCCGCGGTGCCGGTCGCCGGGTACTGGGTGCGGCCGAGCAGGCACGACGAGGAAAGCACGCACGACTCGCCGGGGCTCACGCGGTAGAGCTGCATCTCGCGCCCGTTCGGGTAGCGCTGGACCACGCGGATGTTCCCGGACAGCACGAGCGGGAACCCGGAGCAGGGCTGCCGCTCGCCGAACATCTGCGTGCCGGCGGAAACCTGCCGGAAGATCGCGCGCGACGCGATCCGTTCGAGCGTGCGCCTGCCGGCGAGCGCGAGCGTGGGGAAGGCCGCGCCGATGCGCTCGGCGAGGGCGGCGGGGTCGCTCATGGCGGGGCTGGGCGTCGGACGGGACTGACCTGCGAGGGGAGATTCTACAATCAGGGGCCGCGCGCGTTGCGCGGGCGCCGCGCATGGACCTCTCCCGCCTCGCCCTCCCAGAAGCCCTGACGCTCGCCGGCTGGATCGTCGCGTTGCCGCTCCTGGCGCTGGCCGTCCGGCGGGTCCGCTGGCGGGAAGCGGCGGCCGGGCCGGTCGCGCAGGTCTGGCCCGCGGCGCTGGCCGCGCTCGTGGCGCTCTGGAGCATCCGCGGCAGCGTCGAGCCCCATTTCGCGTTCCACCTGTCGGGCATCGCGGCGCTGGCGCTCGCGAGCGGGCCCTGGCTCGCGCTCGTCGGCGGCGCGGTCGTCGTCGCGGTGACGTTCGCGCTGGGCGGCGCCCCCTGGGCGAACGCGGGGATCGCGTGGCTCACCGGCGTTGCGCTGCCCGCCGGCGTCGTCCTGGCGGTCCTTGCGGTGACTCGGCGGCGGGCGCCGCCGAATTTCTTCGTCTATGCGATCGTCGTCGCGTTCTTCGGCGGGGCGGCGTCCTACCTCGCGAGCGGCGTCGCTGGTGCGGCGATTCTGGTCGGCGCGCTCGGCGTGCCGGCGGGGCTCGCGTTCGGCGACTACCTGATCTACGTCGGGACGCTGGCGTTCGGCGAGGCGACGCTGACCGGCATGCTGATCTCGCTCGCGGCCGTCTACCGCCCCGCCTGGGTGGCGACGTTCGAGCCGGACCGCTATTTCAGGTAGGGCGCGGCGCCCGGAGGGCGGGGCGGGCGCACAATGTGATTCAGGTCACGGACCCCCGGGGTCCGCGCCCGTACCCTTGCCTCCGTAGCAATTCATCACTCGGAGGTCGTCATGGAAGTCAACGTCGGTGGAGTCGATCGCACGATCCGGATCATCCTGGGCATCGTGATCCTGTCGCTGTTCTTCGTGCTCGAGGGCAATGCCCGCTGGTGGGGGCTTGTCGGGGTCGGCCTGCTCGCAACCGGCATCTTCCGCTTCTGCCCTGCCTACCTGCCGTTCGGCATCAAGACCTGCGCAACGAAGCGTTGATGCACGGGATGCAATACAGGATCGGCCTGGGCGCGTTCACGCTGGCCATCGCCACCCGCGGCGATGGCGCAGCCTGCGCTCGACACGATCAAGGTCGCGCCGCGCGAGTTCGCGCAGACCGTCGCGACCGAGGCGACGATCGAGGCGGTGAAGCAGGCGACGCTGGGCACGCAGGTCGCCGGGCGCATCGTCGAGCTTCCGGTCAGGGCCGGCGACACCGTGCGCGCGGGCCAGGTGCTCGCACGCATCGACGCGCGGGCGGCGGATGCCGCGGTCGCGGGCAGCCGCTCCCAACTGGCCGAGGCCGAGGCCAACCTCGCGAACGCGAAGCGCGTCCACGAGCGGAACAAGGCGCTCGTCGCGCAGAAGTTCGTGAGCCAGGCGGCCGTCGACCAGTCCGAGTCCGCCTACCAGGCTGCGCTCGCGCAGGTCGAGGCGGTGCGAGCGAACGCAGGTTCCGCGGTCGTCGCGCGCGACTGGACGACGATCGTCGCTCCCTACGCCGGCGTCGTCGGCGAGACGCTCGCCGAGCTGGGCGACATGGCGACGCCGGGGAAGGCGATCGTCACGGTGTTCGATCCGCGCGAGATGCGCGCGGTCGCGTACGTCCCGCAGGCGACGCTCGGCAAGGCGAAGCTCGACGGCGCACGCGTCGACCTGCCCGCGCTCGCGACGACGGTGAAGCCTGTCCGCGCAACCGTGATTCCGCTCGCGGACGCGAAGAGCCACACGACGCGCGTGCGCTTCGACCTCCCGCCGACCGAAGGGCTCGTGCCGGGGCAGTACGCGCGCGCTCGCCTGCCGGTCGGCGTGGCGACGATGCTCGCGGTGCCCGAATCGGCGCTCGTCCGGCGCGGCGAGGTGACCGGCGTGTACGTGATCGACGACAAGGGCGCTCCCCGGCTCCGGCAGCTGCGGACGGGCGAGCGCGTGGGCGACGGCGAGGTCGAAGTGCTCGCCGGGTTGAGCGGCGGCGAGACGATCGCCGCGAACCCGGTGGCCGCGGGGATGCGAACGGCGGCGATCAAGCCGCCTCATTGATTCGCCACAAGGAGGAGAGCCATGGCGCACGTCGTGATCCTGGGAGCGGGCCTCGGAGGCATGCCGATGGCCTACGAGATGAAGCAGGCGTTGCGCAAGGAGGACCGCCTCACGGTGGTCGGCAACGGGCCGAACTTCCACTTCGTGCCGTCGAACCCCTGGGTCGCCGTCGGCTGGCGGTCGCGCGGCGACATCGAGTTTCCCGCGGCGCCGCCGCTGGAGAAGCGCGGCATCGCGTTCGAGCCGGCCGGCGCGAAGCGCGTGCACCCGGCCGAGAACCGCGTCGAGCTCGCCGACGGCCGATTCCTCGACTACGACTATCTGGTGATCGCGACCGGGCCGAAGCTCGCGTTCGACGAGATCGAGGGCCTGGGCCCGAACGGCCACACGCATTCGGTCTGCCACGTCGACCACGCCGTCAAGGCGGAGGGCGCCTGGCAGGCTTTCGTCAAGGATCCGGGCCCGATCGTCGTGGGCGCGGTGCAGGGCGCCTCGTGCTTCGGCCCCGCCTACGAGTTCGCGTTCATCATGGACACGGACCTGCGGCGCCGTAAGATCCGCGACCGCGTGCCGATGACCCTCGTCACGTCCGAGCCGTACATCGGCCACCTGGGGCTGGGCGGCGTCGGCGACTCGAAGACGATGCTCGAGTCCGCGCTGCGCGAGCGCCACATCAAGTGGATCTGCAACGCGAAGGTCACGAAGGTCGAGGCCGGCACGATGCACGTGACCGAGCACGACGAGGAAGGGAAGCCGAAGAAGGAGCACGCGCTTCCGTTCAGGCACTCGATGATGCTGCCGGCGTTCAAGGGCATCGACGCGGTCGCCGGCATCGAGGGCCTCGTCAACCCGCGCGGCTTCATCCTGATCGACGCGCACCAGCGCAATCCCAGGTTCCCGAACGTCTACGGGGTGGGGGTGTGCGTCGCGATCCCGCCGGTCGAGGCGACGCCGGTGTTGACCGGCGCGCCGAAGACCGGATACATGATCGAGTCGATGGTGACGGCGACCGCGAAGAACATCGGGGCCGCGCTCGACGGCCGCGCGCCGACCGAGAAGGCGACGTGGAACGCGCTGTGCCTCGCCGACATGGGCGACACCGGCATCGCGTTCGTCGCGCTCCCGCAGATCCCGCCCCGCAACGTGAACTGGTTCTCCGAGGGCAAGTGGGTGCACTACGCGAAGGTCGCGTTCGAGAAGTACTTCATCCGCAAGATGAAGAAGGGCACCTCGGAGCCGTTCTACGAGAAGTTCGTCCTGAAGGCGATCGGCGTGGTCCGGCTGAAGGACACGCCGAAGGCCTGACCCGCGCATGAACGACACCGGAGCGCTCGGCCTGTCCGGGCGCATGGCCCGCTTTTTCCTGCATTCCCGGCTGACGCCGCTCGTCGGGGTCGTCGCGATGCTGCTCGGCCTCTTCGCGGTGGCGGTCACGCCGCGCGAAGAGGAGCCGCAGATCGACGTCACGATGGCGAACGTGTTCGTGTCGTTCCCGGGCGCGTCGGCCGACGACGTCGAGCGGCTGATCGCGATCCCCGCCGAGCAGGTGCTGTCGCAGATCCAGGGCCTCGATCACGTCTGGTCGGTGTCGAAGCCCGGCCAGGCGATGATCACCGTCCAGTACAAGGTCGGCGTCTCGCGCAACGACGCGGTCGTCCGCCTGCACGAGACGATCCTGTCGCACCGCGACTGGCTGCCGCCGGAGCTCGACGTCGGCGAGCCGCTGGTCAAGCCCAAGGGCATCGACGACGTCCCGATCGTCGCGATCACGCTGTACGCGAAGGACCCCGCGACGGGCGCGTCGGACCTCCAGCGCGTCGCGCACGCGGTCGAGGCGGAGCTCAAGCGCGTGCCCGGCACGCGCGAGGTGACGACCCTCGGCGGGCCGGGACGCGAGGTGCGCGTCGAGCTCGACCCGGCGAAGCTCGCCGCCCACGGCCTCGACGTGCCCGCCGTGCGCAACATGCTGCGGGCCGCCAACGTGGCGCTGCCGGCCGGCGACCTCGTCCGCGGCAATGCGACGGTGCGCGTCGACGCCGGAGGCTTCCTCGCGTCGGCGCGCGACGTCCGCGACCTCGTCGTCGCCGTGCACGGCGGCCAGCCGGTGTTCCTGTCGGACGTCGCGAACGTCGTCGACGGCCCGCCGCAGCCGGCGCGCTACGCGTGGCACGTGCCCGGCAGGGCCGGCGCGGGCGACCAGGCGGGGGTCGGCATCGCGCTGCCTGCGGTCACGCTGCAGGTGACCAAGAAGACGGGCGAGAACGCCGTCGACGTCGCCGCCCGCGTCGAGCGCCGGCTGGCCGAGCTCGGCGACACGGTGATCCCGCAGGGCGTCGGGATCAAGGTCACGCGCGACTACGGCAAGACCGCCGACGACAAGGCGAAGCTCCTGATCTCGAAGCTCCTGTTCGCGACGCTGTCGGTCGTCGCGCTGGTGTTCGTCGCGCTGGGCCGGCGCGAGGCGGCGATCGTCGGCATCGCGGTCATCCTCACGCTCGCCGCGACGCTGTTCGCGTCGTGGGCGTGGGGATTCACGCTCAACCGCGTGAGCCTGTTCGCGCTGATCTTCTCGATCGGCATCCTGGTCGACGACGCGATCGTCGTCGTCGAGAACATCCACCGGCACCGCGCGCTCGACCCGCAGGCCTCGCTCGCCGAGCTGATCCCCGTCGCGGTCGACGAGGTCGGCGGCCCCACGATCCTCGCGACGTTCACGGTCATCGCGGCGCTGCTGCCGATGGCGTTCGTGTCCGGGCTCATGGGGCCGTACATGAGCCCCATCCCGATCAACGCGAGCATGGGGATGCTGATCTCGCTGGGCGTCGCGTTCTCGATCACGCCGTGGCTCGCGCTCAGGCTCGCGCCGAAGGATGCCGGTGCGGACCACGGGCCCGGGAGGCTCGACCGGGCGCTCGCCTCGGGCTTCAGCCGCCTGCTCGAGCCGTTCGTCGATCCGGCGCGCGGATCCCGGCGCCGCGTGCTGCTCGGCGCCGGCATCGTCGCGGCGATCGTGCTGTCGGTGTCGCTCGCGGCCGTGCAGTGGGTCGTGCTCAAGATGCTGCCGTTCGACAACAAGAGCGAGTTCCAGGTCGTCGTCGACCTGCCGGCGGGCGCGCCCGTCGAGGCGACCGCCGCCGCGCTCGCCGATCTGGCGGCTCACGTCGCCACGCTCGACGAGGTGACCGACGTCCAGGCCTATGCGGGCACGGCGTCGCCGATCAACTTCAACGGGCTCGTGCGCCAGTACGACCTGCGCACCTACCCCGAGCAGGGCGACCTGCAGGTCAACCTCGTCGACCGCAGTGACCGCGCGCGCCAGAGCCACGAGATCGCGCTCGCGGTGCGTCCGGCGCTCGAGGCGATCGGCAGGCAGCACGGCGCGAAGGTCAAGGTCGTCGAGGTGCCGCCCGGCCCGCCGGTCATGTCGCCGATCGTCGCCGAGATCTACGGGCCCGACGAGGCGGGGCGCCACGCGTTCGCGAAGTCGGTGCGCGAGGTGTTCGGACGCACGCCGCACGTCGTGGGCATCGACGACTCGATCGAGGACGCAGCGCCGCGACTGCACGTCCGCATCGACCAGCGCAAGGCCGCGATGGCCGGGGTGACGCCGGCCGACGCGGTCGCGACGCTGCGCGCGGCGCTCGCCGGCGAGAGCGTGACCGCGCTGCGCGACGGCCAGGCGAAGTACGGGGTGCCCGTGCGCCTCACGATCGCGCCCGAGAAGCAGGCCCGGCTCGAAACGCTGCTCGCGCTGACGGTTCGCGGGGCCAACGGCGCGGCCGTGCCGCTCGCCGAGATCGTGCACGTCGATCCGGTGATGCGCGAGACGACCCGGCACCGCAAGGACCTGCTGCCGGTGACGTACGTCTTCGCCGACGTGGCGGGCGGCGCCGACAGCCCGCTCTACGGCATGTTCGGGATGCGGGGCGCGATCGCCGGGATCGCCACCCCGCACGGCGGACGCTACGACGAGCGCTTCATCACGCAGCCGTCCGACCCGTATCGCGCGTGGTCGATCAAGTGGGACGGCGAGTGGCAGATCACCTACGAGACGTTCCGCGACATGGGGCTCGCCTACGCGGTGGGCCTGGTGCTGATCTACCTGCTCGTCGTCGCGCAGTTCGGCTCGTACGTGACGCCGCTGGTGATCATGGCGCCGATCCCGCTCACGATCATCGGCGTGATGCCCGGCCACGCGCTCCTCGGCAAGCCGTTCACGGCGACGTCGATGATCGGCATGATCGCGCTCGCGGGCATCATCGTGCGCAACTCGATCCTGCTCGTCGACTTCGTCAACCTGCAGCGCGCGAAGGGCGTCGCGCTCGAGCGCGCGGTCGTCGACGCGGCTGCCGCGCGCGCCAAGCCGATCGCGCTCACGGGCCTCGCCGCGATGGCCGGGGCGATGTTCATCCTCGACGACCCGATCTTCAGCGGGCTCGCGATCTCGCTCGTCTTCGGCATCCTGGTCTCGACGCTGCTCACGCTGGTCGTGATCCCGGTGCTCTATTACGCGGTCAACCGCCGCGCGCGCGCCTGAGCGCCGCCCCCGTTCCTCGACTTCGTTCCTTCGTTCCCCAGGAGCTTTCCATGACCACCGAACGCTACATCCGCATCATCGCCGGCTTCTTCGTCCTCCTCTCGCTCGCTCTCGGCGCGCCGGGCAGCCCGCTGTTCGTGAGCGCGAACTGGCTGTGGTTCACCGCCTTCGTCGGCGCGAACATGCTGCAGAGCGGCTTCACGCGCTTCTGCCTGCCCGAGTCGATCCTTCGCAGGCTCGGCGTGCCGCCGGGCGGCTGCGCCAGGTAACGAGCCAGCGGCCTCGCGCCCCGGTCACGCCGGGGGAGGCGCGCCGTCGCCGAGCCTGTCGCCGAGCCGGACGGCCAGGCGTCCGAGGTCGGCGCGCAGCGCGCGCATCTCGGCGTGCATCTCGGCGCGGACCCGGACTTCCTCGGCGTCGAGCAGCCGCGCGATGTCGGCGCGCAGGGACACGACGTCGCGGTGCAGCTCGGTCCGCATCTCGGCTTCCTCCCGCCCGATGAACACGGCGACGATGTTGGCGGTGAACAGCGACAGCAGCGCCCAGCCGACCAGCACCGAGAGGATCGCGACGATGCGCGTGGCCGTCGTGGTCGGCACGATGTCGCCGTAGCCGACCGTCGCGCCGGTGACGAACGCGAGCCACATGCCGTCCCAGAACGAGTGGATCTTCGGGTCGAACACGTAGAACAGCGCGCCGGTGACCAGCGTCGCGAGGACTGCCGCACCGAGCAGGAGCGGCGCGCCGCGCCGCGTGAACAGGACACGCAGTTCGGCGACGACCCGGATCAGCACGAGCCCCGCGACGGCCACGCGCGCCACGCGCGCGAGCGCGAGCCCCTCGGTCGTCGCACCGGCCCACGCTGCGCCGGCGCCCACGATCACGACGACGTTGAGCCAGTTGCCGGCGAGGTACCGGAACGGCTCGCGCGTGAGCCGGAGCATCCAGACGAGCTCGAGCGTGAACGCGAGGACGATCGCCACGTCGATCGCGATCGCGGCACGGTGCCCGATGGCGCCCGGCTCGGCCGAATCGAAGATGTAGGCGGGGATCGAGAGGAGCGCCACGCCGATCATCGGCCAGTGCAGGCGCCGCTGCCAGCCGCGCGCGGCCGGCGTGTCGTCGGGTCCGACGCCGGCGAGGCCGATCCAGGCGAGCGGTTCCTGCGAGAGCGCGGTGCGCACGGACATCAGGTCATGCTATCCCACGGTCCCGGTGCGGCCTTGACGGCCGTCAAGACGTCGAACGGCCCTCGGCGGGGTTCTCGCCGCCTCCCAGCCATACCGCGGCGCGGACCAGCGACCGGTTCTCGAGCGTGCGCATCCTCGCGGCGAGCTCGTCGTGGCGCGCCTGGAGCGAGGCGAGCTCCGCGCGCGCGAGCTCGAGCTGCTCCTCGAGGCCGGCCGAGCGGACCGCCGCATCGGTGATCGCGTCGGCCATGCGGTCGGCCTCGGCCGACAGGTCGGCGATGCGGCGTTCGCGCTCCTCGATTCCGGCCCGCAGGTCGGCGGCGCGCGCGAGGGCGGCCTCGCGCTCGGCCAGGCGCTCGTCGCCGTCGCGCCTCAGGCGCTCGAGTGCGCGCAACGCGTCGTCGCGCTCGAAGCGCAGCGCGTCCCCTTCGCGGCGCAGCGCCTCGATCTCGTTGCGATGGTCGGCTTCCCTGACGTGCAGCGCGTCGGCTTCCGCGGCGAGCCGCGCGCAGTAGTCCTCGCGCGCGACGAGCGCGGCGCGCGTCTCCTCGATCTCGACGGCGAAGCGCTCGAGATGGTGGCGCGCCGACTCGAACCGGTGCGCGTGGCCGTCGGCTTCGCGGCGCGCCGCCTCGAGCGCGTCGGCGAGCTTGGCGATCGACGCGCGCTCGTCCGAGAGCTCGCGCTGCGCCTGGCCGAGCTCCGTGCGCAACACGGCTTCCGCCTGCGGGACCTCGGCGAGCGAGGCCGTGATGCGCGCGAGCTCGCCTCGCGCGGACGCGAGCTCGGCGGTCAGGTGGTCGCGCTCGCGGGCCTGCTCGGCACGCAACGCCTCGATCTGGTCGGTCAGCGCGCTGCGCTCGCCCGCCTGTTCGGCGCGCATCGCCTCGATCTGGCCGGTCAGCGTGTCGCGCTCGCGCGCCTGCTCGGCGCGCAGGCCTTCCACCTGCGCGGCGAGGGCACGCGCGTCGCGCGGGGCCGCGGCGAGATCGCGGGCCGCTCGCTCGGCTCGCGCCGCGTGGCCGGCGGCCATGTCGGCGAGCGTCTGCATGCGCGTGCGATCCGCCTCGATCTCCTGGGCGAGCCAGGGCGGGATCGCGCTCTGGACCGCGGGCCGTGCGGCGAGCGCCAGCGCGTCGACCGAGCGCTTGAGCTCGCCCGAGACGGTGGACGACAGCCTCCGGTAGCCCGCGTCGAGCGCGGCGTCGAGCCCGGACCCCAGCCCGAGCGGCGGCGGCGCGAGCGTGGGCTGCCTGGCGGCGGGCGGCGCCTTCGCCGCCACCGCGGCGGGCGGAAAGCGCGTCGCCTGCGCGAGGCGCTTGAATCCGGCAGCCGGGTCGGCGAGGAACGTTTCCTCGGTGACGACGGTACGCGCGGCGCCGCGCGTCGCCTGCTCGAACTCGACCAGGTGCGCGAGCCACAGCGCCAGCGACTTCTCGGGCGCGAACTGGCGGCGGCGGGCGAGCGCCGCCGCGGCGCTGCCGGGATGGGTGAGCCACAGGACCGTCGAGAACGGGCGCTCGGCCGCCTCGGCGCGTTCGCGCCACATTGCGACGATGCGCGTCGCGAGCGGCTCCGCCACCAGCAGCGGCGCATCCGAGGGCATGCGCTCGAGGAACACGTCGATCGCCGCCCGGGCGGCGTCGAGCCCCGGCGCCTTCCCGAGGCGCGCGGGCATCGGCGCGAGCGAATCCCATCGCATCCCGCACGCCGCAAGCGCGTGCTGGGACACGCCCGCAGGGTCGCCGGCGGGCGGTCCGGCCAGCGCCGCGCCCGCGCGGACGAGCGCGTCGGCGAGCGCGGACGTGCCGCTCTCGGGCACGCCGAGCAGCAGGAGGACTGGGGAAGCCATCGATGGCAGGTGGATCGCAAGGCGCGTGCCAGCGTCGGTTCCGGTTCGCCCGGCGCGACGCCCGCGAGCCGACACCCAGGGAGGACGAGCCTGGCGCCGCCGCGCCTTGCCCGCGACTTCTTCCGGTCCCGATCGCCGGAACCCTGGGACCGCACGCCAGGGCGTCGGGGCTGCTTCGCGCCGCTTCCTGCGCCACTCGATCTCGAGCCCGATCAGGCGGGCGATCAGCACCGCGATGCAGAGCTGGCCGACGACCGCCTCGAAGGTCGCGAGCGAGCGGGCGTACGGGTGGATCGGCGTGACGTCGCCGAATCCGGTCGACGTCAGCGTGATGAAGCTGAAGTAGGTGGTCCCGTGCTCCATGGCCGACGCGCTTGCCGGCGCGCCCCCGATCGCGAACGCCCGCGGCAGGTAGAGGGCGAGCTGCCGGCAGGCCTGCGAGGACCGCAGGCCCTAGCCGCAGGCGCCCATGATCCGGTGCAGGTTGATGCGGCCGTCGCGCGTCGCGCGCTGCACGAACAGCGCCCCGAGCGCCGCCGACAGGACCATCACGAGGAGCGCGTCGATCGGCGAGCCCGGTAGCGCTAACAGGCCCCGGGGCGAGGCGGGACACGACGGCCAGCACCACCAGGGCGAGCAACGCCTACACGAGCGGCCGAGGCTCGAGGAACAGCGTCGCGCACGCGATCAGGAACACGGCGAAAACGACGTCCAGCCATCCCGTGGCGATCGCGCCGGCTTCGGCCATCGGATGGACCGCGAACAGGAACAGCGCGAGGATCGCGACCGTGATCGTGAGCCCACCGTCGCTGCGGACGAATCGGTAGGCGCGGGCGACGAGCGGAAGCGGCACGGCTGGGGGAAGGGGGTGGGCCCGGCTGGGATCGAACCAGCGACCAAACGATTATGAGTCGTCTGCTCTAACCGACTGAGCTACAGGCCCGGTGCGCGTCGAGGCGCGGCGTCACGCGGGCATGACGGGGCGCCGGTCCGAGTATAGCGAATCGACCGTGCGCGGGGGCCCCGGACGGTCCGCGTCGGCTAAACTCGCAGGCCAGATGCACCACTACCTGAGGCCGCTGCTCAAGCCCGCCTCGTTCGCGCTGGTCGGCGCGTCCGAGCGCGCGGGCTCGTTCGGGCGCGTCGTGCTGGAGAACGTCGCGGCCGCCGGCTACACGGGCGAGTTCTACGCCGTCAACCCCGCCCACCGCAAGCTGCTGGGCCACCGCTCGTGGCGCAGCGTGCACGCGATCGGGAAACCCGTCGAGCTGGTCGTGATCGCCGTGCCCTGCGGCGCGGTCCCCGGCGTGCTCGAGGATGCGGCGCGCGCCAGGGCGAAGGCCGCGGTCCTGCTCACCTCGGCGCCCGCGGGAGACCAGGCCGAGGCGAAGCGCTGGTCGAAAGAGGTCGCGGCGATTGCCGCGAAGCACGGCATCCGTCTTGCCGGACCCGGCGCGTTCGGCGTGATCCGCACCGACATCGGGCTCAACGCGACGGTCTCCGACGTGCCGGTGCTGCCCGGGAGGCTCGCGCTGGTCGCGCAGTCCGGCGCCGTGTGCACGGCGATGCTCGATTTCGCGTACCCGGGCGGCATCGGCTTCTCGACCGTGCTCTCGCTGGGCGGCGTGATCGACGTCGACTACGGCGAGCTGCTCGACGCCCTGCTCGCCGACGGGCAGACCGACGGCATCCTGCTCTACGTCGAGCAGGTGCACGACGCGCGCCGGTTCATGTCGGCGCTGCGCGCCGCCGCTCGCACGAAGCCGGTCGTGCTGCTCAAGGCGGGCCGCTCGGCCGAGGCCGTCCCGGTGGCGGGACCCACGCCGGACGCCGTGTTCGACGCCGCGATGCGGCGTGCCGGGACCGTGCGCGTGCGAACCTACACGCAGCTGTTCGCGGCGGCCCGGCTGCTGGCGTCGGGGCGCATCCCTCGCGGCGAAAGGATCGCGGTGGTCGCGAACGGCCGCGGACCCGCGCTGCTCGCGGCGGACAGCGCGCGCGACGCGGCCATCCCGCTCGCCGAGTTCGAGCCGTCGACGATCGCGGCACTCGACACGCTCCTTCCCGAGGAGAGCGATCGCGGCAACCCGGTCGACGTGCGCGGCGATGCGCCGCCCGAACGGTTCGCGGCCGCGGTCGGCGCCGTGATCTCGGATCCCGAGGTCGACGCCGTCATCGCGCTGCACGTCCCGCGCCCGGTGGATCCGCCGACCGATGCGGCGCGCGCGGTCGCGGCCGTCGCGCGCGGCTCGCACAAGCCGGTGCTCGGCGCGTGGCTGGGCGCGATCGACCGCCGCGAGGTGCGCGACGCGCTGGAGGCGGGCGGCATCGCGAACTTCTACACGCCCGAGAACGCGGTCGAGGCGTTCGCGTTCCTCGCGTCCTACCGGCGGCACCAGGAGCTGCTGCTCGAGGTGCCGCCGCCGATGCCGGATCCGGAACCGGCCGACCTCGCGGTCGTCGCGCGCCTGCGCGACTCGGTCGACGAGCGACGGACGCTGCCGGCGAGCGAGCTCTCGCATCTGCTCGCGGCGTTCGGACTGCCCGTGCCGAAGATCGAGCGGGCCGACACGCTCGCCGAGGCGCAGGCGATCGCGCGCCGCTTCCGCTATCCGGTGTCGCTCGCGGTCGACGCGCCGGTGCCGCTGCCGCTCCCCACGCGAGGCCCGATCCCGAACGGCCGCGCGCTGGCGAAGGCCTACGGCCTGCTGCTGGACGACGCGCGGACGCTCCTGCACGGGCCGGGATGGGGCGGGCACGTGTTCGTGCGCAAGTCGCCGCGCATCGAGCGGGCGCGGGAGCTCGCGATCGGCGTCGCGCAGGATCCGGTGTTCGGGCCGGTGATCACCTACGGCACGAGCATTCGCCCGCCGCTTCCCGCCACCGAACGCGCGATCGCGCTGCCGCCGCTCAACCGCAGGCTTGCGATCGATCTCGTCACGGGAGCGCGCCGGTTGCGCAATGTCGGCACCGGCGTCGCGAGCGAGGCGGAGCTCGATCCGCTGGTGCGCCTGCTGCTGCAGCTCTCGGCGCTGGTCTGCGCCTGTCCGTGGGTGCACGAGCTCGAGCTCGACCCGGTGCTCGTCGCGCCCGGGATGGCGGTGATCGGCGCGGCGCGCATCGTGGTCGACCCGCGGCGCAAGGCGCACCGCGGCTACGGCCACATGGCGATCCACCCGTATCCGACCGAGCTCGAGGGGACGTTCCCGATCAAGGGAGGCAGGACGCTCGCGGTCCGTCCGATCCGTCCCGAGGACGCCGAGCGGGAGAAGGCGTTCATCGCCGGGCTGTCGGAGGACACGCGCTACTTCCGGTTCTTCTACCGGCTGCACGAGCTCACGCCGCAGATGCTCGCGCGCTTCACCCAGGTCGACTACGACCGCGAGCTCGCGCTCGTCGCGCTCGCGCCGACCGGGGCGGGCGACGGCCAGAAGATCGTCGGCGTCGCGCGCTCGATCCGGAACCCCGACGGCGAGAGCGCGGAGTTCGCGGTCGTCGTCGACGACGCGTGGCAGGGGATGGGCGTGGCGCGCGGGCTGATGCGGCTGCTGATCGACTGCGCGCGCAAGCGCGGGCTCGCGCGGATCGAGGGCGCGGTGCTGCGCGCGAACCACAACATGCTGCGGTTCACCCGGTCGCTGGGCTTCTCGATCGCGGACGATCCCGAGGATTCCGAGCAGGTGATCGTCACCCTCCAGCTCTCCGGGGGCGGCACGGCGAACGGATAGACCGTCGACCGCGTTGCCGGGGCAGCGCAAGGCGTGCGATGTAGGTCCCGACCGCCACCGGCGGCTCGCAGCACGCGCCCGACGCGCCCGGTCGAGCTCGTCCACGTCCATGCGCCGATGCCCGCGGCCGTGCCGCGGCGCGCCGGAGCGGTCAGCGCGACTTCGCGAACGGCCACATCAGCGCGAGCGTGTTGTCGCGCATCACGTGGTGATGCCACAGCGCCGCCGCGGCATGCAGGCCGACGAGCGCGTACCCCGCCTGCCCGAGGATCTCGTGGATCTTCTCGAGCGGCTTGACCCACGACTTGTCGGGGCCGATCGGCATCGGCAACGGGACGCCGGCGAGCGTGATCGGCCGGCCCTCCGCGCTCAGTGCGAGCCAGCCGAGCATGGGCAGCGCGATCATCAGCGCGTAGAGCGCGACGTGGGCGAGCTTCGCGACCCGTTCCTGCCAGGCGGGCGGCGCAGGCACGATTTCCGGCGAGCGGGTCGAGGCGCGGGCGAGCACGCGCACGAGCACCGATGCGAGGACCGCGAGCCCGAGGCCGTAATGCCACAGGCGCATCGCGACGCGCTCCGGGCTCCCCTTCGGGAACAGGTCGCGGAACTCCATCGTCGCGTACGCGCCGGCCATCAGCAGGAACACGAGCCAGTGCAGCACGATGACGCTGACGGCATAGCGCGCCGGGCGGGAGACGGGAACGGGATCGGTGGAGGGCGGGACGGACATGGCGGCGGAACCTGCGGTGCGGTGGCGGCGTGCCGGTCGAATGCTAGTCCCGCCGCGTCGGGGGGGCAATCGCATGGCGCCGGCGGCGCAGCAGGTATGCTTGCGCGCACGATGTCCCGGACCCACGCGAGTTGCCGCCTGCTGACGACGCTTGCCGTGGCGCTGGTGCTGGCGGCGTGCGCGGAAACGCCTGCGACGCGGTCCGCCGATGCGGCCGCGTCGCAGGTGCTGCTCCTGGGCGAGGTGCACGACAATCCTGACGGGCACGCGCGGCGCTACGCGTGGCTCAAGGCGCGCGTCGACGCCGGCTGGCGCCCGGCGATCGCGATGGAGCAGTTCGACCGGGACCGGCAGGCCGACCTGGATCGCGCGCTCGCCGAGTGCCCCGACGCGGCCTGCGTGATCCGGCGCGCGGAGCCCGCCGGCCAGGGCTGGGAGTGGCCGCTCTACGCTCCGGTGATCGAGCTCGCGCTCGCCCGCGCGCTGCCGCTGCGCGCGGCGAATCTGTCGCGAGCCGATGCGTCGCGCGTCGTGCGCGAGGGCTACCGCGCCGCGCTCGACGACGCGACGATCGCCTCGTTCGGCCTCGATCGCCCGCTGCCGCGCGAACTCGCCGACGGGCAGCGGCGTGCGATCGACGAGGGGCACTGCCATCAGCTGCCGGCGTCGATCGCGGAGGGCATGGTGCGTGCACAGGTCGCGCGCGACGTCTGGATGGCGAAGGTCGTGGTTGCGGAGGCCGCGCGCGGCGAAGGCGTGGTGCTGCTCGCGGGCAACGGCCACGTGCGCCGCGACCTCGGCGTGCCGCGCTGGCTGCAGGGGACGGCCGGCGCGCGCGCGTTCAGCGTCGGATTCGTCGAGGAGCCGGCCGACGGCGACTTCGACGAGCGTGTCGCGATCGCGCCGCATCGGCGCGTCGATCCCTGCGCAAAATAGTCCGCTGCTACGCAGCGACCCGCACGACGGCGTCGACGAACGCGCCGGGCTGCTCGGTGTGCACCGCGTGCGCGGCGCCCTCGATCACCGTGAACGCCGCCCCGGGGATGCGGCGGGCGAACGCCTCGCATTCCTCCGCCGGATAGAGGATGTCCTCGCGTCCGGCGACGACGAGCGTCGGGACCGCGATCGCGCCGACGTCCGCGCTCCCGTCGTACGCGATCACCGCGTCGACCTGCCGACGGAACGCGCGCGCCGATTGCGGCCAGGGATAGTTCAGCGCCCACGCCATGACCGCCTCCGCTTTCGCGGGATCGTCCAGGAACCGCCTCGTGAAGATCGCGTCGAACAGGCGCCTGAACCAGCGCTCGGCGTCTTCGCCGGCGTCGAGCTTCTCCGCCATCTCCTCGAACGTCGCCGCGTTGCGCGCGCCGGCGCTCGTGCCGGTCGCGACGAGGACCAGCCGGTCGACGAGGCCGGGATGGCGGGCCGCGAGCCGTTGCGCCACGAATCCGCCCATCGAGTGGCCGAGCACGCTCGCACGCTCGACGCCGAGATGGCGGAGCAGCGCCGCGCAGTCGTCCGCGATCGCGTCGATCGAGCAGGGGCCGTCCTGCGGGCGCGTCCGTCCGACACCGCGGTTGTCCGGCATGATCGTTCGGAACCGCGCCGCGAGCGGGGTCGCGACCGGCAGCCACGAGAACGCGTCCGACGCGAGCCCCGCGACGAGCAGGAGCGGCGGGCCGCTGCCCCGGTCTTCGTAGTGCAGCGAGAGGTCGGGGAGTTCCAACGCGGGCATGGGCGGGAGGCGTCGACGCGACGCGCAAGTCTAGCGTTTCCCGCGCCCGAACACGACTCACCGCGAGCTTGCCGAGTGGCCGTGGCCCACGCCTCGCCAATGGCCTGCGGCGGCATCGGATACACTGGCCGGCCTGCCGCGGGACGCGGTCGTGCGCGGCACGCGCGTCGCGCGCTTCCCCGGGCCCTGCAACGCGCACGCCGAACGCCATGTCCCCGGCCACCGTCGATTCGCCCCAGTCCTGGACGCGCCTAGCCATCGCGCTCGCGATCGCGACGATCGGCGGCGTGGGCATGTGGTCGGTCGTCGTCGTGCTGCCGGCGGTGCAGGCGGAGTTCGGCGTCGCGCGCGCGGCCGCGTCGCTCCCGTACACGCTCACGATGCTCGGGTTCGGCGGCGCGGGCATCGTGCTCGGCCGCTGGTCGGACCGGTTCGGCATCATGCGCCCGGTCCTCGCCGCATCGGTCGCGCTCGCCGCCGGCTACGTCGCGTCGGGATACGCGACGACACTCACCGGGTTCGCGCTCGCGCAGGGACTGCTGATCGGGGCGGGCAGCTCGGTGACCTTCGGCCCGCTGCTCGCGCACGTGTCGATGTGGTTCGCGCGGCGACGCGGCATCGCGATCGCGATCGTCGCGAGCGGCAACTACTTCGCCGGCGCCGTCTGGCCGCCGATCGTTCAGCACTTCACCGAGACCGCGGGCTGGCGCACGACGTACTTCGGCATCGGCGTGTTCGTGCTCGCGACGATGCTGCCGCTCGCGCTGCTGCTGCGGCGACCGCCGCCCGCGCAGCCCGCGGCGTCCCCGGGCGCGCGCGCCTCGACGCATGCCTCGCCGCAGGCGCTCGGTCTCTCGGGCGGCGCGCTGCAGCTGCTGCTGGTCGTCGCGGGAGTGGCCTGCTGCGTCGCGATGGCGATGCCGCAGGTCCACGTCGTCGCGTACTGCGCCGACCTGGGCTACGGACCCGCGCGCGGCGCGCAGATGCTCTCGCTGATGCTGGCCTGCGGGGTCGTCAGCCGCATCGTGTTCGGCTTCATCAGCGACCGCATCGGGGGCCTGCGCACGCTGCTGCTCGGCTCGGCGCTGCAGGGCGTCGCGCTCCTGCTGTTCCTGCCCTTCGACGGGCTGGTGTCGCTGTTCGTGATCTCGGCGCTGTTCGGGCTGTTCCAGGGCGGCATCGTGCCGTCCTACGCGATCATCGTGCGCGAGTACTTCCCGCCGGGCGAGGCGGGCGGCCGCATCGGCGTCGTCATCATGGCGACGCTCGTCGGCATGGCGCTGGGCGGCTGGGTGTCGGGCGCGATCTTCGACGTCACCGGCTCCTACCGTGCGGCGTTCGTCCACGGCATCGCGTGGAACCTCGTCAACCTGTCGATCGCGTCGTGGCTGCTGATGCGCACGCGCGCGCGGACGGCGCTGGCCTGAGCGCGTTCCCGGGGCGCGGATGCCGCAACGCGGCGGCGCGACGCCCTTCGCGGCGCTCCCGCGCGCCGGCGGACTCGCTACCTGAGCGAGACGCAGGCGGGGAGCCGCACGCGCAGCACCGCCTCCTGCTCGAACCGCTTCCGGTAGTCCGTCATCACCTCGCGCACCGCGCGCTCGGTGTCGGCCGAGTTCGCGTGGACGAGCTGGAGCACGTAGGAAGCCTCGTGCTCCAGCTTGCCGTTCTCCGATCGCCATTGTCCCGACGCGCGCCACGACGTGATCCCCTGGGGGAAGCGCGGCGTCACGCCCGTCGCGAGGAAGTCCTGCCATTCGTCGGTGGAAACGACGCCGCCCGGCTTGTTCGTGCCGAAGTAGAGGGTGTCCGCGATGACCCGCTCCTCACCGTCGCGGCAGAGGGCGGCCGGCGTGGCGACGCACCCCGCGACGACGAGAGCGGTGGCGAGGGGCAGGACGAGTCGAAGCATCGGGTCGTGCGTTGCGACCTGCGCCGGCGCGACGGATCCGGCCGCGCCCGCGAGGCGGACGGCGACGCCGACCGCCGGACATGCGCTCCAGCGGACATCCTACAGCGATCTGGCGGGGCGGGGGAAAGTGGCCACCGCGCCGACCTGCGTGGCCGGCCGGGGGGCTCAATGCAGCGTCCGGTCTTCCGGGGGCTCCCGCGATCCGGACGCGGCGATCACGTGGACGCGCCGGCCGTCCCGGACGTCGGTCGCGACGTCGGGCGCACCCGGTTCGCCGTGCGCGACATCGCGCGCGGTCGAACCGCCCGGTTGCCGTTCGCGTTCCTCGTGATCCAGGTCGACGACGCCTTCGCTCTCCCACTCGTACCGCACCCTGGGGACGATGTCGCGATCGCGCAGGAGCGCCGCGAGCGCCAGCCCGATCAGCGCGGCGGCGAGATGCGTCTCCCACGAGTGCCCGGGCCGGAGCGGCAGCACGCCCCACACCGACGCGCCGTACATGAACGCGACGAGCAGCGACGCGGCGATCGCCCGACGGTCGCGGCGAATCAGTCCCGCAGCGAACACGTAGGCGGCGAGACCGTACACGAGTCCGCTCGCGCCGACGTGGTTGCCGCCTCGCGCGAACAGCCAGACGGCGATGCCGGGGCCGAGCCAGATCGCGGGCAGCACGACGCGGCTCGACCGCGGGTACAGGTGCAGCATCGCGATCGCGGCCACGGCGAGGGACAGCGTGTTCGCGATCAGGTGATCGAAGCCGGCGTGCACGAGCGGCGCGAACAGGATGCCGGCGAGCCCGGCGAGCGTGCGCGGCCGGACGCCGAACGGCATGACGTCGAGGCCGAGGCCGGCGTTCGCGAGCTGGATCGCCCACAGCAGCGCGACGAACGCGAGCGAGAGCTGCACGGCGAGCCGGAATCCCGCGCGCGCTCTCGGCGAACCGGTGTGGCCGGGATGCGGCGTCTCGAAGGGCATGGGGGGCGGCTCGCGCGCCCGCGGGGATCGCGGGCTCGAATCGAGCATGGTCGGTCCGGATCGGCGCGTTTCAACCCCGGGGCGCCGCTGGCGGACGGGCGGAGTCTCGTCGCCGGCCCCGCGCCCGGCCCACGTCGACGGTGAATCCCGCGTCGAAGGACGGGTTCTCGTTCACGCCGCCCTTCGCGTAGCCGCGCGGATTGCACACGACGCGCGTGCCGGCGAGATCGTAGTCGAAGCTGTCGTGCGTGTGGCCGTGGATCCACAGGGCCGCGCGATCGCCGCCCATGAGCCGCGTCGCGTCCGAGACGAAGCACGCGTTCATCAGCGAGCCCGCGTAACGCGGGTGGATGCTCAGGCGAGAGGGCGCGTGATGCGTGACGACGACCGTCGGCCCGTCGTGAGGCTTCGCAAGCCTCGACTCGATCCAGGCGGCGTGGCGCGCATGCCTTGCCGCCGCATCGTCGGGCGTGAAGAGCGCATCGCCGCCGTCCGCGGCGCGGATGCGCGAGAAGTCGCGCACGAAGCGGCGCGCGTCCGCCATCGCGGCGGAACGAAGCTCACCGTCCCCGAAGAGCATGAAGTCGGTCCACAGCGTGCTGCCGAGGAAACGCACGCCGTCCACCACGAGCTCGTCGTCGTCGAGCACGCGCACGTTCGTGCCGGCTGAGAGGACGCGCAGATCGCGCAGCGTGGCGTCGATGCTCGACCCGTAGAACTCGTGGTTTCCGGGCACGTAGAGCACGGGCTTCCCGAGGCCGGCCGCCCACGCGATCGCCTCGCCCGGCCGGGCGATGTCTCCCGCCAGCACGAACAGGTCCGCGTCGGTCGCCGGGATCGGCGGCGCGCCGCCGGAGAGGTGCAGGTCGGAGAGTATCTGGAGACGCAGGGCTGCCTCGACGGGGGCATTGGGTCCGCGATATGATGCATCATGCCCGCCAGAAAGCCGCGTCCGACCTCGCCCGCTCCGCCGTTGACGAAGGACGAGTTCGAAGCGCTCGCGCAGTTCCGCTACGACCTCCGGCGCTTCCTCCGCTTCAGCGAGCAGGCGACGCACTCGCACGGCGTCACGCCGCTGCAGTACCTGCTGCTGCTGCAGATCAAGGGCTACCCGGGGCGGGAATGGGCGACGATCACCGAGCTCGCCGAGCGCCTGCAGGCGAAGCACCACGGCGTCGTGTCGCTGGTCACGCGCTGCGAGGCCGCCGGGCTCGTCCGGCGGAGCACGAGCGCGGAAGACCGCCGCCGCGTCGAGGTCCGGCTGACCGCGAAGGGCGCGAAGCTCGTCGAGCGGGTGGCGAACCTGCATCGGCTCGAGCTCATGTCGTTCCGCGACGTCTTCCTCGTCTCCGGCGTGACGTCGCCGCGCGCGGACCGCTCCTGGCGCTGAACGCGCCGCGGGGCCGTCAGCCGGCCGCGGCGGGCGCCGGTCGCCGCCATACGAGGCACCGGTTGTTCGCCGGCATCGCGCGGTCCTCGACCAGCGCGAGCCCGGCGCGGCGCGCGAGCGCGTTCACGGCCTCGACGTCGCGCAATCCCTGGTGCGGTGACTTCGCCTTGAGCGAAGCGTCGAACAACGCGTTGCCCTCGCTCGTGTGGCGCCCGCCGACGTTGAACGGCCCGTAGATCGCGAGCTTCGCGTCCGGCGCCAGGATCGCGGGCAGTCCGGCGAACAGGCGTTCGACCTCGGGCCATCCCATGATGTGCAGCGTGTTCGCGCTGAACACCGCGTCGTAGCGGCGTTCCGGCCACGGGCCGTTTACGTCGAAGGAGAGCGGCGCGGGTGTGTTGGGCAGCGCGGCCTCGTCGAGCCACATCCGGATGCCCGGCAGATTCTCCTCGCGGTCCGAGCACTGCCAGACGAGATGGGGCATCGCCGCGGCGAAGTGCACGGCGTGCTGCCCGGTCCCGCTGCCGATCTCGAGCACCTCGCTCCGGTCCGCGAAGTGGTCGCGCAGCGCCGCGAGGATCGGCTCGCGGTTGCGGTCGCAGGCGGGGGCGCAGGGCTTGTCCATGGGTTCTCGTGGCGGGTGGACGGATGCCCATTGTCGCCGATCGGTTGCCCGGTCTGACGCCCGGACGGCGGTCGATGCACCCGGCGCGGGTACCCGCGCGACACGTCGCGAGAGTTCCGGCGTCGGCAGCGCAGTGTCGCGGCCGGTGGCACAATGACTTCCCCGCGCGCCCACCCGATGCGTCCTCCATGGCCGTGCCGCGGGCGCGGGTATTCCGATGATCGAGGCCGGCGACAATCCCCTGCTGCAACCCTGGACGGCGCCGTTCGGCCTGCCGCCGTTCGAGCGCATCGAGCCCGCGCACTTCGTCCCGGCATTCGACGCCGCGATGCGCGCGCACCGCGCCGAGATCGCGGCGATCGCCGCGAACCCCGACCCGCCGACGTTCGCGAACACGATCGCCGCGCTCGACGCGAGCGGCCGCGCCTACGTGCGCATCTCGCACGTGTTCCGCAACCTCGCCGCTTCCGCAACCTCGCCCGACCTCCAGGCGGCCGAGCGCGAGCTCGCGCCGAGGACCGCGGCGCACGCCAACGCGATCCTGCTCGACGCGGCGCTGTTCGCGCGCGTCGACGCGCTGCACGGGCGGCGGGACGCGCTCGGGCTCGCCCCCGAGGAGCGCAAGCTCCTCGAGCGCCTGCACCTCGACTTCGCTTACGCCGGCGCGCGACTCGCGCCGGAGGCCAGGCGTCGCGCGGGCGAGATCGGCGAGCGCCTCGCGCTCCTGACGACGACGTTCCGCCAGAACGTCCTCCAGGACGAGGCGACGCAGGGCGTCGTGATCACCGACGAGCGGGACCTCGCGGGACTGCCGGCGTCGCTGCGCGAAGCCGCCCGCGAGGCCGCGCGGCAGCACGGCCGGCCGGACGCGTGGTTCATCTCGCTCTCGCGATCGATCGTCACGCCGTTCCTCGCGTGGTCGGACCGCCGCGACCTGCGCGAGCGCGCGTTCCGGCTCTGGACGCGGCGCGGCGAGCTCGACGATGCCCGCGACAACCGGCCGGTCGCGCGCGAGATCCTGAAGCTGCGCAACGAGCTCGCGCGGCTGCACGGCTTTTCCAGCTACGCCGACTACGCGCTCACCGACCGGATGGCGAAGACGCCCGCGGCCGTCGCCGGGCTGCTCGAGCGGGTGTGGGGGCCGGCCAGGGAGAAGGCGCGCATCGAGCGCGACGCGCTCGCCGCGACGGCGCGCTCGTGCGGCGCGACGCACGCGATCGAGCCGTGGGACTGGCGCTATTACGCTGAAAAAGTGCGCCGCGCCCGCTACGACCTGGACGACGGCGAGGTCAAGCCGTACTTCGTGCTCGACCGGATGCTCGAGGCGGCGTTCGACTGCGCCGGGCGCCTGTTCGGCCTCCGGTTCGTGCGGCGTCCGGACCTCCCCGTCTACCATCCCGACGTGCGCGCCTACGAGGTGCAGGGCGCCGACGGCAGGACGGTGGGCGTGTTCCTGTCCGACAACTTCATGCGGCCGACCAAGCGCGGCGGCGCATGGATGTCGAGCTTCCGCGACCAGTCGCGGGCGCACGGCGAGTCGCTGCCGGTCATCGTCAACAACAACAACTTCGCGAAGGCGCCGGACGGCGTGCCGACGCTGCTCTCGGCCGACGACGTGCGCACGCTGTTCCACGAGTTCGGCCACGGCCTGCACGGGCTCCTGTCGCAGGTGACCTACGAGCGCCTGTCCGGTACCCACGTGCTGCGCGACTTCGTCGAGCTGCCGTCGCAGCTCTTCGAGCACTGGGCCTTCGACCCGGGCGTGCTCGAGCGCCACGCGCGCCACGCCGACACGGGCGAGCCGATTCCGCACGAGCTCGTCCTGCGCGTGCGCTCGGCGCGACGCTTCAACCAGGGGTTCGAGACGGTCGAGTACGCGGCTTGCGCGCTGCTCGACATGGCGTTGCACGCGTCCGAGGACCCTGAAGGGGTCGACGTCGCGGCGTTCGAGACGGCCGAGCTCGCGCGCATCGGCATGCCGCGCGAGATCGTGCTGCGCCACCGGTTGCCGCACTTCGACCACCTGTTCGGCGGCAACGGGTACGCGGCGGGCTACTACGTCTACCTGTGGGCCGAGGTGCTCGACGCCGACGCGTGGGACGCGTTCGCCGAGGCGGGCGACGTCTTCGACCCGGCGGTGGCGCAGCGCCTGCTGCGCTACGTCTATTCGTCGGGAGGGACGCTCGATCCGGCGGAGGCGTACCGCGCATTCCGCGGACGCGACGCGGCGATCGAGCCGATGCTCGCCGAGCGCGGGCTGGTCGGCGACGAAGCTCCCGCCTGGCCCTTCCGACGCGCGCCGCGCGTTTCCCTCCCGAGAACGAGGCGCGCGGTCAAGTCGCCGCCGGGGCGCCCGCGCCCGACGAAGTAGACTGGCGGCATTCGGGTGTCGCCGGCGATTCCGGCGCGTCGGTTCGAGGGGAGTCAACGATGAAATGCACGCTGGTCGGTTCGCGCTACTTCGGGGCCGCCGTACTCGACGCACTGCTCAAGGACGGCACCGAGATCGTGCGCGTCGTCGCCCCCGCGGCCGACGACAGGATCGCGCTCG
The DNA here is from genome assembly GCA_016704895.1 of Betaproteobacteria bacterium. Classification (GTDB taxonomy): domain Bacteria; phylum Pseudomonadota; class Gammaproteobacteria; order Burkholderiales; family Casimicrobiaceae; genus VBCG01. The sequence goes on from JADIZG010000026.1 coordinate 33,932, forward strand.
CGGCGCAGAAGGCGGGCATCGGGGTGCACGTCCTGTCGAACCCGAAGATCGTGCCCGGCGACGCGATCGCCGACGGCACCGACCTGATCGTCGCCGCGCACACGCACGCGCGCGTGAGCAACGAGGCGCTCGCGCGATCGCGCCTGGGCGGCATCGGCTACCACCCGTCGCTGCTGCCGCGGCACCGCGGGATCGCCGCCGTCGAGTGGACGATCATGGAGAACGACCCGATCGCCGGCGGCTCGGTCTACCACCTCGCCGACGGCTGGGACGCGGGAGGCGTCGCGATGCAGGACTGGTGCTTCGTCGCGAAAGGCGAGACCGCGCGCGATCTGTGGGAGCGCGCGCTCGCGCCGATGGGCCTCGACCTGCTGAAGCGCGTCGTGCGCCACGCCAGGGAGCACGGCTCGCTCCCCTCGCACGGGCAGGACGAGCGCTTCGCGACGAAGGCGCCGATGGTCAGGCGCACCGTCACGCTGACCGAAGGCCATCGCGCGCCGACAGCGTCGCTCGCCGTGACCGTCGTCGGTCCCGACCGCCCCGGCATCGTGAAGCTCCTCGCCGAGCGCGCCAAGGGCTTCGGCGCCAACTGGGCGGCGAGCCGCATGGCGAACCTCGCCGGCCAGTTCGCGGGCATCGTGCACCTCGACGTGCCCGTGGAGAACGCCGATGCGCTCGCGAACGCGCTGTCGGCGCTCGAATCGACGGGGCTGCGCGTCGTGATCGCGAGGAGCGACGCCGTGGCCGCACCGGCGGGACGCCGCGCGATCAAGCTCGAGCTCGCCGGCCCCGACCGCCCCGGCATCGTCCGCGACCTGTCGACGAGCCTCGCCGAGCGCGGCGTCTCGATCGAGGACCTGCACACCGAGGTCGTCGACGGCCCGGGCGCGGCCGAGCGCGTCTTCAAGGTCCGGGCGCTGTTGTTCGTGCCCAACGCGCTCTCCAACGAGGAGTTGCAGCGCGGCCTCGACGCACTCGCGAGCGAGATGAGGATGGACCTCGCGCTGGGCGAGCGGAACGGGCCGGGCGCCGCCCGCGCCTGAGTCGCCGCCTCGAACGACGAGCGAGCGATGGCCGGCACCGGTCTGATCGCGCTGATCGACGACGTCGCCAGCATCCTCGACGACGTGTCGGTGCTGACGAAGGTCGCCGCGAAGAAGACCGCCGGCGTGCTGGGCGACGACCTCGCGCTCAACGCGCAGCAGGTTGCCGGCGTGCGGGCGGACCGCGAGTTGCCGGTCGTGTGGGCGGTGGCGAAGGGATCGGCCGTCAACAAGGCGATCCTCGTGCCGTCGGCGCTCGGGATCAGCGCGCTCGCGCCCTGGGCGATCACGCCGCTCCTGATGGCGGGCGGCGCGTACCTCTGCTACGAGGGCTTCGAGAAGATCGCCCACCGGTTCGTGCACGGAGGCGGCGACGAGACGGAGAAGGAGCGAAAGCTCCGCGAGGCGTTCGAGGACGCGTCGACCGACCTCGTCGCATTCGAGCGCGACAAGATCAAGGGCGCCGTGCGCACCGACTTCATCCTGTCGGCGGAGATCATCGTCATCACGCTCGGCACGGTGGCCGGTGCGGCGTTCGCGACCCAGGTGTCGGTGCTGGCCGGCGTCGCGTCCTGATGACCGTCGGCGTCTACGGCATCGTGGCCGGCATCGTGAAGCTCGACGACGCGGGGGCGTGGCTCGTGCACCGGGCGGGCGAGGACGCGTGGGCGCGCGTGCAGCGCGCGTGCGGCGCCGCGATCCTCTCCGCGGCGCCGTGGATGATGAAGACGCTGTCGGTCGTCGGAACCGCGGCGATGTTCCTCGTCGGCGGCGGCATCCTGGCGCACGGGATCCCGTGGCTCCAGCATGCGATCGAGGACCTCGCCTCGAAGGCGGCGGCCGTGCCCGGCATCGGCGCGGCGCTGCATCTCCTCGGTTCGATGCTCGGCAACGCCATCGTCGGCATCGCAGCGGGCGCGCTGGTCGTCGCGGCGGTGAGCCTGGTCCGGCGCGCGATTCCTGCGCGACGCTCGTCGACCTAGCGGCGGAGCGCGGTTGGCGCATCGGCGCAGGGCGTCCCGCCGGGGCCCCGCCGCCTTTCCGCGCGCCGCCTTTCGGCCGCCAGTGCGTTCCCCGGCGCGCGCGCGCATGGCACAATCGCCGCGCCGCCCGTGCCCGCGGGACGGGCGCCGAATCGCCGTAACGGAGAGCCTCGAAGGACGTGAATGCCGCATGACGTCACGCTGATCGCCACGTTCGCGGTGGGCTTCGTCCTCGCGTTCGTGTTCGGCTACATCGCGAACCGGTTCCGCCTGCCGCCGCTCGTCGGCTACCTGATTGCCGGCGTCGTGATCGGCGTCTTCGCGCCGGACCTCGTCGCCAACGCCGAGATCGCGGGCCAGCTGGCCGAGATCGGCGTGATCCTGCTGATGTTCGGTGTGGGCCTCCACTTCTCGGTGGCCGACCTGATGGCGGTGCGGCGCGTCGCGATCCCCGGCGCGGTCGCGCAGATCGTCGTCGCCACCGCGGTCGGGACCGCGATGGCGATGCTCTGGGGATGGACGCTGGGCGCCGGCATCGTGCTCGGCCTGTGCCTGTCGGTCGCCAGCACGGTCGTGCTGCTGAAGGCGCTCGAGGAACGCAACGCCGTCCAGACGACCAATGGCCGCATCGCGGTCGGCTGGCTGATCGTCGAGGACCTCGCGATGGTGCTCGTGCTCGTGCTGCTCCCCGCGCTCGCGGAGGCCCTCGGCGGCAAGGCACCGGGGGGCGGGCACGGCGCCGGCGACCACGGCCTCCTCGTGTCGCTCGGCCTCACGCTGCTCAAGGTCGGGGCGTTCGGCGCGATCGTGCTCACGCTGGGCCCGCGCGTGATGCCCTGGATCCTGACGCAGGTCGCGCGCACCGGGTCGCGCGAGCTCTTCACGCTGGCGGTGCTGGCGCTCTCGGTCGGCATCGCGTTCGCGTCGGCCGAGCTCTTCGGCGTCTCGTTCGCGCTGGGCGCGTTCTTCGCCGGCGTCGTCCTGAACGAATCGGACCTGTCGCACAAGGCCGCGCAGAACTCGCTTCCGCTGCAGGACGCGTTCGCCGTGCTCTTCTTCGTGTCGGTCGGCATGCTGTTCGACCCCTCGATCGTCGTGCGCGAGCCGATGATGCTCGCCGGGGTGCTGCTGCTGATCCTGGTCGGCAAGGCGATCGCCGCGCTCGCCGTCGTCATGGTGATGGGATACCCGGCGAGCACCGGGATCTACGTCTCCGCCGCGCTCGCCCAGGTCGGCGAGTTCTCGTTCATCCTCGCGGGCCTGGGCATGGCGTTCGGGCTCCTGCCGCCGGAGGGCCTGAGCCTGATTCTCGCGGGCGCGATCATCTCGATCACGCTGAACCAGTTCGCGTTCGTCGTGGCCGACTGGCTGAACGCGTTCGTCGCCGCCCGGCCCCGGTTGAGGGCCATGCTCGAGGACGCGCACGCAGAGCGGCTCGCGCAGGTCCAGGCCGACCTCGACGTTGCGCGCGCGCGCGCCGAGGAGCGCGCCGCGGCGCATCGCACGCTCACGCCCGAGGAGCTGGTCGATCACTTCCCGATGTTCGGGTCGCTCACCTCCGAGCAGCGCGAGGTCGTGCTGCTGCACCTTCAGCCGCACGCCGCGCAGCCGGGCGATCGGGTGATCCATCGCGGCGACGCCGCGGACGCGGCCTACTTCATCTCGGCGGGCGAGGTCGAGGTCGCGGTCGCGGGCCAGCACATCCGGCTCGGACCGGGCAACTTCTTCGGCGAGATGGCGCTCGTCAGCGGCCAGCCGCGCTCGGCCGACGTCACGGCGCTCGACTACAGCCGGTTCCTCAAGCTCACCACCGACGACTTCAACGAGATCCTGCGCCGCTATCCGGACATCAAGGCGCAGATCGTCGACCAGGCGGAAAAGCGCGAGGAGATGAACCGCCGCCGTGCGGAGGAAGCGGTCGAGGCCGCCAGGGCTGCGCTCGGCGGGGAACCCGGCCCGGGCAATGTGGCGAAGCCGTAGGTGATTCCGATGCCCCGCGCCGTTGCTCCCGACATGCGATCCCGCGGGTACATCCTGCTGATCAGCCACATGCGCAGCCATTCGTGCCTCCCCACACCTGGCAGCCCCCACGAGGCTCGCGCGGGACCAGGGAGCCCAGACGATACCACGGCGGCGAGGCGTGGCGCGGCAGCCCTAGATCAGCAGCAGCGTCGCGAGGCCCAGGAACGCGCCCATGCTCACGACGTCGGTCGCGGTCGTCAGGAAGATCGATGACGCCGTCGCCGGATCGGCGCCCAGCCGCTGGAGGGTCGTCGGCACGAGCACGCCCGAGATGCCGCTGACCACGCACGCGATGACCATCGCGAGCCAGGTCACGCCGGCGAGCATCCACGCCTGCGGATTGTCCTGCATCCACGCGTAGACGAACATCCCGGCGCCGGCCGACACGCCGACCAGCGAGCCGTTGAAGAACCCGAGGATCGCCTCCTTGACCACCGCCGCGGGCGTGCCCCCCGGTTTGAGCTCCCCGAGCGTCATGCCGCGCAGCGTCACCGCGAGTGCCTGGCAGCCGGTGTTGCCCGATTGCCCCGCGAGGACCGGGAGGAACACGGCGAGCAGCACGATCTTCTCGAGCGTGCCCTCGAAGAAGCCGACCACCGCTGCGGCGATGAAGGCGGTGAGCAGGTTGAGCTGCAGCCACGGGTGGCGGAACATGAGGCTCGTCACCCACGGTGTGGTGAGGCGCTCTTCCTTGGTCACGCCGACCATCGAGCCGGCCTGCGCGGAGAGCTCGACCGCCTGCGCCTCGAACATCCGCGCGCCGCGCACCGTGCCTTTCAGCCGGCCCTCGTCGTCGACGACCGGGTAGACCGGGAAGTGCTTGTCGAGCGTGAGCTTCATCGCGTCGATCAGCGGCATCGTCGTCGTCAGCGCGAACACCGAGCGCAGCATCACGTCGCTCAGCGTCTGCGATTTCTCGGAGAACAGCAGGTCGCGCATCGTGATCACGCCGACCAGCTTGCCGTCCGCTTCGAGCACCCACGCGTACGTGATGAAAGCCTGCCTGACGAGCTCCCGGATCGTCTCGATCGCCTCTCCCACCGTCTGCTGCGGGAGGAACACCGCGAGCGGAGGCTCCATCAGGCGACCGATCGAGTCCTCCGGATACGGCGAGTCGCTCGACGTTTTCGACTTCCTCCTGAACCTCATGGCGGTCCCCTGTCGATGCTGCGTGGGTCGGCGTGGGGTCGGGCCGCGCCGGGAACTCGCGTCCTGGGCCTCGGCACCGGGCACCGCGCCCTTATACCGCAACCCCGGCGTCCGCGCGATGCGCGCCGACCCGCGGACGGCCCGATCATTCCGGCGGAGGCTCCGGCGGCGGATCCACCGCCGCCGGGAGGGGCGCGCCGCCGTCCCGGTCGCCCGCCCCGGCGCCGGCGTGCGCCGCGGTCAGCAGCTCGAGCGTTGCCAGCACGGTCTCCGCGCGGATGGCAAGCGTCGTCGCCTCCTTCGCCCGGCCGCACAGCCTCTGGCAGAAGCTGTCGGTGGGTCCCTCGAAGTCGCAGTGCGACGCGCCCTCGAACTTCTTCGCGCGCACCAGCCGGGGCAACGACCGCGCGAACGTGCGCGCGCTGCCCGCCAGGTTGCACGCGGAGGCGTCGCCGAAAAGGACGATCGCGGGCACCTCGAGGCTCGACGCCGCGTAGATGCCGGCGCCCGTCCGGTCCACCGGGTCGAGGCCGATCCAGCCCGCGATGCCCGGCAGCTTCGTCGCCGCGAGCACGGTCGCGAGCCCGCCCGCCGACGTGCCGACCAGGACGAGCGACGGTGGCAGGACCGGCGGCAGCCCCAGCGCGCCGGCCTCGAGCTGGCGCGCGAGATCGACGATCGCCGAGCCGTTGCCCCACAGGTTGACCACGTTCGGCAGGTCCGGGATCACCGCGACGACGCCTGCTTCGGCGAGCGCGATCCCGATGTCGCGGTGCTGCTCGCGCGACCGCGTCCACCCGTGCGCGACGATCGCCAGGCCGACGACGTCGGTCGTGCCGGGCTCGTGCACGTCGACCGTCGTCGGCTGCCCGTCGATCGCGATCGTCGCCGTGCGGAGGTGCGGCGACGGCTGGGCCGCCGCGGTGGCGGTGCAGAAGACCAGGGCCAGGAGCAGCGCGGGACGAAGCGGGCGAGTGATCGGGGAGCGCGTCACAGTTGCGAAGGGTACCGCGGCGCGAACCGGTCGCGTTCGACCCCCGGCAGCCGCCCCGGGTTCCGCCGACGGCCGTGCGTCGCCCGTGCGCGCGGCCTCGGCCGGGCCGCCCGATCCGGGATGCCGCCTATAATTCGAGCGTTCACGGGGATGTCCCCGCTGCCGCAGGAGCCATGCCATGTCCGATTCCCTGATCCAGGCTGCCGTGGAAGGCGATCTCGCGCGCGTGCGCTCGCTTCTCGCGTCGGGGGCCGACGCCAACGCGCGCGACGCGGACGGTGCGACCGTGCTGATGCGCGCGGCGCACCTGGGACGGCTCGACGTCGTGCGCGCGCTCGTCGACGCGGGCGCCGACGTCAATGCCACCGACGAGCGCGGCTGGGGGGCGCTCGCGAAGGCCGTGTACAACGCCGATCTCGACCGGGGCTTCGCGGACGTCGTCGGGGTCCTGATCGAGCGCGGCGCGAACGTCGAGGCGCCGATCGGCTACGGCATCCGGCCGCTGATGCTTGCCGCCGGGTACGGCGAGATCGCGGTCGTCGAGGCGCTGCTCGCGGGCGGTGCCGACGTGCTGGCGCGCAACGACGGCGGGCTCACCGCGCTGATGATGGTCAAGGAGAAGTTCTACGTCGACGTCATCAACCGGCTGCACGAGGCCGAGCGCGACGCCGGCGTCGACGAGGGGAGCTGCGGCACGAAGAACGCGCCGGGCTCGAACGTGATCACGTTCCTGAAGCCGACGGCACGCAAGGCGTAGCCGCTGCCGTCCGGGTGGGCGATCCTCGGCCACCTGACGATGCACATGCTCGCCGGAGTCGCCGGCCTCCGGGCGCTTCGAACGGCCGGCATCAGGACAGCCACTCGGGCCGGAGGAGCATCGCCAGGCCGAGCGCGATCATCACGGCGCCGCTCGCGAGCTTGAGCCAGCGCCCCCCGCGCTCGGAGAGCTTGCGGTTGCCGAGCGCGACCACCGCGACCGTGACCATCAGCGCGTCGTCGGCGATGTAGCCGGCGATGTAGAGCGCGAGGTAGCCGTAGCGCGCTGCCGGCGTGAGGTCGTGCTGCGCGAGCACGGCCGTGAAGACGGCGGGCAGGCCGGCGGTGCACAGGATCTCGACGAAGTTCACCACGACCGCGAGTGCGGCGACCGCGACGAGCGAAGCCCCGATCGCCTCGGCGCTCATCACCGCGCGCATGCGTGCGTAGATCCCGGGCTTCGCCGCGTCCGGAATCGAGAGCGAGGGGCCGTGGCCCCGGGCGAAGAAGTCCTTCACGTTGAACGCGCCGATCGCCAGCGCGATCAGCGCGAGGCCCCAGCGCAGCGGCGTCGACATCCCCGCGATCAGGAACAGGTTGAGCCACGCCGCCATGAACGCGAAGTAGACCGCGCCGCTAGCGAGCACGAACGTGCCGGCGACGAGCGCCATGCGCCTGCGGTCCCGGAATCGCACGAGCAGCGAGAGCAGGAACAGGAGCACCCACGTCGCGCAGGGATTGAACCCGTCGATCAGGCCCAGCGCGAGCGTGAACAGCGGCAGTCCGAGCCGCGACGCGGACAGCGTGCCGAACGCGGTCGTCTCGACCTGCTCGCCGCGCGGCGCCCTGTCGTCGATCAGTGCCGCGAGCGCGGATCCGCCCTGTTCGGCGTCGAAGCCCACCATCACGCGGCCGTCGATCACGAACGTCGGCACGCCCGGCGGCCAGACGCCTGCCCGCTCCGACAGCGTGAACAGCGCTTCGCGTGCCGCCGGATCCCGGTCGACGGGACGATAGACGATCGAGAGGTCCGTGCGCGTGGACGAGAGCTTCCCGAGGAACGCCTTGGCGTCGGCACAGTGCGGGCAGCCGTCGCGCACGAAGACCTCGAGCGTGCGCGACGTCGCGGCTGCAGGCGCGACGTCGTTCGCGGCAAGCGCCGGCACGGTCGCAGACGCGAGTGCCAGCAGGGTGGCGAGCGCTGCGAGGGCGCGTCGCGCGGCGCTCGTCGAGAACGCCCGCCGGGCCGGGAGGAACGTGTGTTCGGGCATCGTTCGAAGGGGATGGTCGCGCCCGTGCGGATCGCGTCCCGGTGAACCCGGTCAGTCCGGCCGGTCCTGCTCCTCGCGCGTGCCCCGCAGATAGGCGACCCAGTAGACGCCCGCGACGAGCAGCGTGCCGCCGACGACGTTGCCCGCGGTCACGGCAGCGAGATTCGTGGCGATGCCGGCGAGCGGCACGGCGCCGTGCGGCGCGATCAGGAAGCCGTAGGGCAGGAAGAACCAGTTGGCGATCGAGTGCTCGAAGCCGATCGCGACGAACGCGGTGATCGGGAAGAGGATCGCGAGGATCTTGTCGGTCACGCTGCGCCCGCCCATGGCGAGCCAGACCGCGAGGCAGACGAGCATGTTGCAAAGGACGCCGCGCGCGAACGCCTCGCCCGCGGAGAGGCCGGCCTTCGCGATCGCAATGCGTATCGCGGTCTCGCCGATGCCGCCGCCGCCCAGGCTCGCGATGTCGCCCCACAGGACCAGGACGACGGTGCCGAGGCATACGATCACGTTGCCGGCGTAGACCACCAGCCAGTTGCGGACGACGTCGCGCGTTCCGATCAGGCCGTCCGCCCAGGCCATCGCCAGCAGGTTGTTGCCGGTGAAGAGCTCGGCGCCCGCCACGACGACGAGTACGAGGCCCAGGCAGAAGGCGAGCCCGCCGAGCAGCCGCGCGATGCCGAAGCCGAGCTTCGCGTCGGTCACCACGGTGATGAAGAACAGCGCGCCCAGCGAGATGAACGCCCCGGCGAGGAGCGCCAGGACGAGGAGCGTCAGGCCGTCGGTGCGCGCCTTCGCGACCCCGAGGCTCTCGACCTTTTCCGCGATCTCGCGAGGCGTGTAGGCGTCGACGACGTGCGTTTCATCATCCATGGGGGCGGGGGGTTCGACTCGGTGGAGGACGACCGGCGCAGGCAGCGCACGCGCCGGTCAGGTTCGCGACACTACCCTGACGGCGATGTCGCTGTGGTGACGGAAGCCCATGCGCGCGTAGAGCGTACGCGCGGCGTCGTTGCCGTGCATCACGTGCAGGAACGGCGTCTGCCCCCGGGCGAGCTGGAGACGGATCAGCCGGTGCATCAGGCGTCGCGCGTAGCCGCGGCCCTGGAACGCCGGATGCGTGCACACGCCGCTGATCTCCTTCAGCGTGCCGGCCTCCATGCGCTCGCCCGCCATCGCCACGAGCCGCCCGTCCTCGAGCACGCCCCAGTACTCGCCGAGCTCCACGGTCCGCTCGCCGAACGGCCCGGGCTGCGTGAGCGCGACGAGCGCGAGCATCTGCGGCACGTGCTCCCGGCCGAGGCGGACCGCGGCGAGCGGGGCGTCGTCGTCGGGCGCGTCGCGCTCCCAGACCATCTGGTGGGCCGCCGTGTCGGCTTCGACGTGCCAGCCGGTGGGAACCGGGCCTGACCACGCGGCGCAGTAGAGGTGCTCGCCGGGCTCGCAGTGCGGCGCGAACGCGGCGAAGTCCGGGCGCTGCGGATCGGCGAATCCCATGATCGGCGAGAATCCCCGCGCGTACCGGCGCGCGGTGTCCGTGCCCGAGGCGTGCCGGGACTGGGGTCCGGCCAGCACGTGCCAGACGACGTTGGCGAGGAGGGGGAGCGACATCGGCGCTTCAGGCGAGCGTGGACAGGTCGATCCGGTAACGCAACCCCGGCTTGCTGCCGAACTGCGGCGGCTTCGTGAAGCGCTCGACGAGCACGCCGCCGTTCGCCTCGATCACGCGTTGCGACGCGGCATTGTCGGGATCGGTCGTGATCTCGACGTAGGCGAGCCCCTGCGCGCGTGCCTCCGGCAGCAGCTGCCGCAGCGCGGACGTCGCGCAGCCCCGGTTCTGCTTCCAGGGCACGACCGCGTAGCCGATGTGGCCGAGGCAGTGCGGCGGCAGCGCCTCGGTGCCACGCTGCCAGCGAAAGCCGATCGAGCCGCAGAACTCGCCGTCCCACATCCATCGCCGATAGCCCGGCAGCCGCGGGACGGTCGAGCCGTCCGGCAGCGCGACCGGATCGCCCTTCGCCTCGCGGTCGACGAGGCTCGCGAGGAAGCGCTCGCCGTCCTCGCCGATCCGCGCGAGCTCCTCGTCGGCGGCAGCCTTGCCGCGCGTGTTGTCCGGCGACCAGACCCGCTCCAGCGCGGCGACGTAGCCGGCGAGGTGTGCCGGCGAGGGCCAGACGAGTTCCATGCGCCGAATGTTAGCTGTTGGCGTTCGCGGGTCCTCGCGGGGGGCGGCGGGGGGGCGGCGGGGCGGGGGGCCGCGGGGCCGGGGGGTGGGTCGGGCTTGCGCCCGACGCCTTGCCCGCGACGATGGCGGTGAACGCGCGCACTCGCATTGCATTCGCGCCGAGGTCGCCCTTGCCGACGCGCGACACCGACCGGATGTCGATGCGGCTGCCGCCCTGGGCCGGCACGATGCGGATCACGACGTCGTCGCTGAAGCCGAACCACGACGTCGTCGCCGTCGCCTCGATGCGCCCCGAGTCCGCGTCGGTGGCGACGATCGTCCATCCCAGCGAGCGCGCCGCGGTGAGCGCGGCGTCGAACGCGACGCCAGGCGCCTTCGCGACGACGATCGGCACGATGTCCGGGTAGGCGGCGCGCTGCGCGCTCGCGGCCGTTTCGCCTGCGTAGCCCGCCGGCACGGGCGCGGCCGCGCGGAGCGGCAGGATCGCGACGAACGCGGGCGGGTTCGCGGTGTCGGTCGTGATGTCGTTGATCAGCGGCAGCGCGCGTGCCTGCAGCAGCAGGACGACGGGGACGGCCGCGGCGGACGTGGCCAGCACGAGCGCGACGACGAGCGCGCCGGGCCCGCGCGCACGGAGCCTGGGAACGAGCAGCGCGACGAGCGAGCGCCATGACCCCGAAAGTGGTGTAGGTGCCCCACTGAAGGATCGTGAATCCGGCGCGCCAGTCCCAGACGCCGAAGCGTGTGCCGAAGCCCGACGCGACGATGGCGAGGGCCGCCGCGAGGGCGAGCACCGGCAGGGCGCGAGCGACGCTCACCGCCTCACCCTCCCGGCTCCGCGTCGACCGCCGAATGCCCATCCTCGTCCGCGGCGGCCAGGGACGCGGCGCAGGTCCCGTCGCGGCTTCGCGGTGTCGACGACGCGGAACGCGACCTCGTCCCGCCAGGCCTTGGGCGTCAGAAGGATCTCGAGCCGTGGCGAGAACGGGATGGCGGGAATGAGGAAGATCGTCGGGGCGCCCATCGTGGCGGCTCCCGTGGCAGCCCGAGGATCGTCTCACATCGCCGGCCGCTGACGCGAGTCCCGGCCGGTGCGGCCGACTCGATTCGGCGGCGAATGCCGGCGGGCCGGCATCGACCGTGCGGCTAACGACGCCCGCCCCTCCGGCAGGCGACATGCGCCGCGACGACCCTGTCCACGTGGCGATCGATCGTCAGTTCCGCGAGCGCGCGAACGCGTGCCGACGCACCCATTCGCTCCGCGAGATCGCGGTCTCGCACGACCTGTTCCAGTGCCCGCGCGAGCGCGCCCGCGTCGCCCGCCGGCGCGAGGTATCCCGTCACGCCAGGCTCGACCTGCTCGGCCAGGCCGCCACTCTCGCTCGCCACCACAGCGGTCCCGCGCATCATCGCCTCGGCAGCGACGATACCGAACGGCTCCTCCCAGCGCGAGGGCACGGCCTGCACCCAGGCCGCGCCGAGCGCGTGTTCCGCCTGCTCCTGCGCAAGGTGGCCGAGGAAGTCGACGGCGTCGCGGATGCCCAGCTCGGCCGCGAGCCGCTCGAGCCCGATCCGCTCGGGGCCGTCCCCGGCCACGATCAGCCTCGCCTCGGGCACCCGCTCGCGCAGGAGCGCGATCGCCCGCAGGAGCACGTCGACGCCCTTCTTGGGCACGAGGCGGCCCGCGAAGCCGATCACGGGTGTCGGCCCGAGCGGCGGGCGCAGAGGACGTACCGGCACGCCGTTGGGGATCGCCTCGTCGACGCGGATGCCTTCGGCCCGCAGCCGCCGCGCCACCCATTCGCTGTTGGCGACGACGCGATCGAACACGTCGAGCGCCGTCATCCGGCGCTGCACGAACGCGCGCGCCACGCCGGGCCACGACATGCAGCCCGCCGCATGGCACGCGACGCCCGCCCGATGGCGGCAGGGCGTGCCGTCGGGCAGCGTCTTCGTGTTGATCGGGCAGACGAGGTTGTAGTTGATGACGTGGAGCAGGCTCGGGAACGGCCGCAGCAGCGGCAGGACCAGCGGCGACAGCTGCGTCAGGAACATCTTGACGTGCACGACGTCCGGCCGGAAGTCCCGCAGCACGGTGCGCAGGCGCGCCACCGCGTGCGGATTCGCCGCCTGCAGCACGCGCCGCAGCGGCGACACCGTGCCGAAGCACTGCTCGTCGGACACGAGCGGCAGCGGCAACGGGCGCGCGGTGCTCGTGAACAGGATCGCCTCGTGGCCCCGGCTGCGCAGCGCGTCGCGCAGCGCCACGATCATCACTTCGGCGCCGCCGCTGAGCGTGCCGTAGTCGTGCAGCAGGAGAACCCGCATCGCGGCGCTCAAGGCATGAAGCGCGCGCGGTCCGCGGCGTCCAGGTGCGGCTCGCGATCCAGATCGTAGAGGCCTGCGTTCACGGCGCTGCGGCCCGCGCCGAACGCGAAGCCCGTGGCCTGGGCGACGGCGTCAAGCACCAGCGCGAGCGCGAGCAGCGGCGCGATGACCGGCATCTCCGCACGGGCGGGGTGCGCGCGCAGCCCCGGCCACATCGCGCGCAGCCGGAGCAGCGGAAAGGCCGGGCTCGCCACCGCGTACAGCATTCTGCGCCCGCGCGACCATCCCTCGGCACGCGCGCGCGTGTCGGCGGACGCGCGCCCCGAGTGGAACCGCAGCCGCAGCATCGAGCGCGTCAGCGAGGGATTGAGGTGCCGCATGCGTGCGCCGGTCTCGCGAAAGAAGCGATGGCCGTCGCGCCTGAGCGTGTCGAGGAGCCCGCCGTCGCGCGCGAGCACGTCGGGCAGGCCGTCCCCGAGAGCGAGGAGCACGTCGCGCCGGAAGGCCGAGTTGTTGCGCGGGATCCGCGCGACCTCGCCGCCCCGCGCGGTCTCGTCGTGCCGGCCGTAGGTCATCAGGTGCTCGACCCAGCTCGTCGCCGTGTCCGTGTTCGCGGTCGTGATGATGCTGCCGACGGCCGACCACGGCCCCTCGAAAGCGCGCACGATCGCGGCGGCCCAGTCCGGCTCCGGATACACGTGGTTCTCGAGCAAAGCGACGAGCGGGGCGGTCGCGGCGCGGATGCCGGGGACGAACGCGCGCTCCACTTCGTCGAACGGCCCGATGTCGAGGCGGCGGCAATGGGCGAATCCGGCGGTCTCGGCGGGAGCGAGATCGTCGAACGAGCTCGCCTCCGGGCCGATGAGGATGACCTCGAGACGATCGGCGATCGTCTGCGCCCGCAGGTGCAGCAACGTCCGCCGCACGGTCCTGCCGCGACCGCTCGAGGCGACGAGCACCGTCAGCGCGGGCGCCGCCGCCGTCATGCGCCCGCTCCGTCCTTGCGTCGCCATCGCGTACGCCAAGGCGCGCGCGACGCGGCGAGGAACCAGCCGCCGTAATAGCAGGCCACGCCTGCGACCAGCAGCGCGAGCAGGTAGGCGGCTTCGCCCCGCGACAGGCCGGAGGCGTCGACGGTGTCGCGGTAGATGCGCAGCCGCTCGGCGTTCCGCAGCGGCCGCGCGGGCACGATCGCCGAGTAGCGGCGCGCACTCCTGCCGTAGAGATAGGCCTTGCGGAAGTAGACGGCGGCCCGGTCGATCTCGAGGTGGTCGACCACGGCGTCCGGCTGGTAGCGCACCGCATCGACGCCCCAGCGTGCGAGCACGCGGTGCACGAAGATGACGTCCGAGCCGCGTGCACCCTCGTCGAACGGGCCGACGGCGTCGAACGCGTCGCGGCGGGCCGCCATGTTGTTCGTGTGGCCGTAGTAGACGGCGGGATCCCGGCTCCGGAGGACGAACAGTTCCTTGTGGTGGTCGTACTCGCCGAGGAGCCGCACCGCCGTCGTCGTTCCGGCGGGGCGGTCCCGGCCCATCACCACCTGCACGGACGGATCGTCGAGCGGCGACGTCAACCGCCGCAGCCAGTCCGCCGGGGACGCAGTCGCCGTCGGTGAAGACGATCCATCGCCCCTGCGCCTGCGCGAGGCCGTGGTTGCGGGCGGCGTACGCGCTCTGCCTCGGCTCGGCGAAGAGCGAGACGGCCGCGTGACGACGCGCGATCGCGGCGGTGGCGTCGGTCGAGTTGTTGTCGACGACGATGATTTCGCGTGTGCGGGTCGACAGGTCCTGCCGCTCGAGGCCGTCGAGGCACGCTTCGAGCGTCCGCGCGGCGTTGAACACCGGTACGACGATCGAGATGTCGGTCATGGCGCGACCGGGACGCCGTCGCGCCCCGAGCGCTCGGCCGCGAGCACGACTGCGAGGCTCGCCATCCCGTCGTCGAGATCGGGCTTCGCGGGGCCGCCACCGCGCGCCGCGGCGACGAACGCGTCGAGCGCGAGCGCGAACGTCTCGTCCCGGGGCGGAAACAGTGCGTCGCGCAGTGCGAGCGGGGTGCGGCCGGCGACGTCCAGCGCCCTCCGCAGGCGCGTCGCCCCCCGGAAGTCCCGGCGCTCGGACGACCGGTGCAGATGCGACGAGCGGTAGCGGTCGAACACGAGCCGGCCCCGCGTGCCATGGACCTCGATCCGGTCCTCCTCCACCGCCGCGAGCGACGCGCACAGGCAGACGAGTGGTCCCGTCGACAGCCGCAGCGCCGATGGTCGTGTCGCCTTCGCCTCGCGCAGACCGCGTGAGCGCGCTTTCCACCTCGACGACCTCGGCGTCGAACAGGAACCGCACGAGGTCGACCTGGTGGCTCGCCAGGTCGAGCAGCGCGCCTCCGCCGGATTCGCGCGCACGCTTCCAATCCGGTAGCGTGCGTTGCGCACCCGCGAAGGCGGTCCGGATCAGCGTCACGTCACCCACGCGCCCGCGCGAGCTCATCGCTTGAACGCCAGCGCGAGCGGATGGAAGCGATGGTTGAAGCCAACCATCCCGACGGTGCCGGCGCGTCGCCACGCATCCAGCATCCCGCTTCATCGCCGGCGGAGGTCGCGAGCGGCTTCTCCACATGAACGTGCAGCCCCAGGCGAAGCCCGCCGGCCGCGCGCGAGGTGCAACGCCGGCGCGGGCAGATCACGACCGCATCGAGGATGCGCGTCCAGCAGCTCGGCGAAGTCGGCGTGGAAGGTGGTAGCCGGCACGAGGGTCCGGCACAGGTCGCGCGCGTCGGCCATCGGGTCGGCGACCGCGACCAGAGCGACGCCGGGCATCGAAGCGAGGATGGGCAGGTGGAAGCGGCGCGCGATGCGTCCGGCGCCCAGCAGGCCGACGCGCAGGCGGCCCGCCCCGCCTGGGCGCCGCGCGCCAGGCAGCACTGCGGCTTCTTCCCTCGCTGCGCATCCGCGCGGCGCGACAGGGCCGTCTCCCTCAGCCTGCCGCGAACGCCAGGTCGATCGCGCGACGCAGCTCGTCGTAGTCCGCGCGTCACCGGGAACTGGGGAACTCGCGGATCGCGTTCTCGGGCGGATGGAAGAGGATGCCCGCGTGCGCCTCGGCGAGCATCGCGGTGTCGTTGTAGCTGTCGCCCGCGGCGACGACCTGAAGTTCAGCTCCTTCAGGCGCGTCACCGCCTCGCGCTTCTGCTCGGGCATGCGCAGCCCGGTGGTCGGCGATCATGCCGTCGCCGTCGACCACGAGCGAGTGGCAGAAGAGCGTCCGGCAGCCCGAGCTGGCGCATGAGCGGGCGCGCGAACTCGTAGAACGTGTCCGACAGGATGATCACGCTAGTCACTCCCTAGCGCATGAGAAGTCGCGCGCCCGGCATCGGTCCCATCGCGGCGATCCACGTCCACGGATCGCGGCGATACCAAAACCCGTGCCGCGAGGATCGCGAGCCGCGCGCCTTCATCAGCCTGTCGTAGTCCGGCGTCAAACGTCGCGCGCTCCCGTGCGCCGAGCTCAGGGATACCAGTGCGTTGGGCGAATTCGATCCAGATCTCGGGGACGGGACACTTCGAGGTCGAGGCAGACGATGCGCATGGAAGGCCGGGGAGGACTCGGGGACGAAGCCTGGGGGCGCGACGCCCTGAAACAGGGCAGGACACGGGTCCCACTGCGCGAGAACCGGCATTCCGGACAATTCGCGGCGGGCGGGTGGCGAGGGCTGCCGGGGTGCGTGCGCAAGAGCATCAGCAAATCGCGCTCGTCCCCCGGGTCGAAGGACCGTTTCGTGTCCGGACGCTACCACTGGCGCTCAACTTCGTCGCGCCCGGCAACGGCCGCGGGCGTGTTCCACCGCGGGCATCGCAAGGCGAGACGCGTTGGACGACCGCTCTCGCGTCAGATGCGGATGTCCGAAGCAGGAGACGCTCATGATCGCATGCTGCGCGAGATGGGGTGCCGCTGGCGGCGAAGGCGTGGGGCAGCGCCGGGGGCCGCCGGGATCCTCGACCCGATGGCCTCGCGGTTGCGCCATGTCGGCCGATTGACCGTGGCATGCCAAAGCGGGCATAATTCACCGATGGCGCAAATCACCCGCAAGCCGGTCAAATGGGTGGGATCCGCTGAAAACGCTGTTACCTGGACACCATACCGGAGGATGAAAGGACGTGTTCGGGCACGCGATCCGATGTCGCGCAGGCCGGGAAGCATCCGGATGCCGGGCGGTGGCGGGTTCGGCTCAGCCAGCGCGCTGAGAGGTGGTCGAAGATTACCGGGGAGACACGTACCGTCCCGTCTACACCGTCAAGTTCTCCGGCTGGATCTATGTGCTGCTGTTTCAGAAGAAGTCAAAACGCGGCATCAACGCCGAGAAGGACATGGAACTGATCACGCGCGAGATTCAGGGCCGCGAAGAGCGACTTCGAAGCGTGGAAGCCAACACAAGGAGCACGACGATGAGGCCACAGTCAGGAAGTTGCCATCAGGCAAGAGCAGCGTCAATGACTATGCGGATCTGGGCTACTCCGCGCTGCCGAGATGCGGCGCAAGTCGCAACTCGCGGCCGGGGTCGCGCGTGCGATCAAGGCGCCATCGTCTGACGCAGCACAGGGCGCCGCCGAGCCACCCGGCATCGACCAATCGAAGGCATCGCGCATCACGCGCCGGGCGGTTTCGAGGTAACCGGCGAAGCCAAGTTCGCTTGCTCGAACTGGTACGTTAGCAAACGGCTGGGGCGACGTTAAGATCGTCGTCGGCCCGGCTCGGCGCCGCACCGGCAGAATTGAGATCCAGTTCGCCTGACCTTCC
>JADIZG010000027.1 GCA_016704895.1 Betaproteobacteria bacterium
CGAAGGACTGGTCAAGATGGCCAACGTGTCGGTCGACGGCAAGCCGATGAGCTTCACCGGGATCGGGACCGGCGGCTGGTTCGGCGAGGGGTCGCTCCTCAAGGACGAGCCGCGCCGCTACGACATCGTCGCGCTGCGCGAGTCGCAGATCGCCTACATGCCGCGCGGCACGTTCGCCCGCCTCCTCGACACGAACTTCGCGTTCAACCGATTCCTGATCGTCCAGCTGAACGAGCGCCTCGGGCAGTTCATCGCGATGATCGAGCACGACCGGCTGCGCGGGCCCGAGGCGCGGCTCGCCCGCGTGCTTGCCGGCCTCTTCAACCCGGTGCTCTACCCGGGGATCGGGTCGTCGCTGCCCGTCTCGCAGGAGGAGCTGGGCCAGCTGGTCGGGCTGTCGAGGCAGCGCGTGAACCAGGCGCTCAAGTGCCTCGAGGCGGAGGGGCTGCTGCGCGTCGAGTACGGCAGCGTGAGCGTGCTCGACCTGGCGCGGCTTCGCACGTACGGCGAGTGAGCGCCCACACTCCGTCCAGCTGACGCCGAACCCGCCGCCGTTCACGTCTCCGGACTCCGGCGGGTCCGGCCTGGCCCGGACCCGCTTCCCCGCCCGGCGGCTACAATCTCGCGCCCCCTTTCCGGATGCCCGCATGCCGTCCCCCGTCGAATCCCTGGTCCGCCTCCTGTCGTCCGCGCACCGCACCGGGCACCTTGCCCCCGCGGCGCAACTGGATGCGCTGAACTCCGCCACGGTCGCCGAGGGCTACGCCGCGCAGGCGGGCGTGGTGATCGCGCTCGGGGAGCGCGTGGAGGGATGGAAGGTGGGCTTCGGCCCGGACAAGCTTCCGGCCGCCGCGCCTCTGCTCGGCGGGGTCGTCGCCCCTCAGGGCGCGACGGTGGCGCTGCCGCCCGACCGTCCGTTCATCCTCGAGATCGAGATCGCGTTCCGGCTCGCGCGGGATCTCCCGCCGCGCCCCGGTCGCCCCTACACGCCGTCCGAGATCGAGGACGCGATCGACGTCGCGCTCGCCGGCGCCGAGCTGATCGCCGCGCGCGGCGGGATGCCCGCCGCGGGCACGCCGTTCCCGCGATTCATCGCGGACCTGCAGGGCAATGCGGGCTACGTGTGCGGGAGCGAGACGCGGGGTTTCCGCTCAATCGACCTGAAGGCGTGCCGCGTCTCGCTGTGGATCGACGACGAGCGCGTGCACGACGCCGTCGGCGGCCACCCGCAGGGCGACCCGTACGCGCCGCTCGTCGCGTGGGCGAACGCGCAGTGCGACCGGCTGGGCGGACTGCGGGCCGGACAGATCGTGACGACCGGGACCCTCACGCCGCCGCGCGCCGTCGACCAGCCGTGCCGCGTGCGCGCGACGATCGAGGGCGTCGGCGACGTCGCGCTGACGCTGTCGGCAGCGCGCGAAACGCGCCGGGCGCGCAGGGCGCGCCAGCGCGGCAGACGGCGCGGCCGGCGATCCGGGCGCGTCCCGGCGTGCGGCCTACGCCGGCCGTCGGCGATCCCGTTCCGGTCTGCGGACCGACTTCCCGGGCCGGCCCGACTCCGAGCCAGCCCGCCGCGACCATCTCGCGCAGCAGCGGCGCCGGCCGGTACTTCGGGTCGGCGAAGTCGCGGTAGAAGACCTCCATCACCGCGAGCATCACGTCGAGCCCGATCATGTCGGCCAGCGCGAGCGGGCCGATCGGGTGGTTGCATCCGAGCTTCATCCCGTCGTCGATCGCCTGCGCGCTCGCGAGCCCGTCCTGGAGCGCGAAGATCGCCTCGTTGATCATCGGGCACAGGATGCGGTTGACGACGAACCCCGGGCTGTTCTTCACGACGATCGGCGTCTTGCCCAGGCGCTTCGCGAAGCCTTCCGCCAGCGCGACCGTCGCGTCGGAGGTCTGCAGGCCGCGGATCAGCTCGACCAGCGCCATCATCGGCACCGGGTTGAAGAAGTGCATGCCGATGAAGCGGTCGCCGCGCTGCGTGACCGCCGCGAGCTGCGTGATCGAGATCGACGAGGTGTTCGACGCCACGACGGCGTCGTTCTTCGCGATCTCGTCCACCTTCCTCAGGATCTCGACCTTGATCGCCGGATTCTCGGTGGCCGCCTCGATGATCAGGTCCGCGTCCGCGAGATCGTGGTAGCGCGTCGACGGGTGGACGTGCGCGAGCGCGGTGTCACGCTGAGCGACGGTGAGCTTCTCCTTCTTGACGAGCCGCTCGAGGCTGCCGGCGATCGTCGCGCGGCCCTTCTCGAGCGCCGCATCGGAGACGTCCACCATCACCGCCCGGATGCCGGAAACCGCGCACGCCTGCGCGATGCCGTTGCCCATCGTGCCGGCGCCGATCACGCCGACGGTCCTGACCGTGCTCATGGTCTCCCGTCCCTGCCTGTTCGTGTGAAACCGCGATTATGCCGCGCGAGGCTCGTCGGGCTGACGCCGGACGCACATGCCGCCGCGCGTGCGTCGAAGTCCTCGTGGGTCGGGCTTCAGCCCGACGCCTTTCGCGACCGATTCAGCCGGTCACCGGCAGCCGGTCGCGACGCGACGCGGCGCGCGGCACCTGCGGCACGCGCGGCGGATTGGCGACCAGGCCCGCGATGAACGTGTCGACGAGCGCGGGAGCGCAGGCGCGGAGGTCGAAGGACGACGGGTCGAGCGTCCACCCGTGCATGAGCCCGGTCAGGTACGCGTAGAGCGCCTCGACCGCGAGGGCCGTGTCGGTGTCGCGCGGCAATTCGCCCGCGGCGACGGCCCGCGCGATCACCGACTCGACGCGCGCCCGGGCTTGCCGGCAGTCGCGGTCGTGACGCTCGGCGATGCACGCGAGCTCCCCGGCGAGCTCGCTGCGGTGGAACATGATCTCGAACACCGCCTGCGTGCGCGGATCGCCGGTCAGGTGCGCGAGTGCGTCGACGCACAGCGCGCGCAGCGTCCCGATCGGCGAGTCGCCCGTCGCCTCGCTCGCCTGCTCGGCCAGCGTGTCCATCGGGCTGGTCGCGCGCTGGCACATCGCCGCGAACAGGTCGGCCTTGTCGCGGAAGTGCCAGTAGACGGCGCCGCGCGTCACGCCCGCCTCGGCCGCGACCTCGGCGAGCGACGTGCGCGTGACGCCCCGGTCGCGGAACACGCGTTCGGCGGCGTCGAGCAGCTGCTCACGGGTGGCGGCGGCGGCTTCGCGGGTTCGTCGGGCCATGTCGGACGGTCAATTTTTCGTGAGATTCGGCTTGCAAACGTCCATGAATGTATGTAAATTCGCCCGCTCGGTCAAGCTGCATCGCAGCAATCCGCCTCCGGAAAGCCCCGCCATGCCCCACGCGACCTTCGCTTGCCTTTCCCGTCCGGCCGTCCGCCTCGCGGCCGGCGTCCTCGCCGCAGGCGTCCTCGCCGGCTGCGGCCAGGGCCAGCCGGGCGGCGGGCACGGCGGCTTCCCGCCCGCGCAGGTGACGGCGATCGCCGTCGCGCCGCGCACGCTTCCCGTCTCGTGGGAGTACGTCGGCCAGACGACCGGGTCCAAGGACGTCGAGGTCCGCGCCCGCGTCACCGGCATCCTCGAGCGCAGGCTCTACGCCGAGGGCTCGGCGGTGAAGGCCGGCCAGCCGCTGTTCACGATCGATCCGAAGCCGCTGGAGGCGCAGGCTGCGGCCGCGCAGGCGGAAGTCGCGCGCGCGCAGGCGCAACTCGCGCAGGCCGAGCGCGAGGCGGCACGGCTGAAGCCGCTCGCCGAGCGGCGCGCCGTGGGGCAGAAGGAAGCGGACGACGCGTTGTCCGCGGCGGAGCTCGCGCGCGCCTCGCTGAACGTCGCGAAGGCGAAGCTCGCGGAGGTCGACCTCAGCCTCGGCTACACGCGCGTCTTGGCGCCGGTCACCGGCCTGTCGAGCCGCGCGATGAAGTCGGAGGGCAGCCTGGTCACCGCGAACGACACGCTGCTCACGGTGATCTCGCAGGTCGACCCGATCTGGGTGCCGTTCAACGTGTCGGAGAACGACCGGCTCGCGATCGACCGCGCGGTCGCGGCCGGACGCCTCGCGCTGCCGAAGGACAACGGCTACGAGGTCACGGTGAAGCTCGCCGACGGCACGGCGTTCCCGCGCGCCGGTCGCATCACGTTCGCCGATACGCGCGTCAATCCGGCGACCGGCTCCTACGAGATGCGCGCCGAGCTCCCCAATCGCGACCTCGCCCTCAAGCCCGGGCAGTTCGTGCGCGTGCAGCTGAAGGGCGCGTTGCGCAGGGACGCGATCGCCGTTCCGCAGTCGGCCGTGCTCGACGGCCCGCAGGGCAAGTTCGTCTACGTGCCCGCCAAGGACAAGGACGGCAAGGACATCGCGTTGCCGCGCCCGATCCCCGTCGGGCCGTGGGTCGAGGCCGACGGCGTGAACCTGTGGATCGTCGAGACCGGGCTCGCCGCGGGCGACAAGGTGATCGTCGACGGCATCGCGCGCCTGTTCGCGCCGGGCTCGCCGATCGTGCTCGGCCCCCCGCCGGGGCAGCCGGGCGCGCCCGGTGCCCCGCCGGCGGCGCCCGGGAAGGACGACGCGAAGCCCGCGGCGCCGGCCAGGTCCTGACGCGGAAGCCCGCCCATGTTCTCGCGCTTCTTCATCGACCGCCCGATCTTCGCGGCGGTCATCTCGATCTTCCTCGTGCTCGCGGGCCTCGCCGCGATGCGCGTGCTTCCGATCGCGCAGTACCCGGAGATCGCGCCGCCGGTCGTCACCGTGCAGGCGATCTACCCCGGCGCCTCGGCCGAGGTCGTCGAGCAGACCGTCGCCGCGCCGCTCGAGAACGCGATCAACGGCGTGCCGGGCATGATCTACATGAGCTCGAACTCGTCGTCGAACGGGCTCGTGCAGATCCAGGTGACGTTCGAGATCGGCACCAACGTCGACGACGCGACGGTCAACGTCAGCAACCGCGTCAAGCAGGTCGAGTCGCGGCTGCCGCTCGAGGTGCGCCGCCAGGGCGTCACGGTCGAGCGCGGCAGCTCGTCGTTCCTGCAGGTGCTCGCGTTCTACTCGCCCGACGGCACGCACGACGACCTGTTCATCTCGAACTACGTGACGCTGAACGTGCTCGACGAGCTCAAGCGCCTGCCCGGCACGACCAACGTGCAGATCTTCGGCGCGAAGGACTACGCGATGCGCGTCTGGCTCAAGCCCGACCGGCTCGCGCAGCTCAAGCTCACGCCGAGCGACGTCGTCGCCGCGATCAACGAGCAGAACGCGCAGTTCGCCGCGGGCAAGATCGGCGCCGCGCCGATCGGTCCCGGCCAGGACCTCGTCTACACGATCACGACGCAGGGCGTCTCGCCGACGCGAAGGAGTTCGGCGCGATCATCGTCCGGGCGAGCCCGGACGGCTCGACCGTCCGTCTCGCCGACGTCGCGCGCGTCGAGCTGGGCTCGAAGGACTACGAGTTCATCGGCCGCTACAACGGCAAGCCGGCGACGCTGGTCGGCATCTTCCTCGCGCCCGGCGCGAACGCGCTCGAGGTCGCGAAGACGGTCACCGGCCGCGTGGACGCGCTCTCCCAGCGCTTTCCCGAGGGCCTCGCGTGGGCGACCCCCTACGACACGACGCGCTTCGTCGAGGTGTCGATCCGCGAGGTGCTGAAGACGCTCGGCGAGGCGATGCTGCTCGTCTTCCTCGTCGTCTACCTGTTCCTGCAGAGCTGGCGCGCGGCGGTGATCCCGTTCCTCGCGGTGCCGGTGTCGCTGATCGGCACGTTCGCGGGCCTGCACCTGCTCGGCTACTCGATCAACACGCTCACGCTGTTCGGCATGGTGCTCGCGATCGGCATCGTCGTCGACGACGCGATCGTCGTGCTCGAGAACGTCGAGCGGATCATGCGCGAGGACGGGCTGCCGCCGCGCGACGCCGCGGTCAAGGCGATGCGCGAGGTCACCGGGCCGATCATCGCGATCGTGCTCACGCTGACCGCGGTGTTCGTGCCGATCGCGTTCCTCGGCGGGCTCACCGGCGAGCTCTACCGCCAGTTCGCGGTCACGATCTCGATCTCGGTCGTGATCTCCGGCATCGTGGCGCTGACGCTCTCGCCCGCGCTGTGCGTGCTGATGCTCTCGCACTCGCACCGGCCGCCGGGACGCTTCTTCGCGGCGTTCAACCGGTTCTTCGCCCGCATGACGCACCGCTACACCGACGGCGTCGTCTGGATGATCCGCCGCGGCGCGCTCGGCGCGCTGCTGTTCGTCGGCATGGTGGCCATCACCGCCGGCCTGTGGCGGTTCACGCCGGGAAGCCTCGTGCCCGACGAGGACCAGGGCTTCTACATCTCGGCGGTCATCCTGCCGGACGGGGCGTCGCTCGATCGCACCGACAAGGTCGTGCGCGAGGTCGAGGCGCAGATCCGCGCGAACCCCGCGAACCTCGACGTCGTCTCGTTCGCCGGCTTCGATTTCCTCGGCGGCGGCTTCCGCAACAACGCCGCGACGATCTTCGTCACGCAGGTCCCGTGGGACCAGCGGCAGGTGACGGCGGCGCAGCTCGTGGGCGAGCTGTTCGGCCGCACGATGGGCATCAAGGAGGCCCTCGTGCTCGCGTTCAACCCGCCGGCGATCTTCGGGCTGGGCATGGCGGGCGGCTACGAGTTCTACATCCAGAACCGCGGCGAAGGTGGCGCGAAGCGCCTGCAGGAAGTGACCTACGCGTTCCTCGGTCGCGCGAACCAGGACCCGATGCTCGGCGGTGCGCAGACGCTGTGGCGCGCGACCGTGCCGCAGGTCCGCGTCGACGTCGACCGCGAGAAGGCGAAGAAGCTCGGCGTCGCGCTCGAGGACCTGTACGGCGCGCTCTCGGGGACGCTCGGCACCTACTACGTGAACGACTTCAACAAGTACGGCCGCACCTGGCAGGTGCTGATGAGCGCCGACCCGCAGTTCCGCAAGCGACCGGACGACATCGGGGGCGTCTACGTGCGCGCCCGCGACGGCTCGATGATCCCGATCTCGTCGCTGGCCGAGGTGAAGTTCGCGTCGGGCCCGGATTCGCTCGACCGCTTCAACAACCTGCCGGCGGTCAAGATCATCGGGCAGTCGGCGCCCGGCGTGTCGTCGGGCCAGGCGATCGCGCGCGTCGAGCAGATCGCAGCCGAGGTGTTGCCGGCCGACTTCAGCTTCGACTGGGGCGGCACGAGCTACCAGGAGAAGCGCTCGGGCGGGGCGTCGACGTTCGCGCTGGTGCTCGCGGTGATCATGGTGTTCCTGATCCTGTCGGCGCAGTACGAGCGCTGGTCGCTCCCGCTGTCGGTGCTGCTCGCGCTGCCGTTCGGGACCTTCGGCGCGCTGGCCGCCGTGTGGCTGCGCGGCATGACCAACGACGTGTACTTCCAGATCGGGCTGGTGACGCTGCTCGGCCTCGCGGCGAAGAACGCGATCCTGATCGTCGAGTTCGCTGTCCTCAAGCACGAGGAGGGGATGTCGGCCTCTGCCGCAGCGGTCGAGGCGGCGCGACTGCGCTTCCGCCCGATCCTGATGACCTCGCTCGCGTTCATCCTCGGCGTGCTGCCGCTCGCGATCTCGACCGGCGCGGGCGCGGGCGCGCGCCTGTCGGTGGGCACCGGCGTCATGGGCGGCATGATCGCGGCGACGTTCCTCGCGATCTTCTTCGTGCCGCTGTTCTTCAAGGCAATCCTCGAACGCCGGCTCACCGAGCGCCGCTCGCACGACGAGCTCCTGCGCGAGATCGAGCATGCGCGCGCCGTGCACGCACGTCCGCCGACGCAGACGCCCGGCCATCCGCCGGTGCCAACACCGCGAGGCGACCATGGCTGAGCCCCTGCGCGCGCTGCGCGCCGCCGCCGCGGCACTGGCGTTCGCCGCTGCCCTCGCGGGCTGCGCGGTGACGCAACCGAAGCCGCCCGAGGTCGACCTGCCGGCAACGCCCGCGCCGACGGCCGCACAGCTCGCGCTGCTCGAGCGCTGGTGGCTCGCGTTCGGCGATCCCGCGCTCGTCGCGCTCGTCGACGAGGCGCTCGCCGGCAACCTCGACGTCGCCTCCGCGTTCGCGCGCGTCGAGCTCGCGCGCGCGCAGGTGCTGCTCGCGCAGTCGTACCTGTACCCGTACGGGAACCTCGTCGTCGGCGCGTCGCGCTCGCGGATCAGCGGCGTCGGGTCGACCCCGCTGCCCGCCGGCACGCCGCTCGTCAGCAACAACCTCTCGGTCGGCATCGAGCTGGGCTACGAACTCGACCTGTGGGGCAAGTACCGCAGCGGGACGCTGGCGGCGCGCAACGAGCTCGCCGCGTCGCGCTACTTCCGCGAATCCGTGCGCGCGGCCGTCGCCTCCGACGTGGCATCGGCGTACTTTCGCCTCCGCGCCGCGGACGCGGAGCTCCGCCTGCTCGAGGACACGCTGAAGTCGCGCGAGGACACGGTGCGGCTGCAGCGCGACCGTTTCGACGGCGGGATCGTCGGCGAATACGACCTCAGGCAGGCGGAGGCCGAGCGCTCCGCCGTCGTCGCGAACATCGCGCGCGCACGCCAGGGCATCGGGCTGCTCGAAGGCGCGCTCGCGACACTCGCCGGCCGCCCGCCGCGCGAGGTCTACGCGCCGATCGTCGCGCGGGCGGGGCCGTCGGGTCCGATTCTCTCGGTCCCGGAGCTTCCCGCGGACCTGCCGTCCGGCCTGATGGAGCGGCGGCCGGACATCCGGCGCGCCGAGGCGCTGCTCGCCGCCTCGGAGCTGCGCGTCCAGCAGGCGCGCGCGGCGTACTACCCGTCGATCTCGCTCACCGCGGCGTACGGCTCGGAATCGGCGGCGCTCGCCGACCTGTTCACGTCGCCCGCGTCGATCTGGCGGTTCGGCGCGGCGCTGCTGCAGCCGCTGATCGGGCTCAAGGGCATCGAGGCGAACGTCCAGTCGTCCGAGGCGATCCGCGACCAGGCGCTCGTCGGCTACCGGCAGACGGTGCAGACGGCGTTCCGCGAAGTCCACGACGCGCTCGTGGTCCACCGCACCGCGCGCGAGATCCTGGTCGCCGAGTCGGCGCGGCGCGACCAGCTCGCGTCCGCGCTCGAGGTGGCGAACCTGCGTTACGACGCCGGACGCACGTCGTTCCTCGAAGTGCTCGATGCGCAGCGCCAGCTCCTCTCCGCCGAAACGCAGCGCATCGCGGCGGCGCGCGACACGCAGATCGCGATCGTGTCGTTCGCGCGGGCGCTGGGCGGCGGCTGGGAGCCCGCGACGCTCGCCGACGCGATGCCGTAGCCGGGAAGCCGCCGGACGCTCGACTCGGGGCGGCCGACGCCGATCCCGGCCGGCCATTCGGCGTAAGATCGCGCCTCGGGAACGAACCATGCGCGCCGTGCCACTCGCCACCCTCCACGCGATCGCCGCCTCGCTCGCGGCGACGTCCGCGTTCGCGCAGGCGCCTGCCGCCCCGGCGCAGGTCGCGATCCCGCACCAGATCGCCTGCCTGGGCGAGGAGCCGTTCTGGCGCCTCGACGCCAACCGCACGACCGGCAGCCTCCAGCGCCTCGGCGGCAAGTCGCGCCAGGTCGTCGAGCTCCGCGGCGAGCTGATGGCGATCTCGTTCCTCACGCCCAAGGCGCTCGTCTGGCGCGGCGACTCGACGCGGCTGCCCAGCGAGACCGTCGTGGCGACGCTGCGCGAGGAAGCGTGCAGCTCGACGATGAAGGACGGCCCGCCGCAGGCGTGGCGCGCGATCCTGTCGACGCGACCGGGCGAGGCGATTACCGGCTGCTGCTCGGTGAAGAACGGCTACGACACGACGAAGGCGCCTCTGGCCGCGTTCGCAGCGAAGGCCGAGGACGACTGGTCGCGCAACTTCCCGGCGTACGCGGGCGCGATCGCGCGCTGCGTGAACGAGAGCGGCGTCGCGGTGCGCGAGGTCGCGAAGGCCTGGAAGGTCGACAGGAACCTCGTCGCGGTGCGCATGGTCGCGAACGACGGCAAGGCGTGGAACTGCGCCGTCGACACGACATCGAAGACGCGGCCGCAGAGCACGTCGGTGGCCGTGACCGAGCCGCCGCTGGCCGGCGCGGGCGCCCCGGTGTTCTATCCGGCGCGCGACACCCCGCCCCTCGTGACCTGCGGCCGCCTCGAGCGCATCGCGGGTCCCCGCGGGCGCACCGAGGGCTGGCTGCACTACGACCGCTGCTGAGGGTGTGATCCCCCCGAGGCGCGCGCAGCGCGCCTCCCCCCAGGGGGCGTCGCGCGCTTGGGACGGCCCGGCGCGCGCGGTGATCCCCCCGAGGCGCGCGCAGCGCGCCTCCCCAGCGGGGTCGCTGCGTCGGCGAGGGGCCGGCAATGTGCCGCCGTCCCGACACGGGATGTCGAGCTTGCCGGCCCTGCGCCCGGCTCGGGTCGCATCCCCGCGCAAGCGCGGGGCCCCTGCTCCGCGTCGCCGATCGCCCCCGGAGCCGGGATCGACGACGCGCGCTTGCGATCCCCGCCAGCGGCCGATACTGAACGTCCCGCACCTGCCGGGCCGGGCGCGGGCGGCGGGGCGGGAGCGTTCACCCCCTTGCGCGTCGTCAAGGCACGCGCGAACCGCACCGGGCATCGTACGGATGTCCCCCCGAGGAGATCCGCAATGCTGGTTCGCGAACGCATGACCGCCCCCGTCGTCACCGTTCCCCGCGACACGGATTACCAGCAGGCGCTCCAGCTCATGCAGGAGAAGCGCCTGCGGCGCCTGCCCGTCGTCGACCAGGAGCGCCGGCTAGTCGGCATCGTCGCCGAGCGGGATCTGCTGCTTGCCGCGACGCGCTACCCGCGCGCGGGCGTCGACGTCGGCGAGTTCATGGCGACGAAGCTCGTCACCGCTGCGCCGGGCATGAGTCTGCGCGACGCCGCGCGACTGATGCTCGAGCATCGCGTCGGCGGCCTCCCGGTCCTCGATGGCGGCACGATCGTCGGCATCATCACCGAGAGCGACATCTTCCGCCGCTTCGTCGAGCTGCAGGACAAGGCCTGACGAGACGAAGTCCGCTCGCGCCCTTGCGGCGCGCCCAGGGATGGCAAGCGCAGCGCCCGCCGGGGAGGCGACGCCTGACGTCAGAGGACCGACTGAAGGAACGCGATCGTTCGCGTCCACGCGAGCTTCGCGGCGGCCTCGTTGTAGCGCGCGCCTGCGGTGTCGCTGTGGAACGCGTGCTCGGTACCTTCGTAGACGTGCGCCGTGTACGCGACGCCCGCAGCCTTGAGTGCGGCCTCGTAGCCCTCGATGCCGGCGTTGATCCGCGGGTCGTTGCCCGCGTAGTGCAGCAGGAGCCTCGCGCGGATTCTCGCGACGTCGGCGGAGGGCGGGGCGACGCCGTAGAACGGCACGGCGGCGTCCAGCGACGGCACCGCCACCGCCAGCGCGTTGGCCATCCCCCCGCCCCAGCAGAACCCGATCGTTCCGACCCGGCCGTTGGCGTCGGGCCGCGCGCGCAGCCAGTCGACGACCGCCGAAAGATCGGCGATGGCGGCCGCGCGATCGACCTTCGCGATCATCCCGCGCGCGCGGTCCTCGTCGGCAGGCGTTCCGCCCTGCGCGTTCAGCATGTCGACGCCGATCGCCGTGAATCCGGCGAGCGCGACCCGCCGCGCGACGTCCTCGATGTGCGGGTTGAGGCCGCGGTTCTCGTGGATCACGATCACGCCGGCGCGCTTCGCGGGGCCGTCGCGCGGCACGGCGACGTAAGCGCGCATCTCGCCGCCGGGCAGTCGGATCGGCACGCGCTCGACCGCGATCCGCGCGTCGTCGGGCGCGACGATCGCCGCGCGCGCGTAGTCGTTCTCGAGCATCGGCAGCAGCGCGTAGGCGGCGGCGGTGCCGCCCGCGAGCGTCGCCAGCCGCTCGAGAAACGTGCGGCGAGGCAGCGGCGCATGCGTGTACTCGTCGTAGAGCGCGACGACTTTCGGGTCCATGCCGTCCTTCCCGAGATCCGGCCGTCGGGGGGCGCCGCGTTACTGCAGCCGCGGCTTCACGAGCATCGACTCGCGGTCGGCGGTGACGACGTTCACGCGGCGCGCGAGGCCGTCGCGCACGACCGTAACCGGAATCTCGACGCCCGCGGCGCCCTGCCGCCACAGCACGCGCCATGCGTGCCCGACCTGCACGACCGGCTGGTCGGAGATCGCCGCGATCTGGTCGCCGGGCGCGAGTCCCGCCGTCGCCGCGGGCCCGTTCGGCGCGACGTCCTGCACGACGACGCGGCCGTCCTCGTCGTGCAGGTAGACGCCGAGCCACGGCTGCGGCGGTCCCTGGCGGCGCCCGTGCGTCAGGAGGTCGTCCAGCACCGGCTCGAGCACGTCGATCGGCACGAACATGTTGCCGCGCGTCGCCTCGCCGTCGACCACCTGCTGCACGAACAGCGATCCGATCCCGACCAGCCGCCCGCGCGCGTCGACGAGCGCGGCGCCGCTCCACGCCGGATGCAGCGGCGCCGTGAACAGCGCCTCGTCGAGCAGGTATTCCCAGTAGCCGGCGAACTCGCTCTTCGCGACGACGCGCGCGGCGAGCGCGTGCGCGCGTCCGCCGTGCGAGATCGCGGTGACCCGGTCGCCCGCATTGAGCGCGGCGGCCTTCCCGCGGGGCAGCGGCGCGACGCCGAGTGGGCCCAGCGGCTGCACGAGACCGAGTCCGGTCGGGAAGTCGACCGCGATCGGATGCGCGTCGACGGTCCGGCCCTCGTGCGTCGTCAGACGTACGTTCACCGCCTCGGTCACGAGATAACCGATCGTGAGCGCGAGGCCGTCCTCGCGGATCACGACCGCGCTGCCGCCACGATCGGTGCCCAGGATCGACGCGGTGAACGCGTCCGCCGGCACGTCGGCCTCGAGCGCGACGACCGCGGAAAGCGCCCGCTCCAGGTCGAAGCGCGCACTCGCAGCGTCGGGCTGGAACTCGGGGGGGAACGCCCACTCGTCCGTATCGCTCATCGCCTTTCCTCAGAGGGTCGCGATGCGGTGGCGCCGCACGACGATCGTCGGGTCGACGTGGATCGCGTGGCCGAGACGCCGCAGCGCCTCGCAGGCCCGCGCGTCTCCGGACACGTACTCGCCGTCGGCCGCCCCCGCGTGGAAGACATCGTAATCGATGCGCGAGCCCGGGTCACCGTCGATCGCCGTCGCCGACTCGTAGACGCGCCCACCCGCCTTGGCATCGTCCACCAGCGCGTCGACGGCGCGACGCGTGAGCAGAAGCACCGACGCGCCCGCGCGCTCGTGCAGCGTGAGCGGCCCGTCCTCGCCGACGGCGCGCCCGACGTCGAATCGCGGGTCGCCTTCCGGATCCTGCACGTCGAGCGGGACCGGCGCGGCGACGACGTCGCGGCCGTGCCCGAGCATCCGGATCACGTCGGTCGCAGCGAGGCCCACGTCGGCATCGAGGAACAGGAGGTGCGTCGGCCCGGACCGCGCGTGGAACGCGGAGACGAGCGCATTCCGCGCACGCGCAAGATCGCGTTCGCCGCTCACCGTGACGTGCGAGAAGTCCACGCCGGCGCGCCCGAGACCGAGCAGCAGGGCGACGTGATCGACGTGCACGAGCCCCCCGCCCGCGGGCGTCGCAACCATCAGGCTCGCGCGATCGTTCATCGTTCGGCCGGCCGGTACTTGTCGCGCCGGCCGCCGGCCTGCCGCCCGACGGCCGCGAGCCGCGCGATGGCGGCGTCGTCATAGCGCGCGTAATCGTCGAGGAGCGCACGGCTCGCCGCGAAGCGCGATCCCTCCGCCGCCGTCGCGTGCGACGGCGTGCGCCAGAGTCGCATCGCCGGGCCGCCGTCGAGCTCGTAGGTCGCGAGCCGCGCGCGCTCGACCTTGATCGTCATCGCCTCGTCCTCGCCGCCCCCGTCGGCAAAGCGCTCGTCGAATCCGCCCAGCGCCTCGAAGGCGGCGCGGCGCATCACGAACCAGCCGCCGCAGAGCACGTCGCGACCGACGCGGGCCTCGTCATCGTGTTCGAAGGCCTCCGGGCCGCGCTCGCGCACCCGCGCCGTCTCGTCCGCGGTCAGGTCGACCATCCCCCGACCGGGCTTCACCAGCTGAGCCTGCCGGGCTCCCAGCGCGATCGCGGCGCCGAGTCCCCCGCGCAGGACGACGTCCGCGTCCCCGAACGCCAGCATCGTGGCCGCCGACATCCGCGCACCGACGTTGAGGCCCCATGCCCGGTTGAACGGCCCCGCGTTGTAGGCGAACACGACGCGCGCGCCCGGATGCGGCAGCGGAGGGGCGAGCCTCGGATGCGTGTCCTGCTCGACGACGATCGTCGCGAGGTCCGGCGAGCGCGCAAGCCATGCGAGCACCGCGTCGAGGTTCGCGCGGCGATCCGATCCGGGCGCGCCCCGATAGGTGACAATGCACGCTGAATGCACCTTCCGACCTCCGTCGCGCCGTCGTTCGAATGACGCTTGCCATTTTACTCCCGGCTCCGCTGCGCGACCGCGCGCGCGCGCGGGCGCGCCGTGCTGATCAGCGCGCTCACCGTCACGCGCTCCGGCGCGCTCCCGCGCCTCGAGGCGTCGTTCGGCGACCTTGCCCGCCAGACGCACGAGGACCGCGAGCTCGTCGTCGTCCACGACGGCGACGCGGCGTTCGACACCAGCGTCAGGCGCCTCGCCGATCGCGCCGGCCTCCGGGCGACGGTCGAGCGTGCGGAGGCGGGCCGCACGCTGGGCGAACTTCGCAACCGCAGCGTCGCGCTCGCGCGCGGCGAACTCGTCGTGCAGTGGGACGACGACGACCGCCACCATCCCGAGCGCCTCGCGCGGCAGGCGGCGGAGCTCGTCGCGCGTGATGCCGCGTACTCGTTCCTCACCGAGCAGCTGCACTGGTTTCCCGCGCAGCGCACGCTCTACTGGGAGGACTGGAGCGCGGAAGCCTATCCGCTCGACTTCGTGCAGGGCACGCTGATGGGCCGTCGCGACCGCATGCCCGCGTATCCTTCCGCGCGGCGAGGCGAGGACACCGCGCTGTGCCTCGAGATCGTCGCGTCGGGCGCGCGGATCGCGCGCGTGCGCGGCGCAGGCTGGTGCTACGTCTACACGTGGCATGGCGCGAACGCGTGGCCCGAGCCGCATCACCTCGCGATCGCAGCGAGCAAGCACCTGCCGGACGCGCGCCTCCTCGCACGCGAGCGCGTCCTGCGGCAGCGACTCGCCGAGTTCGCGCCCCCGCTCGGGCCGCTGGTCGTGCCCTGCGGCGCCGGGCCGATCGTCGTTTCGGGGTCAGTCGATTTGGGGTCAGAGCCGTAATATTCGCGGGTGGCAGTGCGACAATCGGTCGTCCGTCGCGCGAATATTACGGCTCTGACCCCAAGTCGACGGCTCTGACCCCAATTCGAACCGACGCGCGATCGCCGCGACCGTCGTCTCGCCGCGCGCGATCCATTCCGGCGTGACGAGCCCGGCGTGGAAGCGCGAGAAGTCGACGCGGCGCGCATCCCACCACAGGTGCGCCCACAGGTGCAGGCTCGCGACGCCGTCGAGGCGGTCGTCGAGTTGCTCGAACAGGGCCGCGATGCCGGCGCGCGTCGGCCCGTGCCGGTAGAGTCGGCGCATCGGCAGCACGTGGACCTCGCCCGGCGCTTCGCGCCACAGCCGCGACGCCGTCGCGCACGAGTGCCGGTTCCAGGTCCCGTCGAACGAGACGCGCGCGTCGTCGAGCCAGCGCGAGACGAACCTCGATCCCGCCCGCGCGAGGATCACCGCGTTGCACAGCGACGGCCGCAGCACGCCGTCCGGTCCCGCGATCGCCGCCTCCTCGCCCAGCACGCAGTCGTGCGCGAACCACGCGTCCGGATAGCGCTCGACGAACAGCGTGTCGAGGTCGGCGTACGCGCCGCCGCCGTCCCGCAGGATCTCGAGCCGCAGGAAGTCCGCCTCGTGCGCGTAGTCGTAGCCGTGCTCCGCGATCAGGCGGCCCTCGCTCGTTTCCGCGTACCGCGCTGGGTCGAAGCCGCGCGGCGCCTCGCCCACGCGGTGGATCGCGAGGTGCGGCGCGATGCGGTCCCACCACGGGCCCCACGGCAGGTGCCGGCAGTGCAGGTGGATCGCGTCGGCGGATTGCGTGCGGCGGCAGGACTCGAGCGCGAGGAAATGCACGAGGTGGAACGGCTCGGCCTGCGGGCGCAGGCCGAAGACGAAATGGAACTCGCGCCGCGGCGTCATTCGAGCGCCGCCAGGTACTCGCGCGCGACGACCGGCTCGGCGTAGCGGTTCGCGATCCGCTCGGCGATCGACGCCGCCGCCGCACGGGCCGGCCGCGGATCCTCGACGATCGCGCGCATCGCCGCGACGGCCGCGTCGACGTCGGGATCGGCCCAGCGCTGGGACGGCCAGTAGGAGGGACGCTCGGGCGGCCACACCGGGACCTGCGTCATCCTGGACGGAACCGCCCCCGGCCAGTCGGCGCCCAGATAGTCGAGGTGGCCGCCCCAGCCGGTCGCGATCGCCGGCGTCCCGCGCGTGGCCGCGTCGAACAGGCCCAGCGCCCAGCCCTCGCCGTGCGGCAGCGTGACGTACGCGTCGCCGAGCTCGTGCAGGAGGTCGATTCCCCGTCCCCCGAGAACGTTGGGCAGCACGCAGATCGGCGGCGCGTCGCGGTCGAGCTCGTCGGTCGCATCGTCGACGGCCGCCTGCGCGAGCGCGAGCGTGGACTCGCGCGCGTAGTGCGGCGGCGCCCCGTAGCCCAGCGGGCCGGTCCTGAGCACCAGCGCCACGCCGTCGTCGGCGCGAAACGCGCGGACGAAGGCGCGAAGGAGCGTGCGCAGCGCCTTGCGCGGGTCCCAGGCGTTGATCGAATAGAACACGAACCGCGCGCCCGCGATGCCGAACCGCACGCGCGCCGCGGCCAGTTCGTCCGGCGCGAAGTTGTTCCACGCGTGCCGCCGGACGTGCGGCACCACGCGCACCGGCGTGCGCACGCCGGCGGCGACGAACGTGTCGCGGTTCATCGCGCAGGGCACGAGCACGCGATCCGCGCGATCGAGCAGCGTGCGCCAGTGCGCCGGGGCGCGGTCGGTCTCCCAGACCGTGTAGCCGACGTTGCGCCTGCCGGGCTCGAACAGCGCGGGCCAGTGCTCGGGGACCGTGTGCGCGACGACGGTGTCGCAGGTGATCGGCCGCGACGTCGCCGCGAGCAGCGCGGGAAGGTCGGCGAGCGACTCGTCGTCGGTGGCAAGGAGTGCGAGCGGCGGCGCCTCGCCGGGGGGAAGCGGCCGCACCCGATCCCCCTCGTACCGCAACGGCACCCAGCGCACGGGAATCCCCGCGTTGACCAGCGCGCGGACGTACGCGAGCGCGGCCATTCCGTAGCCGGAGTGGTCGACGAACGACAGGAGCTTGATGCCGGTGGGCAAGGCGACGTGTCGAGATCGCGCGCACCCGCAGCGAGGACGCCGCAGGCGCGCGGGGGATGCGAACGGACGTCCGAAGTCTAGCGCATCGAGTCGGCACCCTGCGCCGAGAAAGCCGTGACAGAATCCGCCGCATGGACACTCGATTGCACGCCGTGTTGTCGCGGGCGGCGCCGCTCCGCCTCGCCCGCGCCGGATGGCGTCTCGCCGTCGCGGTTCCGTTCGCCGCCGCGCTCGCCGCGCACGCGCAGGTGCCGCCGGGCGCGGCCGAGGTCGCCGCCTACACGGGGCTCTTCGCCGCCGCCCACGCCGGCGACGCCGCCGCGATCCGGTCGCAGGTCGCAGCGGGTGCCCGGATCGACGCCCGCGACGGGCACGGGCGCACGCCGCTCATCGTCGCCGCGTTCGCGCGCCGGCACGACGCGATGCGCGCGCTGGTCGCGGCCGGCGCGAACCCCAACGCGCTCGAGGACGATCGCTACGACATCGTCACGGTCGCCGCCGTCGCCGACGACGTCGCGACGCTCGAGGTGGCGCTCGCGCTCGGCGGCAGCGCGAAGAACGTCACGAGTCGTTACGACGGCACCGCGCTGATCGCCGCGGCGCACCTCGGCCACGACGGCGTCGTGCGCATGCTGATCCGCGCCGGCGCGCCGCTCGACCACGTCAACAACCTGGGGTGGACCGCGCTCATCGAGTCGATCGTGCTGGGCGACGGGGGCCCGCGCCACGTCGCGACGCTGAAGGCGCTGGTCGACGCCGGCGCGAACGTCGGCCTCGCGGACCGCTCCGGCACGTCGCCGCTCGCACTCGCGCGGTCGCGCGGCTACCGCGAGATGGTCGCGATCCTCGAGCGCGCCGGCGCTCGCTGACCCGCGCTTCTCGGCCCGATCCCGCGCGGCGATCGCCGGGGGATCGCACCCCTTCAGCCGAGGGCCGACGACCGCGCGGCTTCCACCGCCGCCGCCGCGATCCTGCGCTGCTCGCGGAACGCCGCCCACCATGCGGACGCGTCGGAAGGCGTCCACGACAGCCGGCTCGCCACACGGTCCAGCGCCTCGATGACCGCATCGGCGGATTGCGGGCGGCGCGCGCGGTCCTTCTCGAGGCACGCGGCGACGAGCGCGTCGAGCGCGTCGGGCACCTGCGGCTCGCTCTCGGCGACGCGCGGCGCGGGCCGATGCAGCGCCTGGTTCGCGAGCTCGAGGTCGTCCGCGCCTTCGAACAGCGGCTTGCCGGTGAGCAGGAAGTACGCGACCGCGCCCCAGGCGTAGATGTCGGAGCGCGCGTCGGCGTCGGAGGGATTGAGGATGCGTTCGGGCGCCATGTAGCGGGGCGTGCCCAGCACGCGGATCTGCTTGGTGATGTCGCGCGTCTGCTCGCGCTCGAGGCTCTTCACCAGGCCGAAGTCGAGGAGCTTCACGACGTCGTCCTCGCCGCGGCGGCACAGCATCACGTTGTCCGGCTTGACGTCGCGGTGCACGAGCCCGCGCTGGTGCGCCTCGCGCAGCGCCGCGGCGACCTGGCGCAGCACGTGGACCGCGCGCCCGGGCGGCAGCGCGCCGGTCTCGGCCACGAGGTCGGAGAGCGTCACGCCGTCCAGGTACTCCATCACGTAGTACGGCTGGCCCTCGCGCGTGCGTCCGAAGTCGTAGATCTCGACCGTGTTCGGGTGCATCAGCTGGCTCGCGAGCTGCACCTCGCGCTCGAAGCGGTGGATGAACTCGTCGGTCGCGATGCGCTTCTTCAGCACCTTGATCGCGGTCGGCCGCTTGAGCAGCGCATGGCGCGCGAGCCAGATCGTCGCCATGCCGCCCTCGCTGACCTGCCGCTCCAGCGTGTACGCACCCAGGCGCTGCAGCCGCCCGAAC
Source organism: Betaproteobacteria bacterium (assembly GCA_016704895.1). GTDB lineage: Bacteria > Pseudomonadota > Gammaproteobacteria > Burkholderiales > Casimicrobiaceae > VBCG01. The sequence continues at coordinate 19,197 of JADIZG010000027.1, forward strand.
TGGCGCTGGAGGCGCGACAGCGAGATCGACGAGTAGAGGGCGGCGAGCAGCGTCAGCACCGTGAAGCCCCCGATCACGGAAAACGTGATCAGCAGGTAGCGAAGCGGCGCGAACGCCTCCTTCGCCGGGATCTCGGCGATCACGCCGAGGTCGTAGGCCGGAAGCCAGCGCCATGCCCCGACCGTGTCGGCGCCGGTGTAGTCGCGATAGGGCTCGCCGATCGTTCCGGAGCGTTCGGCCTCGGACGGCTTGTTGCGCGCCGCGATCGCGAGCGCCGCAGGCTCGGTGAGCGGCCGGGCCGCGGGCTCGAGACGCGAGTGGTGCCCGGCGGCGAGGTTGCCGCCGGGGTCGCGCACCTGGATCGAGAAGGCGTGGTCCGCCGCGAGCTCGTTGGGAATCTCGCCCGCCGCCGCGAGTGTTTCGCCGTACCGGCTCGGCGTGAGCAGCAACCCGTCGTCGCCGAACGCGTAGGCGTCCACCTGCCCGACCACGTTCGCCGGCGAAAACAGCCGCGCGAACTCGCGATCCGCGAACACGCCCATCGCGAGCACGGTGACCGCCAGCCCGTCGGCGCCGCGTACCGGAGAGAGGATCCACAGCAACGGACGCTTGGCTCCGTCCTTGTCCTCGTGCATCAGCTCCGGATCCGGGTAGGGACGCACGAACTGCGGCTTGCCGTCGAACGCGAGGTCGAGCTTCTGGCGGAACGCGACGGAGCGCAGCCGGCGCCCGCACAGCAGGCGATCCTCGGCAGCGATGACGACGCCGCTCCGGTCGAGGAGCCGGATCGTCGCGGCCTGCGACATCGCCGTGTTCGACCGGACCTGGCGCATCAGGTCGTCGGTGTCGGCCGAGAAGCACGCGGCCGCCGCGGCCGCCGGCGTGTTCGCCGCCGCCGCGATCCGCAGCGCCGGGGCGACGACGTCGCGCTCGCGCGCGAGCCTGGCGGTCTCCGCGCGATGGTCGCCGACCCACACGTCGACGGCGGCGACGACGGTGCCGAGCAGCCGCTCGAGGCTCCTCACGCGGTTCTCGCCGATCGCCTGGTGCAGCCCCTGGTAGGCCCAGTAGCCCAGCCCGATCAGCAGCACGCCCATCAGGATCGTCGCGGCGTTGCGCCAGGTCTCGGTCTCGACCAGGTCCGCGATGATGTTCGGGATCGCGTTGGCCGGCGCCTCGATGTCGCCGGCACCGATGTCGAGGACCTTCGGGCGGTCCCTGCCGGACCGCTTCGGCGGAACGGCGACAGGGTCCTCCGGATCGGGAAGCGTCTCGGGCGGCATGGCGGAAATGTGCGCCCGGGCGGCGCCCCTTGGCAAGCTCGCGAAGGGTCGTCCGCTTCCGCAATGCGCGGCAGGTTGTTACATTCCCGGGTCTGCCTGCCCCCGGCGCGCCCGCGCGCGGCCACCCCCCATGCTCGACTGGATCGCCGACCCCAATGCCTGGATCGCGCTCGCGACGCTCACCGCGCTCGAGATCGTGCTGGGCATCGACAACATCATCTTCATCTCGATCCTGGTCAGCCGGCTCCCCGAGGAGAGCCGCAACCTCGCGCGCCGCCTCGGGCTCGGCTTCGCGATGGCCACGCGCATCCTGCTCCTGCTCTCGCTCGCGTGGATCATGCGCCTGAAGGAGCCGCTGTTCACGCTGTGGCAGGACATCTCGGGCCGCGACCTGATCCTGATCGTCGGCGGCCTGTTCCTGCTGTGGAAGAGCGTGCACGAGATCCACAACTCGCTCGAGGGCGACGAGCCGGACCCCGGCAGCGGCAGCGCCGGCGCCGCCGCGCGCGCGACCTTCGGCGGCGTGATCGTGCAGATCGGGATCATCGACATCGTGTTCTCGCTCGACTCGGTGATCACGGCGGTGGGCCTCGCCGACCAGGTGTCGGTGATGGTGCTCGCGATCGTGATCTCGGTGGTCGTGATGATGTTCGCGGCGCGCCCGATCGGCGAGTTCGTCGACCGCCACCCGACGATCAAGATGCTCGCGCTCGCGTTCCTGGTGCTCGTCGGCGTGACGCTGATCGCCGAGGGCTTCGAGACGCACGTGCCGAAGGGCTACATCTACTTCGCGATGGCGTTCTCGGTCGGCGTCGAGATGCTCAACATCCGGATGCGGGACCGGCGCGCGGCGCGGGCCCCGATCCAGCTGCGCAAGCAGGAGCCCTGACGCCTCCGCGGGTCAGCGCGCCCGCCGCCCGCGTCACCAGCGCAGCAGCCGCGGGCCGAGGAAGGCGCCGATCGCGGCCGGGATCGCCATCCCGATCACGTACCAGACGCCGAGGAAGGGCGCCTCGAGCTCGGGGCAATGCAGCGTGTAGACGAGCGCGCCCACGCCGCCCGCGAGCCGGCCTGCCGTCGCGCCGGTCATCACCGGCCGCGTCGGCGCGAGCCCGCGGATCGCCCACAGCACGGCGGCCAGCACCGGGATCGACGCGAGCGTGATGTTGAGCGGGCAAGTCGTCCACGTCGAGCCCAGCACCAGCATCGCGCGCATCATCGGCTCGGCGAGCAGCAGCACGACCGCGCCCAGCGCCCACATCGCGAGCACCGGCGCGACCATGGCGGCCGACGCGCGGCCGAGCGGCACGCCGGGGCGCGCGAGCCGCGCCAGCGCGACCAGCGCGGTGCCCGCGACGCTCGCGGCGAACGCTGCGCGCACCCAGAACATCGGCAGCTTCGCCAGCGCCGCGAGATCGTTGTTCACGCCGAGCCAGGCCGCCACCACGGCGAGCGCGCCGAGCGACCCGGCCGCCAGCGCGACGACGTAGCGCCGCGACGCCGCGCGGGACTCGACCGGCCCGGCACCGGTCGCGAGCGTTCGGATCAGGTCCTCGGTCCTCATGGATGCCTCCGGATCAGCTCCGCGAGCGCCTTCAGGCCGCGATGGACGCCGACCTTCACGGCCGACTCCGACATGCCGGTGCGCTGCGCCGTTTCGGCCACCGACAGCCCTTCGATCTTGACGCACTCGATCGGCCGTCGGTGCCGGTCGGGCAGCGTCGCGAGCAGCTTGCGGAGGTCGCGCTTCGCGTCGGCCGCGTCGTGGTCGGACGCGGCGAACGCCTCGACGTCGTCGTCGAGCGGGTCGTTCAGCGCCTCGCGGCCCGAGCGCCTCCGCACCAGGTCGACGTACTTGTACTTCGCGATCGCGTGCACCCACGCGGTCAGCGGCTGGTCCGGATCGTAGGTGTGGCGCTGGTTGTGCACGGCGATCAACGTCTCCTGGACCAGGTCCTCGACCTCGTCGGGCAGCGAGGCCAGCCGCCTGCGGTAGTAGCCGCGAAGCATCGCGGCCAGCTCGCGCAGCGACGATTCGTACGCGGCCGCGTCGCCGCCCAGCGCCGCGAGCCAGGGCCCGCGCAGTCGTTCCTCGAGGCTGCCCAAAGGGGGCTCTCCTTGCTATTCGTTGTCCGCGCCCCGTTGGTTACAGGCGCCGCGGTCCGGTGTCGCGCCTTCATTGTCCAGCCAATGTAAGGCGAATGGTGTAACCGTCGACCGATCGCCGGCGAACTAACAGCCGGATCGTCCCGGACGCCCGCCACGGGCCCCGGGAAGATCGTCCCCCATCCATGACCCAGGAGTCGACCATGCAACATCGCACCGCCGCCGCCGTCCTCGCCCTCGCCGCCCTCGCCTCGGGCGCCGCCTTCGCGCAGGGGATGGACAAGAAGGACGCGAACATGCCCAAGGCCGAGATGGAGAAGTGCTACGGCGTCTCGATGGCCGGCAAGAACGACTGCGCCGCCGGCCCCGGCACGACCTGTGCCGGCACCTCGAAGGTCGACTACCAGGGCAACGCCTGGAAGAACGTGCCGAAGGGCACCTGCACGACGATCAAGACGCCGAAGGGGATGGGCTCGCTGCAGCCGGTCAAGGCTGAGCTTCGACGCCCGTCGACCGATGACCATCGCGCTCTCCGCCGGGCTCTCGCTCAAGCCGGCGCACTACGCCGACGCGCTCGCGTCGCCCGCGGACGCGCGATGGTTCGAGGTCCATCCCGAGAACTATTTCGTCGACGGCGGCCCGCGCCTGGCGTGGCTCGACGCGGTGCGGGCGCGCCATCCCCTGTCGCTGCACGGCGTGTCGCTGTCGCTCGCCTCCGACGAGCCGCCCGACGAGGCGCGGCTCGCGCGGCTCGTCGCGCTCGCGGACCGCCTCGCGCCCGCGCTGGTGTCCGAGCATCTCGCGTGGTCGTCGTGGCGCGGCGCGTACCTGCCGGACCTGCTGCCGTTCCCGCGCACGCGCGAGGCGCTCGATCGCATCGCGGCCAACGTGTCGATCGTCCAGGACGCGCTGAAGCGCACGATCGCGATCGAGAACCCGTCGCACTACCTGACGCTCGAGGGACACGAGTTCGGCGAGATCGCGTTCCTCGCGGAGCTCGTCCGCCGCACCGGATGCGGGCTCCTCGTCGACGTCAACAACGTCTACGTGAGCGCGCGCAACCTCGGGCTCGATGCCGAAGCGATCGTCGACGCCTTTCCCGCCGACGCGATCGCCGAGATCCACCTTGCCGGTCACAGTGCCGATCCGGTGCTCGGCGATACGCTGCTCGTCGACACGCACGATGCGCCGATCGCGCCGGCGGTCTGGGCGCTCTACGAGCGGCTGGTCGCGCGCATCGGCCCGCGCCCGACGCTCGTCGAGCGCGACGACAACCTGCCGGCCTACGCGGAGCTCGATGCCGAGCGAGCGCGGGCGGCCGCCGTGCTCGCGGAAGCCGCCGCGCAATCCGCCGAGGCGTTCGCATGACCCGGCTGGCCGCGTTTCAGGACGCGTTCGCGGAGGCGCTCTTCGTCGATCCAGCGTCGCCGGTGACCGCGCCGCTGCCGCCGGACGTCGCCGCGTTCGCCCGCCAGAGCGCGTTCGCGGTCTACCGCAACACCGTCGTCCGCGGCCTCGTCGACGCGATCGTCGCGAACCATCCGGCGGTCGCGCGTCTCGTCGGCAACGAGTGGATCCGCGCTGCGGCCGCCGCGTTCGCGCGCGCATCCGCCGCGCCACCCGATGCTCCTCGACTACGGCGAGGGGTTCGACCGTTTCCTCGCCGGGTTCGCGCCGGCGGCCGACCTGCCTTGGCTGCCCGGTGTCGCCGCGCTCGACCGCGCCTGGACCGAGGCGCACGCCGCGCGCGACGATGCCCTCGTCGATCCCGGCGAGATCGCCGGGCTCGCGCCCGAGCAGCTCGCCGATGCGCTGCTCGTGCCACACGCGGCCGCACGCTGGACGTGGTCGAACGACCTGCCGCTGTTCACGATCTGGTCCCGCAACCGCGATCCGGACGACGAGGCCGATCTCTCCGACGTCTCCTGGCACGGCGAGGGCGCCCTGTTGACCCGCCCGCGCGACACGGTGCGCTGGCGCGGGATCGGCGTGGCGCACTGCGCGTTCCTCGACGCCTGCGCGGCCGGTCACTCGCTCGCCGGCGCCGCCGCCGCGGCCCTCGCCGCCGATGGCGACGTCGACCTCGCGCGGCTGATGGCGGATCTGCTCGACGCAGGCGCGTTCGCGCGGCTCGACCGGGCTGCACCGAACCGGACCGACACCTTCCCGATCACGAGCGCGGAGCGCCGATGAATCCCGATCGCACGATGGCCGCCGCGCCAGCCCCTTCCCTGACGCACCGAGTGCGCGAAGCCTGTAACCGCCTCGCGGACCGGATCGGCGCGATCGTCGGCGACGGCGTGCTCGCGCTCGTCGCGCGGATCTCGATCGCGGCGATCTTCCTGCAGTCCGGGCGGACGAAGGTCGAAGGCTGGATCGACGTCACGCCCTCGGCGATCGAGCTGTTCCGCTCCGAGTACAAGCTGCCGGTCGTCCCGCCCGAGGTCGCCGCGCACCTCGCGGCGTGGTCCGAGCACCTGTTTCCGGCGTTGCTCGTCGTCGGGCTCTTCACGCGCGGCTCCGCGCTCGCGCTCCTCGGCATGACCGCCGTGATCCAGGTCTTCGTCTACCCCGACGCGTGGCCGACGCACCTGTCGTGGGCGGGTCTGCTGCTGCTGATCGCCGCGCGCGGCGCGGGTCCGGTCTCGCTGGACCGTGCGCTCGGCATTCGATAGCGAGCGGGGCACGTCCCCGACGGAAGGCGGAGTAGCCTTGCCGTTCCGCCTTCCGCGAGCCCGCCCATGCCGCGCAGCATCCTCGACGAGTCCCGCATCCATCCCGCGATCCGCGAGCGCGTCGCGCACCACCACGAGAGCATCGTCCGCGAGGTGCAGCAGGCGATCGCGGACAACGCCGTCGTCGTCGTGGGCATGGGGCAGAACCCGTTCCCGAGGCTCGCGCGCAGGGCGCTCGACCGGGCGGGCGTGCCGTACAGGTACCTGCAGTACGGCAGCTACGTCGGCTCGTGGCGGCGGCGCAACGCGCTCAAGATGTGGACCGGCTGGCCCACGTTCCCGATGGTGTTCGTGAACGGCACGCTCGTCGGCGGCGCCGACGACCTGTCGAAGCTCATCGCGAGCGGCGAGCTCCAGCGGATGCTCGCGCAGGGACGCGGTTAGGGTCGCCCGCCGTCCGGGCTGGCGGCGCCCTCGGCGCGCACGCATCGGCCACCGGCCTCGCGGCCCGCGGCGATCAGGGCTCGGCGAGGAACGCGCCGATCTCGCGCCAGAACGGCGCGTGCTCCTGCAGATCGTTGTGACCGGCGCGCGGCACCTCGACCCAGCGCTTCGGCCCGCCCCAAGCATCGTGCAGGCTGCGCGAGCGCTCGACCGGGATGACTTCGTCGCTGCCCGCGACGACCGCGAGCATCGGGATGCGCAGCGCGAGCGCGTGCGACTTCGCGTCGTAGCGGTCGGCGATCACCGCGCGCACGAGCGCGGCCGGGAAGTAGTGCGCGCCGACCGCCTCGATGCTGTCGTAGGGCGAGACGAGGACGAGGCGATCGACCGGGCGCTGCGCCGCGAGCCGCACCGCGATGCCGGTGCCGAGGCTGCGCCCCATCGCGGCGATGCCGCCGCGCACGTCCGGCCGCGCGGACAGCGCGTCGAACAGCGCGATCGCGTCGCCGACGAGCGCCTCTTCGGCGGGCTTGCCGCGGCTCCCGCCGAACCCGCGGTAGTTCACCAGCGCCACCGCGCGTCCGCCGAAGCGGTCGGCGTGCGCGACCAGCCACGACACCTCCTCGGCGTTCCCGCCGAAGTAGGCGACGGCGCGCACCGGCGCGGTCGGCGGCACGACAAGCCATCCGCGCACCGTCACCTCGTCGGGGCGCTCGAGCGCCAACGGCTCGACGCGCCATCCGGACGGCGGCGCGGGCACGGGCGCCATCAGAGGCTGCGGATGGAACAGCAGCGCGTTCTGGAGCGGGCGGCAGCCGGTCAGCATCGGTGTCAGGGCGAACGCGATGGCGATGCCGGCGGTTCGAAGCTCTCGCGGAGTCATCGGCGATGGTCGCGGTCACGTGTCGCGACCATCGTACCGGGAGTGCAGGCCGCGGGACAACTGCGGCCAGGGGAGTTCGCGACCCGCGACCGTCCATCAGGGGCGGGCGACGGGCTATCGTCGCAGGCGCGCGTCCGTGGCAAGATCGGCGCGGTGCCGGGACCGCCGCCCGGAGTGCAATCGTCGGGGAGGGGAGATGCAAGGCGACGGACGACCGGGAACCGGCGGCGAGCCGTTCGAGCGCCGGCTCGCGACGATCCTGATGGCCGACATCGTCGGCTACAGCCGGATGATGGAGGCGAACGAGGAGCGCACGCTGCGCGTCTTCCGCGGCCACCGCGAGATCTTCGACGCGATGCTCGTACAGCATCGCGGCCGCATGTTCAACACGGCCGGCGACGCGGTGCTGGCCGAGTTCCCGAGCGCGGTCGACGCGGTGCGCTGCGCGACCGAGATCCAGTCGGCGTTGCGCACGCGCAACGACCACCTGTCGCCCGACGAGCGCATGCAGTTCAGGATCGGCGTCAACCTCGGCGACGTGATCGTGCAGGGAACCGATCTGCTCGGCGACGGCGTCAACGTCGCGGCGCGCATCCAGACGGCGGCGGAGCCCGGCGGCGTCTGCGTGTCGGGAAGCGTCTACGACCAGATCCGCAACAAGCTCTCGCTCGAGTTCCACTCGATGGGCGAGCGCACGTTCAAGAACATCACGCAGCCGGTGCGCGTGTTCTCGATCGGCGACGAGGCCGACCAGGGCGCACGCCCGGCGCCCCGGCTGCCGCCGCGCCGCCGCCGCACCCGCCGGGCGCTCGGGCCCGGTCGCCGCGATCGCGGCGGTCGTCGCCGGCTCGCGATCGCGGCGGGGGCAGGCTGGTGGTACGTTCAGGACCGCGAGACGAAGGTGGCGGAAGCCGCGCGCGCGTCGGAGGCGAGACGGGCGGCCGAGCAGGTCGCGGCCGCCGAAGCCGCACGCTGGAAGGCCGAGGAGGACGCGACCGCGCGCGTGGCCGCCGAGCGGGAGGCGCGGCTGAAGGCCGAGCTCGAAGCCGCGCAGCGAGGCCGCCGGCGAAGAAGCGCGAGGCCCCCGCGGGGCGGCGCCGGCCTCGTCGTCCAAGGCCGCGGCGAGGACGCCCCCCACCCGGCCCCGCCGCGTCGGCGCGCCGCCGGCCGCGCCGCCGGTCGCCGCGGCTCCCGCCGCCGCCCCGCCGTCCAGGCCGGTGGCGCGTTCGCGAACGACGGCCGTTACCGCGGCCGGGCCTGTTGGCAGATGCCGGAGTCCGGGAAGGCGCCGTACTGCTGGCCGCTCGAGTTCGCGATCGACCAGCACAAGATCGCATCGAGCTGGGTCGGCAGCTACGGCGGGGGCAAGTCGAGCACGATCCGCGGCCAGCTCACGCCGCAAGGGTCGGTGAACGCGCTGTTCGAAGGGTTCGGCACTCGCGGCAATCCGATCAACGCCGACATCGGTGGACAGGTCGCCGACGGCCGCCTGACGTTGGCCGGCACGCTGCCGAACGGCGTGCGGATCACCAGCTCGGCGACGCGCGTCCGCTAGCGTCCGCTCGGTCGCCCCCTTCGCCGATGCCCCCCACGTCCCCGACCGATCCGCGCCGCCGCGGCTTCCTCGCGCTCGCGCTCGCCGCCGGCATCGCGCCCGGCATCGTCGCGTGCGCGCATCTGCGCACGTGGAAGAGCGACCCGTTCGCGCTCGGCGTCGCCTCCGGCTGCCCGCGCCCCGACAGTGTCGTGCTGTGGACGCGGCTCGCGCCTGCCGCGGAGCCCGGCGCGCGCGAGCCGGTGGGCTGGGAGCTCGCCACCGACGAAGGGTTCCGCAACGTCGTGCGCCGCGGCACGGAGGTCGTCGACGCGGACGTCGCGCACAGCGTGCACGTGCAGGCGAGCGGCCTCGAGCCGTCGCGCTGGTACTGGTACCGCTTCACCGCGGGCAGCGAGGCGAGCGCGCCCGGGCGCACGCGCACCGCGCCGGCGCCGGGGCGCGAGGAGGCGCTCGCGTTCGCGATCGCGTCCTGCCAGCGCTACGACGACGGCCACTACGCGGCATGGCGGCACCTGGCCGACGAGGCGCCCGACCTCGTCGTGTTCCTCGGCGACTACATCTACGAGAGCGCGCCGCGCAAGGACCGCGTGCGCACGCACTCGGGCACCGGCGCGGCGAAGACGCTCGACGACTACCGCGCCCGCTACGCGCAGTACAAGTCGGACGCCGACCTGCAGCGCATCCACGCGTCCGCGCCCTGGATCCTCACGTGGGACGACCACGAGGTGCAGAACGACTACGCGAACGACCGTGGCCAGGACCTCGCGCCGGACTTCCTCGCGCGTCGCGCCGCCGCGTACCGCGCGTGGTGGGAGCACATGCCGATGCCGCCTTCGATGCGGCCGGACGGTCCGGATCTGCGCGTCCACGACCGCTACGACTGGGGCGCGCTCGCGCGCTTCCACGTGCTCGACGGCCGGCAGTACCGCGACGCCCACGCGTGTCCGCCTCCGGCCGAGGGCGGATCGACGACGGTGAACGTCGCCGACTGCCCCGACCTCCTGCGCGCCGACCGCACGATCCTCGGCAGCGCGCAGGAGCGCTGGCTCGAGGACGGCCTCGCGCAGCGCGACGTGCGCTGGAACCTGATCGCGCAGCAGACGCTGATGGCGCCGTTCACGTGGACGAAGGAAGGCCGCTACTGGACCGACGGCTGGGCCGGCTACCCGGCCGCGCGCGACCGCCTGCTCGACGCCATCGTCGCGCGCAAGGTCGCCAATCCGGTCGTGCTGTCCGGCGACGTGCACTGCAACTACGTCTGCGACATCAAGCGCCGCGTCGACGACCCGCCGGGCGCGGTGATCGCGAGCGAGTTCTGCGGCACGTCGATCGCGAGCGCCGGGCTGCCGCAGAGCCGCGTCGCGGCGGCGCTGCCGCTCAACCCGCACGTCAGGTACGGCCGGTCCGACGAGCGCGGCTACGTCGCGCTGAAGCTCGACGCCTCGCGCATCGAAGCGTCGCTGCGCGTCGTGAGCGACGTCGAGGACCCGAAGGCGACGATACGCACCGCCGCGAGGTTCAGCGTCGAGTCGGGACGGCCCGGGCCGCAGCCCGGCTGACGCCGGCATGCACTTCGACGCGCGCGGCGAGCCGCGGGCGCGCCGTTCCGAAGCGCGCTCAGCCTGAGCCCTGCTCCCGGTCCGGCGTGCCGGCAATCACGAACGCGACCCCGTCGCGGCCCTTCACGGTCAGGTCGCCGGGACCGAAGTCGAACGGAGCGATGCCCCTGCGCATCAGCGCTTCGTTGCGCCGCAGCCGCGCCTGCGGGATCGCGATATCGCGGGCGATCGTCGCATGGTGGTCGTCGTCCCAGGTGTTGGCGCCGTGGCTGACGTACACGTACAGGTGCGGCGCGCCCGCCATCGGGCAGAACGCGCCCGCCGACTGGAGCTGCGCGATGCCCGCCATGTCCTCGCTGCGCGCGGCGTCGGGGCCCGCCTCCGGGTAGCGCACCGCCTCCGAGCGCCGGAACATCAGCGTCCCCGGCAGTCCCCTCGACGCGATCTCGCGCCACCGGGTCCACAGTAGCGTCCGCGTGGCCGGAAAGTACTGCAGCGCCTCCTCGAGCACCAGCGCCCGCGCGCCGGCGCGCGTCATTTCCCGAAGCTGCGTGGCGACGCGGGCGGGATGGTGCATGTCGTCGTCGTCCCACACGCAGAGCGCGTCGCCTCGCGCCTCGGCGATGCTGACGTTGCGCAACGCGCCGAGCGCGAGCTTGTCCGCGGGCTCGACCACGCGGATGTCGTCGCGGCGCAGCGAGGCGATGTGCTCGATCGCCTCCGCGCGCGCCTCGGGGTCGCCGCGGTCCACCACGACGACGAGCTCGCGCGCCGGATGCGTCTGGCGGCAGTAGTCGGCGACGCTGCGCCTGAAGTACGACAGACGCTGCGGCGAGGGCAGCGTCACCATCAGGCAGCTGACGACGGTACGGTCGGGATCGCGGGCGTCGGTCACGCGGGGAGGATAGCGCGCCGTTGCCGCGAGATCGAGTCGCGAGGTTCGGCGCCTCGCGGCCCCCACGCCCGCGTTGCCGGGCATCGTCGCGTCGATGGGAACGTGGGGTCGACCTGCCCGCGCATACCGGATTCAGCCCCGTCGCGCGAGTCCTGCGGAACGCAGGGCGCGTTCGGCAACCTCGCTTCGCGCCGCCATCGCGAGGTAGACCGCCGCCGATATCCACAGGAAAACCTGCGCGCCGACATAGGCATGGACCCAGGGAGGGGGCAGCAGGTAGAGACCGCCGGGCGCGAGCAGGAGCACGAGCGTCAGCGCGAAGAGCGCGCCGGCTCGGCGATCCGGCGCGTGCGCGCGTCCCTTCGCGAGCCGGAACAGCGTGACGCGCGGCTCGACGACGAGCAGGTCGTCGTACCAGCGGTGGTAGGTCCAGAAGCGCGTCGCGAGGACCGTGACGCCGATGAGCAGCCAGAGGTCGCAGCGCCGGTGCTGCCACAGCCACCATGCCATCAGCGCGAGCACCGCCGCCGATGCCCCGGCCATCCACGAACGAAGCCCGAGCCAGGTGACTAGCGCGTGCAGATTGACATCGTCGTGCAGCGCGCCGATGCGCGAGGCGTGGGCGAGGAAGTGCGCGAACTGGTCGCGCAGCCCCAACGGCTGATACGACGCCGCGAACAGCGTGAGCGCGACGTACGCGCCGGCGAGCAGCGCGACGGGCCGCATGCCCCCGGTCATGACCAGCGCGACCAGCACGAACGGCGCGCTCACGCTCGGCTTCGCGAGCGAGACGAGCAGCAGTCCGGCCGCGGCGAGATCGCGGCCCCAGCCCGGCGGCCGGTCGCGCAGTAGCAGAAGTGTTGTGAGCAATGCCGCCAGCATGTAGACCATCATCTGCCCGTTGCCTATCGTCGCGCCTGCGGGATAGGTCGCCAGCGGAACGAACGCGACGAACATGCGCTCGAGCGGCGACGTCGCACCGCTTTCCCGTACGGCGACAACGACGATCCACGCGAGCGCCACCAGCGTGACGACCAGGTACACGACCATCGACGTCGCGAGCGACGGCCAGCCGTAGACCGGCCACAGGATTGCCATGCTCGCGGGAGGGTGCGGATGCCGCTCCCCGTTCGGCCCCGTGTAGACAGGCGCCCCGGCAAACCAGTCGGTGACCATCGCGTGCGGCAGTTCGAGGTCGACCCCGCCGGGCGCGATCGGCAGCGATCCGATCGATGCCGGCTGGACGACCAGGCGATAGAGCTCGTAGGAGAGCCAGATCGCCGCGGCCGCGACCATCGTGACGAGCCCCGCGGCGAGGGCCGCCTGCATGCGTTTCGATGCGACGCGCCCCTGTTGCACGGGTCAGGACTTGCGCGAGGCAGCTGCGCGCCGCTTACGAGCCGGCGCGCGCGGCTTCATGCCGCGGGTCGCCTCCGAACGATGCAACGCCGCCATCGACTGATCCAACTCGTCGCGCAACCACCGGCGGAACGCGTCGAGCGGCGGCCAGTCCCTGAGCGCCGGCGGATAGACGAGGTGGTAGGGCTGCGCGTCCTCGTGCGCGACCGCGACCGGCGACAGGCGCACGAGCCTGCCGTCGACGAGCGCGTCGGCCGCGTGGATCTCGCGGGCGAGCGCGAGCCCGAGGTTCTGCTCGACCGCCTGCAGCATGAGGCCCGCGTCGTTGAACGTCGCGACCGTCGTCGCGTTCACGCGCAGTCCCGCCGCAGCGAACCATGCCTGCCACAAGGCGCCGTCCCCGAGCAACGGCTCGCGCGCGAGCGCCTCGGGTTGCGCACCCACGAGCCTGCGCGCCGCGGAAGGCGAGCCGACGACGATGAACGACGGCTGCTCGAACAGGCGTTCGGACTCGAGTCCCGCCCACGGGCCGATGCCCTGGCGGACGGCCGCGTGGAAGCCTTCGCGGACGAGGTCGACGACGTGCATCGACGCGTCGATCTCGAGCGGGAGCGCCGGATGCTGCTCGCGCCAGCGGCCGATGCGCGGCAGCAGCCATCGGTTCGCGAACGACGGCAGCACGGTGACGCGCAGCCGCTGCGCCTCGCCGCCCGCCGCCGCGGCGGCCGCCTGCACGCCGTCGTCGAGCGTCGCGAGCGCCGACTGCACGCTGCGCAGCAGCGCCTGCCCCGCGGGATTGAGCACGACGCGGCGCCCGCGCCGGTCGAACAGCGCGAACCCGAGCTGCTCCTCGAGCCCGCGGATCTGCTGGCTCACCGCGCTGTGCGTCAGGTGCAGCACCTCCGCCGCCGCGCGCAGGTTCTGCAACTCGGCGACGGCGCGGAACGCCGTGAGGTTCGCGAGGGGAAGGCGAGGCGGGCGGGGCATAGGGGGCTCGCGCGTCGGTCGACTGGTCGGCTCAGCTTACCAACATGGTCGGATCTTTGCGATTCCCAGGCGACTGCTGGAGGCCTAGCCTTACCAACGTCGCAACACCCCCGAAATCAGGAGCAAGCCATGCCCCACGTCGACGAACTGCTCGGACCCGCGACGCTCGCCGCCGCGGGCCTCGTCGTCGCGATCGCGCTGCAGCCCGTCGCGAGCCGTCACGCCGGCGCCGAGGCGCGGGTCGCCGCGGTGCCGGCGGTCGCAAGCGCCGACCGGGCGGCCGACCGCACCGCCGTCGTCCGGCTTCCGCCGGTCGAGGTCGTCGCGCGACGCGCCACCGAGATCGCCGGAGCCGAATGCGAGGGGGACGGCGCACCTGGCGGGCGAGCGATCGCCGGACGCGCCGCCGACGCGAACTCGTGATCGCGATCGTCGCCCGCCCGCCCCCGCTCACCGACCACGAATGGAGATCGAGATGAACGCCCCGACCGCCCACGCCGCCTACTCGAGCGCGCTTCCCCGGATCGCCCTGCTTGCGGTCGCGGCCGCGGAGGCGCTGTACGCGCTCGCGCTGCGGATCGACGCCTGGCTCGCCCGGCGCAGGCACGCCGCCGCCGACCGTCAGGCGCTCGCGAGCATGAGCGACCGCGACCTCATGGACATCGGCATCAACCGCGCCAGCGTCGACGCGGTCGCGGGCGGCGCGTGGACGCGCGACTGGCCGCGTTGATCTCGAAACCGCGCCCGCGGCGACTCGATGCCGTGGGCGCAGCCCTTCCCCGCCGGGGTCGGCGCCGCCGCGCGGTGATCCCTGACAGCCGCCGACGGCGTCGGGGGGCATCTACGGTCGTGACACTCCCCGCGCCGAAGCGCTAATCTTTCGTCGCGACTCCTGCGCGGGGTCCCGTCGCCTTTCCACCGCCGCCGTGTCGATCCGCCGGCCCGTCGTTCGACACAAGCAGGGAGCCCGGATCCGCGCCGCCTTCCGGCGCCGAGTACACGCCCGAGCTGCGCGCGCAGGAGGACCGGCAGCGCGCCGAGATCGGGAAGCGCGCGAAGTCGGGCGGGCATTGAGCCTATCGTTCCCGACAGCGCCACCAGAGTCAGGATCCAACCCCTACTTTTCCCGCCCCCGACAAGGAGATTCGCGATGCCGATCCAGCCCTACCTGTTCTTCGACGGTCGCTGCGAGGAGGCGATCGGGTTCTACCAGCGCGCGATCGGCGCGCAGGTCGAGACGATGATGCGGTTCAACGAGAGCCCCGACCCGGTGCCCGAGGGCATGCTGCCGCCGGGGTCGGAGAACAAGATCATGCACGCGTCGCTGAAGATCGGCGACGGGACCGTGATGGCGTCCGACGGCGGCTGCTCGGGCAAGACGAGCTTCAACGGATTTTCATTGTCGTACGCGGTGCCGGACGAGGCCGCGGCGAAGCGCGCGTTCGACGCGCTCGCCGACGGCGGCCAGGTGCAGATGCCGCTTGGCAAGACCTTCTGGTCGCCGTGCTTCGGCATGCTGACCGACCGCTTCGGCGTCGCCTGGATGGTCGGCATCGCGCCGTAGGCCGCGAGCGGCCCGCCGAACCGATCGATGGGGTCGGGTCGCGACAAGCGGAGTCCGACCCCGATATCCGCATCACCCGGTCTACCCCCTTCCGGAGGGCGCTGTGCTAATATCCGCGCGTTTTGCAGGGTCATATCGCGCGTCGCTGCGCACCGGCCGCGCGGACATCGGACGGCACCGAAGGGGGAATGCGATGGGCAGATCGCGGATGGGGAGGGGGTTGCTGCTCGCGGCAGCGCTTTGCGCGAGCCCGATCGCGCTGGCGGACACGTTGTCGCTGCTGAACACGGTCAACCTGCCCGCGCAGTTCTCGGCGAGCGAAAACCTTCATCCCCCGGGGCTGGGCGTCGACGAAGGCGCCTCCGAGTTGCTGTTCGCCCAACAGTGCAACCATCCGATCTACCGCACCGACCTCGACGGCAACCTGCTGGGGTCGGTCGCGGTCGACCAGAATACGTCACGAGCGTCGCGGCCGACGCGACGTACTACTACTTCGCCGACTACACGGGCGAATTCGGCGAAATCGATCTTGGGCCTGATGCCGAAGGCCGGTCCGCCCTCGGCGGCGTTCTCGGCCGAGACCGCCGCCTACGGTGGCTATCCGATCGACTTGCGCGGTGGCCAGATCTATCGGACCGAGCCCTCGTCCAACTACGACTGGAGCGACTTGAACCAGGTCCGCGTCGCCAACGTCGCGACGCCGGACACGATCACCAGTACGATCTCGCTGCGGGCCAGCGGCATGGGCGATTTCGCGGTCGATCTCGACGGTGGCAACCTGTGGGTGCTCGAATGGAGCGGCGGGCGAATCCTCCGCTACGACCTGCAGAACGGCGGGGCGCCGCTCGACAGCTTCAGCCTCGGCCTGGAAGGCCAGACCGCCGGACTCACCTACTTCAACGGCAGGCTCTACTACTACGACTGGGTCGCCAGTTCGGGCAGCACGCTGCGCATCTACGACATCGCGCGCGTGGCCGGTCCCGCGAGAGTGACCGCGGTACCCGTGCCCGCCGCCTCGACCTGGTCGCTCGCCGCCGCTGCGCTGTTGCTCGGGTTCGTCGCGCTGCGACGGATGCGCGCGAGACCGCGATAGCCCACACCGCTGCGGGCCGCGCCGCAGCGAACCGCAGCAGCGATGCCATGACTGCTTCCGCCGCCTCGCAGCCGCTGTCCGAACGCGAGATCGACGAGCTCGAGGAGGTTCTCCTCGCGTTGCCGGAAGATCGCGGCAGCCTCGACGTGTCGATGCTCGACGGCTTTCTCGTCGGCGTGCTGCTGCAGCCGGACCCGGTGATGCCGTCGGAGTGGCTCCCGCTCGTGTTCGACGCGCCCGACGGCGAACCGATGATCCCGGGCGACCTCGACCGCGCGAAGCGCGTGATCGAACTGGTCATGCGCCACTACAACAACCTCGCGGCGCACATCGCGGCGCGGGAGCCTTTCGATCCGATCGTGTTCGACGTCGAGCGCACGGACGATCGGCCGATCGAGCCCGATCAGGAACTCGCTGCCCTGTGGCCCTGGGCGGCCGGCTTCATGAACGCGCTCGATGCCTTTCCCGGCCTGCTGGATCGATACGGGGACGACGAGGACGTCGACGTCGCGATGCTCAACATCGTGCGCCACATCCCGCTCGACCCCGACGACACGAGCGACGTGGCGCTCGACCTGGCGCGCCAGCGGGACGAGGTCGACCGCGAGCTGCCGCTCGAGGACCTCGACGACGCGATCGAGCAGCTCGTGCTCGGCGTGATGGAGATCGCCGACATCACGCGTCCGCGCCAGCCGATCGAGCGCGCGCAGCCGAAGATCGGCCGCAACGATCCCTGCCCGTGCGGAAGCGGCCGCAAGTACAAGCAGTGCCACGGGCGCGACGCTTCGGGGACTTCGGGGTCAGGCCGTAACATTGCGGCCGTCGAGCGGGGCGGGCCTGTCGCGAGATCGCCCGAATGTTACGGCTCTGACCCCCAGTCATTCGGGACCGACGAGCAGGTCGAGTCCGACGTTCAGCACCTTCGCGAACCGCCGGGCACGGCCGGGCTCGCGCCCGACTCGTCCCGGATACGTGCGCCGCCGTGACGCCGACGGCCTGCGCGAGCGCTGCGGCCGTCATTCCACGATGCTCGCGCCAGACGCGGAGCGGCGATGCGCCGGCGAGGAGGCGGTCGACGACCTCGGCAGGAAAGGATTCCTCCCTCCCCTGCGCGTGTCGCTTCGCGTAACGCGCGAGCGCGGCGACGTCGCCTGCATCCTCGGCGAGGTCGGCCAGCGCGCGATACTCGTCGTAGGGAATCACGGCGAACATCGGTTTCCCGTCGGACTCGAGGATCTTCGCGCTCATCGGTAGGCATCCCCGCGCCGGGCGATGCGGATCACGTGGATCACGATGCGTTCGTCATGAAGGAGTAGAGGACGCGCCAATCCCCGATGCGCAGCCTGAAGCCGGGGTGTCCGGTGAGTTGCTTGACGCCGGGCATCGCATAGGGGTCGCGGGCGAGCCGGTCGAGCTTCCCGCACGCGCCGCGCCTCGTCGCGCGGCATCCGCAGCAGCGCCTTGACCGCGTCATGGCTGAATTCGAGCTTCCACGGCGCGCAGGAAATAGTAATTAGCAGTTAACTCTTTGTCAATTTATGGTTACTAGCTGAGGCAGACGGTCGCGCACCCTGCACCACGAACCCGCGGTCCCGCCCGGCATCATCCGCCCCACGCCGTCACGCCGCGATCGGTCGCTCGGCCGAACCGACGCCGTCCGTTCGGCGCGCCGGGTCGAGTAAGCTCGCGCTCACCAACTTCGCGAGGAGTCACTCAGCCATGACGAACGCCCTGACGGTCATCGCCGAAATTCGCGCCGCGCCAGGCAAGGGCGACGCGCTCGCGGCCTTTCTCGCCGAGCAGGTCGCGGCGGTGGTGAAGTCGGAGCCGGGCTGCCTCGCGTACCGCGCGCACCGATCGACCGCCGACCCGGACCTCTTCGCGTTCTACGAGACGTACGTCGACGACGCGGCTTTCGAGGTCCACCGGCAGTCGCCGATCGTCGCGCAGTTCCGCCAGCGGCGCGATGCGCTGGGGCTCGTCGCGGGGCCGGCGAAGGTGACGACGTACCGGGCGATCGAGATTGCCTAGCCCGCGTCCGGCCGTCGCAACGACGCGACGCTCAGGCGGGATCCATCCCGTTGCGGCGCTTGACCTCGGCGGTCCGGGGCGAACCCAGGTAAGCGAGCAGCCGGCGCGCCTCGTCGGGCGCGAGGACGTCGCGCAGACGCCGCCCGAGAACGTCGTGACGTGCTGGATCGCCGGCGGCAGCGGGCCCGCGACGTCGATGCCCGGCAGGAACATGAGCTCGGAGAGCTGCTGGAAACCCAGCTCGACCGACCCTTCCGCCACCAGCTTGCCGACCGGGATCCCGGGCGCGGGCTTCACGATGCGGCTCGCGATCTCGGCCGCGATGCCCCAGCGCTCGAACAGCTTCGCCAGGTAATCGCCGCTGGGACCGGTCGAATAGCTGACGCTGCGCGCGTGCCGCACCGCATTTCGGACAGCGTCCTCGGAGCCGATGTCGGGCCGCGGCGCGCCCGAGCGCACCGCGATCGCCACGCCCGAGCGCACGAGGTCGACGCGGCTGCCCGCGAGCGCGTGGCCCTCGGCGATCAGCTGGTCGACGACGTTCGACGCGAGGATCACGACGTCGAAGCGCTCGCCGGCGCGGACGCGCTTCGCGGCGTCGACGCCGCCGACCGATTCGATCGCGACCTTCGCTCCGGTCTCGCGTTCGTACGCGGACGTCAGGTCGGCCAGGACCTGACGGGTGGCCATCGAGGAGATGCCGGTGAGGGGGGTCATGGGCGCAAGCGGTCGAAACGGGCGTGTGGCGGGTTGTAGCGGGGACGCGGATACGCGTCAAGCGACTGCCGGACTCGATCTCGGCGGCGCGCGGCGCGACGCGCCGTCGAGCGCTCCTCGCGCCCTCGGCGTCGGGGCGAAAATTCGCCTCGCAACGCCGGGCACGAGGCGTAGCATCGGCTCCGTCCATTCCAGGGCGAAACCATGGCGGCATCGCGTTCCTCGTCGATACGGCGCGCCGGCAGGAGGCTGCTCTCCGCCGGCGTCGTCGGCGCCGCACTCGTCGCCGGATTCGCGCCGGCGCAGGCCGCCGAACCGGTCACCGGCGACGGCGAGTTCACCAGCCGCGGACTCACCATGCCGGTCGCGTCCTCGGTCGCGTATCGCGGCAAGTCGCTGCTCGACAAGCAGGACGTGATCGTCGTCGCGATCAGCAACAGCCACTTCGACCTTCCGTGGATGGCCCTGTTCCACGATCGCACGCGCCTGATCGAGAAGCGCTTCGCCGGCAGCAAGACGGCGGTCGTCCACCTCGAGTTCAGGCCCGACGGGTCCTACAAGGCCCACTCGTTCCACTTCGAGTCCGGCAACAACTGCGGCTACTGCGCCGGCAACCTGGGCGTGACCTCGACCGTGAAGATCGCCGGCGGTCGGATCGCCGGCACGCTCAGGATCAAGGACACCGACAAGAACGCCGACGTGAAGATCGACACGCCGATCCTCTCGGACGATCACGGCCCCGCGCTGCCGGCGGGCGGCGGCGACCCCGGGAAAGCCTACATGGCTTACCACGAGGCGATGGTCACCGGCGTGCCTGCCAAAGTCGTTCCGCACCTGTCGAAGGCGAACGGCAACTACATCGACGAGGCGGTGAAAAAGGGCAAGGGCGCGCAGATCATGAAGGTCTACGCCAAGGAGCACCCGGACAAGTCGGTGAAGATCGTCCGCGGCTGGTCGAAGGGCGACACGGCGCTCCTCCTGTGGGAAGGCGAAACCAGCATCCTGCGCCTCACCGGCGAGGCAGTGATGGTGCGCGAGGGTGGCCGCTGGGTGGTCGACGAGGAGCTCTCCGAGCTGAAGATGCAACAGGTCGGGTGTCGGAGGAGCCGCGCGATGACCGCCCGGCACGCGGACAACTTGTTCGCCGTCGCCAATCCGCGCGATGCAGCGCAGGCCAGCTAGATCCTTGACGACCAGGTCGGGTCGTTCGGCTGGCGCAAGCGCCGGGCGCGGAGGCATCCGTGGGGCAAGGTGACGGCGGAAGCGCTGCAGGACGTCTGCGATCGGCTGAATGCGATCGTGCAGCTCGCTTAGCCGAGTCCGTCCGGCCCACCGTCGGCCGATCCATCCGCCTGCGCTGCACCGCCGAGTCTCGTCTCCGACCCCACATTGGGTTTGGGTCGCGGACGCCTATTCCAGCGATGGCGACGGAGCGGAGGGTCGTCTCGTCTGTCGGCAAATCGATCGCCCGGCTAAGGCGCCGGGTTGGCGTACCGTCGTTTGGCGCTGCTACGCCCCTCGGCATTCCACCATTCGCTTCCGCTTCTCGCAGGCGCGACCCGATCTCATGAGCGCCGCTCAGGCCAAGGTCATTGCCGGAGGGTCATCGCCTGAGGCAGCGCTGCGGTCCGGCCGTTACGACTTTCGGCCCCGCACACGCCGATCCGTGGTTCTCTTCGCCCTGACGAGCCGGACCTCCAGCCGGCAGCCCAACGCCCGGGCGTAGCGCTGCAGCGTCGCGATCGACGGCGAGTGGCCGCTGGTCGTCGACTCCAGCCGGGCGATCGCGGATTGGGTCGTGCCGACGCGCGCGGCGACCTCCGCCTGCGTGAGCCCTGCCTCGGCCCGCGCGCGCAGCACCTCGTCGAGGAACGCGAACTCGTCGGCGAGCGCGTCGTAGGCGGCCTTGACGCCCGGTCGTTCGAACGCCTTGCGCTTGAATCGCCCGAGAGCATCAGCCATCGATCACCTGCATCATCCGGCGCCGCGCGATCGCCAGCGCGCCCGGCGGCGTCTTGCCGGTCTTCTTCACGAACGCGTGCACGAAGACGATCCTCCGGTCGGTGGCCGTGCAGAAGAACAGTCGCGCGATCCCCTCGACCGCCTGGACGCGCAACTCGAAGAGCCCTCCGCCCATCGCTCGAGTGTGCGGCATCCCCAGGTCCGGGCCCCACGTTTCCATGCGTTCCGCGTAACGGACGAACCGCGCGACATGCCCGGCCGGCAGCGCCAGGATCTCCGACTCCACCCGCGGGCTTGCGAAGGCGATCGTCCAGCTCGGCATCGGAATATAGCATTATTGCTATGCCCTCGCGCGCCCCGTCAAAGCGGCACATGCGCGAGTCGACACGGGACGGCGCGCTGTCCAATCCGGGGAACGGGACACCATGATCGACATCCTCGGCTCCGGAGCCGGGCGCCGCCATCGGCCGTTCGGTCGAAGCTGCGAGGCTTCGAATCGGGCAAGGCGGGCGCTCGCCGAGCCGGCTTCGAACATCGATGGAAATCCCTTCGAGGTCCCATGTCCGAACCCCGGCGCAGCGTTCAAGGGCCGCCCGAGTCCGGCACCACCGCCTGTGGATTCGCCATGGCTTCCGCAGGCGGCGCGAAGTTCCGGAGCAGGCAGGACCTGTCCATCGGACCATCGTCCGACTGGACGATGGCGGCCCATTCAGCCCTGCGGCGAAGCTGCGGCATGGCGCCCCGACACCGCCGCGGCCATGGGATATACTTGGGATATCCCTCGACTCCCCTCGCGGGCCACTGCCGCGAACGATTGCCCATGTCTCGCATCACCGCCTGGGGTAACAGTCACGGCATCCGCATTCCGCGCGAAGTCCTGGCGCAGGCCGACATCGCACCCGAATCGGAGGTGACGATCACCGCCGAGGCGGGCCGCATCGTGATCGAGCCCGCGCGGCGCAGGCCGACGCTCGCCGAGCTGCTGGCCAAAATCCGACCGGGCGACCGCTTCGACGAGATCGACTACGGGGCACCGCGCGGCCGCGAGGTCCTGTGACCAAGCCGCGTGAGCGCCCCCGTGCCAAGGGCATCGCGGGACGCTCCGTGCCGTGGGCCCCGGATCGGGGCGAGATGATCTGGATCGAGCACTCGCCGCAGGCGGGCCGCGAGATGGCGGGCTCGCACCCGTTCCTCGTGCTCTCGCCGCGCGCCTTCAACGAGAAGACCGGCCTCGTG
Organism: Betaproteobacteria bacterium; assembly: GCA_016704895.1. Taxonomy (GTDB): domain Bacteria; phylum Pseudomonadota; class Gammaproteobacteria; order Burkholderiales; family Casimicrobiaceae; genus VBCG01. Next base: position 41,549 of record JADIZG010000027.1, read on the forward strand.
ATCGGCTGCGCGATGACTAGCAGGCAGGCGCACAACCCGTTCGCCGTCGCCAATCCGCGCGATCCCGCGCAGGCCAGCTACATCCTCGCCGACCAGCCCAAGTCGTTCGACTGGCGCAAGCGCCGGGCGCGGAGGCATCCGTGGGGCAGGGTCACGCCGGCGGTGCTGCAGGACGTCTGCGATCGGCTGAATGCGATCGTGCAGCTCGCGTAGTCGAGCCGTACTGTGCACGCAGTCACCGGTGTACCCGCTTGCGTGGCACAAGCCGAGCGTCACGTCTCCCGACTCTCTGAATACACGCCGGCGATTTCCTGGCATTCTCCGTCTCACCGACGCCCGGACCATGCCTGATCAGCACAATCCCTCCGACGAGGCTCAGCGCGGCTGGGACTCGGACTTCATCCGCTTTGTCAGCACGCCGTCGTCCGCGATCGTTTCGAAACTTCGCCGGTTCCTCGTCGACGCATCGCCCG
>JADIZG010000028.1 GCA_016704895.1 Betaproteobacteria bacterium
ATCGCCGCGGCCTGCGGCGACATCAGCGCGGCTGGGTGGGCCTCGTCGTCATCCTGCTCGCGCTCGTGATCGTCGCGTGGCTCGCGAAATCGGCGCTCACGTCGTACGGGCTCACGGGCAAGCCGCCGGCCGCCGCAGCGGGCGCACCTCCGACGGATCCCCGCGAGCGGGCGCGCGCGGTCGAGCAGACTGTGATCGAGAGGGCCCGCGAGACGGCGCGCCAGGTCGACGAGGCCGAGAAGCCGCAGTGAGCACCGGCTGAACGGGCGGCCAGCGCGGCCGTCGCCGGGCGTGCAGGGGCCGGCATCGCGTGTCGCCAGAGACCGGCCTGCTAGAATCGGACGTTTCCGGTTCGCCGACACCCGTCCTTGTCCCCCTATCCGCATCCGATCATCGCCCGCGAGGGCTGGCCCTTCGTCGCGATCGCGCTCGCCGCGACGGTGGTGCTCGCGTGGCTCTTCGGCACGGTCGGCGGCCTCGTCGGCCTCGCGGCGCTCGCGTTCGTCGTCCAGTTCTTCCGCGACCCGCCGCGCGAGATCCCGATGCAGCCCGGGATCGTGCTGTCGCCCGCGGACGGCCGCATCGTCAGCGTCGGCAGGACGCGCGATCCGTTCCTCGACCGCGACGCGCTCAAGATCAGCGTGTTCATGAACGTGTTCAACGTCCACAGCAACCGCAGCCCGGTGGACGGCGAGGTGAAGAACGCCTGGTACCGCGCGGGGTCGTTCGTCAACGCGGACCTCGACAAGGCGTCCGAGGAGAACGAGCGCAATGCGCTCCACCTCGTCACCAAGGAGGGCCGCGACGTCACCTGCGTGCAGGTCGCGGGCCTCATCGCGCGCCGCATCCTGTGCTACGTGAAGCCCGGCGACGCGCTCGCGCGGGGGCAGCGCTACGGCTTCATTCGCTTCGGCTCGCGCGTCGACGTCTACCTGCCGGCGGATGCCACGCCGCGCGCGGCCGTCGGCGACATCGTCTACGCCGCGGAATCGGTCCTGGCGGAGTTCCGCTAGGCGGAGGAGCGCTCGATGGTCGACTTCGACAAGCAGCGCATGCTCGCCAAGAACCGGGTCCGGCGCCGCGGCATCTACCTGCTGCCCAACCTGTTCACGACCGCCGCGCTATTCGCGGGCTTCTACGCGATCGTGCAGGGGATGAACCAGCGCTTCGACGCGGCGGCGATCGCCATCTACATCGCGATGGTGCTCGACGGGCTCGACGGCCGCGTCGCGCGGCTCACGCGCACGCAGAGCGCGTTCGGCGCCGAGTACGACAGCCTCGCCGACATGGTGAGCTTCGGCGCGGCGCCGGCGCTCGTCATCTACGAGTGGTCGCTGCGCGGGATGGGCAAGCTGGGCTGGATCGCGGCGTTCGTCTACGTCGCGGGCGCGGCGCTGCGGCTCGCGCGCTTCAACACGATGCTCGAGGTCGGCGACAAGCGCTGGTTCCAGGGCATGCCGAGCCCGTCCGCGGCGGCGCTCGTCGCGGGCTTCGTCTTCATCGCGGACGACTACGCGATCGCGCCCGCGGACGCGAAGTGGTGGGCGTGGGGCGTGACGCTGTTCGCCGGCCTCATCATGGTGTCGAACCTCAAGTACTACAGCTTCAAGACGATCAACCTGAAGAAGAGCGTCCCGTTCGTCGCCGTGCTCTTCTTCGTCGTGTTCCTCGCGCTCCTGTCCTACCAGCCCGCGGTCGTGCTGTTCGGGGGCTTCGTCCTGTATGCGATCTCCGGCTTCGCGGTCTCGGGCTGGTTGCTGTTGCGCCGGCGCCGACCCCCCGCCGGCCGCTCCCTGAGGCGAGGCGCGCAGGGACTTGCGGCACCGCGGAAAATCCGGTAGCTTTCACCCGATGAGCAGCCCGCAGTCCCTCTCCAGCGCCCTCGCCATCGCAGCCGATCGCCTTCCGATCGCGCTCGCGCTTGGCCTGTCGGGCCTGCTGCTCCTGCGCCCCGCGCGCAGATAAACCCCACCCCCTCTGCAGAGCTGCACCCGTCGCCGTCCGGAACCGGACCGGCGGAACGCCATTGATGGCCCACGCGCGCCCGTGCGCGCAGATTCCAGGAAACCCGCGATGAGAACCGACCCGATCCGCAAGTACCGCCCGTTCGCCCCGGTGGCGCTGCCCGACCGGCGCTGGCCGTCCGCGACGATCACGCGCGCGCCCGTCTGGTGCAGCGTCGACCTGCGCGACGGCAACCAGGCGCTGATCGAGCCGATGGACGCGGAGCGCAAGCTCGCGATGTTCGAGCTCCTGGTCGACCTGGGCTACAAGGAGATCGAGGTCGGGTTCCCGGCGGCGTCGCAGACCGACTTCGACTTCATCCGCAAGCTGATCGACGAGGGACGCATCCCGGAGGACGTGACCGTGCAGGTGCTCACGCAGTCGCGCGAGCCGCTGATCCGGCGCACGTTCGAGGCGCTCGAGGGCGCGAAGCGCGCGATCGTCCATCTGTACAACTCGACGTCGACGACGCAACGCCGCGTGGTCTTCGGCCTCGACCGCGAAGGGGTCCGCGACATCGCCGTCGCCGGCGCGAAGCTGATCCGCGACATCGCGCCGAGCGCCCCGGCACCGACTGGGTGTTCCAGTACTCGCCGGAGAGCTTCACCGGCACCGAGCTCGACTTCGCCGTCGAGGTCTGCGACGCGGTGACCGACGTCTGGCGGCCGACGCCGCAGCGGAAGACGATCATCAACCTGCCCTCGACGGTCGAGATGTCGACGCCGAACGTCTACGCCGACCAGATCGAGTGGATGCACCGCCACCTCGCGCGCCGCGACGCGATCGTGCTGTCGGTCCACCCGCACAACGACCGCGGCTGCGGCGTCGCCGCGGCCGAGCTGGCCGTCCTGGCCGGCGCCGACCGCGTCGAGGGCTGCCTGTTCGGCAACGGCGAGCGCACCGGCAACGTCTGCCTGGTCACGCTGGGCCTCAACCTCTTCACCCAGGGCATCGACCCGGGATCGACTTCTCCGACATCGGCCGCGTCATCCGCGTCGTCGAGGAGTGCAACCAGCTGCCCGTGCATCCGCGCCACCCGTACGGCGGCGACCTGGTGTTCACGGCGTTCTCGGGCTCGCACCAGGACGCGATCAAGAAGGGCCTCGCCGCGCGGGCGATCGACGTCGCCCGACGAGGTGGGACGTGCCGTACCTCCCGGTCGACCCGGCCGACCTCGGCCGCACCTACGACGCGGTGATCCGCGTCAACAGCCAATCCGGCAAGGGCGGCGTCGCCTACCTGATGGAGCGCGACTACGGCTTCGCGCTGCCGCGCCTGCTGCAGATCGAGTTCGGCCGGGTGATCCAGGCGCAGGCCGACGCGACCGGCAAGGAGCTCTCGCCGGTCGACATCCACGCCGCGTTCACGCGCGAGTACCTGGACGCGCGCGGCCCGGTCGCCTACGTCGACCACCGCGCGCGCCACGCCGCGGACAGCGGCCGCGTCGAGCACCTGACCGCCCGTCTCGAGGTGCGCGGCCGCGCGACCGAAGCGACCGGGCAGGGCAACGGCCCGGTCGACGCCTACGTGCACGCGCTGCGCGAGCGCCTGGGCGTCGACGTGCACGTGCAGAACTACCACGAGCACGCGATCGGCGCCGGCGAGGATGCGACCGCCGTCGCCTACGTGCAGCTGCGTGCCGGGCGCCGGACAGGGGCCGTCTACGGTGTCGGCAAGGATCCGAACATCGTCACCGCGACGCTGCAAGGCGGTGACGAGCGCGGTCAACCGCGGCGATCGCCTGCGGCGCGATCGCGCTCGCGCCCGACCGCGCGGCGATCGACGCCTGATTCCAGCCAACGACCGAGGAGCACCGCCATGGCCGACCACCTGATCATCTTCGACACGACGCTGCGCGACGGCGAGCAGAGCCCCGGCGCGTCGATGACCCGCGACGAGAAGCTGCGCATCGCCAAGCAGCTCGAGCGGCTGCGCGTCGACGTGATCGAGGCCGGGTTCCCGGCCTCGTCGCCCGGCGACTGGGAGGCGGTGCACGAGATCGCGAAGACGGTGCGCGGCAGCATCGTGTGCGGCCTCGCGCGCGCCAACCAGAAGGACGTCGCGCGCTGCGGCGAGGCGATCGCGCCGGCCGAGGGCAAGCGCCTGCACACGTTCATCGCGAGCTCGCCGATCCACATGCAGATGAAGCTCAGGATGACGCCCGACGAGGTGCTCGAGCAGGCGGTCAAGTCGGTCGGCTGGGCGCGCGGCTGGACCGACGACGTCGAGTTCTCGCCCGAGGACGCCGGACGCAGCGAGCCCGACTTCCTGTGCCGGCTGCTCGAAGCCGTGATCGCGCGGGCGCGACGACGGTCAACATCCCGGACACCGTCGGCTACACGATGCCCTGGCAGTTCGGCGAGCTGATCCGGAGCCTGCGCGAGCGCATCCCGAACGCGGACAAGGCGGTGTGGTCGGTCCATTGCCACAACGACCTCGGGCTGGCGGTCGCGAACTCGCTCGCCGCGGTGATGAACGGCGCACGACAGGTCGAATGCACGGTGAACGGCCTGGGCGAGCGGGCGGGGAACGCCGCGCTCGAGGAGATCGTGATGGCGGTGAAGACGCGCCGCGACGTGTTCCCGTGCACGACGCGGATCGACACCACGCAGATCGTGCCCGCGTCGAAGCTCGTGTCGTCGATCACCGGCTTCCCGGTGCAGCCCAACAAGGCGATCGTCGGCGCCAACGCGTTCTCGCACGAGTCGGGCATCCACCAGGACGGCGTGCTGAAGCACCGCGAGACCTACGAGATCATGCGCGCCGAGGACGTGGGCTGGAACGCGAACAAGCTCGTGCTGGGCAAGCTCTCGGGGACGCAACGCGTTCCGCACGCGCCTGGCCGAGCTCGGCGTCTCGCTCGCGTCCGAGGAGGCGCTCAACGTCGCGTTCGCGAAGTTCAAGGAGCTGGCCGACAAGAAGGGCGAGATCTTCGACGAGGACCTGCAGGCGCTGGTCTCGGACGAGGCGGTGACGCCGGAGAAGGAGCACTTCAAGTTCGTCGCGCTGCGCGTCGTCTCGGAGACGGGCGAGGTTCCGCACGCGCGCGTCGCGCTGTCGATCGGCGACGCGGAACGCCACGCCGAGGTCGACGGCGACGGCCCGGTCGACGCGACGTTCAAGGCGATCGAGCGGATGGCGTCGTCGGGGGCGAAGCTGCTGCTCTACTCGGTGAACGCGATCACCACCGGCACCGACGCGCAGGGCGAGGTGACGGTGCGGCTCGAGCGCGAGGGCCGCATCGTCAACGGCAACGGCGCCGACACCGACATCATCGTCGCCTCGGCGAAGGCCTACCTCAACGCGCTCAACAAGCTGCACGACAAGGTGCCGCGGCTCAATCCGCAGCTCGCCGTGTAGCGGGTCCGACGGCGGGCGGCTACTCGCCCGCCAGCGGCACGATCGCGTCGGCGAGGAGCGAAACCGTCACCTCGCGCCCGGGCGCGAGGCTGTTGCGCTGCGCGACGTGCAGCGACAGCTTGAGGTGCAGCCGGGCGTCCGGCAACCCCTCGGGGACGAGGCGCGCGATCACGTCGTCGCCGAGCGTCACGAGATCGGCGATGGTCGCGCGCACCGGGTTCTCGCGCTCGCCGCGCGAGGGCCGGTCGACGCGGTGGAGCAGCACCTTCGTCGGCAGGATCGTCCACGCCGTCCCGGCGGCGGTCGCCGCGTCCGCGGCAGCGGGCAGCGCGAGCGCGTGCGGGCCCCAGCGCAGCGTTCGTGCGGCACCGTCGCGTTCCAGCGTCCCGGTGAACAGGTTCGGCAAGTCCAGCAGGCGCGCCGCGGCGACGGTCGCCGGTCGCGTCAGCACGTCGCCCGTCGCGCCGTGCTGCACGATCCGCCCGCGCTGGATCAGGCACAGGTGCGTCGCCAGCAGCGCCGCCTCGTCGAGGTCGTGCGTGACGAGCAGCACCGTCGCGGCGAGCTCGGCGTGCAGGCGCTTCAGCTCCACGTAGAGCCGCTTGCGCGTGCTGCGGTCCACCGACGAGAACGGCTCGTCGAGCAGCAGGACGCGGGGCTCGCGCGCGAGCGCCCGGGCCATCGCCACGCGCTGCTGCTGGCCGCCGGACAGCTCGCGCGGGAGCCGGTCGTCGAGTCCCGCCACGTGCGCGAGCGCGAGGCAGGCGCGGGCGCGTTCCGCGCGATCGCCCGGCGGCAGGTGCGTGAGCGAGCATGCGACGTTCGCCAGCGCGGACAGATGCGGGAACAGCCCGTAGTGCTGCGAGACGTATCCGATCGGACGCTCGCGCGTGGGCTTCGACATGCCGCGCGCGGTGTCGAGCCAGGCGTCCTCGCCGAGCGCGATGCGTCCGCTGCGGGGCCGGATCAGGCCCGCGACCGCGCGCAGCAGCGACGTCTTGCCGCTCCCCGACGGCCCGACGACGGCGACGATCTCGCCCGCCGGCAGCGCGACGTCGAGGTCGAGCGGCGGGCCGTCGTGCGACAGCGCGAGGGTGAGCATCATCGCCGCTCGCTCCGCAGCCACCGGTCGGAGAGCACGAACGAGAGCGCGACCGTGACGAACGAGACGACGAGCAGCACGAGCGCCATCGTGCCGGCGGCCGAGGTGTCGAACGCCTGGACCCGGTCGTAGATCGCGATCGCGATCGTCTTCGTCTCGCCCGGGATGCTGCCGCCGACCATCAGCACGACGCCGAACTCGCCCAGCGTGTGCGCGAACGTCAGCACGGCCGCCGACAGCACGCCCGGCCACGCGAGCGGCAGCTCGATGCGCAGGAACGCCTGCCAGCGCGAGAGCCCGCAGCACTGCGCCGCCTCGCGCACCTCGTGCGGGATCGCGGCGAAGGCGCGCTGCAGCGGCTGCACCGCGAACGGGATGTTGACGATCACCGACGCGACGACGAGCCCGGCGAAGCTGAATGCGAGCGGCGCACCGAACACGCGGGCGAACGCGTCGCCCAGCGGGCTCTGCGCGCCCAGCGCGACGAGCAGGTAGAAGCCGACGACCGTCGGCGGCAGCACCAGCGGCAGCGCGGTGAGCGCCTCGAGCCAGGGGCGCGACCGCGATCGCGTGCTCGCGAGCCAGCGGCCCGCGACGATGCCCAGCGGAAGCAGGATCGCGAGCGTCCACGCGGCGAGCGCGAGCGAGAGCCTGAGCGCGGTCCAGTCCATCGGGCCTCCGCTCAGCCGCTCTCGCCGGGCAGCGCGAAGCCGTGGCGCACGAAGATCTTCCTCGCCTCGGGCGAGCCCAGGTACGCGTGGAACGCGGCGGCCTGCGGTCCCGCCGATTTCATCAGCACCATCTTCTGGCGCAGCGGCCGGTGCCATTGCGCGGGAAGCAGCACCGCGGTGCCGAGCTTCGCGACCTCGGGCGCCTTCGTGAGCGACCAGGGAACGATGCCGCCCTGGGCGCCGCCCCCCGCGGCGAACTGCATCGCCTGCGAAGCGTTCTCGCCCAGCACGAGCGAGGGCGAGATCGCGTCCCACAGGCCGGCGTGCTGCAGCACGTCGCGCGCCGCGCGGCCGTACGGCGCGTGCTCGGGATTCGCGATCGCGAAGCGCCTGACGCGTCCGTCCCGGACCGCGAGCGCGAGGTCGGCGAGCGCCGGGTCCGCGGCGAGCGGGGAGCCCCGGGGCACGAACAGCGCGACCCTGCCGATCGCGTAGAGCGTTCCGGCGTCGCGCGTGTAGCCCCTCGCGGCGAGGCGCTCGACGTACGCCTCGTCGGCGGACAGGAACAGTTCGAACGGCGCGCCGTGCTCGATCTGCTGCGTGAAGTTGCCCGACGATCCATAGGCGATCCTCACGTCGCCGCCCGTCTCGCGCCTGTAGGCGTCCGCGATCTCGGCGAGCGCGTACTTGAGGTCCGCCGCCGCCGCGATCGCCGGCGACTGCGCGGCCGCGTACGGGGCGAGGACGGCGAGCATCAGCGCGAGCAGGGTTCGCATCGGTGTCGACTTGCGTTATAGCCGTTCAAACTATAACGCAGCTAGCGCCTCAGCGCGCGGCTCGCCTGCGCGCGAGGAGGCGGCGCAGCGCGGCGAGCTCGACGGACGTCGCGGCATTGAGGCAGTCCTCGAGCGCGCCATACCGGTCGACCAGGGCGCGCCCCAGCGGGGTCAGCGCCGCGCCGCCGCCGCCGCGCCCCCCGGTGGCGGTCGTCACGACCGGCGAACCGAAGTCGCGGTTGAGCACGTCGACCAGCTGCCACGCCCGCTTGTAGCTCATCCCCATCGCGCGCGCGGCGGCGCTGATCGAGCGCGTCGCGTCGACCTGGCGGAGCAGGTCGATCTTGCCGGGACCGACGGCGACCCCGGGCGACAGGTAGACGCGCGGCCGGATCGCGGGGCTGCGCGCAGGCGCGGGAGGGGGGGCAGGCCTGGGCATGGTTCGGCGGATCTTACCGCCCCGATCAGGGCGGCGCAGGAGGCGGCTGGAGTAGAATACGATTTGTGAAAGCGACTTTCACAAACGCCCTCCGACGCCGGGCCTGACGCAGCGCTGCCCCGGCGGCATTCCACGAATCCATCCACGCGAGAGTCCCATGAGCACGCCCGCCTACGGCCCCGGCATCGAGATCGCCGGACGCATCACCCCCGAGTACGCACGGATCCTGACCCCCGAGGCGGTCGCGTTCGCCGCGAAGCTGCAGCGCGCGTTCGGGCCGCGCAGGGCCGAGCTCCTGGCGATGCGCGCGAAGCGCCAGGCGGAGTTCGACGCCGGCAAGCTGCCCGACTTCCTCCCGGAGACGCGCTCGGTGCGCGACGGCAACTGGACCTGCGCGAGCGTGCCCGCCGACATCCAGGATCGCCGCGTCGAGATCACCGGCCCGGTCGACCGCAAGATGATCGTCAACGCGCTCAACTCGGGCGCGAGCGTCTTCATGGCGGACTTCGAGGACGCGAACACGCCGCGCTGGGACAACAACATCCAGGGTCACATCAACCTCGGCGACGCGGTCCGCCGCAGGATCGAGTTCACGTCGCCGGAAGGGAAGGTCTACAGGCTGGGCGAGAAGCTCGCCGTGCTGTTCGTGCGCCCGCGCGGCTGGCACCTGCCGGAGAAGCACGTGACGGTCGACGGCCAGCCGATCTCCGGCGGGATCTTCGACTTCGCGCTCTACACGTTCCACAACGCGAAGGAACTGGTCGCGCGCGGCTCGGGGCCGTACTTCTACCTGCCGAAGCTCGAGAGCCACCTCGAGGCGCGGCTGTGGAACGACGTCTTCGTGATGGCGCAGGACACGCTCGGGATCCCGCGCGGCACGATCAAGGCGACCGTGCTGATCGAGACGATCGTCGCCGCGTTCGAGATGGACGAGATCCTGCACGAGCTGCGCGAGCACTCGGCGGGGCTCAACTGCGGCCGCTGGGACTACATCTTCTCGTGCATCAAGAAGTTCCGGAACAACAAGGACTTCTGCCTGGCCGACCGCGCGCTGGTGACGATGACCACGCACTTCCTCAAGAGCTACGCCGAGCTCGTGATCAAGACCTGCCACCGCCGCAACATCCACGCGATGGGCGGCATGGCCGCGCAGATCCCGGTCAAGAACGACGAGAAGGCGAACGCCGAGGCGTTCGCCAAGGTGAAGATCGACAAGGAGCGCGAGGCGACCTACGGCCACGACGGCACCTGGGTCGCGCATCCGGGCCTCGTGCCGGTCGCGAAGGAGGCGTTCGACCGCCTGATGCCGATGCCCAACCAGATCGCCACGAAGAAGCGCGAGGACGTGAAGGCCGGCGCGGCGGATCTCCTCAAGTTCGAGCCCGAGCAGCCGATCACCGAGAAGGGACTGCGCCTCAACATCAACGTCGCGATCCAGTACATCGGCGCCTGGCTCGCGGGGCAGGGCGCGGTGCCGATCTTCAACCTGATGGAAGACGCCGCGACCGCCGAGATCTCGCGCTCGCAGGTCTGGCAGTGGATCCGCTCGCCCAAGGGCAAGCTCGACGACGGCCGCAAGGTGACCAAGGAGATGGTCGCCGCGATGATCCCCGAGGAGATGCAGAAGATCCGCGATCACCTCGGCGCGGCGTTCGCGCTCGGCAAGTACGACGACGCGGCGGCGATCTTCGCCGACCTCGTCAACAACGACACGTTCGTCGAGTTCCTGACGCTGCCGGCGTACGAGCGGATCGACTGAAGCGCGCCGGACGGGCAGGCAGGCAGTCCGGCCAGGACGACGATGGCGATGGCGTGAATCGAGCGCGCGATCCCGTGCGCCCGGATGAAGGCGGCGCGTGTACGACGGGTTGCGTCACCGTCGGCCCGCGCCGTCCGGCTTGCCCTGCTCGTAGTAAGCCACCAACGACGCAAGCTCCAGGTCGCTGAACGGGTTGCGGTAGGCGGTGCTGCGATCGCCGCGCACGCCGAGCAGCAGCCGCGCGGCGAACTCCTCGCGCGGCATCCGCTTCGCCTCCTCGAACAGGTTCAGCGCCGGCAGGCGCGTCTCGGCGGGCGGCGCGTCGTGGCAGCCTGCGCACGCCTGGCGGTGAATGGCCTCGCCGACGCGCAGCTGCGCGGGCGTCGCTTCCGCGGGCAGGAGCGCGCGCGCATCGAAGGGGTGCGCTCCCTGCAGCGCACGCAGGTCCGCGCGCATCGAGCGCCAGTCGCGACGGCCGAGAGCATCGCGCAACGCCGGAACCGCGCCGGCATCGGCACCGGCACGCCGCATCAGCAGCGGCAGCGACGCGAGCGCGCCCGCGAGCCGGGCGCGCAGCCCATCGAGGCGAAGGGGCGGCTCGGTCGCCGCTTCCAGCCGGCGCAGGTCGCCGGCCATGATCGTCAACTCGGCGGCCAGTCGCCGCCGGTGCTCGTCCTGCGCCACGGCCTCGGTGGCGAATGCCGCCAGGACCGCGAACGCGAGGACGAGTCCCGCCCGCACGGGTTACTGCAGCTTCACCTTCTGTTCGACCGAGCCGCCCTTCAGCATCGTCCACTCGACCATCGAGCCGTCGTACATCCGGGCCTTCTTGTTGCCGAGCAGCTCGCTCGACGCGAACCAGCCGACGGACGCCCAGTGGCCGGTGTTGCAGAAGTTGATCTGCTCGCCGCTGGTCGGCACGTTGGCGACCTTGTGGAGCTGCTCGAGCTGCACCTTGCTGCGGAACTCGCCGCCGCCGTTGACGGTGATCCAGCCGTTCGGCAGGTTCTTCGCCCCCTCGATCGTGCCGCTCTCGGTGGCCTTCGGGTGGCGGTTGATGCCGACGTACTGGTCCTCGGGACGGTTGTCGACGAGCAGGACGCCGGCCGCCTTGGCCTTCTTGACGTCGTCCATCGTGACGATCATCTCCTTGCGGACGGCGATCTTGAACGTCTTCGGCTCGACCTTCGGCGCGCCCGCCTGCAGCGGGTTCTTCTTGTCCTTGGTCCACGCGGCCATGCCGCCGTCGAGCAGCGACACCTTGTCGTGGCCCAGCACCTTGAACGTCCAGTAGACGCGCGTGCCGACGCCCATGTCGGTCGACGACATGCCGGCCGGCACGAGCACCACGTGCGTGTTGTTGTCGATGCCGAGCTTGCCGATCATTTCGCCGAGCGGTTCCAGCTTCGCCGGCAGCATGTCGGGCACCTTGTCGCTCGCGCGCTCCTCGCGCCAGCCGTCCTTGCCGTAGTTGCTGTTGACCGCGCCGGGAATGTGGCCGCGCAGGTAGTCGGCCGGCGGCGCGAAGTCGATGTAGACGATTCCGGGCTTGTCGAGGTTCGCCTTCACCCAGTCCACGTTCACCAGCGGGTCCGCCGCGCTCGCCGGACGGGCGACCGCGAGCAGCGCGAAGAGAACCGCGCCCGTCCATGTGCCCCATCGTGTCGTTGACGACGTCTTCATCCCATCTCTCCTCGTTTCAGGTGGTGATCGTCAGGTCGGAGCCCAGGATCGCCGCGACGACGCGGTCCCAGTCCTCGTCCTTCATGTCCCGACGCCTCAGGTCGATCGAGTCCACTCGGTGCGCGGGCTCCAGCCGCCGCAGCGCGGCGACCACGGTCTGTGCGTCGGGAAACAGACCGGAATGCAGTTCCAGGATCTTCAAAGGCTCAGCACCGCGTCGGCGTTCGCCAGCATCCGGGCCAGACCGTCGGCGTTCAGCAGCGGCAGCTCGTCCCCCATGGCCGCAACGGTGGTCTGCGGCTCGATGCCCGCCACCCCGAGCAGCTCGGCGGTGGCCGCGTTCGCGGCGTTCTCCTCCACGGGGCGATCCATGAACACCAGGCTCACGGCGTGCCCGCAGATCGTCAGTCCGGCCGCGACGCGCATGGCCTCGGTGTGGTCGCGGCGGGCGAGCACCAGCAGCTTCTTCTCGCTCACAGGCTCACCACGCGCCGGGCATGGCCCATGAGCGAGCTGTTCACGGTCTGGCTGCCGAGCTCGACGGGGCAGGGGCTGTCCGCGCGGTAGCGATGCCATGATTCCTCGCACACCACCGCGCGGGCGCCGCGAAGCGCGGCCTGCAGGTCCGGACTGGCGAGCCCGCGAACGCCCTCGTGGGTGAAGAACGCGCCGAACGCGTGCGCACCGCGCTGGCACGCCCGCGCGAGCGGCAGCAGCAACGTCGCGCCGCCTTCCGTGGTCACGTGGAAGAGCACGTCCATCAGGACGCCCTCCGCCGCCCGGTCCACCGGCCGAACGCGAACGCGGCGAGGACGAGCGCGACCGCGGCGGCAAGCGCCGATTCCGGACGAAGGACGCCGGCCCGGGGCGCGGGCTCGTCCGCGGCGGCGTGCATCGCGCGCTCGGGAAATCCGACGGCGTCGGCCGGCAGCGCGCCGTCGGCCGCCCACTCCGCCCAGCCTTCCGCGTAGAGCCGCGCCGGCACGCCGTGACCGGCGACGAGCAGCGTGAGATAGGCCAGGCCCTCGTAGGCATCGTGCGCGTACGCGACCGGTCGTTCGCGCGCGGGGTCGGGCAGGACGGGTCGTGCCGCCGCGGGATCGAGCGCCGCCCGCAGCTGAAGCGCGGGCAGGCTGACCGCGCCGGGCAGGTGACCGGTGCGCGCCGCCCGCGCGACCTCGCCCCAGTATTCGGCGTCGGTGCGTCCGTCGAGCAGCACCGGCCACGGGCGCATCGCGGCGAGCTCGTCGCGCAGCACCAGCAGCGCGTCGCGCATCGGCGCCTCGTACACCTGCTCACGGATCATGGCGCGCTCGCGTCCGGGACCGGCAGCCGCGCCGCCCTCGAGCACGCGCACGACGGGCTCGGTGAGCACGCGCACGCCGCGCTGTCCGGCGACGTGAAGCAGGCCCGCGACGAAGTCGCGCGCGACCACGTCCTGCCCGACCACCAGCACCTGCTCGTCGCCGGAAAGGCCGGCGGTGCCCAGGAGCCACAGCAGATTGCGCGCGTCGGGCAGCCGACGGTTCGGGCCGAGGAAATCGGCCGAGGGCAGGCAGCGGGCCCCCGCGAGCGTCTTCGCGCGGCAGTCGTCGAGGGGGCGCGAATCGACGATCACGACCCCGTCGCCGGTGGCCGCGCTTCGGACGTAGGCGAGATCGTCGGCCGCACCGGCCGTCGCGGCGACGAGCAGGGCGGCGAGGACGGCGACGCGGGTCATGGGCTCAGCATCCGCCGAATCGCCTGGCGGCAGGGGCGGCGTCGCCACCGGCCGCGTTGGGCGTCGCCGGCGGATTCTCGATGTAGTAGCCGATCAGGTCGATGACCGACACCCGGCCGAATCCGCCGCCGAGGTCGACGTCAGGAAGCGTTTCAGCGGCTGCGGGCCGCTTGGCCGCGTCGACGGCGTCGCGCGGCAGCGCTGCGAGCCGGAAGCCGACGGCGCACACGGCCAGCGCGACGACCAGCGCGGCAACGCAGAAGATCAGGCTCTCGCGGTTCACGGGCGTCAGAGCGAGTCGCTGAAGAAGGCGAGCGCCATCGCGCCGAACGCCACGAAGAACAGCACGAGGTGCGCGATCGTCTGGAGATCCAGGTTCATCGTCCACCTCCCTTGAAGTGCTGCACCAGCCGATCGAGGGGAATCGCCTCGCCGGTCGCCGGGTTCGTCACCGGCGGCGACAGGTGCGGCACGCCTTCGCGCGTCACGCGCAGGCCTTCCGGCGGCTTCACGTAGACGAACGCCAGGCCGGCGACGACCGCGATCGCGGACGCGGCGACGAACAGGCGCATGAGCAGGCGGGCGAGCACGCTTCAGTCCTTCCTGATGTAGACGCGCCAGCAGGCGGGATCCTTGATGGTCTCGAGGTGCGTCGCGTTCAGTTCGTTGCACATCGGCGGCAGCGCCTCGACCGACGAGGGATTGTCCACGAGCACCTCGACCACGCCCCCGGGGACGATCTCGCCGACCGCTTTCTTCGTCATCAGCTGCGGGCGCGGGCAGGAGTCGCCGCGACAGTCCACGCGACGCGCCACCTGCACCCTGCTGCCGTCGCCCAGCACGGCCTCGCCGCCGGCGGACGCGTCCTCGACCTTCTTCTTCGACCCGAACAGTCCCATGGTCCTGCCTCCGTTTCGATGCGTCAGGCGTCCTGCCCGGCGACGTCCTTCTGATGCTGCTCGTGCTTCTCCTGCTGCGCCCGCTCGCGTCGCAGGATCGCCCGGTAGATCGCGAGCAGCACGGCGAACTGGACGAGCCCGAAGACGATCGCGGGCACGCCGAGCTTGTCCTGGAGCGTGCGTGCGTTGGCGAAGCCGAGCTGAAGCGCCGGGAGGTTCGGCTCGCCGGTCATCGTCTGCGGGGCCGGCGGCCACCAGTTCCACGACCACACGAGCGAGAAGAGGAACATGCCGACGAACGTGAACACGAGCGCCCACAGCGCGCCGACGTTGCCTTCGCCGGTCTTGACCCAGGTCGACACCGTGCAGGCGCCGGCCAGCACCATGCCGATGCCGAACAGGAACAGGCCTGCGAACGTGTTGAGGCCGACGTCGAACTCCATCGGGTGCCCCGCGCCCAGGCTCATGAAGCCGGTGAAGGCGACGGTCAGGATCATCATCGCCATCAGCATCGCCTTGGTGTTGCGGTAGGTCCTGAACATGATGGCGTCGCGCAGCGCCGCCGTGTTGCAGAAGCGCGAGCGCTGCATGAGCAATCCCACGACGGAGCCGAACAGGAACGCGACCAGGCATTCGACCACCGGCGTCATGGCGCTCACCCCTCCAGGATCTTCTTGTAGACGAGCGAGCCGACCCACGCCCCGGCGAGGATGCCGGAGATCGCGAGGTAGCCGCCCAGGTTCATCTCGGGCAGCAGGCCGAAGAAGGTCGACACGTTGCAGATGTAGGCCATGCGGATGCCGATGCCCATCAGCAGCCCGCCGACGGTGATCATCAGCCACTCCGAGGCGCGGCGGGGCATGCGCAGGTAGAACTCCTTCGACATCGTCGCGCCGACGAACGCGCCGAAGAGCATGCCCAGGCTGATGTAGATCTTCCAGTAGTCGCCGTGCGGCGGGAACACGATGTTCCAGAAGGGGATGCGCTGGAGATCGTCGCCCAGGACGGCCTGCGCGATCAGCCCGGTCATCATCGTCTCGCCGCCGCCCACGGTCCAGGCGCCGAGCAGCAGGAACAGGAAGATGTCCAGGACGGCGATGGCCGCCAGGGCGAAAACCGGGTCCAGGGTCTTGCGGAAGAACTCCATCGATCCCTCCTCGCGGCGGCCCCGTCGACCGGGGCTCTGCTCTTCTTGTATGCTGCCGATTCTAGCGGCGTCGCCGGGGCGGGTGGTGGTAACCATTGCCAACGGGCAAGCGTGGGGGAATGAGAATGAAAATCTATACCGAGATCAACGACGTGCTGGACCACATGTTCAACGCCTGCACCACGTCGCAGATCAGCGAGTTCATTCCCGAGAAGCGCGGCTTCCGCCTCCACGGCCACAGCACGACGATCTGCCTCGAGCGGGCGTTCTGGAACGTGCTCGACGACATGGCGCGCGAATCGAAGCTGTCGCTGCCGCGGCTCGTCGAGCGGGTCCACGACGGCTGCCTGGTGGCGAACGACAAGAACATCGCCTCCTGCCTGCGCGTGATCTGCCTCAAGTACCTGAACGTCTACAGCGGCGGCGGTGTGGCGTCGCGCCCCGCGATGACGCGGGCGGCCTAGGCCGGGCCGCGGATCGCGGCCATCCGCGACGCCGCCTCGCGCGCCCTGCCGGATCCGCGCGATCAGAGCGCGCCTACCGCGGCGTCCAGGGCGTCGCCGAAGAACGCCGCGTCGTCCGCGGTCACGCACATCGGCGGGTTGATCCGCAGCACGTTCCGGTACTGACCGGAACGGCCCACGATCACGCCGCGCTCGCGCAGGCCTTCCTGCACGCGGGCAGCCGAGCCGTCGTCGGGCTCGCGCGTCGCGCGGTCGCGCACGAACTCGATGCCGCGCATCAGTCCCCTGCCGCGCACCTGCCCGACGCGCGGGTGGGTCGCCGCGCGCTCGAGCGCGCGGCCGAACAGGGTGCCGACCTCGAGCGCGTTGCGCTGCATGCCCTCGTCCGCGATGACGCGCAGCACGGCGCGTCCGGCGGCGCAGGCCATCGGGTTCGCGCCGTAGGTGTTGAAGAACTTGCGCTGCGCCATCGACTCGGCGACGTCGCGGCGCACGACCAGCGCGGCGAGCGGGAAGCCGTTGCCGATGCCCTTCGACAGCACGACCGCGTCGGGGACGACGCCGTCCTGCTCGAAGCACCAGTAGGTCTCGCCGGTCCGGCCGAAGCCGGTCTGCACCTCGTCGACGACGAGCAGCCCGCCCGCGGCGCGCACGATCTCGGCGGCGCGGCGCAGGTAGCCCGGCGGCATCGGGATCACGCCGCCGTAGCCCTGGATCGGCTCGACGAGCATGCCCGCGACCGCGCCGCTGGTCGACGAGTCGATGACGCGGCGGAGGTCGTCGAGGTAGCCGTCGACGCGGTCGCCGTACGCGCCGCGGTAGAGGTCCGGGTTGTGCGCGTGCACGTAGCCGGGCGCGCCGGCGATCGGCTGGCGGCAGAGCGCGAGGCCGCTCGCGGTCATCGCGCCGAAGTGCAGCCCGTGGTACGAGTTGCGCAGCGCCAGCACGTCGAAGTTCCCGGTGTGCAACCGTGCGACCAGAACGGCCAGGTCGACGGCCTCGGCGCCGCTGTTGACCGGATGCACGACCCAGTCGTGGCCGGCCGGGAACGTCGCGACGAGCTCCTCGGCGAACTGCGCCGGCCCCGGGTGGTAGTACATCGTCGTCACGTGCTGGATTGCGCGCATCTGCGACTCGATGGCGGCGTTGACGCGTGGGTGGTCGTAGCCCACGCTGATGCAGAGGTTCTGCGCGAGGCAGTCGAGGTAGCGCTTGCCGTCGGCGTCCCAGACGTGGGCGCCCTTGCCACGGGCGAGCAGCAGCGGCCGCTCGAATGCGGTGAACGTGCGCAGCGACGGCGCGAGGAACCGCTCGCGTCGCGCGGCGGTGCGCGCGTAGTCCCAGTCGAGCGGCGGCACGTCGGCGGCGAGGCCGGGCGGAGTGTCGGGGGCGTTCACGGCGCGCTCCTCGGGCGTGCGGCGAGGCTCGCCGCATCGGAAACTCTAGCGGACGACCGGGTCATGCGGGCGGCCGTCGGCCCGCTGGCCCCAACGATTCGCCGTGCTGGCACCACCGACGCCGCGCTCGTGCGCTAACGCCTGGGTGTCGTCGTCACGTCGAGCAGGTGGTAGGGCAGGTTCAGGTAGGGGTGCGGCACGAAGCCCTGCACGGTCGGCGCCATCAGGTAGACGTCGTCCGCGCTGGGCAGCACGCGCGCAGGGGCGTGCGCGTCGAGCAGGTCGGTCAGGCGGCGGAAGTGCGGCGCGCGCTCGGGGCCCGCGCGCATCAGGCGCAGGCGCTCGAACGTCGCGTCGTAGTCGGCCGACGCATAGCACGAGAGGTTCACCGTGCCGATGTGCGGGCTGTAGAAGTTCTCCATCGCGGACACGCCGTCCGGCGCGCCGCCGCCGAAGTCCATCGTCGTCAGCTGGTGCTTGCAGGCGCTCATGCGCTTCAGCCGCTCGCCGGGCGGCATCGTGTCGAACTCGACGCGCACGCCGATGCGGTCGAAGCTCCGCTTCATGAACTCGGCGATGCGGCGGCCGGTCGACGTCGTGCTGACGATCATGCGCACGGCGAGCGGCGACCCGTCGGGGTTGGCGCGCATCCCATCGGCGCCGCGCCTGTAGCCGAACCGGTCGAGCAGCGCGTTGGCGGTCGCGGGATCGAACGCGTTCGGGTTCCGGTAGGCGGGGTCGTATCCGACGATGTCGGGGCCGATCAGGTGCTGCTGCGCGTAGCCGAGCCCCTGGTCGAACGTGCGCGTCCACTCGCGGTCGTCGAACGACATCGCCACCGCGCGGCGCAGCGCGACCTTCGGCGGCTCGAATCCCCCGACGACGGGATCGCGCACGTTGAACATCATCAGGAAGTACCCCTGCGACCGTGCGCGCGCGGGCTTCACGCCGGCGGACCTGAGCGCGGGCTTGAGCTCGGTCCCGTCGAACGCCACCGGGGGCTCGACGAACGCGATGAAGTCGACTTCGCGCTGCTGAAGCGCGAGCACCGCGGTCGACGCTTCGGGAATGCGCGTCATCTCGACGCGATCGACGGCGGGCACGGACGCGCTGCGCATCGTCCGCAGCACCGGGTCGTCGGGCTTCGCGTCCGTCGCGAACGCGGTCCACGGAAGCCGCTTGAACGAAGGATTGCGCACCAGCGTCAACCGCGTCCCCGGCTGGAAGCGCTCGGCGAGGTAGGGGCCGCTCCCGATCGGCCGGCGTGCGAACTCCGCGCCTTCCGCCTCGACGACTTCGCGCGGGACGGCGCTCCAGCCCGTAGGCGAGGTTGTAGACGAACGTCGGGTCAGGCGCGTGAGGCGCACCTGCAGCGTTCGCGCGTCGAGCGCCTTCAATCCCGCGATCGGCGCGGCGTAGTCGAGCCCGCGCTTCTCGCGCCGGGCGGCGCCGACGAGCTCGTCGAGCCCTTCGATCAGCCCCTCGAAGTTCGCGAAGCTCATCGAGATGTTCGCCGGATCGGCGATCCGCTGCGCGCTGTAGACGAAGTCCTGCGCGACGAGCTCGCGCGCTTTGCCGCCGAACGCCGGGTGCGGCGCGAACAGGAGCCCGGGGCGGATGCGCAGCGTGTAGGTGCGTCCGTCGGCCGACATCTGGGGCAGCGCCTCCGCCGCGTAGGGGATCAGCTTGACCGGGCGCGCGAGATAGTCGTAGGTGAGGAGCTGGTGGTAGAGCGGTCCGATCGTGTTGAGCGTCGACAGGCTGCCCGCGCGCGCCGGGTCGAGCACCTCGACGTCGGCGAGCATCTGCAGGCGCAGCGTCTTCTCCGCGGCGAGCGCGGCGGGCGAGACGAGCGCCGCGACGGCGATCGCCGCAACGAGTCGGGTAGCGCGCGAAACGACCGCGGATGCGCGGCGGCTCGCGCCCGTCGCTTCCGCGGTCATCCCCGCGCCGCTCCCGCGTGCCGGCAGGCCGCGTCGAACGCGACCGGCCGCCGGCGGAGGGTCACTTGACCAGCCCGAGCATCTTCGCCGAATTCATGTAGTCGGCGGTGCGCTCCTTCATGAACGCCGGGACCTTGTCGTAAGGGACGTCGATCACCTCGAAACCGCCGTCGACCATCTTCTTGCGCAACTCGGGATCCTTGTTGAGCGCTTCCATCATGTCCGACACCTGCTTTCGTACCGCCTCGGGCGTCGACTTCGGCACCGCGACGCCACGGTACGCGCCGTCCATCCAGTCGACACCGAGCTCGCGGAACGTCGGCACGTCGGGGAACTGCGGCACGCGCTCGCGCGTGGCGACCGCCAGCATCCGCATCCTGCCCTTCTGCTGGATCGCGAGCGTCGTGTACGACATCGTCGCGGCGACGTGGCCGCCCAGCACCGACGCCACGAGGTCGCCGGTGCCCTTGAACGGCACGTACTCGGTCTTGATCCCGAACTCGCGGTTGAGCCGGGCGTGGGCGACGTGGTTGGCGGAATAGAGCGCCGATCCCGCGATCGACAGCTTCCCCGGATCCGCCTTCGCCGCCTTGATGAAATCCTGGAACGTCTTGAACGGGCTGTCCGCGGGGACGAGCAGCGCATCCGGCGTGTAGTGGAACCAGTACACCGACGTCATGTCGTCCGTCTTGTAGGCGACCGAGCCCTCGAGCGGCTGCAGCACGACGTGCGGCAGGTTGATGCCGGCGATCGTGTAGCCGTCGCCGGGCAGCGAATTGAGCTGCTGCCAGACCAGCGCACCGCCGCCGCCCGCGCGGTTGACGACGACCATCTCCTGCTTGAATTTCTGCGAGAACACCTGCTGCTGCAGGCGTGCGACGACGTCCGACTCGCCGCCGGCGACGAACGGGATCAGGTACTGGATCGACTTCTCCGGATAGCCGGCGGCGAACGTCGGCGACGACGTGGCCGCGAAGAGCGCGACGAGGGCCGGCAGGAGCCGGGCGATGCGTGATGGCGTCATGGTCTCTCCTCCTTGCGTGACGGTTCCGGGGGGGCGGGTGCGAGGGGTCGCCCCGATGCTAATCGATGCTGCGCTGCGTCGGCCAGCGGACACGGCGCGCGCCTTCGGGGGGCATCAGACGATGACCGAGGTCTGCGCGATGCCGGCGTCCACGAGCACGTGCTGGCCTGTCATCCCGTCGCTGTCGTCGGCGGCGAGGAACAGCGTCGCCCGTGCCACGTGACCGGCGTCGAGACGGATCTTCAGGCACTGGGCGTCGAGGAACTGCCGGTCGGCGGCGGGGTCGCGGTGCAGCGCGGTCTGGCGCTCGGTGACGATCGCTCCGGGCACGACCGCGTTGATGCGGATGTTGCGCGGGCCAAGCTCGCGCGCCAGCGTTCGCGTGAGGCCGAGGATCCCGGCCTTGGCGGTCGTGTACCCGACGAGGTTGGGTCGTCCGCGCATCCAGCTCACCGACCCCATGTTGACGACGGCCCCGCCGCCGGCGTCGACCATGCCCGGCGCGACCGCCTGGATCGCGAAGAAATAGTGCTTGAGGTTGAGCGCGATCCGGTCGTCCCAGAACTCGGGCGTCACGTCCTCCATCGCGTGCCGATCGTCGCGGCCCGCGTTGTTGACTAGCACGCGCACGGGCCCCAGCTCGGCGACCCGCTCTTCGAGCAGCGCCTGGTAGGCGACGGCATCGCGCACGTCGCACGCCGCGTACCACGGGCGAGGGTGACCGGCGGCCACGATCTCGTCGATCAGCGCCGCACCGCCGTCCTCGCGCGTGCCGCAGAAGGCGACGCGCGAGCCCTGCGCGGCGAACGCACGCACGAGCTCCGCGCCGATCCCGGAGCTTCCGCCGGAGACGAAGACGACCCGGTCGCGCAGCGACGGATAGAGGGCGTAGGTCATCGTCGGCTCCGTCACCAGCCGGCGGGCAGGATCTCGCTCAGCGCGACCGGCCGCCCTTCGTCGATGCTCCGGTGGGCGGCGAGGCCGGTGGCGACCGCCCGCAGGCCTTCCTCGAAGCGGAATCTCAGCTGGCTTGCCTTCGCGCACCGCCTCGGCGAAACGCAGGTGCTCGATGTACGACGCGCCGAAGTGCTGGCCGGGATACCGGATGTTCGTGTCCCAGACGCGCCGGACCGAGACGCCCCGGCCCGTGCCCGAGGGCTCGCCCCAGACCTCGCGCCGGCCCCAGTCCGCGCGCCTGCCGTAGCGCAGCGTCAGCGACGGAAGCAGCGACTCGATCTTCCCCTCGTCGCCGACGATCGTCAGGTGCTCGCTGTCGACCGAGTTCTCCGCGTACATGCACAGCTCCAGCATCGCGCGCGCGCCGCTGCCGTACTCGACGATCACGTAGGCGCTGTCGAGGATGTCGGGCGTGCGGCCCCCGTAGCGCTCGTCGAGGTGGTT
>JADIZG010000029.1 GCA_016704895.1 Betaproteobacteria bacterium
AACCAGCCGTCGACGAACGCCGTCGCGTTGAGCCCGGGATCGTCGACGTAGCCGTCGAAGACCTGCGGGCCCCGCACCTGCAGCTCGCCGACCTCGCCCCGCTCGACCACGCGCCCGTCGTCGTCGACCAGCCGGATTTCGCACTCGACCGGCGCCCCGACCGAGTCCCGCTTGCGCGGCGCGGGCGGCAGCGCCTGCTGCGTCGTCGTTCCCGTCTCGCTCGACGCGAGCCCGGTGACGACGGGGACGCCGAGCGCGCGCTCGAGCCGGTCCATCTCGTCGGGTTCGAGCCGGCCCGAGGCGACCCGGACGAAGCGCAGCCGACCCCTGGCGAAAGCGTGTCCCGACTCCAGGCGCGCGAGCAGCTCGCGAAACAGCGTGAACGATGCCGACACGTAGGTCACGTTTCCGCGGGCGCATTCGACGGCCAGTGCGTCGATGTCGGATTCGGGCCAGACGTTCGCGCCGCCGCACACCAGCGACTGCATGAACGCGTTGCGGATGCCGCCCGCGAGGTGCAGCGGCCGCAGATGTCCGGAAACGTCGCCTCGACCGAGCGCCAGGCGCCTGCCGGTCGCGAGCGCGCACTCGATGATCTGGCGATGGCCGTGAGAGACGAGCTTGGGTCGCCCCGTCGAGCCCGAGGTCGCCCCGATCAGCGCCCACGCGGGCGAGAGGCGGTCGCTGCGCTCGAGCGAACGCGTGGCCCGCGAGAGCACGAGGTCGAACGCTCCGGCCTCCTCGCGTCCCTCGCTGTCGACCGTGATCTCGGCCAGGCCGAGCTCCCTCGCGGCGCGCACCACCGCCCCATCCTCGTCGCGCGGGACGACGACCGCCTTGGGCTTGAGACGCGCCAGGACGTCGCAGGTCGCGTCGCGCGTCGCCGCGGCGTTGAGCAGCGCCAGCGTGCACGACACCGGCAGGATAGCCATGGCGGCCGCGGTGTCGACGCGGTCGCCGCACGACCAGGCGATCACGTCGCCCCGTGCGATTCCCCACGCCGACAGCGTGGCACCCAGCCGGCCGATGTGCGCGGCGAGCGACGCCCTCGACATCGTCGCGCGCCCGGGCGCGAGCAGCGCCGGCGCATCGGGCGCCCGCTCGGCGAGCGCGAGGAGGTGTGCCGTCAGGTCGGCGTGGTCGCTGTCGGTCATCGGGCGAATACGGGCGGGTCGCATGCGCGCCGAGCTGCCGGCAGGTGATTCGCGCCGGTCTTCGCGAGGCCGCGAGCCCGGCGCCGCGGCGTGCGGCCCCGACCCGTGTCAACGCGCGATTATATGTCGGCAGCGCGTCGCTCCCGCCGATCCCGCGGCGCGGCCATGCGAAAATGCGGGCCGGTCCGGATCACCGGACGAACCCGATCGATTCGCCACTGCCGATGACACACGCTCCCGCCCGCCTCCTGCCCGTTCTCCTCGCCTGTGCACTCGCGGCAGTCGTTCCCTCGGTTTCCCGCGCGACCGACGCCCGGTCGTTTCCAGACCGCCCCGTCAGAATCGTCGCCGGGCAGCAGGCCGGGAGCGCCACCGACAACGTGACGCGCATCGTCGCCGACGCGCTCGCCGAGCACTGGGGCGTCGGGGTCGTCGTCGACAACCGTCCCGGAGCGGGCGGCACGATCGGCGCCGAGGCCGTCGCGCGCGCCACGCCCGACGGCTACACGCTGCTCCTCGGCGGCCTCTCCAACCTCGTCATCGGAGCCGTCACTCGGACCGACATCAGGTACGACCCGGAGCGCGATTTCATCGCGATCGGCCGTGTCGCGCACGTCCCGTTCGGCTTCGCGGTCCATGCGTCGGTGCCGGCAGCCTCGCTGCGCGAGCTCGCCGATCTCGCGCGGGCGCAACCCGGCAAGCTCACCTACGCGACACTCGGTCCGGGGACGACGACCGACTTCGGATCCACGATGTTCCGATCGGCGGCGGGCGTCGACATGCTTCCGGTCGAATACAAGGGCGCGAATACGGCGCTCGTCGACGTCGTCGCCGGGCGGGTCGACGTGTTCTTCAACGAGGTCGCGATGCTGTCGCAGCATGCGCAATCCGGCGCGCTCCGGTTCCTCGCGATCGCAAGTCCGAAGCGCGTGGCGCGTGTCGCGGACGTCCCGACCACCGCCGAAGCAGGCTTCCCGTCCGTCGTCGTCGCGCCCTGGTACGGCGTGCTCGTGCCGGCGGGCACGCCGCCCGAGGTCGTGAGGCGCCTGGAGGAGGCCTACGCGGCGGCGATCCGCTCGCCGGCGCTGCGCAGCCGCATCGAGGCGCTGGGTTACCAGATGATCGACGATGCGCCCGGCAGGTTCGCCACGGCGCTGCGCGACGACACCCGCACGTTCCGGGCTCTCGTCGGAGCGAAGCCGGTGCCGCGCTGACGCGGCGCCGGCGTTCCCCGGCGTCAGCGCCCGGCCAGCGCCGCGCGAATCTGCTCGAGCGCGGCAGGGTCCTCGATCGTCGTGAGGTCGCCCGGGTCGCGCCCTTCGGCCAGCGCCTGGATCGAGCGGCGCAGCAGTTTGCCCGACCGCGTCTTCGGCAGCAGCGTCACGAAGTGCACCTGCCCCGGCCGCGCGATCGCGCCGAGCTCGCGGTCGACCGTGTCCATCACTTCCTTGCGCATCGCCGCCGCGCCCTCCGGGGTCGCGAGCTTCGACGGGTCCTTCAGCACCGCGAACGCGACCGGCACCTGCCCCTTGACCGGATCCGCGACGCCGACGACCGCGACCTCGGCGACGCCGCTGTGCGCCTGCACCGCCTCCTCGATCTCGCGCGTGCCGAGCCGGTGGCCGGCGACGTTGATCACGTCGTCGGTGCGGCCGAGCACGAAGTAGTAGCCGTCCTTGTCGCGCGTCGCCCAGTCGAACGTCGAATAGAGCATCCGGTCGCGGAAGGTCGAGAAGTAGGTCTTGACGAAGCGCTCGTCGTCACCCCACACGGTGGTCATGCAGCCCGGCGGCAGCGGCGGCGCGATCATCAGCACGCCCTTCTCGTCGGTGCCCGCGTCCGCGCCGGTCGCCTCGTTCACGAGCCGCACGTCGTAGCCGTAGACCGGGAACGACGGGCTGCCGAACTTGCGCGGCGTCTCCTCGACGCCCGGCTGCGCGGAGAGGATCGGCCAGCCGGTCTCGGTCTGCCAGTAGTTGTCGACGATCGCGACGCCGAGCGAATCGCTCGCCCAGCGCGCGGTCGGCTCGTCGAGCGGCTCGCCCGCGAGGAACAGGTACTGCAGCGTCGAGACGTCGTGCGCCTTCATGTACGCCGGGTCCTGCTTCTTCAGCACGCGGATCGCGGTCGGCGAGCTGAACATCGTCTTGACCTTGCGGTCGGCGACGATCTTCCACCAGATGCCGGGATCGGGCCGGATCGGCAGGCCCTCGTACATGATCGTCGTCGTGCCGTTGATGAGCGGCGCGTAGATGATGTACGAGTGGCCGACGACCCAGCCGATGTCTGACGTCGTGAACATCGTGTCGCCGGGGTCGAGGGGCAGAAGATGCGGCGCATCGACGACGCGAGCGCCACCGCGTAGCCGCCAGTGTCGCGCTGGACCCCCTTGGGCTTGCCGGTCGTGCCGGACGTGTAGAGGATGTACGAGGGCTCCGAGGACTCGAGCCAGGCACAGGGAACCTTCGCGTCCAGGTGCCGCGCCCGCGCCTCCGCGTAGTCGACGTCGCGGCCGGGCGTGCGCTCCATCGCCTTGTCGAGGCCCCGGTCGACGATGAGCACCTTGGCGGGCGGATGCTTCGCGAGGCGCAGCGCCTCGTCGACGAGATGCTTGTACGGGACGGCCTTGCCGCCACGCATGCCGGCGTCCGAGGTGACCATCGCCTTCGGCTGCGCGTCGTCGATGCGCGTCGCGAGCGACGCCGCCGCGAAGCCGCCGAACACGACCGAGTGGATCGCGCCGATGCGCGCGCACGCCAGCATCGCGAACGCCGCCTCCGCGATCATCGGCATGTAGACGAGCACGCGGTCGCCCTTCGCCACCCCCAGCGACGCGAGAACCGCGGCCATCCGGTTCACCTCCGCGTGCAGCTCGGCGTAGGTGTAGCTCCGCTCCTCGCCGGTCTCGGTCGACAGGTAGACGAGCGCCGGCTGCGACGCGCGGTCCTTCAGGTGGCGGTCGACGGCGTTGTGGCAGGTTGTTGCGGCCGCCGACGAACCAGCGCGCGAACGGGGGTTCGAGTCGTCGAGCACCTTCGAGTACGGCTCGTGCCAGTCGACGAGCGCGGCCTCCGTGCGCCAGAACGCGTCGCGATCGGCAAGCGAGCGGCGGTGAAATTCGCGGTACCGGTCCATCGTGGCTCCTCAAGCGGTAATCGGCGGCGGCGGCTCCGCGCGCGACCCGTCTGCGACGCTACCCGCCGGGACGCGGGCAGGCCATGACGCCGGTCAAGCCGCCGCCTCATTTCACCGGGCGCCTCGCTCAGGGCGCCCGATGCGGGTCAGGGATGGAGTCGCGGCCGATCCTCACGACCGTGCGCCCCCGCACCATGCCTTTCAGGTAGGCGTCGAAATGGGTCGGGAGGTCCTCGAAGTCGATCGTGCGGACCTGGTCGTGAACGCGGTCCGGGCGCCAGTCGACGGCGAGCCGGTTCCACAGCGTCTGGCGCAGCGACATCGGGCAGTTGGCGCTGTCGGTGCCGAGCAGGTGCACGCCGCGCAGGATGAACGGCGCGACCGTCGTGTTGAGCTTCATGTCCGCCGCGAGGCCGACCGCGGCCACGGTGCCGCCGATCTTCTGCATCGACAGGAGCCAGGCGAGGATGTCGCCGCCCAGGTTGTCGACCGCGCCGGCGTAGGTCGCGGCGCCCAGCGGACGGATCTTCGTCAGGTCGATCGACTGTCGCGCCAGCACCTCGGCGGCGCCGATCGCCTTGAGCCAGTCGGATTCCTCCGCCGCCTTGCCGGTGATCGCGACGACCTGGAAGCCCAGCTTGGCGAGGATCTCGACGGCGACGCAGCCGACGCCGCCGGTCGCGCCGGTGACGGCCACCGGCCCGCTGGCCGGCGCAGCCCGTTGTGCAGCATCAGGTGGATCGCCTGCGCCGCGGTGAAGCCCGCGGTGCCGAGCGTCATCGCGTCGAACGCCGTCATGCTCTCGGGACGCCGCACGATCCAGTCGCCGGGCACGCGCACGTACTCGGCGTAGCCGCCGTCGTGCGCGACGCCCATGTCGTACGCGTGCACGATCACCTTGTCGCCCTTCTTCCAGCGCGGATCCGACGACGTCTCGACGGTGCCCGACATGTCGATGCCGGCCACGGTCGGGAACTTGCGCATGATCCTGCCGGTGCCGTTGTGCGAGAGCGCGTCCTTGTAGTTGATCGTCGAGTACTTGGTGCGCACGACGACGTTGCCCGGATCGAGCTCGTCGAGCTTCATGTCGACGAACCGGCTCGTGACCTTGCCGTTCTCCTCGAAGGTGCGGTACGCCTTGAATGTCGGCACGGGGCTCTCCTGGTTGGACGTCACGGAAGGAAGGTCATGCGGTCGCGGCGGCGGCCTCGGCGCCGGCCGCCGCGCCGCTCGCGTGGGGCTGCGCCATGTACTCGTGCGTGCGCATCTCGATCAGGCGGCTCACCGTGCGCGGGAACTCGTGGGCCGAGGGGCCCTCGCGGTAGATCGCCTCGGCCTCGACGGCGGACGAGGCGACGAGCTTGACGCGATGATCGTACAGGATGTCGACGAGCCAGGTGAACCGCCGGGCGAGGTCCGCCGTCGCGGAGCTGAGCGCGGGCACGCCCGACAGGAACACGACCGCGTAGCGACGCGCGATCTCGAGGTAGTCGCGCTGCGACCGCGGCCCGTCGCACAGCGCCGCGAAGTCGAACCACACCGCGCTGCCCGCGCGGCGGCGCGCGACGATCGTCCGTCCCTCGACCGTCAGCCGCCGGTCCTCGTCGGGCCCGTCGGCCATCGCGCCGAAGATGCGCCCGAGCTCGGCGTCGGCGTCGGGGCCCGCCGGCACGAGCCAGCTTCGGGCCTGCGAGAGCGTGCGGAGCCGGTAGTCGGTGCCGCCGTCGACCTCGAGCACGTCGAGCTCCCGCTCGATCAGCCGGATCGCGGGCAGGAAGCGTTCGCGCTGCAGCCCGTCGGGCCACAGCCTGTCGGGCCGGAAGTTCGACGTCATCACGAACACCGTGCCGCGGTCGACCAGCGCGCTCAGGAGCCGTCCCAGGATCATCGCGTCGGCGATGTCCGACACGTGGAACTCGTCGAAGCAGATCAGCCGGTGGCGCTTCGCGATCCGTTCCGCGACGGTCGCGAGCGGGTCGGCCTCGCGCTTGAGCGTCGCGAGCTCCTCGTGAACGTCGCGCATGAACGCGTGGAAGTGGATGCGCATCTTGCGGCGGATCGCGACCGCGCCGTAGAACGCGTCCATCAGCATGCTCTTGCCCCGGCCGACGCCTCCCCACAGATAGACGCCGCGCGGGACGTCGGGCGGCGCGATCAGGCGCTTCAGGCGGGACTGGCGGGCGGTGCGGAACGCCTCGAGCTCGGCGGCGAGGCGATCGAGGCGCGCCGCGGCGGCGCGCGGCGCGGGATCCGGCGCGCTTCCGCGCGGGGCCAGTCGCCGCGCGGGGATCGCGCCGACCTTCTGCCCGGCTTCGGCTTCGATCTCCCCACGGCCTCGATCTTACCGCCAAACCGCGGGGCATTTCATGCGGCAGCGCGGCGAAGCGGCGACCGGGCCCGGACTCCGGCGCCGGAGACGGGATTCCCCGACGCGGCGCACCGTCCGGCGCGGCCCCCGGCGCGGGCGTCGCGTCCGCGGCCCTGTCGGGAAGGCTCCGCGCCTGCGTCAGAGGTTGAGCGTGCGCTTGGCGACCGCGAGCGCGGCCTCCTTGGTGGCTCTCGGAGAGCGTCGGGTGCGCATGGCAGATCCGCGCGATGTCCTCCGACGACGCGCCGAATTCCATCGCCATCACGCCCTCGGCGACGAGCTCGGAGGCCATCGGGCCGATCGCGTGCATCCCGAGCACGCGGTCGGTCGCCGCATCGGCCAGGATCTTGACGAAGCCGGTTGTCTCGCCCATCGCGCGCGCGCGGCCGTTGGCCGAGAACGGGAAGCTGCCGGCCCGGTAGGCGACGCCCTCGGCCTTCAGCTGCTGCTCGGTCCTGCCGACCCAGGCGATCTCGGGCGACGTGTAGATCACCCAGGGGATCGTGTTGAAATCGACGTGCGGATGCTGGCCGGCGATCCGCTCGGCCACCGCCACGCCCTCCTCCTCGGCCTTGTGCGCGAGCATCGGCCCGCGCACCACGTCGCCGATCGCCCAGACGCCCGGCAGGTTCGTGCGGCAGTCGTCGTCGACGGCGACGAAGCCGCGTCCGTCGACCTCGAGCCCCACGGCCGCCGCGTTCAGTCCCGCGGTGTTCGGCACGCGCCCGATCGACACGATCAGCCGGTCGAACACGCTCTTCTGCGCGGCGCCCTGCGCGTCGGTCCACTCGACCGTGACGTCGGCCTTGCCGGATGCCACCGAGGTGATCTTCGCGCCGGCGTGGATCGCGAGCCCCTGCTTCGCGAATGCCTTCTGCGCTTCCTTCGCGACCGCCTCGTCCGCGGCGCCCAGGAACACGGGCAGCGCCTCGAGGACGGTGACCTCGGCGCCGAGCCGGCGCCAGACGCTCCCCATCTCGAGGCCTATCACGCCGGCACCCACCACGCCGAGGCGCTTCGGGACCGAGGGGATGGCGAGCGCGCCCGCGTTGTCGAGCACGAGGATGCCGTCGAACGGCGCGCCGGGCAGTGCGCGCGGCACCGAACCGGTCGCGACGATCACGTTCCTCGCGGCCAGCTCCGCGGGCGCGGCGCCTTCCACCTTGACGGCCCAGTCGTCGCCCGACTTCCCGGCGAAGCTGCCGCGGCCGTGGAAGAACGCGACCTTGTTCTTCTTGAGGAGCCACAGGATGCCGTCGTTGCTCTGCGCGACGACCTTGTCCTTGCGCGCGATCATGCGGTCCACGTCGATCGACAGGCCCTTCACGTCGATGCCGTGCTGCGCGAAGCCGTGTCCCGCGTGCTCGAAGTGCTCGGACGACTGCAGGAGCGCCTTCGACGGGATGCAGCCGACGTTCGTGCAGGTGCCGCCGGGGGCGGGCTTGCCGCCTTCGCGCGTCCAGTCGTCGATGCAGGCGGCCTTGAAGCCGAGCTGGGCGGCACGAATCGCGGCGATGTATCCGCCGGGCCCGCCGCCAATGACCACCACGTCGAACTGATCTGCCATGTTCTTCGACCTCGGTTAGCGGCCCGGGACCTGCCGCAGCCGGGGGTCCGACGCGCGATCGCGTTCGACCCGGCGCCTGAGGGCGCCGGTCAACGCGCCCACGCGTCGTTGCCCATGTCTCGCGGGCGCGGTGCGTTCACCTCGACGCTAGAGATCCAGCAGCATCCGCGCCGGATCCTCGAGCGCCTCCTTGATCGCGACGAGCGAGAGCACCGCCTCGCGTCCGTCGATGATCCGGTGGTCGTAGGACTGCGCGAGGTAGTTCATCGGGCGCACGACGACCTGGCCGTTCTCGACCACCGCCCGCTCCTTCGTCGCGTGGACGCCGAGGATCGCCGACTGCGGCGGGTTGATGATCGGCGTCGACAGCATCGAGCCGAACACGCCGCCGTTGCTGATCGTGTAGGTGCCGCCGGTCAGCTCCTCGACCCCGAGCTTGCCCTCCTGCGCGCGCTTGCCGAAGTCGGCGATCTGCTTCTCGATCTCGGCGATCGTGAGCTGATCGGCGTCGCGGATGATCGGCACGACGAGGCCGCGCGGGCTGCCCACCGCGATGCCGATGTCGTAGTAGCCGTGGTAGACGATGTCGGCGCCGTCGATCGACGCGTTGACGAGCGGGTACTTCTTCAGCGCGTGCACCGCGGCCTTCACGAAGAAGCCCATGAAGCCCAGCTTGACGCCGTGCTCCTTCTCGAAGCGGTCCTTGTACCGGTTGCGCAGGTCCAGGAGCGGCTGCATGTTCACTTCGTTGAACGTCGTCAGGATCGCGGCCGTCGATTGCGAGGCGACGAGGCGCTCGGCGACGCGCTGGCGCAGCCGCGACATCGGCACGCGCTGCTCGGGACGCGCCCCCTGCGCGGCCACCGCCGCCACGGCCGCTGCGGGGGCGGGCTTCGGCGCCGCCGCCAGGGCGGCGGCTTCGGCTGCGCCGCGGCGGCCAACCGTCGCCCTTCGTGACGCGGCCGCCGCGACCGGATCCCCGCGACGTCGGCGGCCGCCATCCCCTGCTCGCTCATCATCTTGCGCGCCGCGGGCAGCGCCTCGGCGGCCGGCGCGGCCGTTGCCGGAGGCGCTGCCGCGGGGCGGGCGCAGCTTTCGCCGGCGCGGCTTCGCCGCGCCGGCGCGGCAGCCGCGCCCCTTCGCCTCGGTGTCGATCACCGCGATCAGGTCGCTGGACGTCACCGTCGAGCCGTCCGCCTTCAGCACCTCGACGAGCACGCCGTCCGCCGGGGCGGGCAGCTCGAGCACGACCTTGTCGGTCTCGATGTCGATCAGGTTCTCGTCGCGCCGGACGGCGTCGCCCGCCTTCTTGTGCCAGCTCACCAGCGTCGCCTCGGCGACGGACTCCGGGAGCTGCGGTACCTTGACTTCGATCTTCATGGGAATGGCATCCGCGCCGCGCGCGGCCTCTTGTGTCAGTGCGCGATGACCATCTCGCCGGAGGCGAGCTTCGTGGCGAACGCGTCCTCGATCAGCTGCTTCTGCTCGGCGTTGTGCTTCGACGCGTAGCCGACGGCCGTCGATGCCGAGATCGAACGTCCCGCGTACGCGAGCACCTGGCTGTCCAGGATGTCGGCGCGCAGGTAGGCGCGAAGCCGGTACCAGGCGCCCTGGTTCTGCGGCTCCTCCTGGCACCAGACCACTTCCTTCGCCTTCGCGTACTTGGCGATCTCCGACTTGAAGTCGGCGTGGGGGAACGGGTACTGCTGCTCGAGGCGCACGATCGCGACGTCGTCGATCTTGCTCTCGCGCCGGTACGCGAGCAGGTCGTAGTAGACCTTGCCCGAGCACACGATCACGCGCCGCGCCTTCTTCGCGTCGATCTTCTCGATCTCGCCGATCACGGTCTGGTACCGGCCATCGGCGAGATCGTCGATCGTCGAGACCGCCTCCTTGTGGCGAAGCAGGCTCTTCCGGGCTCATCACGACGAGCGGCCTGCGGTACTGGCGGATCATCTGCCGGCGCAGCAGGTGGAAGATCTGCGCGGGCGTCGACGGCACGACGACCTGCATGTTGTGCTGCGCGCACAGCTGCAGGTAGCGCTCGGGGCGGGCCGACGAGTGCTCGGGGCCCTGGCCTTCGTGGCCGTGGGGCAGCAGCATCACGAGCCCGCAGATCCGGCCCCATTTCACTTCGCCCGACGCGATGAACTGGTCGATGACGACCTGCGCGCCGTTCGCGAAATCGCCGAACTGCGCTTCCCAGACCACGAGCCTCGACGGGTCCGACGTCGCGTAGCCGTACTCGAACGCGAGCACGGCGTTCTCGGTCAGCACCGAGTCGATCAGCTCGATCGACGGCTGGTCGGGCTTCAGGTGCTCGAGCGGCACGTACGATCCGCTGTCCCACTTCTCGCGGTTCTGGTCGTGCAGCACCGCATGGCGGTGCGAGAAGGTTCCGCGCCCGACGTCCTCGCCCGAGAGGCGCACGCCGTAGCCCTGGTCCAGCAGCGTCGCGTACGCGAGCGTCTCCCCCATGCCCCAGTCGATCGGCATCCTGCCCTCGCCCATCGCACGGCGGTCGGCGACGACGCGCTCGACGCGCGAATGCAGCTTGAGCTCGGCGGGCACCGTGCCGAGCTTCTTGGCCGAGCTCCGTGAGTCGCGTCTTCGGGAAGCGGTGTCGCAGGGGTCGGTCCAGTGCCGTGCCCTATGGGGCGCCAGTCGACGGTGAACGGCGGCTTGTAGTTCGACAGCACCGTCTTGTTCGTGTGCTGGCCGCGGTCCATCGCGGCGCGATAGGCCGTGACCATCGCGTCGGCGTCGCCGGCGGGGATCACCCCCGCCTGCCCGAGGCGGTCCGCGTAGAGCCTTGCGCGTGCCCGGGTGCGCGTGGATCTTCTTGTACATCAGCGGCTGCGTGACCATCGGCTCGTCCGCCTCGTTGTGGCCCTAGCGCCGGAAGCACACGAGGTCGATGCACACGTCCTTGTGGAACTTCTGCCGGTACTCGAGCGCGATGTCGATCGCGAGCAGGCGGGCTCTCCGGGTCGTCGCCGTTGACGTGCAGGATCGGGGCGTCCGCCATCTTCGCGATGTCGGTGCAATAGAGCGTGCCGCGCGTGTCCCGCGGGTCGGACGTCGTGAAGCCGATCTGGTTGTTGACGACGATGTGCACGGTCCCGCCGGTGTAGTACCCGCGGGTCTGCGCCATGTTGAGGCATTCCTGGTTGACGCCCTGCCCGGCGATCGCCGCGTCGCCGTGGATCACGACGGGCAGCACCTGGTCGCCCATCCGGTCGCCGCGCCGGTGCTGGCGCGCCCGCACGCCGCCCTCGACCACCGGGTTCACGATCTCCAGGTGCGACGGGTTGAACGCCAGCGTCACGTGCACCGGCCCGCCGGGCGTCGCGACGTCCGAAGAGAAGCCCTGGTGGTACTTCCGACGTCGCCCTCACGCCAGCGCCTGCGCGTACTGCCCCTCGAACTCGGCGAACAGGTCGCGGGCATCTTGCCCAGGGTATTGACCAGAACGTTGACGCGCCCGCGATGCGCCATGCCCATCACGATCTCCTGCACCCCTGCCGCTCCCGCGCGCTGGATCAGGTGGTCGAGCATCGGGATCACCGGTCGCCCCCTTCGCCAGAGAAGCGCTTCTGGCCGACGTACTGCGTGTGCAGGTAGCGCTCGAGCGTCTCGGCGGCGGTCAGCCGCTCGAGAATGTGGCGCCGCTCGGCCGAGCGTGAACGACGGCTCGCGCGCGTCGGCTCTCGACTCCTGCAGGAAGCGCCGCTTCTGGCTGTCCGAGATGTACATGTACTCGAGGCCGAGCGTGCGCGAGTAGGTCTCGCGTAGCATCGACACGATGTCGCGCAGCCGCATGCGGGCGGGTCCCGCGCGGAGCGACCCGACGTCGAACACGGTGTCGAGGTCGGATTCCGAGAAGCCGTAGGGCCGGAGGTCGAGGTCCGGGATATACGGCGGCTCTTGGCGCTCCAGCGGATCGAGGTCGGCGTGGCGCGAGCCTTGAAGCGACCGGAACTTGCTGATCATGCTGCAGCACCAGCACCTGTTTCGCCATCGTCGTGGCGTCGATCATCGCGCCCTGGACGCGGCACCGTGGCTCCCGCGTCGATCTTTGGCGGGTTTGACGAACGACCCGACGACCGGCGCGTGGGGACGTCCTTCGCATCGCCCCGCGCTCGACGAAGTACCCGGCCCATCTCGCCGCCGGAACCGCGTGCAGGATCTGCCGAGACACGTCTCGTAGAGCTCCTCGATGAACGGCGCATTCGCCCCGAACAGGCGGGTTCGACGATTCCCACTCCTTCATTTGATGCCCATCGCGTCACCCGCCGGCGTCTGCCCCGGCCTTTCGGGGGTCACCCGGTTGGTGCGGGCCTGCTCCCTACGCGTCGCACCGGGCGGGTCGTCTACCGCTTGTCGATCGCTCGGCACGATGCGCCGCGCCGCGCCCCTCGCAGAGCTGGCGCGGACGACCGATTTTCTGCTCGGGGTCGCCGATCATCTCGTTCAACTGCGCGATCCACCCCACCGTGCGCGCCAGGGCAAGATCGCCGTGAACATTCCACGCCGGGATGCCCCAGTGCCTTCTGGACGATGCCGGGTAGAAGTCGACGTTTCGGATACAGCGGCGCTTCATGAAGTAATCGTCCTCCAGAGCGATCTTCTCGAGCTTCAGGGCAAGCTAGAACAGCGGGTCGTCCTTGAGATCAGGTTCCTCAAGAACTTCGTGGCACGTCTTTTGGATGATCTTCGCGCGCGGGTCGTAGTTCTTGTAGACCCGGTGCCGAAACCGAAGAGCTACCGATGCTGTTCCTGTCCTTCACCTGTTTCGCGATATACGCGTCGATGTTGGTTGCCTCCCACTGCGCCGGATCCGGTTGAGCATGATCAGCGCCGCTTCGTTCGCGCCCCCGTGTGCCCGGCCCCACAGACTTAGCGACTACCGGCTGCGACACATGCGAAGGGGTTCGCGCCCGACGACGCGCACAGCCCGGACCGTGGAGGTCGACGCGTTCTGCTCGTGATCGGCGTGCAGGATCAGGATGCGATCCATCGCCTTGGTCAGCACCGGGCTCGGCTCGTACTCCTCGCACGGGTTGCCGAACATCATGCGCAGGAAGTTCTCGACGTACGACAGCAGGTTCTTCGGGTAGAGGAATGGCTGGCCGAGGTTGTGCTCGTAAGCGACGGCCGTGATCGTCGGCATCTTGGCGATGAGGCGGAACGCCGATATTTCGCGGTGGCGCGGGTTATTGATATCGAGCGAGTCGTGGTAGAAGGCCGACAGCGCACCGACCACACCGCACATGACGGCCATCGGGTGCGCATCGCGGCGGAAGCCCGAGTAGAAGCGCGCCAGTTGCTCGTGCACCATGGTGTGATTGGTGACGGTCTTGTCGAAACTCGACTTTTCTTCGGGCGTCGGGAGGTGCCCGTAGAGGATGAGGAACGCCACTTCCAGGAAGTCGCAATTTTCGGCCAACTGTTCGATGGGGTAGCCGCGATACAGCAAAATGCCCTCATCGCCGTCGATGTAGGTGATCTGGGAGCGGCAGCTCGCCGTGGACATGAAGCCCGGGTCGTACGTGAACACGCCGGACTTGCCGTAGAGGGTCCGCACGTCGACCACGTCCGGGCCGATCGTGCCACCGAACATCAGCAGGTCGACGGAGGGGGCGGCGTCGCTGAACGACAGGGTTGCGATTCGTTCCTTGCTCATCGTCTATCTCCAAAATCGTTGCATCGAACCGCTCCTGGCCCTCGCGGTTGCTGCCGCTTCCTTCTCAGAAGTGCGTGTCGAACCCGAGCGCAAACGTTGGACCAGCCCGGCTAGAGATGGGTCCGACGGTTCTCCTCGACCGCTGACCCAATCCCAAAAATCATTATCCGGTCCGAATCGAGCAGGCGTGAGAACGCGGCCAGCTCCTCCGGCGACAAATTTTCGCAGGTGCCCGCGACGCGAAATCGCTTCCAGCACGAGAGATCCAGCTCGAGGCAGACACCGCGCCTGCACCGCCAATAAACGGAGACCCTCGTCTAGTTCTGCCTTCCGCGAGTGCGGGCCTTTGCGTTCTGCGGATGCCCAGGAGGCGATTAGACCGCCCGCTTGAGCATGATCTCTTTGATTTTGCCGATTGCCCGCGTCGGGTTGAGGCCCTTCGGGCAGACATCCACGCAATTCATGATGGAATGGCAACGGAAGAGCCGGTAGGGATCCTCGAGGTCGTCCAGACGCTCGTTGGTTGCCTGATCACGGCTATCGGCAATGAATCGATAGGCCTGAAGGAGTCCGGCGGGTCCGACGAACTTGTCCAGGTTCCACCAGAACGACGGGCACGCCGTCGAACAGCAAGCGCACAGGATGCACTCGTACAGGCCGTTGAGCTCCTCACGCTCTTCGGGCGTCTGCAGACGCTCGCCCTCGGGGGGCGGTGTATCGTTGATCAGGTAGGGCTTGATCGAGTGGTACTGCTTGAAGAACTGGGACATGTCCACGATCAGATCGCGGATGACCGGCAATCCGGGAGTGGGCGCAGTACGACAGGCTCTTTGAGGTCGCCGATTTTGGTGATGCAAGCCAAGCCGTTCTTGCCCTTGCTGTTCATGGCTTCCGACCGCACACCCCCTCGCGGCAGGAACGCCGAAAAGCGACCGAGTCGTCCACGATTTTCACCCTGACAGGCGCGTCGAGCAGCATCTGGTCGGTCGGCTCGAGCGGGACATCCCGTAGTCCTGCAGGTAGGGCTTCAGCGTCCTTGTCCGAGGTCGTAGCGGTAGATGGATAAGCGCATGGGGTCGGAAGGGAGGTGAAAAACGGTTGTGGCCCGGGGTGGCGGGTGCCGCGCTGGGGGTCGCCTCTGTCTTCAGACTCGATCGGTTCATCGACGAACCCTTCACGCCTTCACCTTTCACAGTGGCGGCTCGTGCCTTCGGTTCGGAGAACGCAACGGTGAACGGCTTCAGCTTCACCGGCCGATATTCGAGCCGGTCTCGCGTCAGCAGTACGCAGGGCGTGTGCTTCATCCAGTTCACGTCGTCGCGGTTCGGAAAATCGGACCGGTCGTGCGCACCGCGCGATTCCGTGCGGGCTTCGGCGCAGATCAGCGTGGATCGCGCCACTTCGATCAAGTTGTCGAGCTCGAGGGCTTCGATACGCGCGGTATTGAGACCTTGCTCTTATCATCGTCTCGGGGGCGCTTCGACCGTTCCGAGATTTCCTTGATCTTACGCGACGCCGTCCGGACCAGCAAATCCGGGAAACGGAACACGCCGCAGTGCGATTGCAGGTCGCATGATCAGCCGTACGGTGGAGACGCTCTCCCCGTTCGTCTGACTTCGTGAAGTCGAGGCCAAACGCCACTGCGCGCGATCGTCAGGTCGCCGGCATCTTTCAGCAGATCCTCCAATCCGGAATCCGATTCCAGATCGGCGAATGAACTCGCTCGCCCGCGCTCTTGCCGAATACGAGCAGATCGAGCAGCGAATTCGTTCCGAGCCAGTTTGCCCCGTGGACGGACACGCAGGCGCACTCGCCGACTGCGTAGAAGCCAGGGACTACCTCGATTCCGCCTTCCCGTCCTTCGGAACGACCACCTGGCCATGGTAGTTCGTCAGGATGCCGCCCATCTGGTAATGCACGGTCGGAACGACGGGGATCGGATCCCTTTGACGCAATCGACATTGGCGAACTTGAGCGCGATCTCTCGGATCGACGGGCAGCCGCTTGTTGATCACGTCAGCGCCGAGGTGGGTCGAGCTTGAGAGTGACGTGATTCCCCGTCACTACCAGCGCCGCGCCCTTCCTCGATCTCCTGGTCCGTCGAGCCGCCCCCGCGACGACGTCGCGGCTGGCGAGACCCTTCACGGTCGGGGCATAACACTCCGAAGCGCTCGCCGTTCTTGTTCAGCAGGATAGCCGCCCTCACCGCGACGCCTTCGGTGATCAACACGCCGGCGCCGGCACGCCGGTCGGGTGGAACTCCCAGAACTCCATGTCACCGAGCGGAATGCCCGCCCTCGCCGCGGTACCCAGGCCGTCCCCGGTATTGATGAAGGCATTCGTCGACGCGGAATAGATGCGGCCGGCGCCTCCGGTGGCGAACAGCACGGCTTGGCATGGAAGAACCACGACCTCGCCGGTCTCCATTTCCAGCCGGCGCCATGACACCTCCCCTTCGGCGTTGCGAATAAGGTCTAGCGCCATCCATTCGACGAAGAAATGAGCACGTGCGCACGTTGCGCTGATAGAGCGCGTGCAGCATGGCGTGCCCGGTGCGATCGGCTGCGGCGCAGGAACGAGCCACCGGGCCTCTCGCCGTAATTCGCGTGTCGACCCCCGACGGTCGCTGGTAGATTTTGCCTTCGGGGGTTACGATCCGAAAGGCGTGCCGTAGTGCTCGAGCTCGTGGACGACCTTCGGCGC
>JADIZG010000030.1 GCA_016704895.1 Betaproteobacteria bacterium
GTCGTCGATCGCCGCGTAGTCGCGCGCGAGATCGACCGGCGCACGCGTGCGCGCCGACTCGTGCACCGCGAGCGTCGCCGCGAGCGTGCGCGTTCCGTCCTCGCCCGAGACGAGCGGCGGCTCGCGCCCCTCGACCACCGCGCGCAGGTGCCGGATCTGCTCGACGTACGGGTCGCGGTCGAACGCCTTGACCGGTTCGGAGGCGATCGGCTCGTTCCAGTTCGCGTGCGCGGCGTCGCGGTGCGTCCAGACGCGCAGCACCGGGAACTCGAGCGAGCCCGACGTGCCGACGAAGCGATACGCGCTCTCGCCGGCATACGGAAAGCTGGGGCTCTCGCCCAGCCCCTGCTCGATCGTCCACGGGCTCGCGGCGGCGTCGGAGAGCAGGATCGTGCCGAGCGCGCCGTTCGCGAAACCGAGCATCGCGGCGGCGGTGTCCTCGACCTCGAAGCCACGGATCGCGCGGCTCGCGAGGCCTGTCACGGTCGAGAGCTCGCCCGCGACGTAGCGCAGCATGTCGATCTCGTGGATCAGGTTGATCAGGATCGGGCCGCCGCCCGCCGTGCGCCGCCACGTCGCGTCGAAGTACGGATCGGGCTTGCGCGCGGCCCACAGCAACGTCACGCCGACGAGCCTGCCCAGCCGCCCGCTCGCGACGATCCGGCGCGCTTCCTGCGCCTGCGCGTGGTGGCGGCGATGATGGCCGACGAGGATCCGGACGTCCGCGCGCTTCGCCTCGCGCAGGAGCTCGCACGCGAGCTCGACCGTGTCCGCGATCGGCTTCTCGACGAGCATGTGCACGCCCGCGCGCGCGCAGTCGATGCCCATCGGCACGTGCAGGCGGTTGGGCGTCGCGATCACCATCGCGTCGGGCTTCGCGGCGGAGAGGAGATCGCGATGCGACGCGAAATACGGCACCGGCAGCGACTTCACGTACGGGTCGTCCGCCGGGAGCGTGTCGGCGACACCGCAAAGTTCCGCCTCCGGCGACGCCGCGATCGTCGCGATGTGACGGCGCCCGATCAGCCCCGCGCCGACGACGCCGATCCGCAGCCGCTTCATGGCGTTCCCCCGACCGGGGTCAGATTGTCCTCCGACCCCGGTGTCATGCGAGCTCGGGGATGAGCGTGAGGAGCGGCCTGCCGGCGAACCACGCGTCGAGGTTCGCCTTGCAGAGGTCGCCCATCGCCTTGCGCGTCTCGTTCGTCGCGCTGCCGACGTGCGGAAGCAGCACGACGTTGTCCATCGCGAGGAGCGGCTTCGGCACGTGCGGCTCGTCGGCGAACACGTCGAGGCCCGCGCCGCCGATCGTGCCGTCCTGCAACGCCTGGACGAGCGCGGGCTCGTCGATGATCGAGCCGCGCGCGATGTTGACGATCGTGCCCTTCTTCCCGAGCGCCGAGAGCACGTCCGCGTTCACCAGGTGCTTCGTCGCCGGGCCTCCGGGACAGGCGACGATCAGGAAGTCGGACTCCGCCGCGAGCGCCTTCAGGTCCGGCACGTACCGGTAGTGCACGCCGGGCTGCGCCTTGCGCCCGGTGTACGCGATCTTCATGCCCATCGCCTCGAGCCGCTGCCCGATCGCCTTGCCGATGCGCCCGAGGCCGAGGATGCCGGCCGTGCGCCCGCCGAGCTTCGTCGTGAGCTCGGGGCCCTTCTTCTCCCATTCGCCGCTGCGCACGAAGCGCTCGGCCTTCGCGAATCCGCGCCCGGTCATCAGCACGAGGCCGACCGCGACGTCGGCGACGTCGTCGGTGAGCACGTCGGGCGTGTTCGTGACCTTGAGGCCGCGCCTGCGGCAGTAGTCGACCGGCACGCCGTCGTAGCCGACGCCGAACACCGAGATGATCTCGAGCTTCGGCAGCTGGTCGAGGAGATCGGTCGGCGTCACCGTGCCGCCGCCCTGCACCAGCCCGCGGATCTTCTGCCCCTCCGCGGCAAGCAGGCCCGGCTTGTGGCTCGACTGGTAGTAGTCGTGGCAGCGGTAGTCCGCCCTGAGCGGGTCGTAGAGGAACGGCGGCAGCGGTGCGGTGACGATCACGTCCGGAGCGGGCATCGGTGGTTTCCTCGTCGCAGTGCGTTGGCGGCTGTGCGTTGGTGGCGGGTCGTCATGCGCTCGTCGTGCGGACGCGCGCCCATTCCAGCAATCCGGCGATGAGCCCGGCGTCGCCGCCGGGCGTGAGACGCGCGTCGAGCCCGAGCGCGCGCACGCGATCGGCGATCCGCGGATGCGGGACGAACGCGGGGAGGCGCGCGAGCAACGCGCGCCCTTCGTCGCCCGCGGCACGCATCAGGTTGTCGGCGCCCTCGGACGACGTCAGCGTCAGCGCGTGCGCGCGGCCTTCGCGCAGCACGTCGACGATGCCGTGCGCGTCGCCCGCCGGCGCTGCGCGCCGGTAGCAGTCCACCGACTCGACCGTCGCGCCGCGCTGCGCGAGCACCTCGGCGAGCTGCTCGCGGCCGCCGCTGCCGCGGAAGATGATCACGCGCTTGCCTTGCACGTCCGCGAGCTCCGGGAGCGCGAGGAGACCGTCGCTGTCGAAGCTCGTCGCCGGAATCCGCGCGTCCGGCACGCCGACGCCCGCGAGCGCCTCCGCAGTGCCGGGCCCCGGCGCGTACGCGGAGAGTCGCGCCGGCCAGCGGCCGACCGGCGGCGCGCCGTACTCGGCCGCGTTCGCCGAGATGAAGAACGCGAGGTCGTAGCGATCGAGCGTCGCGTGCACGCGCGCGAGCGGCGCGGGATCGTCCGGCGGCAGGATCACGATCGCCGGCCACGCGATCGGCGTCGCGCCGAGCGCCGCGAGCTTCTGCGCGAACGCGCCAGCCTGCCGTGCCGGCCGCGTCACGACGATGCCGAGGCCGGAAAGCGGCCCGCGCGCGGGTTCGCGCGGGGCCAGCGCATGCACGTTCATCCGGCCACGAGCCGCGCCGCGCCGCGCGCGAGGAAGTTGTCGGCGAGCGCGCGCCCCAGCGCCTCGGCGGCACCGGCGTCCTCGACCGCTTCGGCGAGATCGCGCGCTCGCCACGAGCCCGCGCAGCCACAGGCGATCGCCCATCCAGTCGCCGTGCGCGGCGAGCGGCGTGTGGCAGTTGCCGGAGAGCATGCGCGAGAACGCGCGCTCGGCCGTGGCCACGAGCGTCGTCGCGGTGTCGCCGAGAACGGCGAGCAGCTCGATGAGATCGTGGCGGTCGGCGCGGCACTCGATCGCGAGCGCGCCCTGCCCGACCGCGGGCAGGCAGTCCTCCGGCGCGATCAGGTCGGCGATCCGGTCGCCGAAGCCCAGGCGCTTCAACCCGGCGGCCGCCAGGATGATCGCGTCGTACTGACCCTCGTCGAGCTTGCGCAACCGCGTGTTGACGTTGCCGCGCAGCGCCTTCACCTCGATCGCCGGGAAACGCTCGCGCAGCTGCGCCTCGCGCCGCAGGCTCGACGTGCCGACGACGGCGCCGTCGGGCAGGTCGGCGAGCCGCGCGTACCGATGGGAGACGAACGCATCGCGCGGATCCTCGCGCGCGGTCACCGCCGCCAGCGCGAAGCCGCTCGGCATCTCCATCGGCAGGTCCTTGAGCGAGTGCACGGCGAGGTCGGCACGACCCTCCGCCATCGCGACCTCGAGCTCCTTGATGAACAGGCCCTTGCCGCCGATGGCCGCCAGCGGGCGGTCCAGCACG
The DNA here is from genome assembly GCA_016704895.1 of Betaproteobacteria bacterium. Lineage (GTDB taxonomy): Bacteria > Pseudomonadota > Gammaproteobacteria > Burkholderiales > Casimicrobiaceae > VBCG01. The sequence goes on from JADIZG010000030.1 coordinate 3,673, forward strand.
CGGTCGCCCTGCGTGGTCATGCCGAGCAGGTCGACGTGGGTATGCGGATACAATCCCGCGAGCCGCGTGCGGACATGCTCGGCCTGCCAGAGCGCAAGCGCGGATTCGCGCGTCGCGATGACGAGCCGGCGCGGCGCCGAGGGGGAGGTCATCGAAGCGTGGAGACCGGAAGGAAGGTTCGCGCCGCGTCGCCTAGGCGCCGGACGCTGCGAGCGATTCTAGCACTCGCGGCGGCGGGTGCCGCCGGCGTCGGCCTCGCGCAGAACGGGACGCGCATCGACGCGCCCGCGCGCAGCCCGCGACGCCCCCGCACCCATGCGCTCCCCTCCGCGGCCGACCTCGCCGCCGACGGCGCGGCAAGTCGCGCGCGTCGCATTCCGATCCTCCTGTTCTTCGAACGCGAGGACTGTCCCTACTGCGAGCGCGCGCTGCGCGAGCACCTGGTGCCGATGAGCGCCGAGGCGCCGTGGCGGGACGACGCGCTGTTGCGGCAGATCGAGGCCGACCGCGCGGTGCCGGTCGTCGGCTTCGACGGGCGTCCGACGACGCACAGCGCGCTCGCCGCGCGCTACGGCGTGACCCTCACGCCGACGGTGCTCGTCGTCGACGGCACGGGCGCGCCGCTCGCGGAACCCGTGGTCGGGCTGCTCACCGCGGATTTCTACGGCGCGTACCTCGAGGAAGCGCTGCGCGCCGGACTTGCGAAGCTGCGGCGGTGAGCGCGCTCCACCGAGGGTCCGCCGACCCCGCCTCGCGTCCGGCGCCACGCGTTCATAATGCCGCCCCTGGCGACTTCCCGGCCGGACCCCATGCATCCTGATCACCGGCGGCGCCGGGTTCCTCGGGCGCAAGCTCGCCTCTGCGCTGCTCACCCGCGGCTCGCTCGCCGGCGCGGACGGCCGCGCGCGCGCGATCGAGCGGATCACGCTAGTCGACATCGCGTCGGCCGCCGACCTCGGCGACGAGCGCGTGACGAGCCTCGCCGGCGACCTGGGCGATCCGACGCTGCTCGACCGCGCCTTCAAGGGCGGCATCGACGGCGTCTTCCACCTGGCGGCGGTCGTCAGCGGCGAAGCCGAGGCGAACTTCGACCTGGGCTGGCGGGTGAACGTCGACGCGACGCGCGCGCTGCTCGAGCGCTGCCGCGCGCTGCCCGCGCCGCCGCGCGTCGCGTTCGCGAGCTCGGTCGCGGTGTTCGGCGGCGCGCTGCCCGAACGCGTGCCCGACGACCAGGTGCTCACGCCGCAGTCGTCGTACGGCGCGCAGAAGGCGGTCTGCGAGCTGCTGGTGCACGACTACGCGCGCAAGGGATTCGTCGACGGCCGCAGCCTGCGGCTGCCGACGGTCACCGTCCGCCCCGGCAAGCCGAACAAGGCGGCGTCGTCGTTCGCGAGCGGCATCATCCGCGAGCCGCTTTCCGGCGTCGAGGCGGTCTGCCCGGTCGACGCGTCGACGCGCATGTGGCTCGTTTCGCCGCGAACGATCATCGGGAGCCTGATCGCCGGCTACGAGGCGCCCGCCTCCGCGTTTCCGCCGTCGCACAGCGTGAACGTCCCGGGCATCTCGGTCACGGTCCGCGAGATGGTCGACGCGTTGCGACGCGTTGCGGGAGACGCGGTCGCCGATCGCGTCGTGTTCCGGCACGATCCCGCGATCGACCGCATCGTGCGCACGTGGCCGCGCGACTTCGACGCGAAGGTCGGCCATGCGCTCGGCATGCGCACCGACGCGGGCTTCGAGGCGATCGTGCGGCAGTACGTCGACCACGACATGCCGCGGTAGTCGCCGGCGCGCCTCGCCGCCATGGTGCCCGACGACACCGGCCGCCGCATCGATCCGATCGCGATCGGCCAGGTCGTCGCGCGCAACCTGGTGCCCGTCGTCGGCATCCTCGCGCTCGACTGGTCGGCGTCGACCGTGCTGCTCCTGTACTTCGTCGACACGATGCTGTCGATCGGCGTGATCTTCGCCGGACTGATGTCGTGGCTCGGTCGCGGCAGCGTCGAGGACCGCTGGGCGTCGCGGCTCAACGCCGAGGTCGGCTACGTCGCGGGCGCCGCGTTCCTCGTCGCGTTCATCGCGGTGCCGCTGGGGATGCCGCTCGTGTTCGTGGGCGCCCTGGCGGGCTGGGACGACGTCAGGACCGTCTTCTCCGACCCGGCGCTGCAGGCGGGCGTCGCATGGCAGGCCGTCGCGGCGGTCTGGTCGTACGCGGGGCTGTGGCGCGAGCTGCACGTCCGCAGCCCGGAGGAGCTGCGCGTCAAGCGACGGTTCGCGCTCCTGTTCCTGCGCTGGGTCGTGATCCTGCTCGCCGTCTACTCGCCGATCGGGTGGCTCTTCGGCCGCTTCCTGCCGCACCTGCTCGTGGCGCTCTACGCGGGAGCGTCGATCGTCGTCGAGATCGCGCCGGACCGCTTCCTGCGAGCGATGCCCGGCGGCGGGGAGGACGCGGATCCGTTGCCGGGCCCCGCAAAGGCACCGCAGAAGCGACGTCGCCGCTAGTCCGCGAGGGCGGGCTCGACCGTCGCCAGCGCCTCGCGCAGCAGCTCGGGCCCCGCGCCGTCCAGCCGCCGCGCGTCGGACAGGAGCTGACGGTAGCGGCGCCCGCCGCTGCAGCCGTGGTAGAGGCCGAGCATGTGCCGGGCGATCGAGCGCAGCGGCGTGCCGCGCGCGACCTGCGCCGCGACGTAGGGCAGCATCGCCTCGAGGACGGCAGCACGCGTGGGCGGGGGCATGTCGTCGCCGAACAGCCGCACGTCGACGTGCGCGAGGAAATACGGATCGTGATACGCGGTGCGGCCCAGCATCACGCCGTCCACCGCCCCGAGCTCGGCCTCGATCGTGCGCCAGTCGGCAAGCCCGCCGTTCAGCACGATCGTCGCGCGCGGGAAGTCGCGCTTCAGCCGGTGCACGACCTCGTAGCGCAGCGGCGGCACCTCCCGGTTCTCCTTCGGCGAGAGCCCCTTCAGCACCGCGTTGCGCGCGTGGACGATGAACACGTCGCAGCCCGCGTTGGCGAGCGTCCCGACGAAGTCGCGCACGAAGCCGTAGTCCTGGTTCGCGTCGAGCCCGATGCGGTGCTTGACGGTGACCGGCACGCCGACCGCGTCGCGCATCGCGCGCACGCAGTCCGCGACGAGCGAAGGCTCCGCCATCAGGCACGCGCCGAAGCTGCCGGACTGCACCCGCTCGGACGGGCAGCCGCAGTTGAGGTTGATCTCGTCGTAACCCCAGCGCTCGCCGAGCTTCGCCGCATGCGCGAGATCAGCGGGATCGCTGCCGCCCAGCTGCAGCGCGAGCGGCGCCTCCGTCGGGTCGAAGTCGAGGTGGCGCGGCACGTCGCCGTGCTTGAGCGCCGGCGCCGTGACCATCTCGGTGTAGAGGCGCGCGCGCTTCGAGAGCATCCGGTGGAAGACGCGGCAGTGCCGGTCGGTCCACTCCATCATCGGCGCGACGCAGAAGCGCCAGTCCGCGCCCGGTGCCGAGGTTCCCATCGCTGCGATTGTACCGGCGCGTCCGCGCCCGACCGGCGCGAGCCGCCCGGCGAGACGTCGGTCCGCGTCAGCGCCGGAAGTCGCGCACGCTGGCCGTCTTCGCGATGTCCGCCTCGACCTGCGCGCGGCTGCGCTCGTAGACGAGCTCGCGTCCCATCACGCTGCCCGAGTACGCCTGGCCGGTGCGCGTGGGCAGCAGATCGCAGCGCACGCTGTGGACGCCGGCTCCTACGACCACTTCGATCCGGTCGACACGCTTGCTGTACACGACGACCTGCAGCACCTGGCCGCTGGCGGTGGCGCGCACCTCGATCTTCTCCTCGACCATCGATCCTCCGGTTCCACGCGGGGACTCCGCCCGGCCGGGCGGTCCCGAGGCATCGACTGTACCTTGCCGGCGTTCGCACCGGCGAACAGTCCGGCGAACAGCGATCGCGATCGGCGTCACCGACGACATCGGCCCTGCGCCGACCCGGGCGTCGCGGCAGGCTGCGGCTCGCGGCGACCGTGACGCCGTCCGCTCCCGATCGGCCTGGCCGGCCGCCGCCCTCGTCGCCACGTCCTCGGCCCGAGGCGTCGACGTCGGCGCGGCGAAACGCCGGCGGCAGTGGCGGTGCCACGCCGCCGGCCCGCGTTCCGCGCGCTACGCGGCTTCCTTCACCGAGGGCAGTCCCGCCAGCGCCATGGCGAGCTCTCGGCCTCGTCGTAGTCCTGGTCGACCAGCTTGCCGCTGAAGTAGTCGATGTAGGCCTGCATGTCGAAGTGGCCGTGGCCGCACAGGTTGAACAGGATCGTGCGCGACCTGCCCTCCTCGCGGCAGCGGATCGCCTCGTCGATCGCGCCCTTGACCGCGTGGTTCGCCTCCGGCGCCGGCACGATGCCTTCCGCGCGGGCGAACTGCACGCCCGCCTCGAAGCACTGCAACTGCTGGTAGCCGACCGCCTCGATCAGGCCCAGCTCCTTGATGTGGCTCACCAGCGGCGCCATGCCGTGGTAGCGCAGGCCGCCGGCGTGGAAGCCGGGCGGCGTGAAGGTCGACCCCAGCGTGTGCATCTTGGTGAGCGGCGTCAGGTGCGCGGTGTCGCCGAAATCGTACGCGTAGCGGCCGCGGGTGAGGCTCGGACACGCCGCGGGCTCGACCGCCACGATCCGCACCTTCTTCCCGCCGCGCAGCTGCGCGCCGAGGAAGGGGAACGCGATGCCGGCGAAGTTCGAGCCGCCGGCGGTGCAGCCGACGATCACGTCGGGATAGTCGTTCGCCATCTCGAGCTGCGCCATCGCCTCCGTCCCGATGATGGTCTGGTGCATCAGCACATGGTTGAGCACCGAACCCAGCGCGTACTTGGTGTCGTCGCGCTGCGCGGCCAGCTCCACCGCCTCGCTGATGGCGATGCCCAGGCTGCCCGGATGGTCCGGCGACTTCGCGAGGATGGCGCGGCCGGATCGTTTCGTTCGAAGGCGAGGCGACGCAGCGCGCGCCAAGGTCTCCATCAGCGCGCGCCGGTACGGCTTCTGGTTGTAGGAGACGCGGACCATGAACACCTGCACTTCCAGGCCGAAGACGCTGCCGGCGAACGAGAGCGACGATCCCCACTGGCCGGCGCCGGTCTCGGTCGAGAGGCGCTTGATGCCGGCCTCCTGGTTGTAGAACGCCTGCGGAATCGCGGTGTTCGGCTTGTGGCTGCCGAGGGCGCACGCCTTCGTACTTGTAGTAGATCTTGGCCGGCGTGCCCAGGGCCGCTTCCAGCTTGTGGGCGCGGAACAGGGGGCTGGGCCGGTACATGCGGTAGACGTCGCGCACCGGCTCGGGGATCTCGATCTCGCGCTCGGTCGACACCTCCTGCAGGATCAGCGCCATCGGGAACAGCGGTGCCAGGTCATCCGGTCCGATCGGCTTGCGGGTGCCCGGGTGCAGCACCGGCGGGAGCGGTTTCGGCAGGTCGGCCTGGATGTTGTACCAGGTCTTCGGGATTCTCGATTCCTCGAGGACGTACTTGACGGTGTCGGACATGATTCCTCCTGGTCGGGTGGCTGCGCTCCCGTCGCGGGAGTCGTCGTGCCGTTGCTGAGAAGCGGGGACCTGCGATCGAGTGCAAGGGGGGGCTCCCTGGGCCGGACGACACACGGCCGTCCTTGACGCCAACGGCACGGACCGCCGATGCCGCTTCCATGGCTGGAGACGGACCGCCGAAGGTGGTGCGCAGCCGTCCTCCCGCGGATCGCCGCGGGAGGCGCGCGTACACCGAGGTCAATCACCGCCGCGCATGTTCTGCACGCTGAACAGCGAGACCGGCGTCAGCTTGCCGCCCATGTGCGCCTTGAACTGTCCGGTCGTGCAGTGCTTGGACTGGACGTCGACCATGCTGAAGAAGTCGTCCACCGGCGCGCCGCTGCCCTTGTTCTCGGGCAGGTGGTGGTCGGGCAGCGACTTGCCCACGGTGAAGCTCTTCCACAGCTCGCCCTTGCGATCGTAGATCAGCGTGCGCGACATGGTGAAGGTCTGCGAATCCACGTAGTAGACGCGCTTGCTGATCGGATGGCCGGGATCCACCGGCTTGGCCTCGAGCACGTACATCTTGCGCAATTGCCAGCTCACGATCGGGAAGCAGCCTCCCTTGCCGCCGAACGCGATGAACCTGTAGCCGTCGGGCTCCTTGAACTCGTCGGACAGCTTCTGCTCGTTGTGGTTGAAGAACGGGGCCAGCATGTCGGCCGTGCCCTTGTAGGTCCAGACCATGTCGGAGATGCGTCCGTTGTATCCCTCGAAATCCTCCACCATCAGGTCGCTGCCCAGGAACGCGTCGGTGACCTGCCCGGTGGCGAGCCGCCGCACGCGGCGCTGGAAGCCGAGGTAGAGGTACGCGTCGTCCCGCTTCAGGTCGTCGGAGAACCGCTGGATCAAAAGCTGCGTGTTCTTGACGTCGAGCGGTTCGAGCACCTTGGCGTAGATGCCGCGAAACAGCTGCGACGGATTCGGCGTCACTTCCGGCAGCGGCGGCTCGATGACCCGGTGCTTGTAGTTCAGGAAGTGGAAGCTGAAATTGAGCCGGCGCTCGATCTTGCCGCTGTTGAGGTCGCGGAACGTCCAGTAGAACGGCGTGATCGCGCCGTTGTCGCCGTAGTTGATCAGGCATGAAGTTCCAGGCGAGCTTTCTCGCCGGCCTCGGATCCTTCAGGTCGGGCTCCTCGGGAAAGGGCCGCCCGGCGACGAAACCGGTGATCTCGCCGGGCTGGGCGCCGAGCTTGACCTTGTTCAGGTTCTTGCGCGTGGCGTCGACGTAGTTCGGGTGCAGGTCCAGCGACGTCGTGGGGCCGACCGGGATCTCGAGCCATCCGTCCTTGAGGTGCTGGTACAGCGCGGGATCCACCGCGTTCCTGAACGGCTCGACGTTGTCCTTGCCGATGACCAGGCCCGGCTTGATGCCCGGAAACGCCGGACGCCGTTCCGGTAGGGGAAGAAGGACTTGTCGACGTCGGCGTCGGTGGCCGCGAGGGCGATCGACGAGCATGCGACGGCCGCGAGCAGCGAACATCCCATCCATTGGCGTTTCATCGTGATCTCTCCCGTGGTCGTCAGAACTTGTAGCGCAACGCGAACTGCACGAAATCCTCGTTGATGGCCATGCCGATCGGACCCGAGCGGAAGCGGCCGAGCGGCTCGAAGCCGCCGAGGCCCGCGGACATCGTGGCTTCGCCGGGGGGTCCGGTGAATCCCGGGAACGGGTTGGCCGTGCGGTCGTCGTCGAACTTGCGCGCGCCGGTCCCGGCCTTGATGTTCGCGCCGAAGGTCAGCTTCAGGTTGTCGGTCACCAGCCACTCGACGGACGGCGCCACGGCGCCGGCCTGCGCGCGGACGTCGTACGCCATGAGCAGCTGCGGGCTCAGCCGGTCGTTCTGGTACCAGCCCTTGACCAGCAGCGTCCCGATCCAGTTGTCCTTCCAGTCGGGCATCCCGATCCTGCCCAGCGGCCCGTCGGCCTGCTCGTGGTCCAGCAGGTGCTGGCCGAAGATCTGGCCCGAGATCAGGAAGGTGCGATCCTTGTTGAGCATCGGGATGAACGTCGGGCGGTCCAAGCCGATCACGTACCGCACCACCTTCGATTCCTTGAACAGGCGCGGCTGCATCGTGCTCGGGAACTCCTCGCCCTTGGTGATCGCGGCCTCCATGCGAATCACCGACCCGATCGCGTCGGCCTGGATGTCGAGCGACCCGCCGAGCAGGTTCACCCGGGGGAAATCGAGGTCGAAGGCGATCAGGTAGGGAAACGTGCCGGTCGCGCCGGTGAACGGGTGCACCGACGTGATGCCGCCGCGAAGGCTGGGAAGCTGCGAGCGGTAGGTGAGGAAGTTGACCGAGAAGCTCAAGGCGTCCTTGGTCACGCCTTCGAACTTGAGCCCGAGCTGGGTGTTGTCGAGCGACCAGCCGGGCAGGTTCACGTCGCGGATGCCGATCTGGTTGGGGCCGGAACGTCGTGGCCAGGCCCGGCGTCCCGTTGATCGCGCCGGCGCCCGCGAAGTTGGCGACCGTGCCTCCGTTGTCCCACAGGTTCTTCATGCCGCGGAAGAAGCATCCCGCGTCGAGGATCACGTTGGGCGAGCCGCATTGCCCGAGGTTGTGGGGGCGGAACTTGTCGAAGTTCCACACGACCTGGAAGTTGCGGTCCTGGAAGCTTTCGCTCGCGCCCATCCGGTACTCGAACTGCGCGATCCACATCGGGATGCGTATGTCCTGCATCTCGTCGTAGATGTTGTTGCGCGAATAGTCGATCTGGTTGATCACGTCGAGGACGCGGAACAGGTCGGTGCGGCCCCAGATCACCTGCTGCTTGCCGATCTTGAGGAAAAGGCTCTTGCCGTCGGACAGCGGAACGGTCCCCGCGAAGTAGGCTTCGCGAAGGAAGTCGAGGCGGTCGTTGAACTCCGGCGACTCCAGCTCCTGCAGGCTGGCGTCCATGTAGTCCCTGAGGCAGCCGCGCGAGTCGGTGTCGCAGGGACGCACCGGCACGCCGAAGGCGACTCCCCCGTCGGTGTCGTGCAGCTGGCTCCCCAGGACGACCATGCCGTCGTTCGGGTTGTTGAGCAGCATGTTTCCGCTGTTGAACAGCGCGATCGGCGCCTCGCCGTGCGGCACCGGCCCCGTGCCCAGGAGCGTCCCCGGAGGCGCGCCGAACAGCGCGCTGTAGTCCTGCCCCGGGACGCCGTTCTCCAGCGAGACCGGTCCGCCGGCCCGGTTGCCGAACCGGAGGTCGTTCATCCGGTATACCGCGTCGAACGTTCCCCGCAGCTTCACGTTGAACCCGAGGCTGGAGAACGGGCCGGTGGCCCCCAGCTTCTTGTCGGCCTCCATCTGCAGCGTGTTGCGGAACTTCGCGAGCCCGACGTCCCGCCTGCTGTGGGTGTCGTTCTCGTAGAAGACGTCGACCACCCACGGATTGGCGCCGGCCGGTTCCCCGGCCGCTGTCGCGACCGCCGGGAACTGCCCGAGCATGGCCAGCGGCCCGAGCAGCAGCAGCATGCGTGCGAAACGCGCCGGTGTCGGCGTCGGTGTTCCTTGTTTCCTGGAATCTGCCATGAGCGCGCTCCCCTCGTCGATGGTGGAACTTCCCCCGGCCTGCCTGAGCCCCGAACGCCAGCGCGCGCGGCATCGCCGCCGCAACGCGCCTTCCGGCATCGCGAACGCGCCGCGTGGCGCGGCCGCGATGCCGTGATGTCTAATCGACCTGAACCACGCCGTCCTCGTCCAGCCGGGCCCGCGTGATGAACGCCGGCTTGAACACGACGACCCACGCCGGCACCAGGAACATCGCTGCCACGGCGTTGAGAACCAGCATCACGGTCAGGAGCAGCGCCGAGTCCGACTGGAACCGCAGGTCGGAGAGCACCACCCACATCGCCACCCCGGCGATCAGCGTGGCCGCCGTGAAGGTCACCGCGAAACCGGTGGTCGCCATGGCGCGCGTCACCGCCCGATGCAGGTCCCCCAGGTTCGCCATCTCCTCGCGGATGCGGTTCATCAGGTAGATGGCGTAGTCGATGCCCACGCCGATGCCGACCGCGATCACAGGCACGGTGTTGACGTTGATGCCGATGCCCTTGACGCCCATGTACGCGTAGGTGAGCACGGTGGCGAAGAGCATGGGCAGCACCATCAGCCACCCTGCGTGCAGCGACCCGTAGAACAGCGTCACGAACACGAACGAGAGCACCAGCACCAGCGGGACGATGAGCTTGTTGTCGTCGCGCACCGCTTCGTTGATCGCCGCGTTCACGCCGACCACGCCTCCGGCGAGCAGGATGTCGAGATCCTTCGCGCGGCCGCTCACCGCGGCGACCCCTTCCCGCGCTAGCCGGATGGCCCGGTCGATCGTGCCGGCCTGGTGGTCCTTGTAGAAGAACACCAGATTGGCCTCGGTCTCCTCGGGGTTCAGGAACTCCTTCAGCGCGCCGGGAATCGGGCTCGCGGCCATGTACGCGAACATCAGCCCGCCGACTTCCGCCGCCGTGTCCGGGATCTGGCTCCAGCGCGGATCGGTGTTGTGGGTCAGGCTGTTGACGGCGCGCACCAGTCCCGGCAGCCCCTTGGCCCCGCCGAGCGCCGGGTCCTGCAGCATGTGGTTCTGGAAATCCTCGAGCGCATGCAGCACCTCGGGGCGCTTGAGCCCGCCCTTGTCGGCGGTGCGCGCCACGATGTAGAGCTCCTCGGAGCCGGGGAAGCGGGTGTTGATGGCCTTGGAGGAGACGTTGTAGTCGTGCGCGGGAAAGAGCAGCGGGCTGCCCGGTTCGGCCTCGCCGACCTGCACCCGGGCGCCGAAGGTCGCGCCGACGGCGAACAGTCCCAGCGCGACGACGAGCACGCCGATCGCGCCCGAGCGCCGCACGACCACGCCGAAGAGCGCGATCACCCCGTTGCGAACGCTGCCGTAGCGGTAGGCGGTCTTGCGGGGTTGCGGCAGGATGTACAGCAGGAGCGGGACGACCAGCAGCACCGTGAACACGACCGAGAACGCCCAGAACGCGGCGTAGTAGCCCAGCTTGGTGTTGATCGGCGCCGCCCCGAGCGCGAGCACCAGGATGCCCACGGTGTCCACGATCACCGCGAGCGAGCCGGGACGGAAGAGATCGTCGAAAGCGTTCCGGGCCGCGACCTTCGAATCCCCGACCACGGCGAGTTCGCCGTAGTAGCGCTCGACCAGCTGGATGCTGTGGGACATCGCGCGCGCGGCGATCAGGAACGGGATCACCAGCGTCAGCGGGTCGACGTTGAACTTGAGCAGCGAGACGAAGCCCAGCCCCCAGAGGGACGAGAGGACGATGCCCAGCAGCGGAAGCAGCACGCCGTACAGCCGCCGGAAGTAGGCGATCAGCAGCGCCACCATCAGCAGCAGCGTGTAAAGGAAGATCTGCAGGATCTGCGGCAGGTAGGTGTAGACCCAGCCGATCAGCACCGGCTGCCCGGTGGCGTAGATCCGCACGCCCTGTGTCGCCTCGCTGGCGCGGATCTTCTGCAGCTCGCCGAATGCCCTGACGTAGTCGAGGCTCTCGCTTTCGTTGAACTGCGCCTTGATCAGCGCCGCCTTCATGTCCGGCGAGACCATGAGCCCGTAGACGCGGGGGTTCGCGCGGACGTCGTTCTGCAGTTGCGCCAGATCCCCGGCCGCCAGCGATCCGCGACCCGGATCGTAGTAAGGCTGGGAGTTGAGCTCCCCGGTCTCGGAGAGCCACACCTTGCGCGCGGCGCGATGGGTGAGGCTCGACACCAGGTTGTGGTTGACCCCCGGCAGGCTGTCGACCGCCGTGGTGACCCGATGGATCAGCGCCAGCGTCTCGTTGGTGAAGATCGTGCCCTTGTCGACCTCGATCGCGACGGCGATCTGGCTCGCCCCCCCGAAGCTGTCGCGGATCTCGTTGTGCAGCTTGATGAACGGGTGCTGCTGCGGCAGCAGGTCGTCGAACTCCGAGTGCATCTTGAGAGCGGGGATCTGCCAGGCGAAGAACACGGTGACGAGCAGGATCGCGCCGAGGATGATTCGCGGCGAGCGAAACACCTGCTCTTCCATCCGATGCAGCGCGTGGGAGACCCGGTGTCTCATCGGCGGGCCTCAGTTCCCGGCGCCGGACGCGGCGGAAGCGGTGGAGACGATCTGCAGCGTCCCCGCCCCGCCCGCCACCAGCATCGCCGTCGGGCCGAGCGAGCGTCCGGCACGGAGCCACGGCGCCGGCAGTCCCTGCGCGGTGGGAATCCACTCCCGCTGCGTGCGTTTGAGCACCAGCCCGTTCACGCCCAGCGCCCAGGTCTCGCCGCCGTGACCCACGACGCCGTACATCGGCGCGCCAGTCCGGTTGGGCTCCCGCGCCCAGGTCCTGCCGCCGTCGACCGTGTGAACGATGACGCCGCCCAGTCCGCTCACCGACCCCGTGCTCGGGTCCGAGAACAGCGCGGCATAGGGATAGAAATCGTCCGAGATCCGGGAGCCCGGGACCCAATGGGCGCCGCCGTCGACCGTGGTCAGGAAGAGCCCGAACTCCCCGCTGATCACCGCGTGCTCGCCATCGAGGAACTGGATCGTCGTGAGCATCGCGTCCTCGCCCAGCGACGTTTCCTGCCAGGTCGCGCCGCGGTCGCGGCTCGCGAGGATCGTGCTGTTGCTGCCCACGACCCAGATCCGACCCCGCGGATCGCAGGCGAGCGCGAGCGGATTGGCCCGGGTCTTCAATTCCTTCGCCTGCCACTGCTTCGCGGCGCGGTCGCCGAGCCACACCTTGCGATAGAAATCCAGCGCGGCGTACGAGCCGTCCGGACAGGCGGACACGGCGATCAGCGGAGGCTTGCCGGGGAGTTCCTCTCGTGCCCAGGTCCTGCCGTTGTCGCTCGAGGAGAGGACGGCGCCGAACGCGCCCACGACGACCAGCGTCGTGCCGTTTCCCGCCACGGCCTGGAACTGGTCGGAACGCCGCACCGGTCCCGCCTGCTCGGCCAGCGCGCCCACGGGATCCGCGGGGACCTGGCAAGCCACGACGGTGACCGCCAGCAGCGCGCCCGCGATTCCCCTCAGGCCGAGCATAGCCATCGGACCGTCCCCCTCGTTCGTGGCGCGCACTGCGGAACCGCAATCGTTGCCGCACGCGGACCGGATCGGGACCGCGCGAGAACCGGGAATACGTGATGCGCCTGCCGTCGGGACGATCCGCTTTCGGTCCGCGACCGCGTGCAGGCAGGCCGATGAACGCGGACCGGTCGCGATGCACGCATGAGACCGGTCGCAGTACGTCCTGCCGTTCGCGATCGCTCGTTATAGGCACCGAATTCCCGCACCGCGTTGATGGATATCAAGCGGCGAGGCACCGGCATGTGGCATGCGCCGGCACCGTCGTCGACGATCGGCGGGACAGCGCGCGTTACGCACCTGCACCATTTCCGCAGGCGTACCGTGCCATCGCCCACGGCCGGCGACGGCCGCGTTCGCTGCCGGCTGCAGCGCCGCCCGCAAGCACCCGGTCGCACGGATTCATTCATCGAACAGCACCGTCGATTCCTGGTAGGACCGCACTTCCTTCGCCTGGACCTTCGTCTTCATCCAATCCATCAGCCAGTCGTTCTTCGACTGCGCCGATCGATCGTCGCGCAGGATGGACACGGGAAAATTGACGCGCAGCGCCCGATGCGGAATCAGGTGGCGCGTGATGCCCGCCGGCAGCCTGGCGCCGACGCGGGCGAGGTCGACGATCTCCGCCGGCTCGTAGCGCGGGAACACGACCAGGGCGGTGACGTCGTCGTGCCAGGACAGGAGATCGTCGATGTGGTCGGTGCGGACGCGGCAGATCCGGCCGTGGGACCGGTAGATGTCGACCAGCGCGTTCAGCCGCGCCGTGCGCTCGTGCAGATCGCCGGCCGCACCGACCGCATACGCGCGGCCGTCGGGATGGACGACGAAGGCCAGCGCTTCGCGCCGGGCCACGAGCGCGCGCGCGTGCATCACGTCGGACGGTTCGAGGCGCGCGCCGACGAGCTCCTCCACCAGCGCATCGAACCGGTCGCGGGGGAATCCGCAGACCAGGTGGTGCCAGGTGTCCAGCGCCAGGGCCGGGTCGTCGTAATCGACGACCTGCGCGACGACGTGCACGAGCCCCAGCGCCGACGCCGCCGTCACCCGGTTCGCGCCGTCGAGCACGACGAAGGGCGGTCCGCCATCGACCGGCGCCACGATCGGCGGGTTCTTCAGCACGCCGTCGGACACGATCCGCTGCGCCAGCGGATCGCTGCGCTGCGCATCGTGCTGCTCGTGCAGCAGCAGGTCGGCGACGCGCAGGACGCGCAGATCGGGCATCTCGGACGAGCGCTGGCGCGCGTTCACCGGGGCGCCCCCTGCGCGGGCGTCGACGGCCGTTCCACCTGCTCGCGCATCTGCGCCCGCATCCGCTCCGCCGCGGCGCGTTTCACGCTCCCGAAGCCGCGCACCTCGCCGGGCAGGGCCGCCAGACGGACGGCAGCGCCATGGGTCGTCGCGTCGAGGCGATCCAGCGAGTGCGAAACGGCGGCGGCATACTCGTCCGCGAGCGCGCGCTCCGCTCGACGCGCGGCGGACCAGCCGAAGGGGTCGAGCGGCGTGCCGCGAATGCGCCGCGCCGCGGCCAGCAGCCGCAGCCCCGGACGCAGCCACCGACCGAACACGAGCTTGCGGGCCGGCCTGCCGTCGCCGCGCGGCCGGACGAGGAACTCCGGTGCGAAGCGGTACTGCACGGCGAAGTCGCCCGCGAACGCGTCGTCGAGCGCCCGCTCGAGGCTGCCGTCGGAATACATCCGCGCGACCTCGTACTCGTCCTTGCACGCGAGCAGCTTCGCGTAGTTGAGCGCCACCTGCCGCGTCAGCTCGAGCGGCGCGTCCGGTCCGACGGCCCTGCGCTCGGCGTCCCTCACGCCGGCGACGAGATCGAGATAGCGTTGCGCGTACGCGGCGTCCTGGTAGGTGGTCAGGCGTCGCCGTTCCCGGTCGATCGTGGCGTCGAGATCCGGATCATCGCGCCCCGACCCATCGGCGCCGAGCAGCGCCTGCAGCGCGTCCGGTCGGGCGGCGGCGAGCCGGCCGAGCCCGAAGGCGAGCCGGTTCGCCTCGACCTCCACCGCGTTGAGCTCGAGCACGCGCTCGATCGCCGGGCGACCGAGGGGCACGAGCCCGGACTGCCAGGCGAACCCGAGCAGCAGCACGTTGGCGGTGATCGTGTCGCCGAGCAGTCGATCGGCCAGCGCCTGCGCGTCGCAGGCGACGACGGCATCGGTGCCGATCGCATGCCGGATCTTCGCCAGCAGCCCGGCGGCGTGCAGATCGGCATCCCGGTCGGAGACGAAGGCGGCGGTCGGGATCTCGTGCAGGTTCGCCGCGACGCGCGTGCGACCGCGCGTGAGCGTCTGCAACGCCGCTGCCGAGGCGCCCACGACCAGGTCGCAGGCGATCATCGCGTCGGCCTGCTGCGTGTCGATGCGCGTCTGGTGGAGGAGCTCCGGACGCTCGGCCATCCGCACGAAGGCGATGACGGCGCCGCCTTTCTGCGCGAATCCGGTGAAGTCGAGCACCGACGCGCTCTTCCCCTCGAGGTGCGCGGCCGTGACCAGCAGCGCGCCGAGCGTGATGATGCCGGTGCCGCCGACGCCGGTGACGACCAGGTCGTAGGGGCCGGTCCAGCGCCAGGCCGGCGGGTCCGGCAGGTCGGCGATCGCGCGCTCGAGACGTTCGTCCTGCGCGGCGATCCCGGCCTTCCGGCGCAGCGCGCCGCCCTCGACCGTGACCATCGCGGGGCAGTTCGCGTCCAGGCAGGCGTAGTCGTCGTTGCAGACCGACGGGTCGATCCGGCGCTTGCGTCCGAGCGGCGTGGCGAGCGGCCGGATCGCGACGCAACTGGACAGGGCCGTGCAATCGCCGCAGTTCTCGCACAACTCCGGATGGATGAAGACACGTGTGCTGCGGGCTGACGGCGAGTCCGCGCTTGATGCGCCGGCGCTGCTCGGTCGCGCAGACCTGGTCGTAGATCAGCGCGGTGACGCCCGGGATCGCGCGCAGTTCGCGCTGGACCGCGTCGAGCTCGCCGCGCGCGCGCAGCAGCGTGCGGGGAGGAAATTCGCCGGCACGCCCGCGCCAGCGCAGCGCGTCCTCGGCCAGCACGGCGATGCGCGCCACCCCCTCGGCCTCGAGCTGGCGCGCGATCTCGGGCACCGACAGCCTGCGGTCGACCGGCTGCCCGCCGGTCATCGCGACCGCGTCGTTGTAGAGGATCTTGTAGGTGACGTTGGCGCCGGCCGCGACCGCCTGGCGGATCGCGAGGTAGCCGGAGTGCGAGTAGGTGCCGTCGCCCATGTTCTGGAAACGGTGCGTCGCGCGGGAGAAGAACGACTGCCCGACCCAGTCGATGCCCTCGCTGCCCATCGGCACCTGGGCGAACGAGTTGCGCCGGTCCATCCAGCCGGACATGCCGTGGCAGCCGATGCCGCCGCTCGCCTCGGAGCCCGCCGGCACGAGCGTGGACAGGTTGTGCGGGCAGCCGGCGCAGAAGGTCGGGACGCGCCGCACGCCGTCGGCGTCGTTGGCGAGCACCGGCGTGGCGACGAACGCCGGCACGCTCCCGCGCCGGTCGAGGCCGGGCGCGTGACGCGCCAGCCATCGGGCGAGCACCGGCATGACGCGCGAGGGCCGCAGCTCGCCGGTGGCCGGCAGCAGCTTGCGGCCGTCGGCGTCCTCCCGGCCCAGCACGCGCGGACGGTCGCCCGGATCGAGGTTGTAGAGCAGCGCGCGGATCTGGTTCTCCACCACCGGCGCCTTTTCCTCGACGACCAGCAGCTCGTCGAGGCCGCGCGCGAACGCGCGCATCCGCTGCGGCTCGATCGGGAACACCTGGCCGACCTTGTACAGGCGCACGCCCGCCGCGGCGAGCGCGTCGAGCGGCAACTCCAGCCGGCGCAGCGCCTCGAGCACGTCGAGGTGCGCCTTGCCGCAGGTGACGATGCCGATCTTCGCGTCGGGAGCGTCGGCGACGATCCGGTCGATCGGATTGGCGAAGGCGAATGCGCGCACCGCATCGAGCTTGGCCGCCAGGCGCTCCTCGATCGCGAGGCCCGGGAGGTCCTGCATCCGGTAGTGCAGTCCGCCCTCGGGCGCGATGAAGTCGGGCGGGACCGCGAACTCGGTGCGCAGCGCGTCGAGATCCACGGTGGCCGTGGCCTCGACGGTCTCCGAGATCGCCTTCATGCCGACCCAGGCGCCCGAGTAGCGGGACAGCGCCCAGCCGTACAGGCCGAACTCGATGATCTCCGCGATGTTGGCCGGATGGAGCACCGGCATGCTCCAGGCCTGCATCGCGAGGTCGCTCTGGAACGGCATGCCCGAGGACACGCAGCCGTGATCGTCGCCCGCGACCACGAGCACGCCTCCGTGCCTGGACACGCCATAGGCGTTGCCGTGCCGCAGCATGTCGCCGGCGCGATCGAGGCCCGGGCCTTTGCCGTACCAGAGCGCGAAGACGCCTTCGACCTTGCGCTCGGCGTCGGACGCGACGCGCTGGCTTCCGAGCGCGGCGGCCGCGGCGAGCTCCTCGTTGATCGCCGGCATGAAGCGCACGCGCTGGGCGTCCAGCAGCGGCCGCGCCTTCCACATCGCGAAGTCGACGCCGCCGAGCGGCGAGCCGCGATAGCCGGTGACGAATCCGGCGGTGTCCCGGCCGCGCGCGCGGTCGAGGCGCGCCTGCATCAGGACGAGGCGGACCAGGGCCTGGGTGCCGGAGATCAGGATCCGGCCGCGATCCGCCGTCAGCGCGTCGTCGAGGCGATAGTCGAGCAGCCCCCGCGACGCGGCGGTCGACGTCTCGAGCCCCTCCCGGTCGGATGCGCCCACGTCGGATAGTCTGGTCAGGCACAGGGGAATAGGATTGCTATTTCTCCCTTTAAAACCGACAATTGAGGTAAATTATTTCTCGAGAACTGGCGTATGGAGCAAATTAAACTCGATGCGGCGTCCTCGCGGATCCTGCGGGAGCTGCAGCGCGACTCCCGGCAAACGGTCCAGGAGCTGTCCGCCAAGGTCGGCTTGTCCGTCTCCCCCTGCTGGCGGCGCGTCAAGGAGCTGGAGGCCAGCGGCGTCGTGCGCCGGTACACGGCGCTCGTCGAGCGCGAGAAGGTCGGCCTGTCGGCCTGCATCCTCGCGCAGGTCTCGCTGCTGCGGCAGACCGAGGGCGCCGCCGAGCAGTTCGAGTCGGCGATGCATGCCTGCGCCGAGGTGATCGAGTGCTACAGCGTCACCGGCGACGCCGACTACGTGATCAAGGTGGTGCTGCCCGACGTCAAGGCCTACGACGCGTTCCTGCACCGGGTGATGTTCAAGATCAAGGACATCGGCACCCTGCGGTCGATGGTGGTGCTGCGCGAGGTCAAGTACGAGACCGCGCTGCCGGTCTGACGCGCGGCCGCGCGCGCACGGGCGCGCAGGGGGCGCCGCCGCCAGGGGCACCGGCGCCGACCCGGGTCAACGGCCCATCAGGAGGCTCGGCAGGAACGTCGTGACCGGCGGCCAGAACGTGCAGAGCGCGAGCACGCCGAACAGCGGCACGAGGTACGGGAGCACCGCGCGCGCGATGCGGTCGAACGGCACCTGCGCGACCTTCGCCGTCACGTAGAGGACGACGCCGACCGGGGGCGTGATCGTGCCGATCATCAGGTTCAGCACGAACACCAGGCCGAAGTGAACCGGGTCGATGCCGAGCTTCAGCGCGACCGGCACGAGGATCGGGACCAGCACGAGCATCGCCGCGATCGCCTCCATGAAGCAGCCGACGGCGAGCAGCAGCGCGTTGACGATCAGCAGGTAGACGACCGGGTTCGTCGTCCACGCCGACAGCGCGGCGCCGAACTCCTGCGGCAGACGCGACACCGAGATGCAGTAGCCCAGCAGCGACGCGGTCATCACGAGCGCCATCACGACGCCCGAGGTCTCGACCGTGTCGACGACGAGCTTCGGGAGATCGGCGAAGCGGAACTCCCGGTAGACGAAGAGCCCGAGGACGAGCGCGTAGACGACCGCGACGGCGGCCGCCTCCGTCGGCGTGAAGACGCCCGAGAACAGGCCGCCCAGCAGCACGAACGGCGCCATCAGCGCCCAGAACGCGTCGCGGAACGCCCGCCACAGCGCGCGCCCGCCCTCGAACGGGTGGCTGGGCAGTCCGCGGCGGATCGCGAGGTGGCGCACCATGAGCATCAGCGCCGCCGCCATCAGGAGCCCCGGGATCACGCCGGCGAGGAACAGCGCGCCGATCGACGTCTCCGCGACGACGCCGTAGACGATCATCGGCAGCGACGGCGGGATGATCGGCCCGATCGTGGCCGACGCCGCGGTGATCGCGCCGGCGGTCTCCGCGTCGTAGCCCTCCTTCTTCATCATCTCGATCTCGACGGTGCCGAGGCCCGCCGCATCGGCGACCGCCGATCCGCTCATCCCGGCGAAGATCACCGAGCCCACGATGTTCGCCTGGCACAGGCCTCCGCGCATCCATCCGACGATCGCCTTCGCGAACGCGAAGATGCGCACGCTGATGCCGGCCGAGTTCATCAGGTTGCCCATCAGGATGAACAGCGGCGCGGCGAGCAGCGGGAACGAGTTCGCCGCCATCGCGACCTTCTGCGGGATGACGATGCCCGGAATCCCGGCGAACGCGAGGAACGCGAAGCCGGCGAGCCCCATCGCCGCGTAGATCGCCGGCCCGGCGAACAGGCTCACGAACCACGCGGCGAGGATCGCGAGCATCAGTTCGATCACGGTCGCGCCCCCGGGTGCGCCGCGAACGCGCGCAGGGCCGCGCGCGCGTCGGCCAGCGCGTAGAGTCCGACGGCGAACGCCGCCAGCGGCACGATCGCGTAGACGACGCCCATCGTGAAGAACAGCGTCGTCGTCTCGACGTCGAGATTGCGCTGCATGATCCGCCAGCCGTAGAACACGAGCACCGCGGCGAACGCGATGCCGGCGAGCGCACCGACGACCCGGAGCGCCGCCTGCCCGCGCGGCGCCAGTCGCAGGGTCACCGTGTCGATCGACAGGTGGCTGCGCCGCCGCGCGGCGATGATCCAGCCGAGGAACGACGCCCAGACGAACAGGTAGCGCGCGAGCTCGTCGCTCCAGACGAGCGGGTCGCCCAGCACGTAGCGGAAGCCGACCTGTCCGAGCACGCAGGCGAACATGCCCGCGAACGCCGCGATCGCGGCGACGTCGACCGCGCGGTCGATCAGCGCTGCACCGTGCCCTCACCCCGGCCCTCTCCCGCAAGCGGGAGAGGAGGAACCCCCCCCCGGCGGGGGGGGGGGGGCCCCCCCCCCCCCCCAAAAAAAAAAAAACCCCGCCCGGGGGGGGGGGCGGGCGGGGGGGGGGCCGGGGTCACCCCCGGCCCTCTCCCGCAAGCGGGAGAGGGAGCAATCCCGCTCACCGGACCGCCTGGATGCGCTCGACCATGCCCGCGCCCCACTTCGACTCGAACATCTTCGGCACCTTCGCGAGGACCGGGTCGCGGAACGCCCTCGGGTCGGGCGTGACGACGGTCATCCCCGCCGCCTTGAACGTGTCGACGAGCGTGCCTTCCTGCCTGATCAGCTCGGCGTTCTGCCACGCGATCCCGTTCTTCACCGCGTCCGAGATGATCCTGCGGTCGCCGGCCGACAGCCCCTGCCAGAACGCCTCGTTCACGACGACGAGCCGCGGCGTGATGATGTGGGCCGACAGCACCAGGTACTTCTGCACCTCGTCGAACTTGCCCGACTTGATCGTCGGCAGCGGGTTCTCCTGCCCGTCGACGACGTTCTGCTTGAGCGCGAGGTAGAGCTCGCCGAAGTTCATCGGCGTCGGCTTCGCGCCCCACGCCTCGGCCATCGCCTTGAACACGTCGTTCTCGGGGACGCGCAGCTTGAACCCGACCATGTCGGCGGGCGAACGCACTTCCTTCGACG
The DNA here is from genome assembly GCA_016704895.1 of Betaproteobacteria bacterium. Lineage (GTDB taxonomy): Bacteria > Pseudomonadota > Gammaproteobacteria > Burkholderiales > Casimicrobiaceae > VBCG01. Next base: position 24,136 of record JADIZG010000030.1, read on the forward strand.
TCGTCGTGATGTGGCGCGTGCCGTAGTAGGTCGTGCCGAGGATGCGCATGCCGCGCGCCTTGACCAGCGTCTCGTTGAACTGCTCGCCGATCGGGCCGTTCATCGCCTTGTCGAGGTGGGCCGCGTCGCGCCAGATGTACGGCGCCTCGACGACGGAGATCGACGGGACCCAGGCGCCGAAGTTCGCCGCGCCTTCGGTCACGACCTGCTGCGCGCCGTTGGCCACGGCGTCGATCATGTCGCGCGAGCCGCCGAGCTGGCCGCCGGGGAACGACTGGATCACGATGCGTCCGCCCGACTTCTCCTTCGCCTCGGCGGCGATCCGGTCGATCATCTGCACCGACGGGTGCGTGCCGCCGACGACGTCGCCCCAGCGGATCGTCACCTGCTGCGCGTGGGCCGATGCGGCGCCGAGCGCCGCGCCGACGGCCATCGCCGTCGCTAGCATCCATCGTTTCATCGCTTTCCTCCTCGGGTGTCGCGCGGGGTCGCCGCGCGGGGGTCGTCGCGCCGGGACGATCGCGTCCCGGCGATGTCGGGGCTCGACGCGCGGACGCGCGGCGAACGGGCCGTGACCATCGATCCTGCCGCCGCCCCGGCGCCGACGCCGAGCGCGCGGTCGCGCGAGGCGGCGATGTGCGCCTCCATCGCGGCGGCGGCGCGCAGCGGGTCGCGCGAGGCGATCGCGTCGATCACGCCGAGGTGCACGCGCATGACGGGCGCGACCAGGTCGGCGTAGAGGCGCGTCTCGCTCTGGCGGATCAGCCTGATCTTGAGCTGGTTGACGCGCCAGGCGTTCGAGACGATGTCGTTGCCGAGCGCGTCGACGATCGTCGCGTGCATCCCGTCGTCGACGGCCTGCGCCCGGGCGATCAGCGCCGGCGTCACGCCCTTCGCCGCCGCCGCGAGCACCGCCTCGTGCTCGTCCTTCAGCCGCCGGAGCGCTTCGTCGGGCGCGTGGAGCGCGAACTGCGCCGCGGCCTCGCGCTCGATCATCACCCGGAAGCCGAACGCATCGCGGATCAGGCGCACGTCGACCTGCGCGACCTGCATGCCGCGCTGCGGAACCGTGCGGATGAGCCCGTCCGCCTCGAGGCGCGGGATGAGCTCGCGGATCGCGCCGAGCGGCATCCCGGTGATCTCGGTGAGCTCGCGCTGCGAGACGAACTGGCCGGCGTGGATCTCCCGCTCGAGGAGGCCGCGCGTGAAGCGCTGGTAGGCCTGGTCGCGCAGCTTCATGCCGGAGCGACCCTTCGTGGTCATCGCTGGCGGGTCGGCAGCGCGTCGAACGCGGCAGCGAGCGCCGCGCGCGCCGCGGGATCGGCGGGGACGAGCGGCGGCGCCACGGCCAGGTACGCGTCGTCGCGGAAGCGATGCGCGACGAGCGCCTTGACGCCGGGCGTCACCGGGTAGCGCAGCAGCAGGTCGACGAGCTCCGCGATGCCGGCGACGTCCTCGCCGCGCTCGACCATCGGCAGGATCGTCCTCGCGCAGAAGTTCGAGAAGCCGTTGATCGCGCCCGATCCGCCCTGGCGCATCGCCCGCGCGAGCTGCCGCTCGTCGCCGACCAGGATGTGCAGGTCGGCATGGTCGGCGAGCAGGCGCTCGGTGTTCGCCCACTCGCCGCTCGAGTCCTTGACGCCGGTGACGACGCCGGGAAACGCGCGCTTGAGGCGGCCGATCAGCGGCGAGGACAGCGGCACGGCGGTGATCGACGGGAGGTGGTAGACGATCACCTCGCGGGGATCGCGGCAGCGCTCGAGCACCGTCGAGAACCAGCGGTAGAGTCCCTCGTCGCCGACGCCCTTGAAGTAGAACGGCGGCGCGAGCAGGATGCCCCGCCCGCCCGCGTCGTACAGCTGGTTCGCCTGCGCGGAGGCATCCTCGGCCGCCGAGGCGGCGACGCCCGCGAGCACGGTGGCACGAAGATCCAGGCCCGCGTCGTCCATCGCCTCGAGCATCGCGGCGCGCTGGCCGGACCCGAGCGAGGCGCCCTCGCCGGTCGTGCCGAACAGCGTGACGGTCGAGCAGCCCTCGTCGAGGCAGTTGCGGGCGTGGGCGACGAGCCGCGCGAGGTCGACGCTCCCGTCGCGCGCGAACGGCGTGACGAGCGCGACGCCGAGGCCGAAGCGGCGGTCGGCGGGACGGACGGGCAGGCGGGTGGGGGACTTGGACTCGAGCATGCTGACATGTTAGTGTGCACGCAATGGCCGCGCAAGTCCCCGTCGCGTCGTCTTCGGCAACGATCCGGACGCGTCCGCTCGGCGGATCCGGATTCGACGTCCCGGCATTGGGCTTCGGCGGCGCGCCGCTCGGCGATCTCTACGCGCCGCTCGACGATGCGACGGCGATCGCGACCGTCGAGGCGGCGCTCGACGCAGGCATCACGCTGGTCGACACGTCGCCGCTCTACGGCCGGGGCCTCTCCGAGCACCGGATCGGCACCGCGCTTCGGCGCAGGCCCCGATCCTCGTTCGTGCTCTCGACCAAGGTCGGTCGCGTGTACTCGCCCGCTCCCAGCGGTGTCCTGCGCACCGAAGGGTACGCGGGCGGGCTGCCGCACGAGGGTCGGTTCGACTACTCGTACGACGGCGCGATGCGCTCGCTCGAGCAGTCGATGCTCCGTCTGGGCGTCGCGTCGGTCGACGTCGCGCTGATCCACGACGTCGATCCGTGGACGCACGGCGAGTCCGCCGGGGAGCGGCAGCGCGAGGCGCTCGCCGGCGCGTACCGGGCGCTCGCCGACCTGCGCGCCCAGCGCGTCGTGCGCGCGATCGGCATCGGCGTCAACGACGCGGACGTCTGCGAGTTCTTCGCGCGCGAGGCCGACCTCGACTGCGTGCTGCTCGCCGGCCGCTACTCGCTGCTCGAGCAGCCGGCGCTGGACCGCTTCCTGCCGCTGGCGATCGAGCGACGCATCGGCGTGATGCTGGGCGGCGTGTTCAACTCGGGGATCCTCGCGACCGGTGCGATCGCCGGTGCGCGATACGACTACCGGCCCGCACCGCCCGACGTCCTGCGACGCGTCGCGGCGATCGATCGGGTGTGCGCCGCGCACGGCGTCGCGCTCGCGCATGCTGCCCTATCGTTCGTGCTCGGCCATCCGGCGGTGTCGAGCGTCGTGCTCGGCGCGGTGTCGCCCGACGAGGTGCGCCGCAACGCGGGCGCGTTCCCGCGGCCGGTTCCCGCGGCGCTCTGGCGCGACCTCAGGTCGGAGCGGCTGCTGCGCGACGACGCGCCGACGCCCGCATGATCGACGCGCGCGCAGAGCCGCCCCGAGCGCACGGCGCCCCCTGGGGGGAGGCGGCCGAGGGCCGCTTCGGGGGCGTGGACGCCCACCAGCACTTCTGGCGGCTCGACCGCGGCGACTACGGCTGGCTCACGCCCGCGCTGGGACCGATCCACCGCGACTTCGGCCCCGCCGACCTCGCGCCGATCCTCGCGCGTCACGGCATCGGGCGCACGATCCTCGTGCAGGCCGCGCCGACGGGGGCCGAGACGCGCTGGCTGCTCGACCTCGCGCGCGACACGCCGTTCGTCGCCGGCGTCGTCGGCTGGACGGACTTCGCCGCGAGCGACGCGCCCGACGCGATCGCGGCACTGGCGCGCGAGCCGACGCTCGTCGGCCTGCGCCCGATGGTGCAGGACATCGCCGACGACGACTGGCTCGCGCGTGCGAGCCTGGCTCCCGCGTTCGAGGCGATGATCGCGAACGACCTCGCCTTCGACGCGCTCGTGCTGCCGCGCCACCTGACCCGCCTCGCGACCGTCCTCGACCGCCACCCTGCCCTGCGCGTCGTCGTCGACCACGGCGCGAAGCCGCGCATCCGCGAACGCGAGATCGACGCGTGGCGGGCCGACATGGCCACGATCGCCGCGCATCCGGGCACGTGCTGCAAGCTGTCCGGGCTCCTCACCGAGGCGGCGCCCGGCGACGGGTTCGACGAGCTGGCGCCGTGGACCGACGCGCTCGTCGAGCTGTTCGGCCCGCACCGGCTCCTGTGGGGCAGCGACTGGCCGGTGGTCGATCTCGCCGGCGGCTTCGATCGATGGCGCGCGATCACGATCGAGGCGCTCGCGGGCCTTTCCGCTGCCGAACGCGACGCGGTGCTGGGCGGCAACGCCGGGCGCGTCTACCTCTCGCGGGGCCGCTGAGCCGGACCGGCGGCCGCCGACGCGCGCCGGCCGTTCAGCCGCTGCGCTCCGCCCGGCCCATCGGCTGCGGCGCGGACTCTCCGCCGCGCAGGAAGTCCTCCATCGCGATCTCGCCGCCCGGCGGCACGACGACGAACGCGTCGCTCGCCGCCGGCTCCCGGTCGCCCATCGCGAGCAGGCCCTCGATCAGCTCCGGCGTGCCGACGATCTCCTCGTACTCGACGCCGAAGCGCTCGCCGAGGAACGCCACGACCTCCTGCACGCGCGACCGGCAGGACTCGACGTCCTCCTCGGAGTAGCCGACGAAGCAAAGCTTCCGGTAGTGCCGGTACTTCATCTCGATCACGTAGTCGGCCGTCTCCTGGTCGTACTCGCGGATCAGGTTGCGGTAGTCGGTGAGCGGCTCGTCCTTCGCGTCGATCCAGCCCTTCGTCAGGTAGTAGGTGTTCGGGCTCGCCATGAAGCGCTGCAGGTAGCGCTGGTGCGAGCCCAGGAAGATCGCGACGCAGTCGTGGGTGCGCGGCACGACCAGCGTGTGCCGGCCCGCCTTCAGGCCGGCCAGCCCGTTGCCGCACAGCCCGTAGCCCAGCAGCACGACCGAAGGCTCGGGCAGGGCGTCCAGCCACTCCTGCAGCGTGACGAGGAGCTTCTTCGGCGAGTTGTGGAGCTCGACGTCCATCCAGGCGACCGGCACGCCGGCGGGCAGGCGCTTGCCGAGCAGGTGCTCGAGCACGCCGCAGGCGAGCACCACCAGCGGCTTGCGCGCACCCTCCCCGGCCGACGGTCCCTCGAGGTCAGATCGCACGTCCCCGGCCCTCCCAGTACGGCGCGCGCAACTCGCGCTTGAGCGTCTTTCCCGCGGCGTTGCGCGGGAATTCGTCGAGGACCAGCACGCGATCGACGCGCTGGAACTTCGCCGCCACGTGCGCGTTGATCCAGTCGCGCAGCGTCGCCGCATCGACATTCGCACCGGCCTTCAGCACGACGGCCGCGACCGGCGTCTCGCCCCACTTGTCGTGCGGGATGCCGAACACCGCGACCTCGCGCACGTCCGGATGGCGCGCGACGACCTCCTCGACGTCCTTCGGGTAGACCTTGACGCCGCCCGAGTCGATCATGTCCTTCATCCGGTCGACGAGATGGAGGAAGCCCTCGTCGTCGACGTAGCCCAGGTCGCCCGTGTGGAGCCACCCGCCGCGCAGCGCCTCCGCCGACTTCGCGTCGTTGCGGTAGTAGCCCGGCATCGTGATCGGCCCGCGCCCGGCGATCTCGCCGACCTCGCCCGCGGGCAGGTCCCGATCGTCCGGCCCGACGATGCGCAGGTCGTAGAACGGCGGCGGCACGCCGACGCTGCCGGCCTTGCGCAGCGCGTCGTCGCGGTCGAGGATCGTCACGAAACCCTCGGTGAGCCCGTAGAGCTCGTAGAAGCGACCCGGCAGGAGCGCGTTCAGCCGGTCCTTGTACTCGACGTGGAGCGGCGCGCCCAGCGACAGGATGCACTCGAGCGACGTGAGCCGCGCCGGATCGAAGCCCTTCGCGTTCAGGATCGCGATGATCTGCGCCGGAACGAGCATCGTGTGCGTGACGCGCTCGCGCTCGACCGTGTCGATGAACGCCTCCGCGTCGAACGCGCGGTGCACGACGAAGGTCGCGCCGAGCATGAACGCGGGCAGCATCGTCGTCATCGCGCCGTTGAACACGATCGCGCCCGCGTGCAGCACGACCGAGGCCGGCGTCATCCGCCAGCTCGACGCCAGCGTCAGCGCGTACATCGCCCGGATGAAGTGCGTGTGGCAGATCCCCTTCGGCAGCCCGGTCGTGCCGCTCGTGTACATGATCGTCGCGAGGTCGTCGGCCGACACGGCGACGCCGGGCGGCGCGTCGGACGCCTCCATCCAGAGGCGCGCGTACGAGCGGTAGCCTGCCGGCGCGTCGGCGGCGTTCGCGTCGGTCAGCACCCACGCAGCGTCCGGGGCGACGCCGCCCGCGCGAACCTCGTCGAGCACCCCGCGCAGGTCGCCGGTCGACACGATCGCGCGGGGCGTCGCGTCGGCGAGCAGCGACGCGAGGCCGCCGGCGTTGAGCAGCGTCGACAGCGGCACCGCCGCCGCGCCGAGCTTGAAGCACGCCCAGTAGCTCGCGAGGAGCTCGATCGAGTTGGGCAGCAACGTCGCAACGCGGTCGCCGCGCGACACGCCCAGCGAGGCGAGCGCGTTCGCCCATCGGTTCACGTACGCGTCGAACTCGCGCCAGTCGAGTCGCACCTCGCGCGCGCCCGCCGGGGCGATGACGGCGGCGTGACGCGGCCGGTAGCGCGCGTGCCTCTCGCAGAGCCGTCCCAGCGCGAGGCAGTCGTGCGCGATCGTCGCTTCCATGAGACCTCCTTCAGAGGCGGTGACTCGCGTCGCCCGCGGCGAATCCCGGCCAGCGTATCGCCTCGCCGCGCTCGAGCGCGATCACCTTGAAGAGCTCGCCCATCTCGGCGGGCGACAGCAGCTTCTGCACGGCGCCGGCTTCGCGCAGGTAGGCGGGGGACGACGGGTCGCCGGTCGCGGCGAGGCGGTCGAGGATGCCGCACCCGATCAGGAACGCCGCCTGGGACGCGTAGCCCGCGACGCCGAGGCCCGCACGCTCGCCCGCCTCCGCGATCGCGGTGAAGTCGACGTGCGCGGTGAGGTCGGCGAGCCCCGGCCACACGAACGGATCGGCCGTCGCCCGATGGCGGTAATGCGCCATCAGCGTCCCGGCGATTCGATCCGGATGGTAGTACTCGCGCCGCGGGAAACCGTAGTCGAACGCGAGGATCGCGCCGCCGACGAGCCGCCCGCCCAGGTCCTCGACCAGCGCCTCGGCGGCGAGGTTGATCTCGCTCGCGTAGTCGCCTTCGCCGGGGAAACGCTGCCCGGCGGTGGCCGACAGCCGCGGATCGACAGGCGCGCGGTCCGCGAGCAGGAACCCGCCGTCGCGCCCGATCGTCACGCCGCGCTCGTGCCAGACACCGCCGATCCGCGCCACGACGTGCGGAGGGATCGCGTCGAGCACCTCGTTCATCAGCACCGCGCCGTCGATGCGCGGCGGCGGCGCGTCCAGCCACGCGACGCGGTCGCGCCAGGCGGGGAGCTCGCGCGCGATCGCTTCGCGCTGGCGTGCCTGCAGGTCCGGGCTCGTCTCGACGATCCGGTAGCTCGAGGCAGGCGCACCCAGGCGATCGAGCTCGCGCAGCAGGTCGACCGCGAGCCGCCCGCTGCCCGCGCCCAGTTCGACGATCTCGCGCCCCGCGGTCGCCTCGAGGATCGCGCCGACCTGCGTCGCGACCGCCGCGCCGAACAGCGGCGTCATCTCCGGCGCGGTCGTGAAGTCGCCCGCGGGTCCGAGCTTGTGCGCGCCGGCCGCGTAGTAGCCGAGTCCCGGCGCGTAGAGCGCGATCTCGATGTAGTCGCGCAGCGGCAGGAAGCCGCCGCGCTCGGAGATCGCGTCCGCGATCGCGGCACGCACGCGCGCCGAGTGCGCACGGGCGTCGTCGTCGGGGGCGGGCAGCGCGGGGTCGGGCTCGCGGGGTCGTCGCATCGGCTCGGGGTCGCGCCTCGCGCGAAAGGTTGTGCTAGTGTACCGAACCGGAATTCACGGACCGCAGGCCCGTCGCGCGAGTGCGCAGGGGCGGCCCGATCGCAGGAGCGCGCGTGCAGGAAAAGGTCGTGTTGATCACCGGCGGCGCGAAACGCGTGGGGGCGGCGATCTGCCGGCGCCTGCACGCGGCCGGCGCGAACCTGATGCTGCACTACCGAGCCTCGGCCGGCGAGGCGCGGCTCCTTCAGGCCGAGCTGAACGGCGTCCGCGCGAACTCCGTCGCGCTGATCCAGGCCGACCTGCTCGACCTGGCGAAGCTGCCTTCGCTCGTCGACCAGACGGTGATGCGCTTCGGCCGGCTCGACGCGCTGGTCAACAACGCATCGTCGTTCTTCGCGACGCCGCTGGGCGAGATCCAGCTGTCGCACTGGGACGACCTGGTCGGCACCAACGTCCGCGCGCCGCTGTTCCTGTCGCAGGCCGCCGCCGGGCCGCTGCGCAAGTCGGAGGGCGCGATCGTCAACGTCACCGACATCCACGCCGAGCGGCCGATGCGCAACTACGTCGTCTACTCGATCGCGAAGGCCGCGCTGACCGGGCTCACGCGTTCGCTCGCGCGCGAGCTCGCTCCCGACGTGCGCGTGAACGCGGTCGCGCCGGGCCCGATCCTCTGGCCCGAGGACGACGAGACCTTCGACGAGGTCTCGCGCCAGCGCATCATCTCGCACACGCCGCTCAAGCGCGAGGGCACGCCCGACGACATCGCGCGCGCGGTCCGCTTCCTGCTCGAGGACGCCCCCTACGTGACCGGCGAGACGATCAACGTCGACGGCGGGCGCAGCATCGCCATCTGACCCCGCGCGGGGCTCCGCCGGCGCCGGGGACGCTCCCCACCCTCAGCGCTGCCGGGCCGTCACGTCCGCCGCCAGCCGCTCCAGGTACGCATCGACGATGCCGTGCTCCGCGAGCGCCGAGCGCGTCTTCGTCAGGTACTCGCACGACGAGCCGAACGCGCCGCACGCGTGCGCGATCGTGTCCGCCTGCTCGTCCATCGAGAGCGCGGCGTACTGCGGATGGTCGCGGCGCACCGCGAACGCGAGCGCCGTCAGCACGCGCTCGCCGGCGCGCACGCGGACCCAGACGGGTTGATAGGAGCCGACGACCATCTCGCGGCGCCACAGCAGGTGCAGCTCGTCGAGCGCCAGTGCGGACGGCAACCGGAACGCGACGCCGCGGCACGCGCCGCCGCGCTCGAGCCCCAGCACGAGGCCGGGCCGCTCGCGCGTCCCGCGCGACGCGAGCGAGCGCAGGCAGAAGCGCCGGTGCAGCCCGTGGATCGTCGCGGGGCGCGCCTCCGCGACCGGGAACAGCGGGTTCCACAGCAGCGACCCGTAGCCGAAGACCCACCAGCCGGCGCCCTTCGGCTTGGCCGCGAGCGTCGCGGTGAGCGACCTCGACAGCGCTTCGTCGTCGAGCGCGTGCGCCGCGCCGATCGTGGCGGCGTAGAGCTCGCGCATCAGCCCCAGCTCGAGATCGCGACGCGAGAGCGTCATCGCGTCAGCCGCCGAGGTCCGGGTCGCGCTTGACCTTCGCGAGGTCCATCGCCGCCTTGCGCCGCTTCGCGGCCGTCGTCCTGCCGTGCGCGCCTCCCTTGGCGAGCAGCGGCGAGCGCGCGACCGGGTTGCGCTGCTTCGGCAGGGCGTGGAGCTTCGCGCGCTTCATGCGAGACCCTTCCAGCGGGGGAGCTTCGCCTCGCACCATGCGGCAACGGACAGGAGCGCGCTGTCCTCGCCGCCCGTGCCGACGAGCTGCATGCCGACCGGCAGGCCGTTCGCCGCTCGTCCCACCGGCATCGTGACCGCGGGTGCGCCGAGCAGCGACGCGAACGTGCAGCACGAAGGATCGCCGGTGGTGTCGAGGCCCTCGGGCGCCGGTCCGGGGGCCGGCGGGGCGACGAGCGCGTCGTAGCTCGCGAGCCACGCGATCGCTCCGGCGATCATCGCGCGCCGCGAGGCGTGCGCCTTCGCGAGCGCGTCGTCGCCGATCGACCGGCCTTCGTCGAGGCCGGCGTTGAGCGTCGCGGAGAATCGCGCGCGCTCCCGATCCTGCAGCGGCCCCATCGAGCGCGCCCCTTCGCCCAGCATGATCGTGCGCTGAACCTCCCGGAGCCCCTCGAGCGCATCGGGGAACGCCACCGGTACGACGTCGGCCCCGGCCGCACGCAGCGTCGCGGCGGCGGACTCGAGCGCGCCGCCGTCGTCGACCGCGCCCGTCCAGGGAAACCGGTCGACGTACGCGAGCCGCGGAGGACGCGCCCGCACGGCCACGTCGCGCGCGATCGCCGGCGCGAGCGCGTGCGCGACGATCGCCGCGTCGGCCACCGAGCGCGTGAACGTCCCCACCGTGTCGAACGTCGGGCTGAAGACCGCGACGCCGCCGAACGGCACGAGGTCGAGCGTCGGTTTGAATCCGACGACGCCGCAGTACGCGGCCGGGCGGATCACCGAGCCGTTGGTCTGCGTGCCGATCGCCGCGGGGACCTGCCCGAGCGCGACGGCCGCCGCCGATCCCGACGACGATCCGCCCGGCGTGTGGCGCGGATTCCACGGATTCGCCGTCGGCCCCGGGTGCATGAACGCGAATTCGGTCGTCACCGTCTTGCCGAGGACGAATCCGCCCGCGGCGCGCCAGCGCGCGACGCACCTCGCGTCGCGCCCCGGACGGCGCCCCGCGCCGACCGGCGACCCGAGCTGCGTCGGCAGGTCCGCCGTGTCGACGATGTCCTTGACGCCAAGCGGCAAGCCGAAGACCGATCCGCGCTGCGCGGCGGGCAGCGCGTCGAGCCGCGCGGCGTCCGCCAGCGCGCGGTCGCGGTCCAGATGCACCCACGCATGGATGCCGGCGTCGGTCGCGTCGACGCGCTCGAGGAGCGCGGCGACGAGATCGCGCACGGCGAGCTTGCCCGACGCGAGCGCGGGCACGAGCTCGGTCACGCTGCGGGCATGGAGGTCGTTCAAGTCGCCCCTTCGCGCGCGGAGCGTCGCGCAGGAAGAGCGCGACGAGCTCGTTCAGGAAGCGGCGCCCGAGCGGCGTCGCGCGCAGCACCGACGGGTCCGGGTCGAGCAGGCCGCGGCGGGCCGCGGCGCCGATCTCGTGCGCGATCGAGGCGAGCGGGAGGCCGGTGCGCTCGGCGAAGAGCGCGGAGGGCACGCCTTCCGCGAGGCGCAGCGCGTTCAGCATGAACTCGAACCCCAGCTCGCCCGTGTCGACCTCGCGACGCTCCATCACCGGCTCGCCCGCCAGCGCGCGCTCGACGTACTGCTTCGGCTGCTTCCAGCGCACCTCGCGCACGATGCGGTCGGCCATCGACACCTTGCCGTGCGCGCCCGCGCCGATGCCGAGGTAGTCGCCGTAGCGCCAGTAGTTGACGTTGTGCGCGCTGCGGTGCCCCGGCTTCGCGTACGCCGACACTTCGTAGTGCTCGAAGCCCGCCTGCTTGAGCCGCGCCTCGATGGCCGTCTGCATCGCCTCGGCCTCGTCCTCGTCGGGCAGCTCCGGCGGCTGACGGTGGAAGAGCGTGTTCGGCTCGAGCGTGAGCTGGTAGCACGACAGGTGCGTCGTGCGGAACGTGAGCGCCTCCTCGACGTCGGCGAGCGCGTCGTCGACGCGCTGCCCGGGCAGCGCGAACATCAGGTCGAGGTTGACCTCGTCGAACAGCTCGACCGCGGCGGCCGCGGCGGCGCGCGCCTCGGCGGCGTCGTGCACGCGACCGAGTGCCGCGAGATGGCGGGGCGTGAAGCTCTGCACGCCGACCGACAGCCGGTTGACGCCGGCGTCGCGGAAGCCCTCGAAGCGCCGGCGCTCGAACGTGCCCGGATTCGCCTCCATCGTCACCTCGGCGCCGGCGACGAGCGGCAGCCGCGCGCGGATCGCGGCGAGCAGGCGGTCGATCGCCTCGGGCGAGAACAGGCTCGGCGTCCCGCCGCCCAGGAACACCGTCGACACCTTGCGGCCCCACACCGACGGCAGCGCACGCTCGAGATCGGCGACGAGCGCGTCGACGTACGCGTCCTCGGGCGGTCCCGCGTCGCCGCCGCGCCACTCGTGCGAGTTGAAGTCGCAGTACGGGCACTTCTTCAGGCACCACGGCAGGTGCACGTACAGCGAGAGCGGCGGCAGCGTCCGGAAGGTCGGCGCCGACTGCGTGGCCGGCGCGAGAATGCGGGCCAAGGTCAGCCCGCCGGCTTCGCCGCGCCGAGCAGCGCGCGCGCCTTGTCGAGCACGTCGGGCGGGAACGGTCGCGACTTCCGCTCGCCGGCGTCGAGGCAGACGACCGTGAACGCGGAGGTCGCCGCGACGTCGCCGGTCTCGCAGTTCACCATCTCGTGCTCGAAGCGCAGCACCTTGTCGCGGACCTCGAGCATCGCCGTGCGCACCACGACGACGTCGCCACCGAGGAGCTCCCGGCGGTACGACGTGTCCTGCTGAACGGCGGCCATGTGGATCTCGCCGCTGCGCAGGCGCGAGGGCAGGATCCCGATCATCGCGTAGTACTGCCAGCACGCTTCCTCGAAGCGCTCGCCGTACGCGCGGACGTTGACGTGCCCCATGTGGTCGCACTGCCACCGGTGCACGGTGCCGCGCGCCGTCTCCACGATGACGCTCATCGCTCGATGCCCTCCGGGACCAGCTCGCGCTCGACGAGCTTCGTCAGGAGCTCCCGCATCGCCTTGCCGCGATGCGACAGCGCGTTCTTGCGCTCGAGCGGCAGCTCGGCGCCCGTGAGCCCGCTCGCGAGATCCTCGAAATGCGGGTCGTAGCCGAAGCCGCCGGTGCCGCGCGGCGCGTCGATCACGCGCCCGTGCCATCGGCCCTCGGCGATGACGGGCTCGGGATCCTCTGCACTCTCGACGAGCACCAGCACGCACGCATAGTGCGCGCGGCGGTCGGCGACGCCCCTCATCGCGGCGACGAGCTTCGCGTTGTTGCGGGCATCGGACTTCGGCTCGCCGGCGTAGCGCGCGCTGAGCACGCCCGGCGCGCCGCCGAGCGCGGCGACGCAGATGCCCGAGTCGTCGGCGAGCGCCGGCAGCGACGACAGAAGGCTCGCGTGCCTCGCCTTCGCGAGCGCGTTCTCGACGAACGTCGCGTGCGGCTCGTCGGCCTCGGGAATGTCCAGCGCCGGCAGCGGCGCCCGCCGGGCCGCCCCAAGGGCGCCGTGCCCCCTCGGGGGGCGGCGCGCAACGCGCGCTCCGGGGGGAGGTCATCCTGCGAGCGCGGCCTTCTGCGCCGCTATCAGCCCCGCGATGCCGTCGCGGGCGAGGTCGATCAGCGCGTCGAATTCGGCGCGCGTGAACGGCGCGCCCTCCGCCGTGCCCTGCAGCTCGACGAAGCCGCCCGCGCCCGTCATCACGACGTTCATGTCGGTCTCGCAGGTCGAGTCCTCGGCATAGTCGAGGTCGAGGAGCGGCGCGCCGCCGACGATGCCGACCGATACCGCCGCGACGTGGTCGGTCAGCGGCTCGCCGGCCACGAGGCCCTGCGCCTTGAGCTTCGCGACCGCGTCGGCGACCGCGATCCACGCGCCGGTGATCGACGCGCAACGCGTGCCGCCGTCGGCCTGCAGCACGTCGCAGTCGATGCGGATCGTGCGCTCGCCCAGCGCCGGCAGGTCGGCGACCGCGCGCATCGACCGGCCGATCAGCCGCTGGATCTCGTGCGTGCGGCCCGACTGCGCGCCTTCGGCCGCCTCGCGGCGCATCCGCGTGTTCGTCGAGCGCGGCAGCATGCCGTACTCGGCGGTGAGCCAGCCCTGGCCCTTGCCCTTGAGGAACGGCGGCACGCTCTCCTCGACGCTTGCCGTGCACAGCACGCGCGTGTCGCCCGCCGAGACGAGCACCGAGCCTTCGGCGTGCTTCGACCAGCCGCGGTCGAGCACGAGGGGACGGAGCTGGTCGGGACGGCGGCCGTTGGAGCGCATGGAGGCGGGCTGGACGAGTTGGGCGGCCGCGCGGCCGACGCCTGGTCCGTGCGTCGGCCCGATCGCGATCCGGTCGAGACCGCAATTGTAGGTTAGGACGGACGCGAGCGCGCCAGCCGGTCGAGTTCCTCGCCGAGCGTGTACCCGGGCTTCCAGCCGGTCGCCGCCGTGAACGACGAGGCGTCGACCTCCAGCGACCCGCGAGGCGTCCGAACTCCGCGCCCCTGCCTGCGAGGCGGGCGCCGAGCTTCAGCAGCGCCACCGGCACGAACGCGAGCGGCACCGGGCGCCCGAGCGCGCCGGCGATCGCGCGGACGAGCGCCGGCGTCGAGACGGCGTCCGCGTCGGCGACGAAGTGAACGCCGGCCGGCGCGGGCTGCGCGTCGAGCGCCGCCACGATCGCGTCGGCGAGGTTCGCGAGCCCGAGGACGCTGCGCCGGTTGTCGATCGCGCCGACCGGCAGCGTGCGCCCCGCCTCGATCGCGTCGACGAGCCGCGCGACGTTGCCGCGCGCGCCCGGGCCGATCACGAGCGGCAGCCGCAGCACGATCGCCGCGGTCGACGATCCCCGGCACGCGTCGGCGAGCGCCGACTCGGCGTCGCGCTTGCTGCGCCCGTACGCGTCCGCCGGGGCGGGAGGGTCGTCGGGGCGGAACGGCCGTCCCGGGAGCGTCGCTTCGCCGTTGACCTTGACGCTCGAGGCAAGCACGAACCGCGGCAGCTTCGAGGCGACCGCCGCGAGCGCGAGACGGGCCGTGGCGTCCACGTTCGCGGCACGGTACGCCGCCTCGGCGCCGGGGCCGCGATCGCCCATCACGTGCGCGCGCGCGGCGAGGTGCACGACCGCCTCCGCACCGTCGAGCACGCGCGCGAGCGCCTCGGGCGACGCCTGCTCCAAAGGACCCAGCGCGATGGCGCCTTCGACTCCGCCGCGATCCTCGCGCACGATCGGCCGCACCTCGCGCCCGGCCGCGCGCAGGCGGTCGACGACGGCGCGCCCGACGAACCCCGCCGCGCCGGTGACGACGACCAGGCCCGTCGCGCTCATCGCGTTCCCGGCCCGCTCAAAACCATTTCCAGCCGTGCTTGCGGTAGTAGCGCCAGCCGCCCTTCACGAAATGCCCGACGTGGCGCATGCCCTTGCGCGAGGCGCCGCCGCCGTGGTGCACGACCTCGAACGACGGCACGTACGCGGTGCGCGTCACCTTGTTGAGGCGCACCGTCCAGTCGTAGTCCTCGAAGTAGAGGAAGAACCGGGGGTCGAACCCGCCGGTCTGGTCGACGGCCTTGCGGCGCAGCAGCATGCACGCGCCCGACATCGCGGCGACGTCGACGATGTCGCGCTCCGGGTCCGCGTCGATCACGTCGCGCATCTCGTAGCGGTCGAGCCGGCTGCGGAACAGCAGGCGGCCGACGCGCGGCAGGAACCCGCGCAGCGCGAGGTCGAGCACCGCGGGCTTGCGCTTGACCAGGTAGTCGCGCGTGCCGTCGCGGCGCTTCACCTGCGGCGCGATCGCGCCGACGTCCGGATGGGCGTTCATCCAGCGCACGGCGTTGAGGAGCGCGTCGGCCGCGAGCTCGACGTCCGGGTTGAGCACGAGATGGTAGTCGGCGCCGCTGCCGTGGAGCGCGAGGTTGTGCGCCGCGCCGTAGCCGATGTTCGCGTGGCCGTGCACGTAGCTCACCTGCACGCCCGAGTCCGCGAAGCGCGTGCGCCCCAGGTCGACCACCTTCGCCGCGATCGCGCGGTCGGCGCTGTTGTCGACCAGCGCGACGTGGACGGTGCGCAGCACGCCCGACTCGCGCGCCGCGCCGATCGCGAGCGCGAGCTTGCGCAGGCACCGCTCGAGCAGCTGCCAGTCGGGGCGGAACGTGACGATCGACACCTGCAACGAGGACGGCACGACCGTCTCGTAGACCAGCGGCACGCCGCTGTCGTCGGCAGGAAGGGTGGACACGGGAAGGACGGTCGCGGCGCCGGTGCGCCGTCGCGGTGCGCGATTCGCGGTGCGCTAGAATCGGGCGAAACCCCCGCGCCGTCAACTTCGCCCCACGCGAGGCTTTCCATCCCTCCTGCGATGACTCCGTCCCTCCACCCGCTCCGCGCGAAGCTGGCCGCGGGCCGCACGCTCGCCGGCATCTGGTCGGTGATCCCGTCGGCGCCGCTCGTCGGCACGCTCGCCGCGTCGGGCTTCGACTTCGTGATCCTGGACGCGGAGCACGGCGGCTACGACTTCGGCTCGCTCGACGCCGCGATCACCGCGTGCGAGGACGGCGGTGCCTCGCCGCTGGTGCGCTCGCCCGGAGCCGACGCGTTCTTCATCCAGCGCGCGCTCGACCTGGGCGCCGACGGCGTCGTCGTGCCGCAGGTCGCCGACGAAGCCGCGGCGGCGCGTGCGGTCGCGATGATGCACTACGCGCCGCTCGGCACGCGCGGCTACAACCCGTTCACGCGCGGCGGCCGTTACGGCATCGCGCCGCAGCCGAAGCTCGCCGCCGGCTATCCGTTCTCCGGCGTGATGGTCGAGTCGCCCGCGGCCGCGGAGCACCTCGAGCGCATCGTCGAGCTGCCGGCGCTCGATTTCGTCTACCTCGGCATCTTCGACTACTCGGTCGCGCTCGGCATCCCCGGGCAGGTCGAGGATCCGCGCGTGACGTCGTTCATCGAGCGCTCGGCCCGCATCGTGCGCGGCGCGGGCAAGGCGATCGGCACGACGGCGATGAACCGGGCGCAGGTCGACCGGCTCGCCGGGCAGGGCGTCAACGTGCTGCTCTACGGCACCGACACCTGGATCGTCGGACGCGGCGCGAGGGAAGGTCTCGACCTCTACGCCGCCGCGGGGAATCGATGACGCGCACGCCGGAGAATCACGGGCAGCGCCACGGCGCGCGGGCGCTCGCGGAATTCGCGCGCGCGCTCTTCGTGCGCGCCGGCATGCGCGACGACATCGCGCGCGACGTCGCGGACGTGCTGGTCGAGGGCGATCTGCTCGGGCACACGACGCACGGTCTCGCGCTCGCTGCACCCTACCTCGGCGAGCTCGAGAAGGGCTCGATGACGAAGGCTGGCGAGCCGACGGTCGTCGCGAAGCTGCCCGCGACGCAGACCTGGGACGGCGGCCGGCTGCCGGGTCCGTGGCTCACGCTGCGCGCGCTGGACGCCGCGATGGCGATGGCGTCGACGCAGGGCACGGGCACGGTCGTGATCCGCCGCTCGCACCACATCGCGTGCCTCGAGGCGTACCTGAAGCGCGCCACCGACCGCGGCATGATGGCGCTCGTCTACAGCTCGGACCCGGTCGCCGCGAGCGTCGCGCCGTTCGGTGCGGTCTCCCCGGTGTTCACGCCGAATCCGCTCGCCGCCGGCATTCCGACGTCGGGCGACCCGATCCTGATCGACGTGTCCGCGAGCTACACGACCAACAGCCTGACGACGCGCCTCCACAAGGCCGGCGGCCGGCTGCCGCACGCCTGGGTGCAGGACGCGCGGGGCACGCCGACCGACGACCCGGGCGTGCTGTTCGAGGAGCCGAAGGGCACGCTGCTCCCGCTCGGCGGCCTCGAGGCCGGCCACAAGGGCTACGCGCTGGCGCTGATGATCGAGGCGATGACCGCCGCGCTCGCGGGCTTCGGGCGCGCGGACCCGAAGGAAGGCTGGGGCGCGACGGTGTTCGGGCAGGCGCTCGACCCGCGCGCGTTCGGCGGGCTCGACGCGTTCCTGCGGCAGATGGACTGGCTCGTGGGCGCCTGCCACGACGCGACGCCCCGCCGAGGGCGTCGAGCGCGTGCGCCTGCCCGGCGAGCGCGGCATGAAGCTCCATCGCGAGCAGCTCGAGCGCGGCGTCCTGCTGCACCCGACGATCCTGCCTTCGCTCGCGCCCTGGGCCGCGAAGTTCGGCGTGAGTTTGGGGTCAGGAGCTGCATCCGGGCGAGCCGTTCGGTTGGGGGCCAGCGCCGTAACATTGGTCCGCCACCAGGCGGCGCCCGATTCGCGGACGAAGGGTTACGGCCTGACCCCACACGACCCGACCCGGATCGACTCCAGGACGACCCGCGGAATGCCCGCGAGGTCCCGCCGCGACTCGATCGCCTCGAATCCGGCCTCGGCGAACAGCGCCCGCACCGCGTCGGACTGGTCGTAGCCGTGCTCGACCATCAGCCAGCCGCCGGCCGCGAGCCGCGCGGGCGCGCCGGCGACGATAGCGCGAAGCGCGGCTAGCCCGTCGCCGTCGGGCGAGAGCGCACGGACGGGCTCGAAGCGCAGGTCGCCCTCGCCGAGGTGCGGATCACCGGCCACGATGTAAGGCGGGTTCGAGGCGACGAGGTCGAACGGACCGGCGTCTGCCGGAAGCGTCTCGTACCAGTCGCCCTGTACGAACGTCACATTCGCGAGGCCGAGCCGCGTCGCATTGCCGCGCGCGACCGCGAGCGCGTCCGGCGACGCATCGGTGGCGAGCACGTGCGCCAGCGGCCGCTCGCTGGCGATCGCCAGCGCGATCGCGCCCGAGCCCGTGCCCAGGTCGACGACGGCGAGCGGCCGTTCCGCCGGCAAGCGCTCGAGCGCGCACTCGACAAGCGTCTCGGTCTCGGGGCGCGGCACCAGGACCGCGGGCGAGACGTCGAGATCGAGGCCGTGGAACTCGCGGCGACCGGTCAGGTAGGCGACCGGCTCGCCTTCGCGCCGCCGCTTCGCGAGCGCGAAGAACGCGTCCGCGCGATCGCGCGGCAGCGGATCGGTCGCGTGCGCGATCAGCCAGGCGCGGCCGACGCCGAGCACGTGCGCGAGCAGCACCTGCGCGTCGACGGGCACGAGGCCCGATTGCGCGAGCGCGTGCCGCACGGTGAATGGGGTCGGAGCCGTCCTGCGGGTCGGGGGGGTCGGCGTTGGGGTCGCGCGCGAGTAACATTTCGTTCGCTGAGCCTGCACGGCCCCCTCCCGCCGGCGGGACGAAATGTTACAGCTCTGACCCCAAAATCGCGAACAGCCGAAGCCGCCGGTCGTAGTAGCGCCCCCAACCCTCGTCGACCATGCCGACCTTCCTGAGCACGTGCTGCGACGCGCGGTTGCCGGGATGCGTGACGCCTATGATGCGCTGGAGGCCCAGGTCGTCGAAGCCGTAGTCGCGCATGGCGGCCGCGCCTTCGGTGGCGAAGCCCAGCCCCCACGCGTCGGGCAGCAGCCGGTAGCCGATCTCGATGTCGCTCGATTTTCCCGCGTACTTGAGCGAGAACCAGCCGATGAACGCGCCAGTGTCGCGCCGCGATGCGCGCCACGCGCCCAGGTTCGCGTAGATGCGCGGATAGCGAAGGATGCGCGGGAAGAGCGCGATCGTCTCCTCGCGCGAATGCACGCGCCCGTCCGCGATGTACTTCATCACGCGCCGATCGGCGTCGAGGCGAACGATGTCCTCGATGTCCTCCGGCACGAATTCCCGGAAGTCGAGCCGCAGCGTCTGCAACCAGGGCTCGGGAAACGGAGGACAGGGCGGCCGACTCGACTTTCCAGATCGGCTCCCGGGCGTGGGGCTTGGGGTCAGAGCTGTAACATTTCGTTCCTAAGCCTGCGGCGTCACAGCCGCCTGGACGAAATGTTGCAGCCTGACCCCAATCCCCTGCCCGCCCGACCCCGCCCGCGACATCACGCCTCCCCTCCCAGCGCCGCGAGCTGCTCGGCCTGGAACTCGTGCTGGAGCGCGCTGACGATCTCGTCGAGTTCACCGTCCATGATCGCGTCGATCCGGTAGAGCGTCAGGTTGATCCGGTGGTCGGTCACGCGGCCCTGCGGGAAATTGTAGGTCCGGATGCGCTCGCTGCGGTCGCCCGACCCGATCAGGCTCTTGCGCGCCGCGGCCTCCCTGGCCTGGCGCTCGCTGCGCTGGCGATCGAGCAGGCGCGACGCGAGCACCGCCATCGCCTGCGCGCGGTTGCGGTGCTGCGAGCGGTCGTCCTGGCACTCGACGACGAGCCCGGTCGGCAGGTGCGTGATGCGCACCGCGGAGTCGGTCTTGTTGATGTGCTGGCCGCCGGCGCCCGACGCCCGGAACGTGTCGATGCGCAGGTCCGCCGGGCTGATCTGGATGTCGGCGATCGGATCGGCTTCCGGCAGCACCGCCACCGTGCACGCGGACGTGTGGATGCGTCCCTGCGCCTCGGTCTCGGGCACGCGCTGCACGCGGTGGCCGCCCGACTCGAACTTGAGCTTCGCGTACGCGCCCTCGCCCGCGATCCGCGCGATCACCTCGCGGTAGCCGCCGAGCTCCGAGGGCGACGACGACACGATCTCGACCTTCCAGCCCTTGCGCTCGGCGTAGCGCGCGTACATGCGGATCAGGTCGCCCGCGAAGAGCGCGCTCTCGTCGCCGCCCGTGCCCGCGCGAACCTCGAGGAACACGTTGCGCGCGTCGTTCGCGTCCTTCGGGAGCAGCGCGGCCTGCAGCTCGCGAGCGAGCGCGTCCATGCGCTCCTTCGCGGCGGCGCGCTCCTCGTCGGCAAACGCCTTCATCGACGGGTCCGAGGCCATCTCGTCGGCCGCGGCGAGATCGGACTCCGCCTGCCGCCACGCGTTGAAGCGCTCGACGACCGGCGTCACCTCGGCGTGCTCCCTCGAGTACGCGCGGAAGCGGTCCATGTCGCCCGCCGTCTCGGGCGCGGCGAGCAGGTGGTCGAGCTCGGCGAGCCGTGTCGCGAGCTGTTCGAGGCGAGTGCGGAGGGAGAGCTTCACGAGGGGTCAGACCGGGTTCTGTTGGTATGGGGGCTGACCCCGGTTTTCGGCATGGGCCGAGAACCGGGAACTTCCCGAGGCGTGACCATCAACGTAGCGGAGGAAAAGGCAGGAACCGGGGTCAGACCCCGATAGGGCCGGGGTCAGACCCCCAGCCCCCAAGCTAATGCCCGTCGACCGGCGGCTCGTGCAGGCGGTAGACGCGCTGGAACAGCGCGATCAGCTCGGCGCGCTCGGCGTCGCCGGCCGTGTTGAGCGCCGAGAGCGGCGCGTGCAGGAACTTGTTCGCGAGCCCGCGTGCGAGCGCGTCGAGCACGCGGTCCGGCGGCGTGCCGTTCGCGAGCATGCGGCGCGCGCGCTCGAGCTCGATCTCGCGCATCTCGTCGACGTGGCCGGACAGCGCGTGGATCGTCGGGACGACGGTGCGTCCCTCGAGCCAGCGCAGGAAGTGGCCGGTCTGCTCGGCGATCATCGCCTCGGCCTGCGTGACCGCTTCGCGGCGGATCTGCAGGTTGTCCTTGACGATCGCCGACAGGTCGTCGACCGAATAGAGGAACACGTCGTCGAGCGCGCCGGCCTCGGGCTCCACGTCGCGCGGCACCGCGAGGTCGACGATGAACACCGGTGCGTGGCGCCGCGCCTTGATCACGCGCTCGAGCAGTCCCTTGCCGAGGATCGGCAGCGTGCTCGCCGTGCAGGTGACGATCATGTCGAACTGCGGCAGCCGCTCGGCCAGCTCGTTCAGCAGGATCGCCTCGGCGCCGAGCCGGTCGGCGAGCGACTGCCCGCGCTCGAGCGTGCGGTTCGCGACCGTGACCGACTTCGGGTGTTTCGCGACGAAGTGGTTGGCCGCCAGCTCGATCATCTCGCCCGCGCCGATCAGCAGCAGCCGCTGATCGGCGATCGACGGGAAGATGCGCTCGGCGAGCTTCACGGCCGCCGCGGCCATCGAGATCGACGCGCTGCCGATGTCGGTCTGCGAGCGCACGTCCTTCGCGACCGCGAACGTGCGCTGGAACAGGCGGTTGAGCACGAGGCCGAGCGATCCGGCCGACTCGGCGGTGCGCACCGCCTGCTTCATCTGGCCCAGGATCTGCGGCTCGCCCAGCACCATCGAGTCGAGTCCCGCGGCGACGCGGAACGCGTGCGTGACCGCCTGGTCCTGCCCCAGCGTGTAGAGGTGCGGGCGCAGCGTGTCCGACTTGAGCCCGTGCACGTCCTCGAGCCAGTGCGCGACCCGCGTCGGCTCGCCGCCGTGGAAATAGACCTCGGTCCGGTTGCAGGTCGACAGGATCGCCGCTTCCTTGACCGTGCGTGCGCCGGTGATGTCGCGCAGCGCGTCGGCGAGCGCGTCCGGCCCGAACGTGACCCGTTCGCGCACCTCGAGCGGCGCGGTCGTGTGGTTGAGTCCGACGGTGTGGAGCGACATGGCGTTGCCCGGCCCGGGCGCCGGCCCGGTCGGTTCTGGCGCATTTTAGCGCGTTCGCGCCCCGGCGCACCGCAGGACATTGATTTCGATCAGCATTCCAGTCCGGCCAGCCGGCGGGCGGGGCGCCGGGGGCTGCCCAGGTCGATCCCGGCCTGCGATGGCGACCGGCTCCGGCCCGAATGCGGGTACGCTCTCCCGCGACCCCGTCCCCGGACCCGACCATGGACCCTCCCGGTCTCAAGCGCCGCCTGACCTGCATCCTCGCCACCGACGCGGTCGGCTACAGCCGCCTCGTCAACGAGGACGAGACCGGCGCGCTGCGCGTCCTCGCCGCGCATCGCGCGGTCATCGACGGCATCATCGCGTACCACGACGGACGCATCGCCAACACCGCCGGCGACTCGGTGCTCGCCGAATTCGGCAGCGTGGTCGAGGGCGTGCGCTGCGCGGTCGAGATCCAGGACGCGCTGAAGACGCGCAACGAATCGCTGCCCGAGGCGCAGCGGATGCACTTCCGCATCGGCATCAACCTGGGCGAAGTCGTCGTCAAGGGCGACGACCTGCTGGGCGACGGCGTCAACGTCGCCGCGCGGCTGCAGAGCATCGCCGAGCCCGGCGGCATCCTCGTCTCGTCGTCGGTCTACGACCAGATCACCGGCAAGCTCGACCTCGGCTTCGAGGACATGGGCGAGCAGGCGCTCAAGAACATCGCCCGGCCGATCCGCGCGTTCAGCGTGTCCGGCGCGGGCGGCACGGTCCGCGGGCCGCCCGGTTCGCGGGCGACGACCGCGCGAAGCCGTGGCGTGCCCATCGCGATCGGCGCGCTCGTCCTCGTCGCGATCGCCGGCGGCGTTGCGTGGATGCAGGGATGGGTCGGCGGGCCGCGTACGACGCCGACGACCGTCGCGGCGATCGATCCGGCGAAAGCGAAGCTCGAGGCCGACCTCGCCGCGTCCGAAAAGGCGCGGCTGCAGGCCGAGCAGCGCGCGAGCACCGCCGACGCGGATGCGATCCGCGCGCGTGCGGAGGCCGAAGCCGCCGCGATGCGCGCGAAGGCGGAAACCGAAGCGGGTGCGATGAAAACGAAGGCGCAGTCCGAAATGGCGGCATTGCGCGCGCAGGCAGCGCAGGAAGCGAGCCGCACCAAGGCGGCGGACGCGGATGCGATCAGGGCGCGCGCCGAATCCGAGGCCGCGGCCGCTGAAATCGAAGTCGGAAACCGAGGCGGCCGCGGTGAGAGCGAAGGCGCAGGCGGACGTCGCCGCGATGCAGGCGAAGGCGGCGCAGGAAGCGAAGGCCGCGCAGGAAGCCGCCACGGCGAAGGCCGCACAGGAGTCTGCCGCCACGAAAGCCGCCGCGGTCGCCGCCGCTCCCGTCGCGGGCGACAGCGCGAACCGCTACGACGGCGTGTGGTCGATGAAGTTCGATTGCGGGGCGTACCGGAACCTCCCGCCGAACACGCGCAGAGCCGACATTCTCGTGCGCGGGGGCGAGTTCGTGCTCGAGCGCGGGAACCCCGGCGAGCCCGGCTACAACATCACGCGCGGGCGTCCCGCCTCCGACGGTACGCTCGTGCTGACGGGCACCGCCATCGGCAACCAGGCGTTCAACTACGGCAAGCCCTTCGACAACCACTTCGCCGGGGGCTGGACGACCGATCGCTTCCTGCTGCACGGCTCCTGGGGCGGTCGCAAGTGCGACGTGGAGGTCGCGCGCAAGTAGGGATGGGAGAAACCCGGATGGCGAGTCCGTTCAGCACCGTTGCGATGGTCGCGACACATGCGCTGGCCGTCAGCGCGCGCGCCGCCGACTCGGAACGATGCGCTCGATCCCCGGGCCATGGCGCTGCCCTCGATCGCCTGCCTGCTGCTCGGGGCAGGTGCGCTGCGCCGGCGAGGCCGACCGCCCCTTCGCCTGACCGGGCAGCCTCGGACGCTGCGCCGTTTGAAGGCCGGAATCGGGAAGGCTACCGCCCCCGACGGCCACGCCGCGCCAACCGTCCCCTACGCCCTGATGAATTCCGCCCGCCCGCCCAGCCAGCGCGCGAGGTGGGCCTGCGCCGCGTCCGGAAACTTCGCGATGAGCTCGTCGGCCGCGTCGCGCGCCTGCTCGATCAGCGCGGTGTCGCGCTCGAGGTCGGCGAAGCGCAGCATCGGCACGCCGGACTGCCGCGCGCCCAGGAACTCGCCGGGGCCGCGGATCGCGAGGTCCTGCCGCGCGATCTCGAAGCCGTCGGTCGACTCGTAGATCACCTTGAGCCGCGCCTTCGCGGTCTCGGAGAGCGGCTCCTCGAACAGCAGGATGCACTGGCTCTCGGCGGCGCCGCGGCCGACGCGCCCGCGCAGCTGGTGGAGCTGCGCGAGGCCGAAGCGCTCGGCGTGCTCGATCACCATGATCGACGCGTTCGGCACGTCGACGCCGACCTCGATCACCGTCGTCGCCACGAGCACGCCGATTTCGCCGCGGACGAACGCGTCCATCACCGCGGCCTTCTCGGCGGGCTTCATCCGGCCGTGCAGCAGGCCCACCACCACCCTCCCCGGGAGCGCAGCCGCCGTCAGCTCGGCGTGCAGCGCCACCGCCGTCTGCAGCTCGAGCTTCTCGCTCTCCTCGATCAGCGGGCACACCCAGTACACCTGCGCGCCCGCCTCGCAGCGCTTGCCGACGTGGTCGACGATCTCCGCTCGTCGCTTCTGATTGACGATCCGCGTCACCACCGGCGTGCGTCCCGGCGGCAATTCGTCCAGCACCGACACGTCGAGGTCCGCGTAGAACGTCATCGCGAGCGTGCGCGGGATCGGCGTCGCGCTCATCATCAGCTGGTGCGCCTCGGCCAGCCCCTTGCCGCGCAGCGCGAGCCGCTGCGCGACGCCGAACCGGTGCTGCTCGTCGACGATCGCGAGCCCCAGCCGCGGCATCTCGACGCCCTCCTGGAACAGCGCGTGCGTCCCGACCGCGAACTGCGCCTCGCCGCTCGCCAGGCGCTCTCTCGCGCGCTTGCGCTCCTTCGCCGGCAGCGAGCCCGACAGCCAGGCGATCTCGACCGGCAGCCCGTCGAGCCACGATGCGAGCTTGCGGTAGTGCTGCTCGGCCAGGAGCTCGGTGGGCGCCATGAACGCGACTTGCCGCCCGCTCTCGATCGCCTGCAGCGCCGCGAGCGCGGCGACGACGGTCTTGCCGGATCCGACGTCGCCCTGCAGCAACCGCTGCATCGGCATCGAGCGCTTGAGGTCGTGCGCGATCTCGCGCGTCACCTTCTGCTGCGCGCGCGTGAGCTCGAAGCCCACCCGCGCGAGCAGCTGCTTCTGCAGGACGCCGGTCCCGGTGAGCACCGGCGCGTTGCGTTTCGCGCGCGCCGCGCGGTGCGCCTTGAGCGAGAGCTGCTGCGCGACCAGCTCGTCGAACTTGAGCCGCGTCCACGCCGGATGCGTGCGCGCGTCGAGCGCCTTCTGCGTGAGCGCGGCGAGCCGCGGCGGCGGCGTGTGCAGGAACGTGACCGCGTCGCCGAACTTCCACAGCGCGCGCCTGCGCACGACCTCGTCGGGCAGCGTCTCGGCGAGCCGCCCGGGATCGGCCGCGAGCGAGCGAGCGATCACCTTGCGCAGCGTCTCCTGTCCGAGCCCCGCCGTCGTGGGATAGACGGGGGTCAGCCGGTCCTCGAGCGGCGCGCCCTCGTGCACGACCCTGAACTGCGGGTGCACGATCTCGGGACCGAAGTAGCCCTCGCGCACGTCGCCGTAGACCCGCACGCGCGCGCCCTGCTCGAGCGCCTTCTGCTGGTTCGGGTAGAAGGAGAAGAAGCGCAGCGTGAGACCCGCCCGGCCGCCGCGCTCGTCGACTTCCTCGATCCGGCAGACGAGCTGGCGCCGCGGCCGGTAGGCGATGTCGACGTCGACGACGGTGCCCTCGGTCTGCAGCGTCTCGCCGACCTTCACCTGCGCGAGCGGCACCAGCCGCGTGTGATCCTCGTAGCGGAGCGGCAGGTGCAGCACGAGGTCCTCGTCGCGCGCGACGCCCAGCCGCGCGAGCTTGTCGGCGAGGGTGTCGCCGGCCTTGCGCGGCGCGCCGCCGCGCGCAGCGGCGGAGCTGGCCTGGGCCTCGGTCATGGGGGCGGGTGCGGGCGGTAGACGACGCCGCACTCTAGCACTCCGGCGCCGGCAATCGCGCCGACGCGCGTCACACGATCTCGAGCAGCATCTCCACGAACAGCTTCCACGCGCCGGAGCTCTGAATCGTGATCTCGGCGCCCTCGGCACCCAGGGTCGACAGGACCGAGGCGTCTGCGAACTTCTTCACCTGGTCGCGGAGGAACTTGCGCGCCGCGGGCGACATCTGGAAGACCGCGGTCGCGATCGCAACACGCGCCTTCGCGATCGCCGCCGTGCTCGCCTCGCTCAGCACCTTGCCGGCGGCCTTCGTCGCGAGGAGCGCCTCGATCTCGCTGTACGCCGGCGCGATGACCCGCATCGCCTGCGTGAACTCCGCAGCGTGACCGCGCTCACCACCTCGCCGCCGAGTCCCAGCGCCTCGCCGACGGCGCCGGACAGCTTGCTCATGGCCGGCCCCATCCAGGCGCCGGCGTAATTGAGCACGGGCGCGGCCAGCTTGAACATGCACGGCCCCGCTCCGGCCATCACGAGTTCGGTCAGCAGCGTGTTCGCTCCGGCCTGCAGAGCGACGCCGAACACCCGGGTCCGGTAGAGCTCCGCCGCCGAAGACGGCCGCCGAATGCGCCGCCGCGAGGCCGAGCGTGATCTGCTGGACGGACCGAGAGCTCCGGCAGCCCCGTCGCCCGGTCGGGTCGACGTAGTTGACCGGATCGTCGTGCGCGTAGACGTAGCGATGCAGCGACATCGGTGCAATCGGATCGCCCGCGTAGGGATCGCGCGTCGGGAAGCGCCCGAGCTGCGGGTCGTAGGCGCGGGCGCGGAGGTCATAGTGCCCGGTGTCGTCGAGCCGTTCGCCGCGATAGCGGTGCGGATTGATGGAGCCGCCCGCGGCTGCAACCGGCTCGCCCCAGGCGTCGTAGCGATAGGTGTCGATGATCGCGCCGCCGGCATCGGTGAGCGCGCGAACGCTGCCGAGCGGATCCGCGAGGAACACGCTCGCCGCACCCGATCGCGTCGTCGCCAGCACCTCGGATCCGACCGAGTAGCGCGCGGCGAGCGTCCCGCCCCCGTCGCGCTCCTCCAGCACCTGCGAGACGCCGTACGGGCTCGCGCCGTCGACGAGGTAGCGCGTGACGCCGGCGGGCGTGCTCGCGCGCACGCGCCGGCCATCGTCGTCGAGCTGGTATTGCGTCGCGAATCCGCCGCCCGCGACCGACACCAGCCGGTCGTCCGGGTCGTAGCCGTAGCTGGTCACGGCCGCACCGACGGTGCGCGGCTCGCCGATTGCCGTTGGCGTTCCAGGCGTAGGTCGCGGCGCCGGCGGTCAGGACCCGATCGTCCAGGTCGTAGGCGTACGCGGTCGGCGCGCCGTCGCGCACCGCCAATGCCCGATTGCCGACAGCGTCGTAGGCGTGCGTCGCCGTGCGCGGCCCGGTCCCGGTCCGCGTCTCCGACACCAGGCGGCCCAGCGCGTCGTACGCCAAGGTCTCGACCGACCCGTCCAGCTCGGCGATCGAGCTGCGCCGGCCCGACGGCGAGTAGGCGGTCGTCCACGAGGCGAGCACGCCTCCCGCGTTTCGCTGGACGATCGAGGTCGGCCGGTCGCGCGCGTCGAAGAGGGTCGTCGCCACCACGCCGTTCGGGGCGGACTGCCGTACGCGATTGCCGACGAGATCCCAGGCGAAGTCGAACGTGCCTTCGGGTACCCCGACGCGCGTCAGCCGGTCGAGCGCGTCGTGCTCGTAGCTCGTCGTCGACGCGGGCGCGGCGAGCGCGACGAGACGACCCGCCGCATCGTACGCGTAGCCGACGACCTCGCCCGTCGGGTGCGTGACCGCCGAAAGCCGTCCG
Organism: Betaproteobacteria bacterium; assembly: GCA_016704895.1. Lineage (GTDB taxonomy): Bacteria > Pseudomonadota > Gammaproteobacteria > Burkholderiales > Casimicrobiaceae > VBCG01. The sequence goes on from JADIZG010000030.1 coordinate 51,948, forward strand.
GCGGCATCGTAGTCGAACGTCGTGACGCCCCGCGTGTCGGTCACCGTGCTGCGCTGGCCGTCGGGTGCGTAGGCGTAGGCGGTCGTCGCGCCGCCCGGCAGCGTGCGCGACGCCAGGCGGTTCATCGCGTCATGAACGGCGATCGTCGTGCGGCCGAGGCCGTCGACGCGCGCGACGAGGTTGCCGACGGCGTCGTAGGCGAACGATTCCGTCGCGCCGCTCGGCGTCCGTCGCTCGATCAGGCGATCGAGCGCGTCGTAGCGGAATCGCGTCGTGCGCCCGAGCGCATCGGTCTGCGACACACGGTTGCCCGCCTCGTCGTAGGCGTAGGTCGCCGCCCCGGCGTGGCCGGCTACGCTTACCAGGCGACCGAGCGCGTCGTAGCCGAAGGTCGTCACCTGTCCCTCTTCGTTGGTGACGCTCGTGCGCCTCCCAAGCGCGTCCCAGCCCTGCTGGACCGAGCTTCCGTCCGGGTACGTCGTCCTGACGAGGCGTGCCTGCGCGTCGTACTCGAACGACGTGACGCGGCCGTAGGGATCGGTGCGGGTCACCGGCATGCCGAGCGCGTCGTGCACGGACGTCCAGAGCGGGCGCACGAGCGGCCCGGCATGGCCGTCGGGGACGTCGGGCTGGGTGACCGCGGTCCGGCGCCCGACGCCGTCGTACGCGTAATCGGTCCGGTTCCCCAGCGCATCGATGGCGGCGGCAACACGCCCCGCAGCCGTGTAGATCCTGCGCAGCGTCGCGCCGCCCGGCAGCGTCGTGAGGACGCGCCGGTTCGCCTCGTCGTAGGCGTAGGTCGTCGTGCGGCCCGCGCGGTCGATCCACGCGACCGCGTTGCCCTCGGGATCGAAGGTCCACGCATCGAAACTGCCGTCCGGGTAGGTGACGCGCTCTATCCTCCCGAGGACGTCGTAGGCGGTTGTCGTGCGCCGGTCCAGCGCGTCGATCATCGCGACCTGGCGGCCCGTGGCGTCGTAGTCGAAGCGGCTCGTGCCACCCGCCGGATCGGTCCGCGCGACCATTCGATTCGCGGCATCCCAGCCGTAGGTCGTCGTCAGCGCCGTGAGGACGCCATCGATCGTCCGGTGCCGCGTCACGGTCGTCTGGTTGCCGTTCGCGTCGTACGTGTAGTCCACGCGCGCGAGGAGCGTCGCGGCGGCGTCGAACGCCTCCTCGCGCGTCACGCGGCCGGACCCGTCGCGGGTCGCGACCGCGCGGGTGCCGAGCACGTTGCGACGCTCGACCGGCTGCCCGCTCGCATCGTTGACGAACGCCAGCCCCGGGGCACCGGGCAGGTCCGCCGAGACGAGGTTGCCGTTCGCGTCGTATCCGAAGGTGGACGAACGCCCCGCGGGGTCGACGGCGCCGGTGAGCAGCCGGTGTGGGTCGTACGCGTAGGCCGTGACCAGGTCGAGGCCCGACGGGTCGGAAGACACCGAGACCGGCACCCGGTCGACGTAGGACGACACGACGCGCTTGCCGTCCGGGTCGCTGCGCGAGGTCGGGTTGCCCTCCCCGTCGTAGGCGAACTCGGTCACCGCGTTCACCAGCACGCCTTCGACCGTGACGCCGCGCTCGCGGCGCAGTACGTTGCCCTGCGCGTCGTAGACGAAGCGCGTCTGGCGGCCGAGGCGGTCGGTCACGATCTCGGTGTTCGCGCCTTCGTCGTGCGCGTAGTTGATCTCGTTGCCCGCGGCGTCGGTCATCCGGATCAGGCGGCCGGTGTCGTCGTAGTCGTTGCGGACCCGCGACGTGCCGAGCGCGTCGCGGACCTCGATCAGGCCGTGACGCCGGTCGTAGGCGTAGCGCGAGAGCGCACCGGTCGGATCCGTGTGCGCGACCAGGTCGTCGTTGCCGTCGTAGGCATAGGACTGCACGTGGCCCGCCGGATCGGTGATCGTCACGATCCGGCCCTTCGCGTCGCGCGTGAAGACGATGCCGGTCCCGTCCGAATGCAGGATGCCCGACGGACCGAAGGTCACCGCGTTGCCGTTGCGATCGGTGACCTTCTTCACGCCTTCGGTCGGCGAGATCTCGATCTTCGTGCCGTCGACCGTCGTGTAGCGGTAGACCTTCGGCTGGTAGGTCTCGAGCGTGGAGTCGTCGACCAGCTCCTCCTCCGCGCCGCCGTTCACGATCAGGAGATCCGGGTTCGCCAGCGCCTCGAGCGTGCCCAGCGCGCCGGGGCGCGGCTCGAAGCCGGTGACCGCGGTGAAGTCGAGCGAACCGATGTTCGCCGTCGGCGAGACGCGCATGTCGAATACCTCGACCGTGCCGTCGGGCAGGGTCACGCTCACGCGGTGCTCGGAGGTCGGCGCCAGCGACACGACCGGACCGGCCACGTTGCGCACCCAGCCGGTGCCCAGGACGCGATTGGTGCGGATGCGCAGCGTGTCGAGCCCGAGCCGCCAGCCGACGCCGAAATCGCGCTTCGTCTTGTCGCGGCTGTCGTAGGTCCGCGTCAGTGTCAGCGGGATGCCGGCGGCGGGCAGGTTGAGGTCGCGGTACTCGAGCGTGAACAACCCGACCTTCCGCTGCCCCTCGACCTGCACCGTCGACGTCGCCTCGGTGACGTTCTCGCCCCTGTCGAACACGCGCAGCCGCAGCGTGTACAGGTCGTTCACCAGCACCGTCGGATCGAACTTGCCCAACGCGCCGCCGGTCACCGGAGACGTCCCCTCGCCGATCACCGTCCACGCATCGTCGCCGGCGAGCGCGAACGCGAGCTCGTAGCGCAGGAAGTTCGCATCGGTCGCGGTGCCGGTCACGTCGACCGGTCCGTTCACCGACGCCCCGTCGGCCGGCGCATCGATCGCGGCCGTCGGCGGCGTCGCGTCGCCGGGCGCGAGCGCCGACACGGCGATCGTCGCCTGCCCGGTCTGGCCCGCCGAGCGTCGCGGCGACCGTCGCCGCTGCCGGCGGTCTTCGCGAGCGCGGACCCGGTCGCATCGACGCTCGCCACCGCGGCGTTCGTCGTCGATCCAGGTCGCGGCGAACGTGACGTCCGCACTGGTGCCGTCGTCGAACACCGCGGTCGCCTTGAACGCCTGCGATTCGCCCGCGAGCCGCGCGAGCGGTCCCGGTCCGGGCTCGACGACGACCTGCGCGACCGGCTTCGCGAGCGGCGCGCCCGCCGACACCGTCAGCTCGACCGGCGGCGCCGAGCCGGGCAGGAGCATCGTGCCGAAGTCCGGCGACTGCGCCATCACGTCGCCAGCCGGCACCGTCGGCGAGAACACGGTCGACACGGACGTCGTGAGTCCCAGCGCGCCGATCGCCGCGTTCGCCTGCGCGAGCGTCATGCCGACGACGAACGGCACGGCGACCGGCTGCGGACCCTTCGACACGGTGAGGAACACGGCGGCGCCCTGCGCCATGTCGGGCGCGCCGGCAGCCGGATCCTGCGCGAGCACGGTGCCGGCCGGCGACGCGTCGGCGACCTCCTGCAACACCTGCGGATCGAGCCCGGCCGCCGCGACCGCGGCATTCGCGTCCGGCAGCAGTTGCCCGATGACGTTCGGCACCGT
>JADIZG010000031.1 GCA_016704895.1 Betaproteobacteria bacterium
GCGGCAAGATTGCGCAATAAGTATTACTCCAAATACAATTCCAGCGTTTGCGGGAACTGCTCCGGGTTGTGCCGACGATGGCTGGCGCGGTCGCCCTCGCGGTCGTGCCCCGAGCTGGCGACTCCACGCATTGGCGACGCCATTGTCCCCCACGCATTGCGCACTCAGGATTGTGGTGTCCGGATTAAAGTAGCGTGGACGGGCACACGCACGCGCATGCCGCACGCCGAACGCATCCAACCTGATTGACCTCGACAAGGAGCCAGCGATGAGCGAGCAAATGGGAACGCGCAGGATCGTGCACACCGTCTCCCGCCGCGACCTGATCCGCTGGGCGCTTGCAAGCGCTGCGTTGACCCTTGCACCGGGCGCGCGCGCACAGTCGTTTCCGTCGCGGCCGGTCCGCATGGTGGTGCCGTTCGCGGCCGGGGGACCCGCCGACACGCTGACGCGCGCGACCGCCACGGCGCTTTCGGCGCAGTTGAAGGAGCAGGTGATCGTCGAGAACAAGCCCGGCGCGGGCGGCAACATCGCGGCCGCGTACGTCGCGGGCAGCCCGCCCGATGGCCACACGCTCCTCGTGGCGGGGCAGGCGATCCTCGCGATCAACAAGGCGCTCTACGCGAGCCTGCCCTACGATCCGGAGAAGGATTTCGCCTGGATCGGCATGATGGGCAGCTTCCCCAACGTCCTCGTCTCGAATCCCGAGGCGGTGCCCGCGCGCAGCCTCGCGGAGCTCATCGACCTCGCGCGTGCGCGGCCGGGGCAGATCTCGTACGGATCGAATGGCGTCGGGTCGCAGTCGCACCTGACGGTCGAGGTGATGGCGCAGGTCGCCGGCGTGAAGTTCCTGCACGTTCCCTACCAGGGCGCGGCGCCGCAGCGCGCCGACCTGCTGTCGGGGCGCATCGGCTTCTCGTTCATCGGCGCGTCGACGACGGTGCCGCTGGTGCGCAGCGGCCAGTTGCGCGCGCTCGCGGTGAGCACGGGATCGCGCGTCGCCGTGCTGCCCGACGTCCCGACACTCGTCGAGTCGGGGTTCCCGACGCTCGACACGCCGACGTGGTTCGCCGCAGTGGCGCCCGCGGCAACGCCGGCGCCGGCGCTCGCAGCGCTGCGCTCGGCGTTCGCGGCGGCCATCGCGACGCCCGCCTACGCCGCCGAGATGGGCAAGCAGGCGAGCCTGGTCGTGAACGTCGATTCGCAAGCTGCCGAAGCGCTGCTCGCCCGCGAGCGCAAGATCTGGGCCGACGCGGTGCGGACGACAGGCGCGACCGCGGGTTGAGTTTCTCGCCCCGCCCGATGATCCACCAGCTCCGCATCTACGAGATCTTCGAGCACAACCGCGAGGCGTTCCTCGAGCGCTTCGACGCGCATTCGGCGCGGATCATGGCGAGGCACGGCTTCACGCTCCTCGCGACCTGGGAGACGAGGACGCCGCGCCGCCGCGAGTTCGTCTACCTGCTCGCGTGGCCGGACGAAGCGGCGATGGACGCCGGCTGGGCCGCGTTCCTCGCCGACCCGGAGTGGATCGAGGTGAAGCGCGCTACGCGGGAAGCGCACGGCAGGCTGGTGGGCGAGATCGAGGACCGCGTGCTCGTGCCGGTCGGCGACGCGCCGCTGCATCGCGCGACGTAGCGGCGCGGGCGGCGCTTGCCGCTGCACGGCCGGGCGATTCGGTATGCTTGCGCGATCGCGCGACAGGGGCGCGGACCGGGGAGACGGCATGGATTTCAGGTCGGCGCTGGCCGCGTGCGCCGCGGCGGGCGAGGTCGCCGAGGTCGACGACGCGGTCGACCGCGCCGACATTCCGAAGCGCGTCAGGGACGAGGAGCGGCGGCGCAACCGCGCGCTCGTCTTCCGCCGCGTGCGCGACGCGGACGCGACGATCGTCGGCAATCTCTACGGCTCGGCGAAGCGGGTCTGCCGCTCGCTGTCGGCGCGCAACTACGCGGCGCTGTTCGCGAGGCTCGACCGTGCGATCGCGAATCCCGCCGCGCTGGTTCGTCGCGTCGGCGCGCAGGACGACTCCGAAATCACGCGCACGCCCGACCTCGCGCGCCTGCTGCCGGCGATGCGCTACAGCCGGGACGACGCCACGCCGTACCTCACGTCGGGCATCCTGCTCGCGCGCGATCCGGCCACGGGCGCGCACCACGTCTGCTTCGTGCGCATGTCGGTGGCGGGCGGGAACAAGCTGCTGGTCAACCCGGCGACCTCGCGCATCCGGCGGATCGTCGAGGAGACGCTCGGCCGGGGCGGGTCGCTCGACGTCGCGATCCTCGTCGGCGCGCCTTCCGAGGTCACGCTGATGGCCTGCGTCCATGCCGGGGACGGCGTCGACAAGCTCGCGGTCGCGCAGGCGCTGGGCGGCGACGGCCTCGCGTACACGGACGATCCGCTGCCGCTGCCGCTCTCCACCGAGTACGCGCTGACCGGGCGCATCGTCCCCAGCTACGAGCGCGAAGGCCCGGTCGGCGACCAGAAGGGGCTCTACTCGCTGCGCGAACGAAACCCGACGTGCCTCGTCGACGCGATCCGCGTGCGGCGCGAGCCGCGGTTCCATTCGATCTCGGGCGGCGTGTCGCGCGAGCACATCGAGCTCGTCACGCTGGGGCCTCGCGCCGTGCTCGAGCGGCTGCGGCGCGAGACGCCGGAGCTGCTGCGCTACGAGCTGCCGTTCTACGCGGGCGGGCGCCTCGCGGTGCTGGTCGTCGCGGACGGCTTCCGTCCCGCCGCGCTCGCGGAGCGGCTGTGGAGCATCTCGAGCGTCCGCGGCTTCGTCGCGGTCAACCGCGACGTGGGCGCGCGCTCGGCGTCCGAGGTCCTGTGGGCGATCGTCGAGCGCGCGAGGGACGCGGAGCGGTTCGCGTTCTCGGGGGCGGGCACGCCGGGCGTCAAGCCGGGGAAGTTCCTCGTCGACGCCACCGAGGTCGATCCGGACGACTGGAACCACCGGCGCATCGAGGTCTACCGGCCGCCCGGCTGACGGACGGACGGGCGCCCGGCGTTGCGGCCGCTCAGGTCATGATGTATGCTCAACAATACAACTTGCGCCGCCGCGCCCCCGCGACCAGGCCCTCCGAGCCCGACGTGAATCGGCGCCGCGTCGTCACCCTCGTCCCGGTCCTCGCCGCGCTGGCCTGCATGGCGATGGCGCCCGGGGTCTTCGCGCAGCAGTACCCGACCAAGCCCGTGCGCATGATCGTCCCGTTCCCGCCGGGCGGCACGACCGACGTGGTCGCGCGGCTCCTCGGTGCGAAGATCGGCGAGAAGTGGGGACAGACGATCGTCGTCGACAACGTTGCCGGCGCGTCCGGGATGATCGGCACGCAGGCGGGGGTGCGTGCCGCGCCCGACGGCTACGTGATGACGCTGGGCAACAACCAGACGCACGCGACCAACGCGTCGCTGTTCTCGAAGCTGACGTTCGACATGATCAAGGACGTGCAGCCGGTCGCGGTCCTGGTCCGCACGCGTCACGTGATCGTCGTTCCCGCCAATTCGCCCTACCGGACGTTCGACGAGCTCGTCGCCGCGGGCAAGGCGAAGCCGCTCAACTACGCGTCGTCGAGCCAGGGCTCGGCGTCGCACCTCGTGAGCGACGCGATGCGCGTGCGCACCGGCATCCAGGCGACGCACGTGCCCTACAAGGGGGCGGCGCCCGCGATCGCGGACGTCGTCGCCGGCCACGTCGACTTCATGACCGCGAGCTACGGCAGCGCGGTCGCCTTCCTCAAGTCCGGCAAGCTCCGCGGGCTCGCGATCTCGGGCGAGAAGCGGGAGCCCGCCTTCCCCGACATGCCCACGCTCGCGGAGCTCGGCCACGAAGCGCTCTCGGCCGACACGTGGATCGCGCTGTTCGCGCCGGCGGGCACGCCGCGCCCGATCGTCCAGCAATGGAGCGACGCGATCGCCGAGTTCGTCGCGATGCCCGACGTCGTCGAGAAGCTCAACACCGCCGGATTCGACGTCTGGTTCAAGCCGCTGTCGCAGGCGGAGGCGTTCCACGTCGGCGAGGTCGCGCGCTGGGGAAAGATGGTGCGCGATGCCGGCATCACGATGCAGTGACGCGCGCACGGCCCTCGCGGGCGGCAGGCGGTCGTCGACCCGGATGTCGGTCGGCGGATCGCCCGCCTGCCTGAGGCAACGTGCCGGAACGGGGAACGCTCGAGGTGGACAGCATGAAGGTGATCGAAGGCGGGCGCGGGAAAGAAGTGCGCGAGACGCATGCGCAGGGGCCGCGCACGGCGGCGCTCGCGCTGCGCGCCGCGGCCGCGTTCCCGGACGCGCGCCTGACCGCCGCCGACACGCGGCCGTTCCCGGTCGTGATGGCGCGCGGCGCGCGCGACCGGATCTACGACGTCGACGGGCGCGAGTACCTCGACTTCCACCTGTCGTCGGGCGCACTGGTCGCGGGCCATGCGCACCCCGACGTGCAGGCGGCGCTGCGCCGGCAGGTCGAGGCGGGCGGCAACTTCGGCGCGATGAACGAGGCGGCGATCGACCTCGCCGAGCGCATCGTGGCCGCGGTGCCGTCGATCGACTCGGTGAAGCTCGTCGTGTCCGGCACCGAGGCGACGCTGCACGCGATCCGCATGGCGCGCGCCTACACGGGCCGCGACCTGGTGCTGCGCTTCGAGGGCGCCTACCACGGCCACCTCGACATGGTGTCGCTCAGCAACAAGCTCGCCACGCTCGGCCCCGCCGACCGCGACCGGCTGCCGGACATCCATCCGATCCCCGACTGCCCGGGCATTCCGCAGGCGATCCAGGACCTGTGCCTCGTCGCGCCGTTCAACGACGCCGACGCGGTGCGCCGGATCCTGGCCGAGCACGGCGACCGGATCGCGTGCGTGATCATGGAGCCGTTCCAGCGCTTCATCGAGCCGCGCGAGGGCTTCCTGCAGGCGGTGCGCGACGCGACGCGGGCGTGCGGCGCGCTGCTGATCTTCGACGAGATCGTCACCGGCTTCCGGTTCGGCCCGGGCGGCGCGCAGGAGTACTACGGCGTCCGGCCGGATCTCACGACGCTGGGCAAGATCATCGGCGCCGGCTACCCGAACGGCGCGATCGGCGGGCCGGCCGAGATCATGAACGCGCTGTTCGGCAAGACCGCCCGCGCGCCGGTCTACCTGGCGGGCACGTTCGCGGGCCACGCGGTCGCCGCGGCGGGAGGCGCCGCCACGCTCGACGCGCTCGCGCAGCCCGGCGCGTACGCGAAGCTGTTCGCGCTCGGCGCGCGCGCGCGCGAATGGTTGCGGTCCGTGTTCGCGCGGCGTGGCGTCCCCGGTCGCGTCTTCGGCGTCGGCCCGCTGTTCCACCTGCACTTCGACGATGCCGACGTCGCGAACGCGCGCGACGCGCTCGGCGAGGACAAGGCGCTGCGCAAGCGCGTCTGGAACGCGCTCCTCGAGCGCGACGTCCACATCACGGGCGCACGCGGCTTCGTGAGCCTGCAGCACAACGCCGCGACGGTCGACGATCTCGTCGGCCGGTTCGACGCGGCGCTCGGCGACCTGTAGGGAAGGCGGCATGATCGAGATCGGCATCGACGTCGGCGGTACGTTCACGGACGTGGTCCTGCTCGACCGGGTGGCCGGAAGGCTCGAGGTCGCGAAGACCGCGTCGACGCCGAAGGACCAGTCGATCGGCATCCTCACCGGGCTCGAGCGCCTGGGCGTCGATCCCGGGACGATCCAGCGGTTCGCGCACGGGTCGACGGTCGCGACCAACACGGTGCTCGAGCGCAAGGGCGCGAAGGTCGCGCTCCTCACCACCGCGGGCTTCCGCGACCTGCTGGAGATCGGGCGCACGAACCGCTCGAAGGTCTACGACATGAAGCTCGCCAAGCCCGCGCCGCTGGTGGCGCGCCCGCTGCGCTTCGAGGTCCGCCAGCGCCGGTTCGTCAACGGCGAGCCCGCGATCGCGCTGAACGAGGACGACGTCCGCACCGCGGTCGAGGCGTGCGCGGCGGAGGGCGTCGAGGCGATCGCCATCTGCTTCCTCCATTCGTACCTGGACGGCGCGGACGAGGAGCGGGCGGCCGCGATCGCGCGCGAGACCGCGCCCGCGATCCACGTCACGACCTCGTCGGACGTCGTGCGCGAGTACAAGGAATACGAGCGCTTCTCGACGGCGGCGCTCAACGCCTACGTGATGCCGGTGATGGACCGCTACCTGGAGCGGCTCGAGCTGCGCCTCGCGGACGCGGGCTACCGGGGCGTCGTCGAGATGATGAAGTCGTCGGGGGGGCTGATGCGGGCCTCCACCGCGCGGCGCTTCCCGGTCGAGACGCTCCTGTCCGGCCCGGCCGCGGGCGTGATGGGCGCGATCCACGTCGCCGAGCGCTCGGGGTTCCGCAACCTGATCACCTACGACATGGGCGGCACCTCGACCGACGTGGCGCTGATCGCGGACGGCAAGGTGATGCGGACCGCCGAGACGCGCATCTCGAACCTGCCGGTCAAGACGCACATGATCGACATCAAGACGGTCGGCGCGGGCGGCGGCTCGATCGCGAGCGTCGTGGGCGGGCGCACGTTCAAGGTCGGCCCGCACAGCGCGGGCGCCGATCCCGGACCGGCGTGCTACGGCAAGGGCGGCACGGTCCCGACGGTCACCGACGCGAACCTGATGCTGGGCCGGCTGTCGTCGAGCTACGCGCTGGGCGGCGAGATCCGGATCGAGTCCGGGCGCGCGCAGGCGGTGGTGAGCGAGCTCGCGCAGTCGCTCGGCCTGTCGCCCGAGGCGATGGCCGACGGCATCCTGCGGCTGGTCAACGTGACGATGGCCTCGGCGATCCGCGAGATCTCGATCCAGCGCGGCCACGATCCGCGCGAGTTCGCGCTGGTCGCGTTCGGCGGCGCGGGGCCGATGCACGCCTGCGACCTCGCGCGCGATCTCGCGATCCCGCAGGTCGTGGTGCCGCCCGCGCCGGGCAACCTCTGCGCGTTCGGGCTGCTCGTCACCGACGTCGTCGCGGAGCGCTCCGAGACGCTGCTCGCGCGCACCGCCGGCCTCGACCCCGCGCGGCTCGCCGGGCGGTTCGAGCGGCTGGCCGCCGCCGCGATCGAGGACCTGGCGCGCGACGGCATCCCCCGCGAGGCGATCCGCGTCGTGTGCACGGCGGACATGCGCTACGTCGGGCAGAAGTCCGAGCTGCCGGTGCCGATGGACCTCGGCAACCTCGCCGCGAGCGCCGTCGACGACGCGTTCTTCGGCGTCTACGCCGAGCGCTACGGCCACACGAGGCGCGTGGCGCCGACCGAGATCGTGAACCTCCGCGTGATGGCGGTCGGGGCGATCGAGAAGGCCGACCTCGCGCGCCTGTCGCCCCCGGCGGCCAATCCCGACGCGGACGCCGACGGCGTGCTCGCGCGGCGCCGCGTGTTCTTCCGCGAGACCGGCTGGACCGAGTGTCCGGTCTACGACCGCTACCGGATCGCCGTGGGCACGCGGATCCCCGGGCCGGCGATCGTCGAGGAGCTGGGCGCGACGACGGTCGTGGGCCCCGCCGACGCGTTCACGGTCGACGCGCAGCACAACCTCGTCGTCGACGTCCGCGCCGAGGGCGCGGCGCAGGGAGCCTGAGATGGTCGATCCGATCACGCTCGAAGTCATCCAGGAGCGCCTCATCTCGACCGTGCGCGAGATGCGCGGCACGCTCGCGCGCGTCGCGTACTCGTCGGTGCTCTACGAGGCGCGCGACTTCTCGTGCGTCGTGATGAACGCCAAGGGCGAGGCGGTCGCGCAGTCCGAGGACAACCCCGGCCACATCATCCCGCTCCCGTGGTCGGTCCGCATCGCGATCGAGCGGTTCCGGGACGACATCAATCCGGGCGACGTGATCCTGATCAACGACCCGTACTCGGGCGGGACGCACCTGAACGACGTCGCGGTGATCTGCCCGGTGTTCGTGGGCGGCAGGCTGCTGCTGTTCCCGGCGATCCGCGCGCACTGGGCGGACGTCGGCGGCATGACGCCCGGCAGCCTCTCCGGCACGTCGACCGAGATCTTCCAGGAAGGCGTGCGCATCCCGCCGATCAAGATCTACGAGGGCGGGAAGCTGGTGCGCGGCGTGGCCGACCTGATGTTCGCGAACATGCGGGTCGAGCCCGAGCGCCGGGGCGACCTGCAGGCGATGATCGAGACCTGCCGCACGGCCGAGCGGCGCATCCACGAGATGGCCGCGAAGTTCGGCATCGACGGGCTCCTCGAGGCGATCGACGTCATCCTCGACCGCACCGAAGCGCAGATCCGCGAGCTGATCGGCCGCGTTCCGGACGGCGTCTACGTCTACGAGGACTACCTCGACGCGTCGGGGACGACCGACGATCCGGTGCTGCTCAAGACGCGCATCGAGGTCACGGGCACCGACGTCCACGTCGACTTCACCGGCACCGCCGCGCAGGTCGCGGGGCCGATCAACGCGTCGCTCGCCGTGACCACGACCGCCGTGTTCACGATCCTGAAGACCGTCCTCGATCCCGATCTCCCGGTCAACCAGGGCGCGTTCCGGCCGGTGCGCGTCACGGCGCCGGAGGGCACGATCCTCAACGCGCGCTTCCCCGCCGCGTGCGGGGGATTCGCGGAGATCCGGCGGCGCACGCAGTCGGTGGTGATGGGCGCGCTGTCGCGCGCGCTGCCCGACGCGATCGCGGGCGACGTCAAGGGCAGCGCCAACCACTGCTACGTCGGCGGGCTCGACCCCGAGACGAACTCGCACTTCATCTTCTACGAGTATCCGGCAGGCGGGCCCGGCGGCTACCTCGAGGCGGACGGGTCGTCCGCGTTCCGCTCGTTCGACGAGGGCGACTTCTCGTCGATCCAGCCGGTCGAGTCGATCGAGAACGAGCTGCCGCTGGTCATCGAGCGCACCGCGCTGCGCACGGATTCCGGCGGGCCGGGACGCACGCGCGGGGGACTGGGCATCGAGCGCGACGTGCGCGTCGCCACGGCGCGCGCGTCGTATTCGGTGCTGTCGGACCGGTGCATCATCCCGCCCTTCGGTCTGCACGGCGGCGGCGCCGGGGCGCCGAACAGCTTCACCTACCGGCACGCGGGCGTCGAGCTCCAGCCGGGCAAGATTCCCGGCAAGGCGACCGGCTGCCCGGTCGTGCGCGGCGACGTCGTGCTGATGCGCTCGGCCGGCGGCGGCGGGTACGGCGATCCGCTCGCCCGCGATCCCGAGCGCGTGCACGAGGACGTCCGGCTGGGCTTCGTCACCGCGCGCGGGGCGGCCGACGCGTACGGCGTGGTGTTCGCGCCGGACGGCGCCGTCGACGCCGCCGCGACCGCGGCGCTGCGCGCGTCGCTCGTGCTGCAACGCTGCAACCTGACGGTGGCCGCCCACGACGCGGCGAGCGGCGAATACTCGCACGGGCGCCGCTACGTGCAGGTCCACCCGTCGACCGCGAAGCGGTTCGGGCTCCCGGAGGGCACGCCGATCGAGATCGTCGTCCCGGTGGGCGCTCCGCTGCGCGCGTGGGTCAAGCTCAACGACGCGCTCGCGTCCGACGCGGTCTGGATCGGCGCGGAAGGCGCGGCGATGATCGGCACCGCGCCGGGCAACGCGGTCCGCCTGCGCGCGCTGGCGCTGGGCTTCGCCGTCGCGCCCAAGTCCGCCGCGCCGAAGCCGACGCCGGCGAGCGAGGCCGTCTCGGCATGACCGCGCCGCCGCCGCCCGCTGCGGGCGGATCCTTCGACCTCGGGCTCGCCGGAGCGCGCGCCGTCGTCACGGGCGGCTCGGGCGCCATCGGCGCCGCGATCTGCCGGCTGCTCGTGGGGCAGGGGGCGCGCGTCTGGTCGCTGGACCTGGGTGCCCCGGCCGAACCGGTCCCGGGGGTGCGCACGCTCGTCACCGATGTGCGTTCGCGCGCGTCGATCGTCGAGGCGTCGGCCGTGATCGCCGGGGACGGCCCGGTCGACATCCTGGTCAACTCGCACGGCCTGCAGATCCGTGCGGGCGCGATGGACTGCACGGACGAGGCGCTTGCCGAGATCCTCGACGTCAACGTCGCCGGCTGCTGGCGTACCTGCCAGGTGTTCGGCGCCGGGATGAAGGAGCGGGGCGGGTCCATCGTCAACCTCGCGAGCATCAACGGGATCCTCGCGGCCAAGACCGGTGCGGCCTACGGCGTGTCGAAGGCCGCGCTGATCCACTTCACGCGTATCCTCGCGCTCGAGCTCGCGCCCAAGGTGCGCGTGAACGCCGTGGCGCCGACCGCCGTGCGGTCCGCGATGACGGCGGATCTCTTTCGCGATCCCGCCTACGAGCCGGGCAAGAAGGCCGCGATTCCGCTCGGGCGCATCGCGACGGCCGACGACGTGGCGAACGCCGTGGTGCTGCTCGCGTCGCGCAGGACCGCCTTCGTGACCGGCCAGACCTGGGCCGTCGACGGCGGCATCTCGCTGGCATGAAGCACGGGAAGAACCGGAGAGCGACGATGAAATCCGCGGGGAGCGCGATCAACGCCGACCCGGCCGTGCGCGGCGGACAGTCGTTCGCGCCACGGGTCGTTCTCAACGACTGCACGCTGCGCGAGGGCGAGCAGGCGAGCGAGGTGAACTTCGACCTCGACGCGCGCCTGCGCATCGCCGAGGCGCTGCACGATGCCGGCATCGCGCAGGTCCAGGCGGGCTACCCCGGCCGATCCGAGACCGACTTCAGGACGATCGTCGAGATCCGCAAGCGCTTCCCGTCGTGGACCGTCGAGGCGGTCACGCAGGTGTTCCAGAAGGACTGGCGCGAGCAGATCGACCGCGCCGTCGATTCCGGCGCCGACTGGATCGACCTGATCTACCCCGTGTCCGACCTGCGGCTGTCGATCGTGCAGAAGGTCACGCGCTCGCAGATGCTCGTCCGCGCGGTCGAGGCGGTGGACTACGCGTGTGCGCGCGCGCCCAACGTCCGCTTCGCGCCGACCGACACCGGGCGTGCCGACCTGGGATTCCTCGATTCGGTCTACAAGGCGGTCGTCGCCGCGGGCGCGAAGCGCGTGACGGTGGCGGACACCGTCGGCGCGCTCCATCCCGCCGCGACGGCGTTCCTCGTGCGGCGCGCCGTCGCGGTCGCGGGCGTGCCGGTGCAGGTCCACTTCCACGACGACTTCGGTCTCGCGCTCGCCAATACGTTGGCGGCGGCCGAGGCGGGCGCGACGATCCTCGACGGCACCGTGCTCGGCGTCGGCGAGCGCGCCGGCAATGCGCCGATCGAGGAGCTGGCGGCGAGCCTCGAGCTGCTCTACGGTGTGCCCACCGGCGCGAAGCTCGAGCGCATGAGCGCGCTCGCCGCGCTCGTCGCCTCGGTGTCGCGGATCGAGGTCCCGCCGCACAAGGCGATCGTCGGCAGCCACGCGTTCGCGCACAAGCTCGACGCGCACGTGATGGGCGTGGCACTCGGGCCGGCCGCCTACGAGTCGGTGCCGCCCGAGACGTTCGGCAACAGCCGGCACATCGGGCTCGGCCGCCTGAGCGGCCGCAACGCCGTGAGCGCGCGCCTTCGCCAGCTGGGCCTGACCGTCGACGACGACGCGATCGTCGACCTGCTCGCCGCCGAGGTCCGGGCGACCGCCGAGGGCCAGAGCGCCCCGATCGGCGACGCCCAGCTCCTCGCGATGCTCGAGCGCCTGAAATCGGCCGTGTGACGGCGCGCGTCCCCCGACACTTTTCCTCTCGTCCCTTCCCGGAGATCCCGACGTGCTGACCGTCAAGCGCCTGAGCCTCGCCGATGCCCAACTCATTCTCGACGGCTGCCAGAAGAAGGCCGTCGAGGTCGGTACCCCGAAGGACATGGCCGTCGTCGACGAAAGCGGCCATCTGATCGCGTTCCGGCGCATGGACGGCGCCAAGTTCTCGTCGGTCGAGATCGCGATCAACAAGGCGTTCACGTCGTCGGGCGGCGGGCGCGCGACGCGCGACTACAAGACGATCGCAGGCGCGGGCGGCGCCGCGTTCGGCCTGCACACGCAGTTCCAGGGCCGCTTCACGATCCTGGGCGGCGGCGTGCCGGTCGTCGTCGACGGCCAGATCGTCGGCGCGGTCGGCATCAGCTCGGGCGCGGCCGACGAGGACCACGCGGTGGCCGAGGCCGGCATCGCCGCGTTCATGGCGACGCAGAAGGGCTGAGGTGCCCGCGACGCCGGCATCGCGAGTCGGCCGCCCCGGGGCGCGAGCGCCGTGATTGGCGCGACGACGTCGTCCGGCGCGGGCGCGCATCCGCGCACCGGCCGATTCGCGCGGGTCGTCGCGGCGGGCGAGGAGCTTCGCGTCGCCGACGTCGCCGGCATGGCCGCGGAGCGCGGGCTCGACATCGCGCGGATGCCCTACGTCGCGCGCGCGATCCTCGAGAACCTGGTCCGCCAGGTTGCGCGGAACGAATGCGAGCCGGAGCGGCTCGACGCGGTGCTCGACTGGCGCAACGCTGCGGCGGGAACGGCGCTGCCGCTCGCCGTGTCGCGGCTCGTGATGCCCGACTCGAGCGGGATTCCGGTGCTGGCCGACCTGGCGGCGCTGCGCGACGTCGTGGCGCAGGAGGGCGGCGATCCGGCCGCCGTGCGCTTCGCGGTGCCCGCGCACCTCGTCGTCGATCATTCGGTGCAGGTCGACGTCGCGGGCGTGCCCGAGGCGCTGATGCGCAACCTCGACCGCGAGTTCGAGCGCAACGGCGAGCGCTACCGGTTCCTCAAGTGGGCGCAGCAGGCGTTCGACGGCATCCGCATCGTGCCGCCGGGCACGGGGATCATCCACCAGATCCAGGTCGAGCGGCTGGCGAGCCCGGTCGCGCTCGACTCGCGCTTCGACGAGCCGACCGCCGGCGCCGAGCTGGTCATCGGGACCGACTCGCACACGCCGATGGTCAACGGCATCGGCGTGATCGGCTGGGGCGTGGGCGGCATCGAGGCCGAGACCGTGCTCCTCGGCAACCCGCTCGTGGTGCCGAAGCCGTCGTGCGTGGGCGTGCGGCTCACCGGGCGGCCGCGGCCCGGCGTCGTCGCGGCCGACGTCGCGCTGGCCGTCACCGAGCTGCTGCGCCGTGAAGCGCCGGTCGGCGCGTTCGTCGAGTTCGTCGGCGAGGGGGCGGACGCGCTCGCGGTCCCCGATCGCGCGACGATCGCCAACATGGCGCCCGAGTACGGCGCGACGATGGGCTACTTCCCGGTCGACCGCGCGACGCTCGCGTTCCTGCGCGCGACCGGGCGCAGCGAGGCCGACGTCGCGCGCACCGAGGCGGTCACGCGCGCGCTTCGCCTGTTCCGCGAGCCGGGCGATCCGCTGCCCGACTACGACACGACGGTCGAGATCGACCTGTCGGCGCTCGAGCCGGCGATGGCGGGTCCGCGGCGGCCCGAGTGCCGCGTCGCGCTGCGCGACGTCCCGGCGAGCTTCGCCGCCGCGCTCGTGCGCCCGGTCGCCGACGACGGATTCGCGGCGGCGGAGACCGTCGACGTCGACTGCACGATCGACGGCACGCGCACCAGGCTCTCGCACGGCTTCGTGGCGATCGCCGCGATCACGTCGTGCACGAACACGTCGAACCCGGCTTCGGTGATTGCCGCTGGGCTCCTGGCGCGGAACGCGCGCGCGCGCGGACTTGCGCCGGCGCCGTGGGTCAAGACGTCGTTCGCGCCCGGATCGCGGACCGTCCCGCGCTACCTGGCCGCGCTCGACCTGCTCGAGCCGCTCGAGGCGCTCGGGTTCTCCGTCGTGGGCTACGGATGCACGACCTGCGGCGGCAAGTCCGGACCGCTGGACGCGGGCGTCGCCGACGCGATCGAGCGCCACGGCCTCGTGGCGGTGGCCGTGCTCTCGGGCAACCGCAACTTCGAGGGCCGCATCCACCGCCTCGTGCGGGCCGCGTACCTGGGCGCGCCGCACCTGGTGGTCGCCTACGCGATCGCGGGCCGGATCGACGCCGATCTCGCGCGGGATCCGCTGGGCGTCGACGCGCGCGGCGCCCCGGTCTACTACGCGGACATCGCGCCCGATCCGGACGAGGTCGCGGCGCTCGCGGCGCGGGCGCTCGAGCCGCGGCTGTTCGGCGCGGTCTACGCGGCGCTCTACGACGGCCCGCCGCAGTGGCAGCGCCTCGCCGCGCCGACCGGGCAGCGGTTCGCCTGGGATCCGGCGTCGACCTACCTCGTGAGGCCGCCGTTCTTCGACCGCGACGCGGGCGCGTTCGCCGACCGCATCGAGGGCGCGCGCGTCCTGTGCCTGATGGGCGATGCGGTGAACACCGACCACATCTCGCCCGGCGGCGAGATTCCCGCCGGCAGCGCCGCGGGACGCTATCTCGCCGGGCTGGGCATCGCGCCCGCGCAGTTCAACACCTACGTGGGCCGGCGCGGCAACGCCGAGGTGATGCGGCGCGCGACGTTCGCGCACGCGCATTGCCGCAATCTCCTCGTGCCCGACCGAGTCGGCGGATGGACGCGGCTGCTGCCGGAAGGCGACGTCGTGCCGATCCACGAAGCGGCCGACGCCTACCGCGCGCGCGGCGTCCCCATGGTCGTCGTCGCGGGCGCGCGGTATGGTTCAGGCAGCAGCCGCGACTGGGCGGCGAAGGGACCCTCGCTCCTGGGCGTGCGGGCCGTGCTGGCCTCCTCGTTCGAGCGCATCCATCGCGCCAACCTCGTCGGCATGGGCATCGTCCCGCTCACGTTCGCGCCGGGCGAGGGCTGGCGCGAGCTGGGGCTCGACGGGACCGAGATGCTCGACGTCGACGGCCTCGCGTCCGCGCTCGCCGCCGGGACGAAGGTGCGCGTGCGTGCGCGCCGCGCGGGATTCGACAGGCTGTTCGAGGCGAGCGTCGGCACCACGACCGCGTCGGAGGTGCGGCAGCTCGAGGACGGCGGGATCTTCCGCTCGGCGCGGTCGCGCTTCGCACCGGCGCGCGAGCGCACGCCGACACCGGGATGAACGGAGACGTTGCATGAAAGTGGCACTGGCGCTGAAAGGCGCGGAATGGGCGATGAACTTCACGGCGGCGCGATACCCGGCGTTCGCCGCGAGGCTCGCCGGGCGCGCGCGCGTCGTCCAGCTCCGGATGCGCGACCCGGCCGGTCCGGCGCGCCACTATGCGTTCGGGGCCGCGCGCGTGCGCTCGGGCGCGGGACTTCACGCGAAGCCGGACGTCGTGCTGACGTTCAAGGACGAGGACGTCGCCTGGCGCGTCTTCAAGCCGGGCTCGAAGCGCGCGGATGCCGTCAACTTCGCGAAGAACTTCTCGGTCGAGGTGACCGGCGACGACGAGCTCGCCTGCTGGTTCACCGAGACGCTGAGCCTGATGCGCTCGGTCCGCTGGAAGCTGGGCGTCGACGCCGGCCACGGCGAGACGCGCTACGTCAACGCGACCAACGCCGGCCCGGTCTTCGTCTACGTGAAGGACGGGAAGATCGTCCGCACGACGCCGATCGACTTCGACGAGCACGACCCGCACTCGTGGTCGATCGAGGCGCGCGGGAAGGTGTTCTCGCCGCCGCGTCGCACGACCACGACCGCGCACACGCTCGCGTCGAAGTCGATGGTCGACTCGAAGGACCGGCTGCTGACGCCGATGAAGCGCGTCGACTTCGACCCGGACGGCGAGCGCAACACCGCGAACCGCGGCAAGTCGGGCTACGTGCCGATCAGCTGGGACGAGGCGCTCGACATCGTCGTGTCGGAGATCCGGCGCGTCAAGCGGGTGCACGGCCACGGCGCGATCATGAACAGCCACAGCTCGCACCACACCTGGGGCAACATCGGCTGCTACGTGAGCGCGTTCAACCGGTTCATGAACGCGATCGGCTACACGAAGATGGTGATCAACCCGGACAGCTGGGAGGGCTGGTACTGGGGAGCCACGCACCACTACGGCTACAGCATGCGGCTCGGCGCGGCCGAGCCCTACGGCATGCTCGACGACTGCCTGCAGCAGGCCGAGCTGATCGTGTTCTGGTCGAGCGATCCGGAGTCGACCGGCGGATCGTACGGCGCGTTCGAAGGCACGCTGCGCAGGATGTTCGCGCGCGACGTCGGCATCGAGATGGTGCACATCGACCCGCACCTCAACCCCACGGCGTCGCTGCTCGGCGGCAAGTGGATCCCGATCGTGCCGGGGACCGACCCGGCGCTCGCGCACGCGATCGCGCACGTGTGGATGACCGAGGGGCTGTACGACAAGGCCTACGTCGCCGAGCGGACGACCGGCTTCGACAAGTACCGCGACTACGTGCTGGGCGTCGAGGACGGCGTGCCGAAGTCGCCCGAGTGGCAGGAGCCCGAGACCGGCGTCCCGGCGTTCACGGTGCGCGCGCTGGCGCGCAAGTGGGGCACGCGCAGGACCTACCTCGGCGCGGGAGGCAAGGGGACGGCGTTCGGCGGCGCGTGCCGCTCGGCGACCGGCTCGCAGTGGGCGCGCGCGATGGTCTGCCTGATGGCGATGCAGGGGCTGGGCAAGCCCGGCGTCAACTTCGGCAACCTGCAGTACGGCGCGCCGATCGACTACAACTTCTACTTCCCCGGCTACGGCGAAGGCGGGCTCTCCGGCGACGTCGAGACGACGGGCGCGGCGGTCCAGCTCTACCAGCGGCAGCCGCAGTTGCCGAGCATGAACGTCGTGGCGCAGCGGATCACGCGCAACCGGATCGCGGAAGCGATCCTCGACGGCGAGACGCACGGCCACCCGATCGACCCGAAGTCGATCAACGGCCAGTTCATGCGCTTCCACTACCCGGCGCCGGGTCACTCGCGCGTGCGCATGATGTACAAGTACGGCGGCTCGCACTTCGGCACCGTGCAGGAGTCGAACCGGCTCGCCGACGCCTACCGGTCCAGCGAGCTCGAGTTCGTCGTCAACCAGTCGATCTGGCACGAGGGCGAGTCGAAGTTCGCCGACGTCATCCTGCCGGCGTGCACGAACTTCGAGCGCTGGGACATCGGCGAGTGGACGGTGGCGGGGGGCTACTCGCACCACAACAACGGGCAGCTCAACCACCGCGTGATCTCGATCCAGCACAAGTGCATCGAGCCGCTGGGCGAGTCGCGGTCGGACTACCAGATCTTCCTCTCGATCATGCACCGGCTGGGCATGGGCACCTACTACAGCGAGGGCATGACCGAGCTGGACTGGTGCCGCGCGCAGTTCGAGGCGTCCGACCTGCCGGGACGCATCTCGTGGGAGGACTTCCTCGAGAAGGGCTACTACGTCGTGCCGCCCGAGGACACGGCGAAGACGCCGCAGCCGGTCGCGATGCGCTGGTTCGCCGAGGGGCGGCGCAAGGACGTCCCCGAGCCGCATCCGCTGCCCGCGGGCTACGGGACGACGTTCCGCGAAGGCCTGCAGACGATGAGCGGCAAGATCGAGTTCGAGCCGTCGAGCCTCAAGATGTTCGACGACCCCGGACGGCCGCCGGTGAACCGCTACATCCCGTCGTGGGAGGGCAGGGGGACGACCGAGCTCTACGGGCGCTTCCCGCTCCAGCTCGTCACGCCGCACCCGCGCTACAGCTTCCACACGCACACCGACGGCAAGGACACGTTCATCAACGACGTCGAGGAGCACCGCGTCCTGATCGACGGCTACTACTACTGGGTCGTGCGGATGAATCCGCGGGATGCCGACGCGCGGGGCCTCGCGCATCACGACCTCGTGCGGCTCCACAACGACCGCGGCAGCGTGATCTGCGCGGCGGCGCTCACCGAGCGGCTGGCCCCGGGCGTCGTGCAGGCGTACGCGTCGTCGGCCGTCTACGACCCGATCGGCGAGCCGGGCCGCTCGCCCGACCGCGGCGGCTGCGTGAACACGCTCGCGCCGACGCGCTGGCAGACCGAGAAGACGAGCGCCTCGGCGCCGAACTCCTGCCTGATCGAGGTCGAGAAGTGGAACGGAGGGCAATCCAGCCGGGGGGAGGAACCCATGAACGGCAAGTGGGCGCTGTTCATCGACGTGGCGAAGTGCCACAACTGCCGCAACTGCTACATCGCGTGCAAGGACGAGCACGTGGGCAACGCGTACCCCGGCTACGCGGCGCCGCAGCCGAGGCACGGCCACGACTGGATCGCGATCTCGACGCGCGAGCGCGGCGCGGCGCCGATGGTCGACGTCGCGCACCTGCCGACGACGTGCAACCACTGCGAGGACGCGCCCTGCGTCACGGCCTCGCCCGACGGCGCGGTCTACCGGCGCCCCGACGGCATCGTGATGATCGACCCCGACAAGGCGCGCGGGAAGCGGGAGATCGTCGACACCTGCCCGTACGGCGCGATCTGGTGGAACGAGGACGAGCGGCTGCCGCAGAAATGGATCTTCGACGCGCACCTGCTCGATCGTGGCTGGAAGGAGCCGCGTTGCGTCCAGGCGTGCCCGACCGCCGCGATGACCTCGGCGAAGCTCGACGATGCCGCGCTGGCGGCCCGGGTCGCGGACGAGGGCTGGGAGACGCTCCATCCCGAATACGGCACGCGCCCGCGCGTCTACTACCGGAACCTGCACCGCTACGTCGCGTGCTTCGTCGGCGGGACGCTCGTCGCGCAGACCAACGGGGTCGACGACTGCGTCGCGGGGGCGAAGGTCGAGGTGTCGAAGGACGGGCGCGTCGTCGCGTCGGCGACGAGCGACGATTTCGGCGAGTTCAAGGTCGACGGGCTCGGCGAGGACAGCGGTGCGCACGCGGTGCTCGTGCGCGCGAACGGGTACCGCGACGTGCGGACGACGGTAACGATGGGCGCGAGTCGCTATCTGGGGATCGTGCGCCTCGAGCGCGCGTGAGGCGGGGATGCAACGGGCAGGGCAAGCGGGCGTCGTTCGGCGCCCGCCCAACGACGAGGAGCCAGGCATGAACGGATGGATGAGGCGGTTCGGAACCTTCGCGGTGGCGATGTTCGCACTCGTCGCCGCCACAGCAGCGTCGGCGGCTTTCCCGGACCGCCCGGTCAAGCTCGTCGTGCCGTTCGCGCCCGGCGCGACGACGGACATCCTCGCGCGCATGCTCGCGGAGCGTTTGTCGGCGCAGTGGGGCCAGCCGGTCGTCGTCGAGAACAAGGCGGGCGCCGGCAGCCTCCTCGGTGCGGACTTCGTCGCGAAGAGCCCGGCCGACGGATACACGATCCTGTTCGGCTCCGAGTCGCTCTCCCTCCTCCCGCACCTGCAGGACATGCCGTTCGATTGGCGCACCGACCTGAAGATGGTGTCGCAGGTCGGCTCGCTGCCGATCCTGCTGCTGACGACCGGCAAGCGTCCCGACCTCTCGACGTTCGCCGACCTGGTCGCGTTCGCGAAGGCGAACAAGGGCAAGCTCAACTACGGCACGCCGGGGGCGGCGACGGTCCACCACCTGACGATGGAGATGTTCTCGCGCGCCGCGGGCATCCAGATGACGCACGTCCCGTACAAGGGCGCCGGTCCCGCGCTGTCCGACCTGATCGCGGGCCACATCGAGGTGATGCCCGGCGCCGAGCCTTCGGCGAAGTCGCACATCAACGCGGGAACGGTGAAGGCGCTCGCGGTCTTCGCGCCGCAGAGGCTTCCCGGCCTGCCGAACGTGCAGACGTCGCGCGAGGCCGGCGTGCCGTTCGAGATGTCGTTCTGGTGGGGCGTGATGGTCCCGGGCCGCACGCCGCCGGAGATCGTGAACGCGATCAGCGCCGCGACGATGAGCGCGATCCGCGATCCCGATATGCGACGGAAGATGTCCGAAGCGGGCGTCACGCCGGTCGGCGGCACGGCCGACGAGTTCGAGGCGTTCTTCCGCGGCCAGTTCGACGGCTGGGCGGGCGTCCTGCAGGGTCTCGGGCTCAAGGCCAAGTAGCGGCGAGGCGCATCCTTCCCACCGCACGATGGGCACGCCCGTGAACCGCCGCGTCGCGCTCGCGCGCATTCCGCAGGGGATGCCGCAGACGGACGACTTCACGCTGGTCGACGAGCCGATCGGGACGCCGGGCGCGGGCGAGTTGCTGCTCCGGACGATCTGGCTGTCGATGGACCCGTACCAGCGCAACTGGATGGGCGGCGCGCGCAACTACGGGACGGCCGCGGCGCCCGGTGCGACGGTGATCGGGCGCGCGGTGAGCGAAGTCGTCGCGTCGAACGATCTGCGTTTCGTCCCCGGCGACATCGTCTGCGGCGAAACCGGCTGGCAGACGCATCCGGTCGCGTCCGCCGACGCGGTCGAATCGGTCGACGCATCGCTCGCGCCGGTCTCGACCGCGCTCGGCGTGCTGGGATCGCCCGGGCTCACCGCGTGGGTCGGCATGGTCGACGTCGGGAAGCCCGCGCGCGGCGAGACCGTCGTCGTCTCGGCGGCAGCCGGCGCGGTCGGCTCGGTGGCGGGCCAGGTCGCGCGGAACATGGGGGCGCGCGTCGTCGGCGTCGCCGGCGATCCCGCGAAGTGCCGGCACGTCGTCGACGACCTTCGCTTCGACGCCTGCGTGAGCCACCGCGATCCGGATCTCGGCGCGGCGCTCGCGCGCGAGTGCCCGGGCGGCGTCGACGTCTATTTCGACAACACCGGCGGGCCGGTCACCGACGCGGTGTACGGGCTGCTCGCGCGCAACGCGCGGATCGCGCTGTGCGGACTCGTCGCCGAGTACGGCGCGTCGGACGCGCGCGGCCACGACCTCCGTCCGCTGCTCGCGAGCCAGGCGACGCTGAAGGCGTTCAGCGTGCGCCGCAACCTGCACCGGATGCCGGCGTGGCGCCGCCAGGCCTCCGCCTGGATCCGCGAGGGCGCGCTCGTCTACCGCGAGGACGTCGTGGCGGGCATCGAGCGCGCGCCCGAGGCGTTTACCCGGATGCTGGTCGGCCGCACGCTGGGCAAGGCGCTCGTGCGCGTCGCCGAGGACCCTCCGGGGCGCTGATCGCGGGTCGCGTCCGGACGTTCCGGATCGACGGAACGCATCGAGCCGGAGGGCGCGCGTTCGGCGCGGCTACTGCTTCAGCATCCACTGCGGTGCTTCCCCGCCCCGGTCGCGGGACAGCTTCACGCGATACTCGTAGCGGTCCGGCCGGTAGAGCCCCTGGATCAGTTCGATCGGCCGCCCGTCGGGATTGCGCACGATGCGCGTCAGCCGGATGAGCGGCGCGCTCACCTCGATCTTCAGCAGCCGCGCGACGTCGACGTCGGCGAGCGTCGCGCTGATGCGCTGCTCGGCCGCGGCGGCGGGGACGCCCGCGGCCACCAGCATCGACAGCACCGTGCGGTTGCCCAGCGCCTGGCGGGTCACCAGTGCAGCCTCGGGTTCGCGCAGGTAGCACTTCGTGTAGGAAAACGGCCCGCCGGGATCGCTGCGGACCCGCTCGATGCGCAGTCCGACGGACCTGAGTGGGCACTCGAGCAGCCGCGCTGTGTCGTCGGGAAGCACCACGCGGCCGAACGAGAGCACGTGGACCTTGGTCCGTTGCTCGGCGTCGGCGACGCTTTCGAGGAGCCCGCCGAAGTTCATGGGCGCGCCGTCGGCCGGCGGCGGGGCGGCGAACGTGCCGCGGCCCTGCTGGCGTACGACCAGCTGCTCCTGCTCGAGCATGTCGAGCGCGCGACGGATGGTCACGCGCGACACGCCGAACTCGGCGGCGAACGCCTCCTCGGTGGGCATCGGCCCCTCCGGCGGCCAGACGCCCGCGCGGATGCGCTGCTGCAGCACCGAGTAGACCTGGTAATAGCGAGGGACGACGTCGGAAATCCCGCGGTCCCGCGTCGCGGCGCGGGTGGGTCCGTCCTTCGGGGGGCGTCGGCTCATTTCCTGGGGGACAGCGGTGCCAATCCGAAGCGCGTGCATCCTGCCCGACGTCCGGCGACCCCGATTCGCACCGAATGCCGGGGTTCGCGCGCATCGCACGGACGGCGACGTTCGTCGCATTCTCGCACGCTGGCGGGGATTCCCGCAGCCTGGCGCTCTGGCTGACCGTGGGCTGTCCACGCGTATCGCCCAGGACGGCAAGGCGTCGGCCTGAAGGCCGACCCACGCGAACGGCGCGATCGCCCCGCGCTCGGGGGCAGGTCGGGAGGCAACGCGTCGATCGGGCAGCAGTGACGGGCCGAGGTCGAACCGCCTCGGCCGCTCGTCGGCGTCCACGCTTGCAGAAATGCAGTAATTCGGCTAATCTGCACTGATGAAGGCCACCCTCACGCTCACCAGCCGCGGCGTAGTGACGCTCCCTGCGAAGCTTCGCCGGGCGCTGGGCCTCAGGCCCGACGACCAGCTCATCGCCGAGACGACGCCGGAGGGATTGCTGTTGCGTCCGGCGGTGACGTTGCCGATCGAGATCTACAGCGAGAAGCGTATCCGCGAATTCGACGAGGCCGAAGCCGACCTGGCCAAGGTCCTGAACCGCCGGAGCCGCGCGAAGAAGACGGCCCGGTAAGCACCGGCGGATGCGCATCTTTCTCGATGCCAACGTGCTCTTTTCCGCGGCGAAGTCCGACGGCGCCGTCCGCCAGCTTCTGAGGCTGCTCGAGAAGTCCGGGCACGAGTGCTGCGTCGACGGGTACGTGATCGAGGAAGCGCGCCGAAACCTCGTGGCCAAGGCGCCGGACCGCGTCGTCGTTCTCGATGGCCTGTTGTCGCGGATGACGACGGCCGGTGCGCAGCGCGTCGACGCGGCCCTCGAAGCGTCGCTGCCCTTGCCGGCGAAGGACAGGCCGGTGCTGTCGGCGGCCATCCGCCAACGCTGCGCCGCTCTGGTCACCGGCGATCGCACGCATTTCGGGCCGCTCTACGGCCGTACCATCCGTGGCGTCACCATCCACTCGCCGCGGTCGCTGGCAGAGGCGCTCCTCGTGTAGCGGGCGCTCGTCAACGGGGACGGACCACGGTTGCGTGCGTGCACGCTGTACGTTCAGCCGTGGTCGGTCCCTGATTCCCCCGTTCGGGCGCCCTTCGGCTTTGTGGGACCGACATCGATCCGGTGGGGCGCGCCGCGAGGACGGCGGGGTGTCGGCCTGAAGGCCGACCCACAAGAACGGCGCGATCGTCGCAGGTCGGGGCTGAACGCGGACATGCCACAGTTACGCGCGCGCGCTGCACCCGTGCAATCGTCGTCTGTCCCCGAGTGGCTCGCGACAGGCGCAACCTGTCGATCAGGTACCGCAGAACGTCCGGTAGCGCGCCGTCACGGACGCCGGCGCGGGCTCGGCGTAGGGAGCGAGCTCGGGCGCCTCGTCGTACGGCCGCCGGAGCGCGTCGAGCAACCGCTCGAAGGGCGCGAGGTCTCCCTCGTTCGATGCGGCGGCCAGCGCCTCTTCCACGCGGTGGTTGCGGGCGATCACCAAGGGATTGACGCTGCGCATCGCGTTGGCGCGCTCGATTCCGGCAGACGCCGAGTCCTGCGCCACCGGGTCCTCGCTCGCGCAGCGTGCGTGCCAGCGCGAGAGCCATGCGTCGGGGGCATGCGCGTCGGCGAACAGTGCGCGCAGCGGCGCTTCGTCACCGGCGGCGGCGTCGGCGAGCCGCCGCCACCCGAGCGTGAAATCCACCTGCTCGGCATGGAGCAGGGTCAACCAGTCCCCGGCCAGCGCGGCATCGGCGCCGTCGTCGTCCGGCTCGCCTCGCCGCAGGCCGAGCTTGGCGCGCTGTCCGCGGAGCAGGTGTCCGCGGTACTGCGCCGGGAAGGCAGCGAGGACTTCGGTGGCCATCGCCACCGCCTTCTCCGGATCGTCGGCGAGCAGCGGCAGCAGCGTTTCGGCCAGGCGTGCGAGGTTCCACAGCGCGATGTCGGGCTGGTTGCCGAACGCGTAACGGCCCTGGTGGTCGATGGAGCTGAAGACCGTGTCGGGGTCGTATGCCTCGACGAAGGCGCACGGCCCGAAATCGATCGTCTCGCCCGAGATCGCCATGTTGTCGGTGTTCATCACGCCGTGGATGAAACCCACGTTCAGCCATTGCGCGATCAGGGCCGCCTGGCGCCCGGCCACGGCCTGCAGCAGCGCAAGCAACGGCTGCGGCGAGGTCGCGAGCGCAGGGTCGTGCCGCGCGATCGTGTACTCGGCGAGTTTGCGGAGGCTATCGACGTCGCCGCGCGCGGAGTGGAACTCGAAGGTCCCGACGCGAATGTGGCTCGCCGCCACGCGCGTCAGCACGGCGCCCGGCAGCGTCTGCTCGCGGAAGACCGGCTCGCCCGTCGCCACGACCGCGAGGGCGCGGGTGGTGGGGATGCCCAGCGCGTGCATCGCCTCGCCGATCAGCACTTCGCGCAGCATCGGTCCGACGGCGGCCTTGCCGTCGCCTCCGCGGGCGAACGGCGTGCGGCCCGAGCCCTTGAAGGCGATGTCGCGACGGCGTCCCTGCCGGTCGATCACCTCGCCGAGGACGAGCGCGCGGCCGTCGCCGAGTTGCGGCGAGAAGCCGCCGAACTGGTGGCCCGCGTAGGCCTGCGCCAGCGGTTCGGCGCCGTCGGGCAGCGTGTTCCCGGCGAACGTCGCTGCCAGCGCGGAGTCGTCGAGCGACGCGATGTCGAGGCCGAGCTCGTCCGCCAGCGGACGATTGAGGAACAGCAGCCGAGGTGCGGGCGCCGGGACGGGTCGCCAGGGCGTGTAGAACCCCTCGAGCTCGCGGGCGAACGAATTGTCGAAGCGGAACGCGGCGGGTGAATCCATGGGGCGCAAGGTTGGAGCGAATGTCCAGTTTGCCACACCGCGCCCGGCGCTATCCCGTCGACAGGCTGCAAATCGCCATGAGACGCGTCGGCCTGAAGGCCGACCCACAAGCGCTGTCCGGTCGGGCGGCCGCTGTCGGCTTCGGCGTGTGCTGCGGGCGATGAGACCGTCGGCTAGCCCGACCGGCGGGCGCGGGGGGGGCGGCCCGCCCCGCGGTGGGTCGGCCTCAGGCCACGTGTGCGCAGCGAACCGGCGGGCTGAAGCCCGACCCACAAGGGCACCGATGCGGCGCTGCTCCTGTGGGTCGGCCTTCAGGCCGACGATGTTTGCTGCGAATCGCGATGAGACCTGTCGGGCTGAAGCCCGACCCACAAGCGCATCCTCACCCGCACGCCCCGACATACCCGCAGCCGGTGCAGAAGTCGCAGCCGTCCTTGCGGATGAGCGCCTTGTTGCCGCACTCGGGACACTTCTTTCCGGGCAGCACCTTCAGCGCAGGTTGCGTGAGCTCGGTCTCGGGCACCGCGAGGATGCCCGCGTGCTCGACCGGGTATCCCTCCTCGGTCAGGATGCCCAGCATCGCGTAGCGGTGGATCATCAGCTGCGCGAGGTAGGCGATCGTCGACGGATAGGTCTGCGACTTGTTCGACCCCGGCGCGCGCGCCATGAACGCGCCGTTCGGCTCGCCGTAGTTGAGGAGCTTGCGCAGCTTCATGCCGATCCACGCGGGATCGTAGACGCGCATGTCGAGCGACAGCGCCTTGCACAGCCCGTCGAGCACGCGCGGATACTCGCCCGACAGCCACATCGAGTAGGGGCGGCGCTGCCCGTCGGGCATCACCAGCTCCTTCAGGAACAGCACGAAGTCGTCGCCGGTCGCGTGGTTCATCACGTCGACGGTCCACGAGAGCGTGCCGTCCGGGCCGGCCTTCGGTTCCTTCGGCCCCATCAGCGCGTCGACGACGGGCGTCCTGCCCGACCCTTCGCCGGAGAACGCGCCGAGCTCGTTGCAGCGGAAGCGGATCAGCATCGCGAACCCGGA
This sequence comes from Betaproteobacteria bacterium, assembly GCA_016704895.1. Classification (GTDB taxonomy): domain Bacteria; phylum Pseudomonadota; class Gammaproteobacteria; order Burkholderiales; family Casimicrobiaceae; genus VBCG01. The sequence goes on from JADIZG010000031.1 coordinate 25,615, forward strand.
CACGAGGCTCGGCACGCGCACCTTGCGCCCGTCGGGCGGCATCGCCATCTCGAAGCCGTCGTCGCCGACGGCCTTCTGCAGCGCCGAGAGCTTCATGTCGAGCCACGCGCGGTCGTCGGTGCGCATGTCCATCGACAGCGTCTTGGCGATCGCGCCCAGGCCCCGCGGCTGCTCGGCGCCGTTGATCCAGACCTCGAACGGATACTGGTTGCCGCCGTCGATGTGCCCGATGAACACCGCGAAGTCGCCGAGCGGATGGCGGACCACGTACGTCCAGCACGGATTGCCGTTCGGCATCTCGGGGCGCCCCGGCCAGCGGAGGCTCGCGAGCGGCGGCGCCACCGGGCGGTCGAGGCGGATGCGCCGGTCGGGATGCGCGGAATCGAGGTCTTCCTTCGCGGATGCGGGCGCGGACGGGGAGGCGACCTCGAGCACCGAGCCCAGCACGTCGTTCGGGCGGTAGGTGGTGATGCCCTTCAGGCCCGCCTTCCACGCCTCGACGTAGAGATCCGCGAACTTGTCGAACGGATAGTCGACGGGGACGTTGACCGTCTTGCTGATCGCGGTGTCGACGAACGGCTGCACCGCCGCGCTCATCCGCATGTGGTCGAGCGCGCTCATCTCGAGCGCGTTGACGAACGCCGACGAGAGCATCGCGCGGCGCCTGCCCTCGGCGTCGGTCCACACCTCTCCCGCCTTGCGGTTCGCCGCGGGGTCGAACGGCACCACCTCGACGTCGTCGCCGATGCCGTGTTTCTGCTTGAACGCCCGGTACGCGTGGTCCTCGACGAGGAACTCCTTCATCGAGTCGTCGGGCATCCGCTTCTTGCGCTTGTAATACCAGCTGAACGGCGGCTCGATGCCGTTCGACGCGTTGTCGGCGAACGCGAGCGAGATCGTGCCGGTCGGCGCGATCGAGAGCAGGTGGCTGTTGCGGATGCCGTGCTTGCGGATCGCCTGCTTGATCTCGTCGGGGAGCCGCGACGCGAACCGCGGCGGCGCGAGGTAGGCGTTGCGGTCGAGCAGCGGGAACGATCCCTTGTCCTTCGCGATCTCGACCGACGACAGGTACGCGGCGTCGCGCATCTCCTCGGCGATGCGCGAGGCCATCGCGCGCCCCTCGTCCGAGTCGTAGCGCAGCCCCAGCTCGATCAGCGCGTCGCCCAGGCCGGTGAAGCCCAGCCCGATGCGGCGCTTGGCCATCGCCTCGGCCTGCTGCTGCGCCAGCGGCCATGCGGTGACGTCGAGCACGTTGTCCAGCATCCGGATCGCGACGCTGACCGTCGCGGCGAAGCCGTGGAAGTCGAAGCGCGCGTCGGGCGTGAACGGCGCGTGCACGAAGCGCGTCAGGTCGATGCTGCCCAGGTCGCAGCAGCCGTACGAGGGGAGCGGCTGCTCGCCGCAGTTGTGCACCTCGAGGCCGTTCGCGTCGAACGCGTGGACGTCCGCGACGGTCACGTCGTACACCGGCTCGGTCCCGTCCTCGACGAGCGAGGCGACGGTCGCCGTGAAGCGCTCGCGATTCACCGCGCGCCGATAGGACGCGAGTGAACGCTCGAGCCGCGCGGACTTCTCGTGGTCCGCGAACCCGACACGGTCGGCGAACACGAGGAGGTTGTCGCCGCTGATCACGAGCTCGTGCTGCGGAGCGGTGTCGTACGGCTTCAGGCCGCCGCGGCCATCGGGCAGGTTCCGGACCTGCGCGCCGCGCCGTTCGCGATAGATCGTCGAAGCGACGCCGAGTCGGAGCAGCATGCGTTGCGCCGCCTGCAGCAACGCCTCGTCGCTTTGCGCGAGCCGGACGCTGACGCCCTTGTCCTGCGTGCCCTGCACCGAGCCGTCGGCGTCGAACAGGCCGCGCAGCAACCCGCGGGTGAAGTCGCTGCCGCCACGCTCGATCGCGGCGGTCAGCGTCTTGTGTCCCGGGGCCATGCCCCAGTCTCGCGCGAGCCTCGCCAAAGGCGCCGACGCGAGGCGCATCTCTCCGCGCCCGGCGATCGGGCGCTGGAACCCGCGGAAGTCCGCGCGATGCTCGAGCGTGGCCGCAGCCGCTTCGGCGGCGGCGACGATTCCCGCGACGCTCGTCGGGGCGCAGGAACGTTCGCCGTTCGCGACCGCTTTCCATTCCGGCGCCCACACCGAGAGCACCGCCTTGTCGTGCTTCAGCGTGCCGTCGCCGATCAGCAGGCCGAGGAGATACCCTTCGGCGTCCGTGCCGGCGCCTTGCCATCCATTCAGCGCGCGATGGTCGTTCAGCACGAGCTCGTCGCCGGGCGCGAGCTGCCCCGCTGCGACCCACTCGACTTCCCGCACCCAGCGCGTCCTGCGCGCGACGCGACGGACGAGGTGATCGGCGGTGAGCCGCAGCGCGTGGCCTTCGCTCGTGGTCAGCTTCAGGACCGGCTTGATGCCGGTCGGGAAGAAGCCGTCGCTCTCGACCTCGTGCGCGCGGCCGTGGACGATCGCCGTGAACGCGACGCCGACGAGCTCGCGCACCTGCCGTGGCCCGTCGCCCGTCATCACCCACGTGTCCGCGGTGACGCACGGGTTGGTCGCCTCGATCGTCTCGCAGTACGAGAGGTTGTTGTCGCGGTTGATCGTGTCGACGAACACGACGCCCGGCTCGGCGTGGTCGTAGGTCGCGCGCATGATCTGGTCCCACAGCGCGCGGGCGCGCACCTTGCGGTACACCCACAGGTCGTCGTCGCGCTGGCGGGCACCCGCGGCGAGCAGGTCGGGCGCCGGCGGCGCCTTGTGCACGAGTTCCCACTCGTCGTCGGCGCGCACCGCCGCCACGAACGCGTCGGTGACCGCGACCGAGATGTTGAAGTTCGAGAGCGCGCCCTGGTCCTTCGCGTGGATGAACGCCTCGATGTCCGGGTGGTCGCAGCGCAGGATGCCCATCTGCGCGCCGCGGCGCGAGCCCGCGGACTCGACCGTCTCGCAGCTCTGGTCGAACACGCGCATGTACGACAGCGGGCCGCTGGCGCGGCTGTCGGTGCCGCGCACGTGCGCGCCCTGCGGCCGGATGGGCGAGAAGTCGTAGCCGACGCCGCCGCCGCGGCGCATCGTCTCGGCCGCCTCGTTCAGCGCCACGTAGATGCCGACGCCGTGCTCGTCGCCCGAGATGCTGTCGCCGACCGGCTGCACGAAGCAGTTGATCAGCGTCGCCTTGAGGTCGGTGCCGGCGGCCGAGTTGATGCGCCCGCCGAGGATGAAGCCGTTCTCCTGCGCGCGGTAGAACGCGTCCTCCCACTGGTCGCGCTCCAGCGGGGCCTCGATCGCGGCCAGCGCGCGCGCGACGCGGCGGCGCACCGCCTCGATCGAGCGTTCGTTGCCCTTGGCGTATTTCTCGAGCAGGACTTCTTCGGAAATCGTCTGCGGGGGGAGGGCGGCGGCGGGGCCGCGGCGAGCGTGCGGGGATCGTCGAGTTTCATTCGGTGCGAAAGCGAGAGAGCTGGCGGGGAGCGCGGCCGGAACGGCGCGCCGGATGCGCAATGATCCCACGTTCGCGGTTGGCGGTGGCGCTTGACTTTTCTGTGGGTCGGGCTTCAGCCCGACGGGTTTCGCTGCATGAAAGGAAAGGCGTCGGCCTGAAGGCCGACCCACAGGGCCGACCTTGTGGGTCGGGCTTCAGCCCGACGCCCTTCGCATCGCGGATCCCGTCGGCCTGAAGGCCGACCCACAGGGAGAGGCGAGAAGTGGTGGGTCGGGCTTCAGCCCGACGCCTTTCGCAGCGACCCTCGCCGGGGCCGAAGTGCGTCTTGACGCGTTGACGGCGCGGAGCGTTGCAGGAAAAATGCTCCGGGGAGCGACCCGGCACCGTCGAACCGGGCATGCGACGCGCATCGGCGCGATCGCGACGATCCGCACCAACCTTCGGAGGAGTACCAGATGCACAGCACGATGCGCGCAACGTTGCTGGCCGCGGCCGGCGTGACGATCCTGGCAGGCTGCGCGAGCGCGCCGCCGCAGCCGAGCGCGAAGAACATGACGTTCTTCGTGACGAGCGTCGGACCCGGCAAGGGTGGCGACCTCGGCGGGCTCGCGGGCGCGGACGCGCACTGCCAGAAGCTCGCGGCGGCGGCGGGCGCGAGCCCGGACCGCGTCTGGCGCGCCTACCTGAGCACGCAGGCGCCCGCGCTCACCGATCCGAACTTCGTCAACGCGCGCGACCGCATCGGCCCCGGGCCGTGGCAGAACTTCAATGGCGTCGTGATCGCGCGGAGCGTCGACGAGTTGCACTCGCCCGCGAGCAACCTGAACAAGCAGACGACGGTGGACGAGAGGGCGGGCTGGTGAACGGCAAGACCGAGAAGCCCAACCAGCACGACATGCTGACGGGCTCGCGGCCCGACGGCACCGCTTTCGCGGGCGCTCCGTTCCCCGACATGACCTGCGGCAACTGGACGAAGAGCGGCAAGGACGGCTCGGCGATGACCGGCCATCACGATCTCGCGGGGCCGATCGCGACGCCGTGGGCGGTCTCGTGGAACTCGGCGCATCCGACG
>JADIZG010000032.1 GCA_016704895.1 Betaproteobacteria bacterium
CCGCGCGAGTCCTTGCGCGCGCGGATCGCATTGACCATCTCGAGCGCGGTCTTCTCGCAGGGCGGCAACGCCGCGTCGCTCGTGCCGATCGGGGTCACCCGCTCGCCGAAGCGGATCAGGTGCGAGCACCAGGTGAGGCCCGCGCCGAACGCGGGCGTCAGGATCAGCGCGCCGGGCTTCACGCGGCCTTCCTCGATCGCGTCGACGAGCGCGACCGGGACGGTCGCCGCGGACATGTTGCCGTACTTGTGCACGGTGACGAACACGCGCTCCATCGGGATGCCCGCGCGCTTCGCGACGAACTCGATGATCCGCAGGTTCGCCTGGTGCGGCACGACGAGGTCGACCGCGTCGGCCGTGACGCCCGCCTTCGCGAGCACGTGCGCCGACGACTCGCTCATGCCGTGCACGGCCCGCTTGAAGATCTCCTGCCCGTCGAAGTCCCACAGCGTGTCGCCGAACGAGACGCCGCGGTTGCCGTACGTGGTGCCGTATCCGCGCACGCGCAGGATCCCGCGCGCATCGGCGTAGCAGCCGAGCTTGTCGGCGACGATGCCTTCGTCGCGGTCGGTCGCCTGGAGCACGACCGCCGCGCAGCCGTCGCCGAACAGCACGGCGACGTTGCGGTTCTCCCAGTCCATGAACGGCGAGATCGTCTCGACGCCGACGACGAGCGCGCTGCGCACCGTTCCCGAGCGGATCAGGCCGGTGGCCGACGAAAGGCCGTACAGGAAGCTCGTGCACGCGGAGTTGACGTCCATCGCCGCCGCGCCCCACGCGCCGAGCCGGTGCTGCAGGCCCGACGCGGAGTTGGGCACGAGCTCCTCGTTCGAGCAGCTGCCGTAGACGACGAGGTCGAGGTCCTTCGCGTCGAGGCCGGCGCAGGCCAGCGCGCGCGCACCGGCGACGTGGGCGAGCTCGCTCCCCAGCACGTGCGTGATGCGACGCTCGCGGATGCCGGTCCGCTGCGCGATCCACGCGTCGTCGGTCTCGAGGAACGTCGCGAGATCGGCGTTGCTGAGCACGGCGGGCGGCATGCACTTGCCCCAGCCGGTGATGGCGGCGTTCGTCATCGATTTCCCCCGGCGCGTCCGCGCGGCGCGCGTCGCCGCGCGCGCCACCCCGGACCGGCAGGGCGATTCTACGCGGAGGCCTACCGGTTGCGGCGTCGCGGGCGACCGCCCTTGCGCTTGGCTCGCGGCGGCGCTTCGCCTTCCGCACGCTTGCGGTTCGCGGTGGGCTTGACCGTCGCAGGCGCCTCGGGGGCGCTGCGCTGGTCGCCGATGATGCCTTTCACCGGGCACACCTTGAAGATCGGACACTTGCGGCACCCGACGGCAAGGGCGATCGGACAGAGCGTGACGGCCATCGGCGACTCCTCGATGCGACGCCGGGGGCATCGCTGAACTTTTCATCATCGTTCGATTCGCGCCCGGGGACAAGCGCAACGTGGTGCGACTCAATGCCGCGACCTTCTCCAGCGCAGGATCGCGACCGCGTAGATCGCCGCGTTGAGCGCGACGACGAACGCGCCGAGCCACGCCTGCACGCCCGGCGTGAGGCCCGCCGGGTAGAGCAGGGGCAGCACGTAGTGCTCGACGAAGCCGCCCGGGTAGCCCGCCTCGCCCGCGCGGCGGCGCAGTGCGTTCTCGAGCGGGGTCAGCGGGCAGATCGTCGCCGTCACCTCGACCCACGCCGCCCACATCGCGGCCGGCAGGTGCACGAACGCCCAGCGCGGACGGCGCCACGCGAGAAACCCGCCCAGGCAGGCGAACAGGACGAACGCGACGTGCAGCGCGACGATCGCATCGGCGGCGAGCCGATCGATCATCTCCGCTCGCTACCGGCGGAGCCTCAGGCCTCGAGGAGCGCGGCCGACGCGAACTGCGCGAGGCGGCGCTCGACGGCGGCCTGCGGTTGCGCCGCTTCCGCCGCCGGCACGGCGCCGCGGGTCGCCGCAGCGAGGTCGGCCGCCGAGCGGGTACCGTCGCACAGCGGCAGGAGCCTGCGCGCGAAGTCGTCGGCGAGCCGCACGCTGACGTGCCGGAGGTTGGTGACGAGCGGTGCGCGGCCGGCCTGCCATCGCGCCACCGCGCCCGCCCGGGGCCGCGCCGACGGGCGCGTCGCGACGGCGATCGCGTCGACGTAGGGATCGGCCATGCCGACGGCCCACGCCTCGAGAACGCGCGCGGGCGCGGCGTCCGCAGGAACGCCTCGCGCAGCTATCGCGTCGACGAGCTCCTTGCCCGGTACCGACGCGGGAAACCGGCCGGCCAGCAGGTCGCCGACGGGATCGGCCGCCGCGCCACCGGCGAGACGGTGGCGCATGTAGGCCATCGTCGCAGCGAAGTGAAGTGCGGCCACCTGGCGAGCGTCGCGAGGTCCCGGGTTGCCGGCGCCCGCGCGCACGAGCAGCGACTGCCGCACCTGGCGCAGGTGCACGAAGTCGAGCATCTGCTCGCGCGCGACCGGATCGCGGCTGGCCAGCCGGTCGCGAAGGGCCGCGCTCGCGCCCCCGTGGCTGCGCGTGCCCGGATCGACGTCGGCGGCGACCGTGAGGCGATGCCGCGCCGCGTGGGCCGTGAACGCCGTGTAGTAGACCGGTTCGTTCACCGGTGCCAGGTCGTCGTGGTAGATCCCGCCGTCGTCGCGCTCGGCCTCGCGCGCGAAGTTCTCGGCAACGGCCGCCGCCGCTCCGCCCTGCGCGCGCCAGGTGCCGGCCAGGAGTGCGATGAACTCCCTCGCACGTGTGACGCGCTCGGCCGGGTCGGCCGTCGCGCGCACGTGGAACTGCATCGCGTCCCAGCCGATGCGGCGGATCCAGCCTCCCGGCAGCAGATTGTAGTTGACGTACGCGACGCCGCCGGGCGCGAGGCGGTTCGCGATCGTGCGGAACATCGTGTCGCGGACGTCCGGCGGCACCCACGAGTAGAAGCCGTGGGCGACGATGACGTCGAACGCGCCCACGCGCGACGGAAGGGTCCCGACGTCGCCTTGCAGCAGCGTGACGTTGGGGATGCCCGCGCCCTCGGCCAGCGCGCGCGCGCTGGCCATGAGGCGCTCCGACAGGTCGATGCCGACGAAACGGCCGCGCGGATACGAGGCCGCCATCGGCACTAGGTTCGCGCCGTCGCCGCACCCGATCTCGAGCACCGAGATCGTCTCCCGCTTCGGCGGCGCCACGCCGTGCAGCTGCGCGACGGCGAGCAGCCGGTTCGGGTGCGTCTCGTGGAACGGACGGCCGACGTAGGCGATCGCCTCGTAGGCGTCGCGGACCTTCTGGTGGATCGTCTCGGCCATGACCCCGTCGATTCTATCGGACGCGCTTCGACCGCGACTTGCGCGCCGCGCGCGGTGCCGCCGCCGCCGCGCGCGCTCCGCCCACCAGGGCTCGAGCGCGTCGGCGAGCGCGGACGGCAGCCGGGTTCCGGACGCGCGCACGCCCCAGCGGAAGCGGCGCCAGGGCGGGACCTCGAGCTCGTCGAACCCGATGAGCGGCCGGTCGAACAGCGCGTCGAGACGCAGCATCACGTATCGCGCGGGCACGCCCGCCGCCTTCTTCGCGTCGATCCAGTGGGGGCCTTCCGCGGGCGCGGTCATGACGACGCCGGATCCGATCAGTCCCTTCGGCGGCACGCCGAGCCGCACGAGGAACGCGCGGCTGCCCGGTTCGATGTGCCTGAAGCGGCCGCACGACCACTCGGTGTCGAGGTGGCCGCGCCGTGCGAGCGTGCGGATGTCGTCGGCGAGCGACGGCCAGCTCCAGATCGACGGATTGAAGGCGAACAGGTGCGTGGCCATCGCGGCCCGCTACGCGGCGGAACGGTCGCGCGCGACGCGGTGTGTAGGTATGCTACGCCCCCGATGGGATCGCCAGCCGCCTCCGCGATCGCGCGGCGTGCCACCGTCGCGGCACTCGTCGCGATCGCCGCCGCGCTCGTCGCGTCGTGCGCGACCACGCCCGCGCCGCGCGATCGCGCCGCGCCGCCGTCCTCGTCCACGCCGTCGTCGAAGTACTACTCGGACGACGGACCCCCCGCGAATCCGCCCGACGGCCTCGACGCGGTCCCCGACGCGATCCCGAGGGCCGAGCCGCTGCACCGGTTCGCGAACCGTCCCTACGTCGTGCTGGGACGCCAGTACGTGCCCGCGACGTCGCTCGGGCCCTACCGCGAGCAGGGCGTCGCGTCCTGGTACGGGCGCAAGTTCCACGGCCAGCGCACGTCGACCGGCGAGGTCTACGACATGTACGCGATGACCGCGGCGCATCCGACGCTGCCGCTGCCGTCGTACGCGCGCGTCACCAGCGTCGCGACCGGCAAGTCGGTGGTCGTGCGGGTGAACGACCGCGGCCCGTTCCTGCACGGGCGCGTGATCGACCTGTCGTACGCGGCCGCGCATCGCCTCGGCATCGCCCAGCGCGGCAGCGGCGAGGTGATCGTCGAGTCGGTGCTGCCGGGCGCCGCGACGTTCGCGACGGCGGCGGCCCCCTCGGGACCGGCGACGCCACCCGGCACGACAACCACGCCACTCGCCCCGCCGCCCGCGATCGTCGCGACCGCGCCGCTCGCCGCACCGGCCGCCGTCGTCGCGGCGCCCGTGCCTCCCGCAGCGGGCGTCCCCGCGCCGGCGGAGCCCGCGGTCCAGGCGTCGAACGGAGGCTTCGTCGTGCAGCTCGGCGCGTTCGCGAGCGAGCCCAATGCGCGGAGCTTCCTCGCGCACGTTCAGGGCCAGCTCGCCTCTGTGTCCGCCGAGCCGCGCGTCCGCCAGGCGGGAGGGCTCTACCGCGTCTATGTCGGACCCTATCCGACACGCGACGACGCGCGGCGGGCCGCCGACCGGCTCGAGAACGCGTTCGGCATGGCGACCTCGGTCGCGCCGCATTGAAATGTTCCCGCCATTGAACCCGGATCGGCTCCCACGGTCGTTATAATCACAGCTCCGGGGCGCGTGGGGAGGACGTGGCCGCCGGGGCATCACCTCGCCCTCGACCCCCCACGCCGATGAGATTGCCGCTCCGACGCTCGTTCCTCTCCCTCCTCGCCGTCGTCCTCGCGCTCGTCGTGGCGCCGGCGCGCGCGCAGCTCACGATCGAGATCGTCGGCGGCGCCGGCACGGCGATCCCGATCGCGGTCGTGCCGTTCGACGGCGAATCGGCGTTCCCGCTCGGCATCTCGGGCATCGTCGCCGCGGACCTCCAGCGCTCGGGCCTCTTCCGGAGCGTGGACCCCGGCGGCATCGTGCCGCGGCCGGCGCGCGCCGAGGACGTGCGCATCGACGTGTGGCGGGGCCGCGGCGCCGATGCGGTCGTCGTGGGCACGATGCGTCCGCTCGGCGACGGCCGCGTCGAGGTCCGGTACGCGCTCGTCGATTCGGTGCGCGGCGGCACGCTCGCGTCGACGCTGTACACGGTGACGCAGGCCCAGTTCCGCGCGACCGCCCACCGGATCGCCGACGAGATCTACGCGAAGCTCACCGGCGAGCGCGGCGTGTTCTCGACGCGCATCGCCTACGTGGCGAAGCAGGGTCCGCGCTTCCAGCTCATCGTGGCCGACGCCGACGGGGCGGACCCGCAGACGATCGTCAGCACCGACGAGCCGCTCCTGTCGCCGCGCTGGTCGCCCGACGGGTCGAAGATCGCCTACGTCTCGCTCGAGCAGAAGAAGCCGATCGTCTACGTGCAGAACCTCGCGACCGGCGGGCGCACGGCGGTCGCCGCGTTCCGCGGCAGCAACAGCGCCCCGCGTGGTCGCCCGACGGCCGGCAGCTCGCGGTGACGCTCACGCGCGACGGGGGCTCGCAGCTCTACCTGATGAACGCCGACGGCACCGGCCTGAAGCGCCTGATGAGCTCGCCGGGCGTCGACACCGAGGCGTGGTTCATGCCCGACGGCCGCTCGATCCTGTTCACGTCCGACCGCGGCGGCAGCCCGCAGGTCTATCGCGTCGGCGTCGACGGCGGCGCGGTCGAGCGCATCACGTTCGACGGCAGCTACAACGTGTCGCCGCGCCCGCTTCCCGACGGCAAGGGCATGGTCTACGTGCGCCGCGACGGCGGTCGCTACCAGGTCGCGATCATGGATTTCGCGACGCGCCAGACGCAGGTGCTGACCCCCGGCCCGCTCGACGAATCGCCCAGCGTCGCGCCCAACGGCCGCCTCGTGCTCTACGCGAACGAGACCGGAGGGCGTGGTATCTTGAATGCGGTGTCCGCCGACGGCCGCGTGAAGCAGCGCATCGTCGCGCCGGCCACCGACGTGCGCGAACCCGCGTGGGGCCCCTTGCCCCGATAGCGCGACCATTCCGGACTGACGTTCCGCCCGTCCGCAACTTCCAGGAGGACCCCATGCAGAGAATCTTCGCCGCCGCCGCGTTCGCCGTACTTCTCGCCGGATGCCAGAGCACGCCGACGACGCAGGACGCCGCACCGGTCGAGGACCGCGCCGCGGCAGGCGCGTCCGGCACGTCGGGCGCCAGCACGAGCGGCGCCGGCACCTCGGGCGTGTCGGGCACGTCGGCCGGCGCGTCGGGCACCGGCGCCGCGGGCGGCAACCCGCTCAAGGATCCGGCGAACGTGCTGTCGAAGCGCAGCGTGTACTTCGACTTCGACAGCTTCGTCGTCAAGGACGAGTACAAGCCGCTGATCGAGGCGCACGGGCGCTACCTCGCGGGCAACCGGAGCGCGCGCATGACGATCCAGGGCAACACCGACGAGCGCGGCTCGCGCGAGTACAACATCGCGCTCGGCCAGAAGCGCGCCGACTCGGTCAAGCGGATGCTGATGCTGATGGGCGCGCAGGAGGCCCAGGTGGAGACGGTGAGCTTCGGCAAGGAGAAGCCGAGGAATCCGGGCCACGACGAGGCGGCTTGGGCCCAGAACCGCCGCGACGACATCGTCTACGCCGGCGAATGATGCGCGTGCACGCGATGCGACGCGGTGCGGGCGCGGTGGCGTTGGCGGCCGCGCTCGCCGGCGGCGTCGCGCATGCCGCGCTGTTCGACGACGAGGAGGCGCGCAAGCGCATCGCCGAGACGAACGTGCGCCTGACGCAGGTGCAGAAGCAGCTCGAGGATCGCATCGCGGCGCTCGAGCAGCAGCTGAAGTCGCAGGGGCTGGTCGAGATGTTCGGCGCGGTCGAGCAGCTCAAGGCCGACCTCGCGCGCATGCGCGGCCAGATCGAGGTGCTGACGCACGAGCTCGCCGAGGCGCAGAAGCGGCAGCGCGACCTCTACGTCGACCTCGACTCGCGCATGCGCAGGCTCGAGACGGCGAACGCGCCGACGGCCGGCGTTCCCGCGGTGCCGGGCGCGGCCGGCGCTCCGGCGCAGGCCGGCACGGCGACACCTCCGGCGGCGGCGGGCACGGTCCCCGCAGCGACCACACCCGCCCCGCGGCTCCGGTCGCCGATGCCGCCTCCGAGCAGCGCGCGTACGACGCGGCGCTCGAGCAGTTCAAGCGCGCCGACTATCCTGGCGCCATCGCGGCGTTCGGCGCGTTCGTCAAGGCGCACCCGAAGAGCCCGCTCGCGCCGTCCGCGCAGTACTGGATCGGCAACGCGCAGTTCGCCCGCCGCGACTTCCGCGGGGCGATCGCGGCGCAGCGGCAGCTCGTGCAGCAGTACCCCGACAGCGCGAAGGTGCCCGACGCGATGCTCAACATCGCGTCCGCGCAGGGCGAGCTGAACGAGAACGCTGCGGCGCGACGCACGCTCGAGGAGCTGATCGCGAAGTATCCGGCGTCCGAGGCCGCGGGGAAGGCGAAGCAGCGGCTGGGCGTGCGTTAGCCGCCAGGCCGTGGAGCCCTCCCGCCGGGCGGATGCTGCTGACCGCCGGTGCCGGACGCGGCGACCGCGGCCCGGCCACGGCTCGCGACCGGACCGCGCCCCCGCCGGCCGCGCGCGTGATCGCGGGGGGAGGGGGCAGCGGAACCTCTCCGGGCCCCGACCCCCATGTCCGGATTCGCCCGACGCATCGTCGACTGGCAGCGCACGCACGGCCGCCACGACCTCCCGTGGCAGCGCACGCGCGATGCCTACCGGATCTGGGTCGCCGAGATCATGCTGCAGCAGACGCAGGTCGCGACGGTGATCCCGTACTACGACCGCTTCCTCGCGGCGTTTCCCGACGTGAATGCGCTCGCTCGCGCCGACGAGGACGCCGTGCTCGCGCAGTGGAGCGGGCTCGGCTATTACCGTCGTGCGCGGCACATGCACGCGGCGGCGCGCGAGGTCGTCGATCGCCATGGCGGCACGTTTCCGCGCGACGCGGCCATGCTTGCCGCGCTGCCGGGCATCGGTCCGTCGACCGCAGCGGCGATCGCGGCATTCGCGTCGGGCGAGCGCGGCGCGATCCTCGACGGCAACGTGAAGCGCGTGCTCGCGCGCCACCGCGGGATCGACGGCGACCCCGCGTCACCGGCGGTCGAGTCGACGCTCTGGGCGCTGGCGCGGCGGCTCGTCCCGCGCGACGCGATCGAGGCGTACACGCAAGGCATGATGGATCTCGGCGCGACGCTGTGCACGCGCACGAAGCCGCGCTGCGGCGATTGCCCGGTCGCGCGCGACTGCGGCGCGCGGCGCGAGGGACGCACCGGCGAGCTGCCCGGGAAGCGTTCGCGACGCGCGCTGCCGCACCGCGAGGTGCAGCTCGTCTGGGCCGAGCGCGCAGGCGACGTGTTGCTCGAGCGCCGCCCGTCGACGGGAGTGTGGGGGCGACTGTGGAGCCTTCCGGAGATCGACGTCGACGCGGACCCGGTCGCCGCGCTGCGGGAACGCTACGGCATCGGTGCGCGGTTGCTCGAGCGCCTCGCGCCGGTCGACCATGCGTTCACGCACTACGCGCTCACGATGCACCCGTCGCGGCTCGCCGCGAAGGCGTCGCGCGCCGCGCTTCCGGCCGAGTGCATGTGGATCGCTCGCGCGGACCTGGCCGGCGCGGCGCTGCCCGCGCCGATCCGCAAGCTGCTCACCCGTTAGCGGCGACCCCGCCTGTCGGGCGGGGAGCACGACGCCGGCGCTCGATGCCTGTCGTCAGCGCGTCACGCCCGACGCCCACGCGCGCAGCTCGACCGGCAACCGCGTATCGGCGTCCGCGTAGGCCTGGCGGAACGCACGCAGCTCGCGCGCGGCGCCCTCGCCGTCGTTCGCGGCAAGCAGGCGACGGATCTCGGCGACGAACGCGTCCGGCAGCTTGACCGCCGACCCTTGCGCACCCGCAGGCGCCGCTGCCGCCCGGTCGCGCGTCGCGGCCGCTTCGCGCGCGTCCGCCATCGACGTCGCGGGAGCGCGCGCGGCGAGCTTCGGCCGCGCGGCGGCATCGGTGGCGTTCTCCGCGCCGCGCATGCCCGAAGGTGCCGCCGCAAGTCCCGAGGCGGCGGCCGGAGCCGCTGCGGGCGCGGGCGCCGCGGCGGCGACCGGTGGCGCAGCGGCCGGTGGGGGCGACGCGACGAAGCCCGACGTCGATTCGCGCTCGACCTTGCGCGCCTCGGCCGTGTCGCCTTCGGCGCGCTTCGCGAGCGCGGCGACCTGGGCGTCGGGAGCGCGTTGGGCGGCGACCTGCTCGGCGGCAGGCTTCGCCGCCGCGAGCAGTTCCTTCGATTCGGTCGTCGTGTCGACGCGCCGCTTGCCGGTGGCGGGCGTTTCCGCAAGCCGCGTCGACGGCGCCTCGGCCGGCGGCTGTGCCCTCGCCGGGGCGGGAGCCGCTGCGCGCTCGACGGATGCCGTCGCAGGCTGCTGACGCACTGCACCGGAAGCCCCTGGGGCAGTCGGCGCGATCTCGGGCTGCGGGCTCGCCGGGGCGACCGGCGCCGCTGCCGGGGCGCGCGATTCGGCAGCGGGTTCGCGCGTGCCCGTCGCCGAATCGCTGACGATCATCGGCTCGGTCGATTCGTTCGGCAGGTTCTGGATCACGCCGATCGCGATCGCGCCGATCGTCGCGGCCGCGGCAAGCGGCATCCACCAGCGCCACGGCTCGCGCGCTTCGGCGACGGCGGGCTTCGAGCCGACCGCGCGGTGCGCCGCGGCGCGGATCGCGTCGTCGAGCGAGGCGGGCGGCGTCTCGCGCGAGTGCTCGCGCAGGAGACGGTCGACCGCGTCGTCGCTGAAGTCGTCGCGCCCTTTCGTCATGCGAGGTCTCCGAGCGCGGCACGAAGCTTCGCGTACGCGTAGCGCACGCGGCTCTTCACGGTCTCCTCGCCGGCGCCGGTCAGCGCGGCGATGTCGGCTAGCGACATGCCCGACTCGATGTGCAGCAGGAACGCGTCGCGCTGCGCAGGCGGCAGCTCCGCGACCGCCGCGTCGATCCGCTCGCGCGTCGCGCGCGACTCGACGCGCGTCTCGGGCTCGTCGACGCGCGAGCCGGGGATCGCGTCGACGAGCGCTCCGGTCTCGCCGTCGCAGTCGTCGTCGAGCGAGTCGACGCGCACGTTGCCGCGCGAGCGCCAGTGGTCGACGAGCCGGTGGCGCGCGAGCGTGTAGATCCACGTCGAGAACTTCGCGGTCGGGGCATAGGTCGCGCGTGCGCGGATCGCGTTCATCCAGACGTCCTGGAACAGCTCGTCGGCGGTGGCCGCGTTGCCGACATGGCGCAGCAGGTAACGATAGACGCCGCCGCGATGCCGCGCATAGAGGCGGTCGAACGCGCCCGCGTCGCCGGCCGCGTAGGCGAGCATCAGCGCCTCGTCGGGCCCCCTCGTGCGCGCGCGCGCTCCCGAGGGGCAGGCCGGGCGGCCCGCCGCTCGGTGTGTCCCCCCCGATGCGCGCGTCGCGCGCTTCCCCCCGAGGGGGCAGGCGAGCTTGGGACGGCCCGTCGCTGGTGTCCCCGTGCCCCCAGGGGGCGGCGGGGCGGCCCGTCGCTCGCCTCGCCGGTTCCCTCTGAACGGTTTCCCGATTCGTGGGGGGCGTCGGGCATGGCCCGCCCAGTATGCGGGCGGGCGGCTCGCGCGGCAACGCGAGGGACGAGCACGCCGAGGTCAGCGGGGATCGGGCACGAACCCGGGCCATGCGGGGAACGGCGACGGCCTGCGGTCCGCGATCTTCGGACGCGGCGCGTAGCTCACCGGGACGCGTTCGCGGAACACGGCGACGCCGATGACGCCGAGGTCGCCCGGACGCCCGGTGCGCGCGGCATAGCTGTCGGCGACGTTGGTGAAATAGAACGCCGCGGTGTTGGCGAGGCTCTTGCGCCAGCCCGCGATCTCGACCGAGCCGTAGGGCTCGAGCACGTAGCCGCTCTGGTCGGGCGAGGCGGTCTCGCCGGTGACCGCGTTGACGCCGTCGACGGACGGCACCGCGAGGATGCGCGCGCCGGTGTGGTTGCGGATGCGGATCGCGTACTCGTGACCCGGCGTGCCGACGACCCAGCGGTCGCCGCCGCTCACGTAGACCGGCAGCAGCGTGTTGTCGGTGCGGTCGAGGATCTCGACGGTCGCGAGATGCGTGGACACCACCGGCGGCGGCGAGTGCGCGCAGGCGGCCAGCGGCGTGGCGAGCGCGGCGGCGAGCGCCAGCGCGAAGGCGCGCAACCGGCGCGTGCGCGCCGCGTGACCGGCGGGCGGAACGGAATCGGTTCGACGAGGGGCGACGTCCATCGCGGATCTCCCGGCATCGGGCCGGCGGCGCCAGCCCATGACCCCTTGAACGGCCGGCCCCGCCGGACGGGGTTAGCCGGGCCGGCGGCCGCGGGGCCGCAGGGGCCACATGCCATAATCCCCGGACGACTCTCCAAGCGACGGAAACGCCCGCCGACGCCATGAAGGACGCCGCCCAGCTCGCCCCCCTCGTCACCGGACTCGCGTTCGCGCTCTCGTTCGTGTTCGGCTACGTCGCCAACCGCGTCAGCTTCTGCACGATGGGCGCGATCGCCGACGTCGCCAACTTCGGCGACTGGCGCCGGCTGCGCATGTGGCTGCTCGCGATCGCGGTGGCGATCGGCGGCGCGGCCGTGCTGCAGGGCATGGGCCTCGTCGACCTGTCGAAGTCGATCTACATGGGCGGGCAGGTCGCGTGGGTCTCGCACGTCGTCGGCGGCGCTTTCTTCGGCTTCGGCATGACGCTCGCGTCGGGCTGCGGCAGCAAGACGCTGATCCGCATCGGCGGCGGCAACCTCAAGTCGCTGATCGTGCTGATCGTGATGGGGATCGCCGCCTACATGACGCTGAAGGGGGTGTTCGCGAGCTGGCGCGCAGCCGGCCTCGATCCCTGGCGCATCAATTTCGCGTCGTTCGGCGGCAAGACGTCCGACCTGCCGTCGCTCGTCGGCGCGGCGGGGCTCGGCGCGACCGCGCGCTGGCTCGTCCCCGCGCTCGTCGCGGGCGCGGTCGCCTGGTTCGTCTTCGCCGACCGCGATTTCCGCGACGCGCGCGAGATGATCGTCGGCGGCGCGATCGTCGGCGCGGTGGTCGTCGCCGGCTGGTACGTGTCCGGTCACCTGGGCTACCTCGCCGAGGATCCGGCGACGCTCGAGGAGAAGTTCGTCGCGACCAATTCGGGACGCGCGGAATCGTTCTCGTTCGTCGCTCCCGCGGCCTACCTGCTCGAGCTGCTGATGATGTGGACGGATACGACGCGCGTGCTCACGTTCGGCATCGCGGCGTCGCTGGGCATGATCGCGGGGTCGGCCGCCTACGCGCTGGTCTCGAAGTCGTTCCGCTGGGAGAGCTTCGCGAGCGCGGAGGACGTCGGCAACCACCTCGTCGGCGCGACGATGATGGGCTTCGGCGGCGTCACGGCGCTCGGCTGCACGATCGGGCAGGGGATCACCGGCGTCTCGACGCTCGCGGTCGGCTCGATCCTGACGCTGCTCGCGATCATCGGCGGCTGCCTGCTGGCCGTCCGCTACCAGATGTGGCGGCTGGAGCGGATGGCGTGACCGCCGGTCCGGCATTGTCGGCGCGGCGGCCCGCCCCCACGTTGAACCTGCGATGATCGTCTTCGACCTCCAGTGCGCGCAGGGCCACGGCTTCGAGGGCTGGTTCGACTCGGGCGACGGGTTCGAGCACCAGCTCGCGTCGGACCTCGTCCGCTGCCCGGTGTGCGACACGGCGTCCGTGACGCGCGTGCCCTCGGCCCGCGTCGCGGTGCCGAAGGGAGGCGAGGCGCCGCCGCGCATCCTGCCCGACACGGTCGCCGGGCTCCCGCCCGAGCTCCTCGCGAAGCTCCGCGAGGCGGTCCGGGCCACCGAGAACGTCGGCCGGCGCTTCCCCGAGGAGGCGCGCAAGATCCACTACCAGGAAGTGCCCCATCGGCCGATCCGCGGCGAGGCCACGGCCGACGAGGCCCGCGAACTGATCGACGAAGGCGTCGACTTCGCGCCGATCCCGCCGATCCTGTCCCGCGACGAGCACTGAACCCCCCGTAGCGCGTTGCGCGCGCCCCCAACTGGCGCGACCGCGGGGATTCGGCTAAAATCGCGCGTTTCCCGCGGGCCGTTAGCTCAGCTTGGTAGAGCAGCGGACTTTTAATCCGTTGGTCGCTGGTTCGAATCCAGCACGGCCTACCAGGCCTCTCCGGTCGGCCGATCGGGACTGGGCAGACGCGGGCGCGGTAGAATCATCGTTTCTCGGCGGGCCGTTAGCTCAGCTGGTAGAGCAGCGGACTCTTAATCCGTTGGTCGTAGGTTCAAATCCTACACGGCCTACCAACCCGCTCCGACCTCCGGCGTCGTCTTCGTCCCGGAGGACCGACCGGCCGCCGGTGCGCGGTCGCCGTGGCATGTCGTCCCCTCGATACATCCTGACGCTCGCCTGCACCGACCGTCCCGGCATCGTCGGCGCGGTCGGCACGCTGCTCGCGGAGGCCGGCTGCAACATCGTCGAATCGGCGCAGTTCGGCGACGTCGACACCGGACGCTTCTTCATGCGGGTCGTGTTCGAGCCGGTGCGGCCGGACGTCGACGCACGGGCGGTCGAGGGTGCGTTCGCCGCGGTCGCGTCGCGTTTCGGCATGGAATGGAAGCTGCACGACGCCCACGCCAGGCCGCGCGTGCTGATCCTGGTGTCGAAGCAGGACCACTGCCTCAACGACCTGCTCTACCGCGCGAAGGTCGGCGCGCTGCCGATGACCGTCGCGGCCATCGTCTCGAATCACCCCGACACGCAACCTCTCGCGGACGCCTACGGCATCGCGTTCCATCACCTGCCGGTGACGCACACCACGAAGCCGGCGCAGGAAGCGGCGCTCGCCGCGCTGATCGACGAGGCGCACGTGGAGCTCGTCGTGCTCGCGCGCTACATGCAGGTGCTCTCCGATGACCTCGCGCGGCACCTCGCCGGCCGCGCGATCAACATCCACCACGGCCTCCTGCCGAGCTTCAAGGGCGCGAGGCCGTACCACCAGGCGTACGACCGCGGCGTGAAGCTGATCGGGGCGACCGCGCACTACGTGACGAGCGACCTGGACGAGGGCCCGATCATCGAGCAGGAGGTCGCGCGCGTGGACTACAACATGCGCGTGGACGACCTCGTCGCGCTCGGTCGCGACGTCGAGTGCGTGGCCCTTGCTCGCGCCGTGAGGTTCCATCTCGAGCAGCGCGTGTTCCTGAACGGCGGGAAGACGGTCGTGTTCCGCTAGGGCCTGTCAGCGCTACCGGGCGCGAGTGCCCCGGCAGCGCTGACAGGCCCTGGACGTCGCCACTGCCTGCGGGCGGGCATCGGTCGACGCTGCTGCAGGATGGGGCACGCTGGAGGGCAACCTTGCACCGCGCCCTCGCCTGGCCGCAGGTCAGGCGTTCGCGGAGCGCCGTTCGTCGGCGAGGCACATCGCTTGCTTCGATCATCGCCGACCGTCGCTTTCGTCCTCCATGATCGCTTCCCTCGCCGTCGTGCCGAGCTTCGCCGCCCCGTGCCGTCCCGGATCCGCCGTCGGCGCCCCCGGGCGGTACGCGCGCGGGTGGGCACCCTCGGTGACGCAGCGGGGCATCGCCCGCGTCGAACTGGCCTTCGTGCTGATCGCCCTGGCGGCGCTCGCGGCCGTCTCGGTGCCTTCGTTCGGGAATCTCGTCGTCGCGGAGCGCCTGCGTTCCGCGGGCGCGGATCTCGTGGCGTCGCTCGAGCTCGCGCGCAGCGAGGCGATCCGGCGCAGCGACGTCGTCACCGTGCGGCCGATCGCCGATCGCTGGACCGGCGGGTGGGTCGTCGCCACCGCGAGGGGCGATTCGATCGACCGCAGGAGCGCGCTCGGCGGCCGGGTGGCCGTGCCGCGCGCGCCCGACTCGATCGCGTTCGGCCCGGACGGGCTGCCCGGCGTCGGCGGGGCCCGCATTCAGCTTGCGGACGCGGACAGGACGACCGGCGTCGCATCCCGCTGCGTGATCGTCGACCCGACCGGCAGGCCGCGCATCGAAGCGAAGACCTGCGAGTGATCGTGCGGCGGCGACAGACGTCGGGCTGAAGCCCGACAGGCGCCCGGGCGCCGCAGTGCGTCCGCGCCGCCGATGAACCTGTGGGTCGGGCTTCAGCCCGACGCCCTGCGCGACGCCAGCGGCCCCAGCACGTTGACGGCGAGCCCCGCCAGGACCAGCGCGACG
The DNA here is from genome assembly GCA_016704895.1 of Betaproteobacteria bacterium. Taxonomy (GTDB): domain Bacteria; phylum Pseudomonadota; class Gammaproteobacteria; order Burkholderiales; family Casimicrobiaceae; genus VBCG01. The sequence continues at coordinate 15,522 of JADIZG010000032.1, forward strand.
CCCGCCGCCTGCGCGGGCGCGAGCCGCTCGCCCAGCAGGATCGCGGCCGACGCGAGCCCCGACACCGGGACCAGCAGCGCGAAGGGCGAAATGAGCGGCGTCGGGTAGGTGTGCAGCAGGCGGTTCCACGCGCCGAACGCGAACAGCGTCGCGCCCCAGGACAGGAACCCGACGCATGCCCACGTGAGCGTCGACGCCGACGCGACCGCGCGCCACGCGTCGGCCCCCCCCTCGAACAGGTACGACGCGACCGCGAGCGGCAGCGGCGGCACGAGGCTCGACCAGACGACGAGCGAGAACGCGTCGACGTCGTGGTCGGCGCCCGCGCGCTTCGCGATCACGTTGCCCACTCCCCAGGCGAACGCCGCCGCGATCACGAGCATGAACCCGGCGAGCGTCGCGCCCGCGCCGCTCGCGAGCTTGTACCCGCCGAGCACGACGATTCCGCCGGCCGCGACGATCGCGCCGAGCGCGTTCCAGCGATGGAAGCGGTCGCCGGCGAACGCGACCGCGAGGCCGATCGTGAAGAACACCTGCGTCTGGATCACGAGCGACGAGAGCCCGGCCGCCATCCCGAGCTTCATGCCGAGGAACAGGAGGCCGAACTGGAACACGCCGATCGCGAGGCCATAGCCGACGACGCCGCGCCAGGGCATGTCGGGCCGCCGGACGAGCAGGAACGCCGGCACCGCGGCGAACAGGAAGCGCAGCGCGGCGAGCGCGAACGGCGGGATCTCGTCCAGCGCGAGCCGGATCGGGACGAACGCGAAGCCCCAGACGGTGACGACGGCGAGCGTGAGGACGAGATGGGCGGGCGACAGGCGGTGGGTCACGGGAGGGGCGGCAGGGGCGCGGGGGATGATGCGGTGCGGAAACGCGGCGGAACGGACGTTCCGAACCGGAGCGCCCGTGGAATTTGCGTTTCACCCACCGCGGGCGGAGAATCATGATCCTACCGCAGCCACGCACCCGGAGTCCCGGGCCGCCCCGATGCGCAACGCCACGACTTTCGCCGCCGGCCGCGACTTCGACGTGCTGTGCCTCGGGCGCTTCGCCGTCGACTTCTATGCGCAGCAGATCGGCGCGCGGCTCGAGGACGTGTCGAGCTTCGCGAAGTACCTCGGCGGCTCGTCGGCGAACACCGCGTTCGGCTGCGCGCGGCTCGGCCTGCGCACCGGCCTGATTTCGCGCGTCGGCGACGATCACCTCGGGCGCTTCCTCGTCGAGACGATCGCGCGCGAGGGCTGCGACACGAGCCACGTGAGCGTCGACCCGGCGCGGCTCACCGGCGGCGTCGTGCTCGGCATCAAGGACCGCGACACGTTCCCGCTCATCTTCCTGCGCGAGAACTGCGCGGACATGGCGATCGCCGAGGACGACGTCGCCGAGGACTACCTCGCGCGGAGCCGCGCGCTCCTGATCACGGGCACGCACTTCTCGACCCGGCACGTCGACCGGATCAGCCACCTCGCGCTCGAGCGTGCGCGGCGCCACGGCGTGCGCACGGTGCTCGACATCGACTACCGGCCGGTCCTGTGGGGGCTCACGAAGCGCGGCGACGGCGAGACGCGCTACATCCGCTCGGACACCGTCACCGCGCACCTGCAGCGGATCCTGCCGCAGTTCGACCTCGTGATCGGCACCACCGAGGAGTTCGCGATCGCGGGCGGCAGCACCGACCTCGTCGCCGCGCTGGAGGCGATCCGCCGGCTCACGCCGGCGACGCTCGTCGTCAAGCGCGGGCCGCTCGGCTGCGCGGTGATCGACGGCCCGGTCCCGCGCACGCTCGACGAGGCGTTCCAGGGGCAGGGCGTCGAGGTCGAGGTGCTGAACGTGCTGGGCGCGGGCGACGCGTTCTCGGCGGGGTTCCTGTCGGGGTGGGTGCGCGGCGAGGACTACGAGGCGTGCACGCGCTACGCGAACGCGTGCGGCGCGCTGGTCGTCTCGCGCCACGGCTGCGCGCCTGCGATGCCCACGCGCGTCGAGCTCGACCATTTCCTCGCGAACGCCGCGTCGATCCCGCGCCCGGACCGGGATGCGACGCTGACGCGCCTGCACCGCGTCACCGCGCCTCGCGAGCGGCGCGACGAGCTCGCGGTGTTCGCGTTCGACCACCGCAACCCGTTCTTCGAGCTGGCGCAGGAGACGCTCGCGAGCGAGGACCGGCTGCCGCGGCTCAAGAGGCTATGCGTCGAAGCGGTTGCGGAGACCGAGCGCGCGCGCGGACTCGCGGGCCGCGTCGGCATCCTGTGCGACGACCGCTACGGGCAGGACGCCCTCAACGCGGCGACGGGCCGGGGGTGGTGGATCGGGCGGCCGGTCGAGCTTCCGGGGTCCCATCCGGTGGTGTTCGAGCACGGGCGCTCGGTCGGCACGACGCTGCTCTCGTGGCCGCAGGAACACGTCGTCAAGTGCCTCGTCCGGTACCACCCCGACGACCCGATCGACCGTCGCCTCGAGAACGAGGCGCAGATCGGGACGCTCTGCGAGGCGGTCGCCGCGAGCGGCCACGAGCTGCTGCTCGAGATCATCCCGACGAGCGGGCTGCCGCGCGGCCCCGACACGGTGGTTCGCTCGCTGAAGCGGCTCTACAACCTCGGGTTCATGCCCGACTGGTGGAAGCTCGAGCCGATGAGCGTGGACGAGTGGCGCGCGGTCGACGCGCTGATCGCCGAGCGCGATCCGTACTGCCGGGGCGTGCTGATCCTGGGCCAGAGCGCGGACGTCGAGACGCTGGCGCAGGGCTTCCGCGACGCCCGCGCGAGCCGGACGTGCCGTGGCTTCGCGGTCGGCCGCACGATCTTCAACGCGCCGGCCCGCGCCTGGCTCGCGAACGAGATCGACGACGCGGCGTTCAAGGCGCGCGTGCGCGACACGTTCGAGCGGCTGATCGACGCGTGGAAGGAGGCGCGGTCGTGAGCGCCCCCGGCCGGTCCGGCACCGTGCGCCTCACCGCCGCGCAGGCGCTCGTGCGCTGGCTCGCGGCGCTGCGCGTCGAGGGCGGCGAGCGGCTGTTCGGCGGCGTCTGGGCGATCTTCGGCCACGGCAACGTCGCCGGCATCGGCGAGGCGCTCTACGCGCACCGCGGCGAGCTGCCCACCTACCGCGCCCACAACGAGCAGGCGATGGCGCATGCCGCGATCGCCTACGCGAAGGCGCACATGCGCCGCCGCATGATGGCGTGCACGACGTCGATCGGGCCCGGCGCGACCAACATGGTGACGGCGGCGGCGCTCGCGCACGTCAACCGGCTGCCGGTGCTGCTGCTGCCCGGCGACGTGTTCGTGTCGCGCACGCCCGACCCGGTGCTGCAGCAGGTCGAGGCCTTCCACGACGGCGGGATCTCGGCGAACGACTGCTTCCGGCCCGTGTCGCGCTACTTCGACCGCATCGTCCATCCGGAACAGCTGCTGACCGCGCTGCCGCGCGCGCTGCACGTGCTGACCGACGCCGCGCTGTGCGGCCCGGTCACGCTCGCGATGCCGCAGGACGTGCAGACGATGGCGTACGACTGGCCCGAGGCGTTCTTCGCGCCGCCGGCCGTGCGGTTCGCCGCGCCGCCGCCGATCGACGAGGAGCTCGCCGACGCGGCGGCCGCCCTGCGCCGCTCGCGCCGGCCGCTGATCGTCGCGGGGGGCGGCACGCTCTACGGCCTCGCGACCGACGCGCTGAGGCGCTTCGCCGAAACGCACGGCGCGCCGGTCGCCGAGACGCAGGGCGGCAAGGGCTCGCTCGCGTGGGACCATCCGCTGCAGGCGGGCGCGATCGGCGTGACCGGGTCGCCCGCCGCGAACGCGCTCGCTCGCGAGGCCGATTGCGTGCTCGCGATCGGCACGCGCCTGCAGGATTTCACGACCGGCTCGCACGCGCTATTCCCGCAGGCGCGGCTCGTGTCGCTCAACGTGAACGGTTTCGACGCGCTCAAGTGGCACGGCACGATGCTGCGCGCTGACGCGCGCCGCGGTCTCGAGGCGCTGTCGGCGGCGCTCGGAGGTTGGCGGTCCGACGAAGGCTGGCGCGTACGTGCGACCGACGAGGCCGCGCGCTGGCGCGCCGACCTCGCCCGCGTCACCGGCGTGCGCGACGTCGCGCTGCCCTGCGACGGCGAGGTGATCGGCGCCGTGCAGCGGTCGGCGGCCGATTCCCCGCGCGACGACATCGTCGTGTGCGCCGCGGGAACGCTGCCGGCCGAGCTGCACAAGCTCTGGCGCACGTCGGCGCCGGGCGGCTACCACGTCGAGTACGGCTACTCGTGCATGGGCTACGAGATCGCCGGCGGGATCGGCGTGAAGATGGCGCGGCCGGACCGCGAGGTCGTCGTGACCGTCGGCGACGGCAGCTACCTGATGATGAACTCCGAGATCGCGACCTCGCTGATGCTCGGGCTGAAGCTCACGATCGTCGTGCTCGACAACCGCGGCTTCGGCTGCATCAACCGGCTGCAGCAGGCGTGCGGCGGCGCGCCGTTCAACAACCTGCTGGCCGATTGCGTGCAGGGTCCGGACGGCCCGCCCGCGATCGACTTCGCCGCGCACGCGCGGTCGCTCGGCGCGAACGCCGAGAACGTCAGGTCGATCCCCGAGCTCGAGGCGGCGCTCGCGCGGGCGCGCGCGGCGAAGCGGACGACGGTCGTGTGCATCGAGACCGATCCGCGGCGCACGATCGAGGAAGGCGGCTGGTGGTGGGAGGTCGCGGTGCCGGAGGTCTCGGGGCGGGCCGAAGTGCGCGACGCGCGCACGCGATACGACGAAGGCCGGCGAAAGCAGCAGCCATGACGCCTGGACTCGATGTGCGGATCGGGATCAATCCGATCTCGTGGAGCAACGACGACCTGCCGTCGCTGGGCGGCGAGACGCCGCTCGAGACGGCGCTCTCCGAGGGCAAGGCGATCGGCTACGAGGGCTTCGAGCTCGGCAACAAGTTCCCCCGCGAGCCGAAGGCGCTCGCGAGCGTTCTCGGCAGGCACGGCCTCGCGTGCGTGTCGGGCTGGTACTCGGGGAGGCTCGCGAGGCGTTCGGTCGCCGAGGAGATCGAGGCGGTCGGCCAGCACCTCGACCTGCTCGCGAAGACCGGCTCGACCGTGATGGTCTACGGCGAGGTCGCCGACAGCATCCAGGGCGCCGATGCGCCGCTCTGCCAGCGGCCGCGATTCGTGCGCCCGGAACAGTGGAGCGCCTACGGCGAGCGGCTCACGGCGTTCGGGCGCCACCTGCTCGCGCACGGCGTCCGCCTCGCCTACCACCACCACATGGGCGCCTACGTCGAGACGCCCTCCGACGTCGACCGGCTGATGGAGGTCACCGGCGACGAAGTGGGGCTCCTGTTCGACAGCGGCCACATGACGTTCGCCGGCGGCGATGCGGTCGCGATGCTCGGCAGGCACGTCGCCCGCGTCTGCCACGTCCACTGCAAGGACGTCCGGCCCTACGTGATCCGGCTCGCGCGCAACCGCAACTGGAGCTTCCTCGAGTCGGTGATCAACGGCGCGTTCACGGTGCCCGGCGACGGCGCGATCGACTTCCCGGCGCTGCTCGGCATCCTGCACGACCACGGTTACCGCGGCTGGCTCGTCGTCGAGGCGGAGCAGGACCCCGCGGTCGCGCCGAGCTACGAGTACGCCGAGAAGGGGTTCAGGACGCTTCGCGGCATCGTCGACGCGCTCGCCGCGCATCCGCCGAGGACGCACGCGCGATGAGCCCCGGACCCCGTCGGGCTGAAGCCCGACCCACAAGGGAAGCGCGGCGTCGACGCGGCATCCTCGTGGGTCGGCCTTCAGGCCGACGCCCTTCGCACGCGCGACGAGTCCCGCACTCCGTCGGGCTGAAGCCCGACCCACAAGGGAAGCGCGGCGTCGACGCGGCAACCCCGTGGGTCGGCCTTCAGGCCGACGTTTTCGCCGGCGCGTCGGGCTCCCTGTGGGTCGGCCTTCAGGCCGACGCCTTTCGCGCGCCGAACCCGGAGGGAGAAGCATGTCGCTGCTCGTGAAGGCGTCGAAGGCCGGCCCGACGATCGTCGACGTGACGCCGGCGTCGGCGGGCTGGCGCTACGTCGGCTTCCGCGCGCACCGGCTCGCGCCCGGCGAGCGCACCTCGATATCGATGCCGGGGCGCGAGTTGTGCATCGTCGTGCTGTCCGGTCGCGTGGACGTGCGCGCCGGCAGCAACGAGTGGCGCGACCTCGGCGACCGCGCGAGCGTGTTCGACGATCGTCCGCCGTGGGCGCTCTACCTGCCCGACGGCGCGGGCGTCGAGTTGGTGGCGCGCACCGCGGCGGAGATCGGCGTCGCAAGCGCGCCGGGCGGCGGCAGGCTGCCGCCCCGGGTGATCGATCCCGCGACGATGAAGCGCTCGGTGCGCGGCACCGGCTCCAACACGCGCTACGTCTGCGACATCCTGCCGGAGACCGAGGCGGCCGAGCACCTGCTCGTCGTCGAGGTGCGCACGCCGTCGGGCCACTCGTCGTCGTACCCGCCGCACAAGCACGACACCGACGCCGCGCCGCGGGAGACGCAGCTCGAGGAAACCTACTACCACCGACTGAACCCCGGGCAGGGCTTCGCGTTCCAGCGCGTCTACACCGACGACCGCTCGCTCGACGAGTCGCTCGCCGTCGAGGACCGCGACGTCGTGATGGTGCCGCGCGGCTACCACCCGGTCGTCGTGCCGCACGGCTACGAGTCGTACTACCTGAACGTGATGGCGGGTCCGAGGCGCGTATGGCACTTCCACAACGACCCGGCGCACGAATGGATGCTCAAGCGGTGACGCGCGCGAAGGCTCCGCGCCGCGCGCCCCGCCGCGCCGGGGCGGCAGATTCGCAGGTGGACCGGCTGCTCGCGCGCGTCGCGACCGACTTCGAGGCGCTCCCGCGCCAGCTCAAGAGCGTGGCGCGCTACGTCGAGCAGCACCGCGCGCGCGTCATGGTCGACCGGATCGGCGACGTCGCGCGCGAGTGCGCGGTGCAGCCGTCCGCCGTCGTGCGCTTCGCGCAGCGCTTCGGCTACGCGGGATTCTCGGCGATGCAGGCGGTGTTCCGCGACGATTACACGCAGCAGGCGGCGGCCTCGACGACCTACCAGCAGCGCATCCGGCGGCTCGTGACGAGCAAGCGCCGCGCGTTGACCCCGGTCGCCGTGGCGCGCGAGTTCGTCGCTGCGAGCACTGCCGGCCTCGAGGAGCTTTCGCGCGATTTCGACGACGCGGCGCTCTCGTCGGCGGTCTCGCTGCTCGCCCGCGCGCAGCACATCTACGTCGTCGGCGTGCGGCGCTCCTACCCGGTCGCGGCGTACATGACCTACGCGCTGCAGCACATCGACAAGCGCGTGCAGCTCGTCGACGGGATCGGCGGGATGGTGCACGAGCAGATGCGCTCGATCGGCCGCGACGACGTGATCGTCGCGATCAGCTTCACGCCCTACGGCAGGGAAACGCTCGCGTGCGTCCGGCATGCGCAGAAACGCGGGGCGAAGTCGGTCGTGATGACCGACAGCCGGCTCGCGCCGCTCGCACGCGGCGCGAGCGCGCTCCTCGTCGTGCGCGAGGGCGGCGCGTTCGCGTTCCGCTCGCTCACCAACGCGCTGTGCCTCGCGCAGGCGCTGTTCGTCGCGCTCGCCTACCGGCTCGAGCTCGACGTCGAGGAAACGACCCATCGCGGAGACTACGATGACTAGACGACCCCCCAAGCTCGCGCAAACGACGCGCTCGCGACCCCCTGAGGGGGCGCTATGAGCGCCTTGGGACGGCCCGACGACGCTCAGGTGGCGATTTTCGGCGCGGGGCGGATCGGCAAGATCCACGCCGGCAACCTGGCGGCGCAGCCGGGCGTGAAGCTCAAGGTCGTCGTCGATCCCGACGCGGGTGCGGCGGCGGCGCTCGCGGCGAAGCATGGTGCGACCGTGGGCACGGTCGAGGGCGTCTTCGCCGACCCCTCGATCCGCGCCGTCGTGATCGCGTCGTCGACCGACACGCACGCCGAGCTCATCGAGCGCGCCGCCGCGGCGAAGAAGGCGATCTTCTGCGAGAAGCCGGTCGACCTCTCCTACGACCGCGCGCTGCGCTGCGCGCGGACGGTGCGCGAAGCGGGCGTGCCGTGCCTGATCGGCTTCCAGCGCCGCTACGACCCGACGTTCGCCGCGGTGCGCGCGCGGATGGACGCCGGCGAGATCGGCGATCCGGAGATGCTCGTGGTGACGAGCCGCGATCCCGGCGCACCGCCGGTCGAGTACCTGAAGCGCTCGGGCGGCATCTTCAAGGACATGCTGATCCACGACTTCGACATCTTCCGCTGGATCCTCGACGACGAGGCGGAGAGCGTCTACGCGACCGGGAGCTGCCTCACCGACCCGGCCGTGGCGAGCGTCGGCGACGTCGACGCGACGGCAGTGACGATACGCACGAAGAAGGGCCGCCTCGCGCAGATCAACACGATCCGCCGCGCGGTCTACGGCTACGACCAGCGCTTCGAGGTGATCGGCGCGAAGGGCATGCTGCAGGCGGGCAACCTTCGCCCGACCGAGGTCGTCGCGTCGACCGCGGAATCGGTCAGCGCGGACAAGCCCGAGCACTTCTTCCTCGAGCGCTACCGAGCGGCGTACGCGCTCGAGATGGCGCACTTCTTCGACGCGATCGCGAACGGCAAGCCGATCAGGACGACGATCGAGGACGGCGTGAAGGCGCTCGAGCTCGCCGAGGCCGCGACGATCTCGTGGCGCGAGAAGCGCATCGTCGCGCTGTGACGAGGGCGAGACCATGAGCGGCGATCCGGTGCGCGTCGGGGTGGTCGGACTGGGCCGGCTGGGCAAGCGCCATGCGGCGAACCTCGCGTTGCGCGTGCCCGGCGCCGAGCTCGTGGCGGCCTGCAGTCCGTCGGCCGACGAGCGGGAGTGGGCGAAGGCCACGCTCGGCACGAAGCACCTGTACGCCGACTACGCGCAGCTGCTCGCGCACCCGGGGCTCGACGCGGTGTTCCTCGTGACGCCCAACACCGTGCATCCGGAGCAGATCGTTGCCGGGCTCCGGGCCGGCAAGCACGTGTTCTGCGAGAAGCCGCTCTCGCTCGAGCTCGACGAGTGCCTCGCGGTCGAGGCGGAGGCCGCGCGCCATCCGCGGCTCAAGGTGATGATCGGCTACGTGCGGCGCTTCGACGCGAGCTACCAGGACGCGCAGAAGAAGATCGCGTCGGGCGCGATCGGCCGGCCGTTCCTCGTGCGCTCGCAGACGACGGACATGAACGACCCGTCGGGGTTCTTCGTGCGCTTCGCGCCCAAGTCGGGCGGGATCTTCCTCGACATGAGCGTGCACGACATCGACGCGGCGCGGTGGCTCCTCGGCGCGCCGCAGCCGAGGCGCGTGTTCTCGGTCGGCACGATCGCCGTCCACGAGGGCCTCGCCGACTGCGGCGACGTCGACAACGGCGTGGCGGTCTGCGAGTTCGAGGGCGGCGCGATGGCGACGATCTACGCGTCGCGCACGATGGCGCACGGTCACGAAACGACCACCGAGATCGTCGGGACGGCCGGTCGCCTGGTCGTGGGGCGCGACGGGCGCCTGAACCAGGTCGAGATCGCCGACGGGCACGGCATCCGCACCGAGACCACGCCGACGTTCTGGGAGCGCTTCGAGGACGCGTTTTTGCGGGAGACCGTCCACTTCGTCGACTGCGTGCGCTTCGACAGGCCGCCCGGGCTCACGCTTCACGACGCGACCGAGGCCACGCGGATCGGGATTGCATTGCGCACGTCGCTCGTCGAGCGGCGAGCGGTCGAGCTGTAGCGTTTCGACTCGTCGCGGCGCTGTCCCGGCGGGTTCGGGACGGCGCCGGCGGTGGTTCGGCAGGAGGGGCCGCGGAACCGGCGCGCGGCCGCGCATTGGGATAAGCTGACCGCCGCAGGCGGCATCCGCAAGCAGGAAGACCGACCCAGGAGGAGATCATGAGAGTGATGAACTGGCTTCGCGCAATCGTTCCGGCGCTGGCGCTCGCGGCGCCGCTCACGGCCGCGGCGCAGGGCGAAGTGGTTGTCTACTGCACCGTCCAGGAAGAGTGGTGCCGGCCGATGGTGGCCGCGTTCGAGAAGGCGACCGGCATCAAGGTGCTGATGACGCGCAAGAGCTCGGGCGAGTTCTACGCGCAGATCAAGGCCGAGGCCGCGAACCCGCGCGGCGACGTCTGGTGGGGCGGCACCGGCGACCCGCACCTGCAGGCCGCGGAGGAGGGGCTCACCGAGCCGTACAAGTCGCCGCGCATGGGCGAGCTGCAGGACTGGGCGGTGCGGCAGTGGGACGCCGCGAAGGGCCGCACCGTCGGCGTCTACGCGGGCGCGCTGGGCTACAGCTTCAACGTGCCGCAGCTCGCGAAGAAGGGCATCCCCGAGCCGAAGTGCTGGGCGGACCTGACCAAGCCGCAGTTCAAGGACGAGGTGCAGGTCGCGAACCCGAACTCGTCGGGCACCTCGTACACGATGCTCGCGACGTTCGTGCAGCTGTGGGGCGAGGACAAGGCGTTCGACTTCCTCAAGGCGCTGCACCGGAACGTCAACCAGTACACGAAGTCGGGCGCGGCGCCCGCGCGCGCGGCCGCCACGGGCGAGAGCCTCGTCGGCATCACGTTCCAGCACGATGCCGTCGTGCAGGCGGTCAACGGCGCGCCGGTCAGGATCGTGTCGCCGTGCGAAGGCACCGGCTACGAGATCGGCAGCATGAGCATCATCAAGGGCGCGAAGAACATGGAGAACGCCAAGAAGTGGTACGACTGGGCGCTCTCCGCGGAAGCGCAGGCGGTCGGGTCGCAGGCCAAGGTGTCCTATCAGGTGCCGTCGAACAGGAGCGCGCCGGTGCCGGCGGCCGCGCCGAAGCTCTCCGAGATCAAGCTCATCAACTACGACTTCGCGAAGTACGGATCGTCGGCGGAGCGCACGCGCCTGCTGAAGCGCTGGGACACGGAGATCTCGACGCTGCCCAAGTAACGCGGGAAGCGTCGTGGCGATCGCCGCGCTCGCGGCGCCGGTCTTCGTGCCGGCGGCGCGCGACCGTGTGACGCCGGCGGTCGCCGCCGTCGCGCTCGCGGCGATCGTCGTCCTGCCGTGGGCGCTCGGCGGCGGCGCGTCCGCGCTGTGGCGCGCGGCCGGCGGCGCCGCCGCGTTCTGGCCGCTGATCGCCGGCGCGGCCGCCGCGCTCGTCCTCGCGTGGCGCGGGAACGACCGGGCAACCGCGTACGTGTCGGGCGCTTCGGTCCTGTGGGCGTTCGCGGCGGGCTTCGCCGCGGGTCCGCAGGGTCCGTCCTTCGGCATCGGCGCGGGCATCACGCTCTTCGCGCTCACCGTCTGCTTCGCGCGCGCGGTCGCGCGCCGCGGCGCGTTCAAGGGCGATCCGACCGTCGCGACGATCGTCGTCGCGATCGCCGCGCTGCTCGCGATCTTCATCTTCTTCCCGGTCGGCAAGGTGCTCGCGGCCGCGTTGTTCGACGCGAAGGGGCGGATCGCGCCCGCGCTCGCGGTCGAGCGGCTGATCGCCACCGACGTCTGGGGGCTGGGGTGCTTCGGGGGCGGCACGCACTGCGGCGTGGCGATCAATTCGGCGGTGCTCGCGACCGTCGTGGGCCTGGGCTCGACGCTGATCGGGCTCGTCCTCGCGCTGGTCGTGCAGCGCGGCGGCCGGCGCTACGCGGGCATCGCGAAGGTGATGTCGATCCTGCCGATCGTCACGCCGCCGTTCGTGATCGCGCTGGCGCTGGTCGTGCTGTTCGGCCGCACCGGTCTCGTCACCGGCTGGCTCGACGCCTGGTTCGGCATCGGCCGCTCGCGCTGGCTCTACGGGCTGCCCGGCGTGTCGATCGCCCAGCTGCTGACGTTCTCGCCGATCGCGTTCATGCTGCTGCACGGTGCGCTGGGCGCGATCAGCCCGGCGCTCGAGGAGGCCGCGCAGACGCTGCGCGCGTCGCGCTGGCGCGTGTTCCGCACGGTCACGCTGCCGCTCCTGCGCCCCGCGCTCGCCAACGCGTTCCTGCTGGGCTTCGTCGAGAGCCTCGCCGACTTCGGCAACCCGATCGTGCTCGCCGGCAACTACGAGGTGCTGTCGACGAAGATCTTCTTCGCCGTCGCCGGCGCGCAGCACGACCCCGGCCGCGCGGCCGCGCTCGCGGTCGTCCTGCTCGGCCTCACGATGGTGGCGTTCTGGCTGCAGCAGCGCTGGATCGGCAAGCTCTCGTACGTGACGGTGACCGGCAAGGGCGACAGCGGCCTGCATTCGCTGCTGCCGCGGCCGCTCTGGATCGCGTGCTTCGGCACGGCGGCCGCGTGGATCGGGTTCACGATCGTCTGCTACGCGGTCATCCTGACCGGCGGATTCGTCAAGGACATCGGCCGCGGCGACATGACGCTGACGCTGCACCACCTGTCGCAGGGCTTCGGCATCGACACGAGCTCGACCGCCACCATGTTCGTCGGATCGGCCTGGGACAGCTTGTTCACGACGATCGAGGTCGCCGCGGTCGCCGCGCCGCTGACCGCCCTCGTCGGTCTCCTGTCGGCTTACGTGATCACGCGGCACCGCTTCGTCGGCCGCAAGGCGTTCGAGTTCCTGACGATGGTGAGCTTCGCGATCCCGGGCACCGTGATCGGCGTCTCGTACATCGTCGCGTTCAACGTCGCGCCGCTCGAACTGACCGGCGGGATGGCGATCCTCGTGCTGTGCTTCGTGTTCCGCAACATGCCGGTCGGCGTGCGCGCCGGCATCGCCGCCTTGGCGCAGATCGACCGCACGCTCGACGAGGCGTCGTCCACGCTGCGCGCGTCGACCGTACGCACGCTCTTCAAGGTCGTCCTGCCGCTGCTCAGGCCCGCCATCCTCGCGACGCTGGTGTTCAGCTTCACGCACGCGATGACGGCGGTCTCCGCGGTGATCTTCCTCGCGACGGCCAAGTACAACCTCGCCACCGTCTACATCATCAACCGCGTCGAGGCGGGCGAGTATCCGCTCGCGATCGCCTACTCGTCGGTGCTGATCTTCCTGATGCTCGCGGTGCTGCTGGCCGTGCAGGCGGCGGTCGGCGAGACAAGGCTCGGCAGGCGCGCCGCGCCGGTCCTGGTCACCGGCGGATGAGTCCATGGGATCCCACGAGATGAACGGCAACGCAGGCGGCGTCGTGTTCGAGAACGTGACCAAGCGCTACGGCGGCGTCACGGCCGTCGACGACGTGTCGTTCCGCGTCGCGCAGGGCGAGTTGGTCACGCTGCTCGGGCCCTCGGGCTGCGGCAAGACGACGACGCTGCGGATGGTCGCCGGGCTCGAGCCGGTGACCGAGGGCCGCGTGCTGATCGGCGGCACCGACGTCACGCTGCGCGCCGCCAACGAGCGCGACGTGTCGATGGTGTTCCAGTCCTACGCGCTGTTCCCGCACATGACGGTGCTCGAGAACGTCTGCTACGGCCCGATGTCGATGCGCATGGACCGCGCGAAGGCGCGCGAGGTCGCGGCGGCCAAGCTCGGGATGCTCGGGCTCGCCGGGCTCGAGGGCCGGCTGCCCTCGGAGCTCTCGGGCGGCCAGCAGCAGCGCGTCGCGGTCGCCCGCTCGCTCGTGCTCGAGCCCAAGGTGCTGCTGTTCGACGAGCCGCTGTCGAACCTCGACGCGAAGCTGCGGCGCCGCGTGCGCCAGGAGATCCGCGAGCTCCAGCAGGCGCTTTCGCTGACCGTGCTGTACGTGACGCACGACCAGGAGGAGGCGCTCGCCGTCTCCGACCACATCATCGTGATGGACGGCGGGAAGATCGCGCAGCAGGGCACGCCGCGCGAGCTCTACGAGTCGCCGGCGAGCCGGTTCCTCGCGGACTTCATCGGCGACGCGAACCTGGTCGACGGCGAGCTCGCGGTGGAGGCGTCGGGCGCGACGTTCAGGGCGGGAGGCGTGTCCGCGCCGGTGCGTGCGGACGGGCTCGCCGCGGGACCGGCGACGCTGGCCGTGCGTCCGCACCGGCTGCGCCTGGTCGACGCCGGTCGCGGACTCGTGCCCGGCACCTGCAAGCGCGCCGCCTACCTCGGCAGCCGCGCCGAATACGTCGTCGAGAGCCCGTGGGGCGAACTGCTCGTGTTCGACGTCGATGCGAGATCGCTGCACGGCCGCGACCAGGCGGTCGGGATCGATTTCGACCCCGGCGCGGTGATCCTGCTGCCCCGGTAGCGCGCACGCGACCGCACCGGCGCCGCCGGGCGGAGGCCGTCGATGCCGATGGGGCTCCGAGCGTCGATCGGCCCTCCGCGGGCGCCCCGGTCCGCGTTGCCAAAAAAACGCTTGCGCAACCGGGTCTTATCGGGTATATTGCGCAGCAGCGATATTCAAGCAGTGCAGTTGCCAGTCCAGTACCCGCAGTTCTGCGGCTACTTCTTGCTCCCCCACCGTCTTGATCTTCGCCCCTCGTTAAGGGGCAACCGCCCTTTATTATTTTTGTTCCAGGAAGGTTCAAGACATGGCAACAGGCACAGTCAAGTGGTTCAACGACGCGAAGGGTTTCGGCTTCGTCACTCCGGAAGACGGCGGCAAGGATCTCTTCGCCCACTTCTCCGCGATCCAGGGTTCGGGTTTCAAGACCCTGACCGAAGGCCAGCGGGTCAGCTTCGACGTCACCTCCGGCCCGAAGGGTCTGCAGGCGTCGAACATCCGCGCGGCGGAGTAATCGGGCCGGACAGCCTGGCGTCACCGCCGCGCCGTCCGATGCTCAGGACAAGCCCGGCCTAAGGCCGGGCTTTTTCTTTTTGCCTTCTCAAAGGATCCTGATGGCCAAGGAAGAACTCCTCGAAATGAACGGCGTGGTCGCGGAAGTGCTGCCCGACGGCCGCTACCGCGTGACGCTCGACAACGGTCACAACCTGATCGCCTACTCGGGCGGCAAGATGCGCAAGCACCACATCCGCATCATCGCCGGCGACAAGGTCTCGCTGGAGCTCTCGCCCTACGACCTCACCAAGGGCCGGATCACGTTTCGCCACCTCGAGGGCCGCGGCCCGATCGCGCCGCGCCGTCCGAGGCCCTGACCCGCGCGGACCAGGGTCGGATTCGAATCCGACCCCGGTTGCGGGGTATCGTCATCGCGCCTTCGCGAAATCGCCCGCGAGGAACGTCGCGAGGTCCGCCGGCTTCAGGTACTTGCGCAGCGCCGCGTTCGCCTGCTCGACGCTGACCGACGCGATCGCGCGGTCCAGGTCGCCCGAGAACGCCCACGTGCGACCGAGGAACGCCTGCGAGACGAGCGAGCCGGCGAGCGTCGAGTCCTCCGCGCGGGCGCTCTTCCGTTCCTCCAGCATCGCGCGCTTCGCGTTGTCCACTTCCTCGTCCGTGTAGCCCTTCTCGAGCGCCTGCGCGATCTCGGCGGACACCGCCGCGCGCACCTTGTCGAGGTTCTCGGGCGCGTAGATCGCGTAGAGGCCCAGCGTCGAGTTGTCGTCGAGCCGCCCTTCGTCGAGCCACGTGCCGACGCCGTACGACAGCCCGAGCTTCCCGCGCACGACCGCGAACATCCGCGACTCGGTCGCGCCGCCCAGGATCCGCTCGGCGACGAGCATCGCCGGATAGTCGGGCGCACGGTCGGACATCGGGAGGGTCATCCCGCCGACGAGCACCGCGTTCGCCTTGTCGGGCGTCTCGATCGTTCGGACGACCGGCTGCGTCGCCCTGAACGGATCGGCGACGCGTGCGTAGGGCGACGGGCTCGTCCATGAGCCGAAGAGCTGCTCAGCGAGCGCCCGCGCTTCGGCCGGGTCGAAGTCGCCGACGATCGCGAGCTCGGCGTTCGACGCGCCGTAGAACCTCGCGTGGAACGCCTTCGCGTCGTCGAGCTTCGCGGCGCGCAGCCGGGCCATGCTCTCGTCGAACGTCGGCGTCTCGCGCACGTCGCCCGCAGGCCAGGGCTTCAGGTGCCGGTTGAACTCGCGGCCGGCGATCGCTTCCGGGTCGGTGCGCGCCTTCTCGATCGACGCGAGGTTCGCGCGCACGAGCTTGTCGAACTCGCCGGCGTCGAACGCAGGCGACTTCATCGCCTCCGCCACGAGCTTCAGCACGCCGCCCAGGTTGGCGCGCACCGTCTCGCCGGACGCCGACGCCTGCGTCGAGCCGCCGCCGATCGCGACCTTCGCGCGCAGCGCGTCGAGCGCATCGTCGAACTGCTGCCGCGAGCGCTCGCGCGTGCCGAGCTGGAGCATCGAGCCCGCGAGCGCGCCGGCCGGCGCCGTGTCCTTGAGCGAATTCTCGTCGCCGAAGCGCAGGCGCAGCGAGAAGCGGACGATCTCGCCTCGCGTCTTCTTGGGCAGCAGCGCGAGCGTCATGCCGTTCCCGAGCTTCACGCGCTCGGTGCGCGCCTCGAGGTTGGCGGGCGTCGGGTCGAACGCCTCGCCCGCCGCGACGGCGGCGTCGCCCTTGTATCCGGCGACGAGCGCGTTCACGTCCACGGCCGCGACGGCGGGCGCACGGTCCGGCTTCGCGTCGGGCACGAACGTGCCGAGCGTCATGTTGGCGGGCTTCAGCCACTCGGTCGCGACGCGCGTCACGTCGGCGGGCGCGAGCTTGCGCCAGCGGTCGCGGTGCAGGAAGAAGAGCCGCCAGTCGCCGAGCGCGATCCACTCCGAGAGCTGGATGCCGAACGCCTTCGGGTCGTTGACCGTCTGGTCGAAGTCCTTGAGGAACCTGGTGCGCACGCGGTCGAGCTCCTCCTGCGTGATCGGCCTGTCCCTGACGGCGAAGAGCGTCGCGAGCATCGCATCCTTCGCCGGATCGATCGGTTCGCCCAGCGCGACCTGCGCGAAGAAGATCGCGGGGCCCGGATCGTGCGTCGCGAAGCTCCAGTTCTGCACCGACGTCGCCTTGCGCGCCTCGACGAGCGCCTGGTAGAGCCGGCCGGCCGGCTCGACCGTCATGATCTCGCCCAGCGCCTCCATCGCCGCGTAGTCCGGATGCGCGCCCGGCATCACGCGGAACAGCGCGCCGACGTACTGCGCGCTCGCGGTGCGGCGGACCGCCACCGAGCGCTCGCCGTCCGCGGTCGGCTCCGACGTGTAGAGCCGAGGCAGCGCCCGCGACGGCTTCGGGATGCGCCCGAATTCGCGCGCGACGATTTCCAGCGTCGCCTTCGGGTCGAACTTGCCGGCGACGACCAGCACCGCATTGTCGGGTTGGTAGTACGTCCGGTAGAACGCCTGCAGCCGGCCGATGTCGACGTTCTCGATGTCCGAGCGCGCGCCGATCGTCGACTTGCCGTACGCGTGCCAGTCGTACGACGCGGCCTGCATCTTCTGCCACAGCACCATCAGCGGACTGTTCTCGCCGCTCTCGAACTCGTTGCGGACCACGGTCATCTCGGAGTCCAGCGACGACTTCCTGATGAACGCCTGGGTCATGCGCTCGGCCTCGACCTTGAGCGCGAACGCGAGGCTCTCGTCCGACGCCGGGAACGACTCGAAGTAGTTCGTGCGGTCGTAGAAGGTCGTGCCGTTCATCTCCATGCCGCGCTTGCCGAACTCCTTCCACAGGTTCTCGACCGACGGCGATCCCTGGAACATCAGGTGCTCGAGCAGGTGCGCCATCCCGGTCTCGCCGTAGTTCTCGTGGCGCGAGCCGACCTTGTAGGTGACGTTGACCGTCGTCGTCGGCTTGCTGTCGTCCGGGTAGAGCAGCACCTCGAGCCCGTTGTCGAGCCTGAACTGCGTCACCCCCTCCACGTTCACTCCCTGCGTGACGCCGGGGGGAAGCTGAGCCAGCGCGAGAGCGGGGACGAGCGCGAAGGCGAGGACGACACGGGCGAAGAGCGTTCGAAGCATGGGAGTCGGCGGCGGAAAGGGGCGGGCAGTATAGACCGGGGGTGCGGGCGAAACGTTCAACGGCGTCGGTGCGGGGCGACCGGAGGCCACCGCGGAGGACCGGGCGGTGCCGGGGGCGACGGAACGCGGCGGTCGACGCCGCTCGCGCCGACCGTCAGCCCGCCGGACCGCGGGCCCGCGCGGCGCCGGGCGCCTGCGCGGGCAGGCCGAGAATCGCGAGCGCCGAGCACGCGGCGATCGCGGCCAGCAGCGCGAGCAGGAACGAGAAGCCGCTCGCCTTGACCAGCGGCCCGAGCAGCCAGACCGCAAGGGCGCTGATGCCGAACGCGATCGTGAACCGCATCCCGGTGACGCGCGAGCGCATCCGGTCGTCGACGTAGCGCACGATCACGGCGTCGGTGAACGGGATCGCGCCGAACACGAACGCCATGAACGCGATCGCGAGCGCGTAGAGCGCCCAGCCCTCCGCATGAACGGCGAGCAGGAACAGCGGCACCTGCATCGCGACGATGCCGAGGTAGAGCTTCTTCATCGGGTAGCGGTCGATGAGCCAGCCGACGACGAGCTGGGAGAGCGACGCGACGACGTAGACGCCGGCGAGCAGCATGCCGATCGCCGCGGGGTCGGCCGTGATCGACGCGAGCCGCTCGCGCAGCAGCTCGCCGTTGCCGTTGGTCGTGAAGTTGAAGACGAGCCCGCTGCAGGTCGACGTCAGCGTCAGCACGAGCACCACGCGCGCGATCGTCGCGGCCGGCAGGTCGACCATCCTCGGCGCGCGCTTCGACGGCGGCGCGGTCTCCTTCGGCGCGACGAGCGCGAACGCGACGCCGCAGGCGACCGACACGAGGCCGGGCACGACGAACGCCGCGCGCCAGCCCAGGTACTTGACCAGCAAGCCGGTCGACAGCGCGGCGAACGCGATGCCGAGGTTGCCCGCGAGGCCGTTGACGCCGATCACGCGGCCCGGCCGGTCGGTACTCTGCACGAGCATCGGGATCGCGACCGGATGGTAGATCGCGGCGAACGCGCCCATCAGCGTGAGCGCCGCCGCGAGCTGCCACGGCGAGCGCGTCATCGCGACGAGGAACGACGACGCGCCGATGCCGAAGAAGAACACGAGCATCATCGCGCGCCGTCCCCAGTGGTCGCCCAGGCGCCCGGCGGGCAGCGACGCGAGGCCGAACAGCGCGAACGCGCCGGCCGCGTACGGCATCAGGTCCTCCCAGCGCGAGACCCCGAAGTCGGTCGCGATCGCGCCGACGGCGGTCGCGAACACGAGCAGCATCAGGTGGTCGATCGCGTGCGCGACGTTGAGCAGGATCGCGACCGCGCCGGTGTGGCTCGCGTGTGCGACGTGCGGGACGGCAGCGGCGCCGGTCGTGTCGGGCGGTGGCGGAGGGGGCGGCATGCGGCGGCGGGAACGGGGCGAGTCGTCGCACTTTACGCGAGGGCCGGCCGGCAGCGAAGGCGGCTGGGGGCATCCGGGCACGCGCCGGCGGGCGTAACATCGGCCGCAACGGCGGGCGGGACTCCGATGCGCGCCCGCCTCCGGCGTGGACGTCCGCGGCCTGCCGCGTCCCGTTCGCCGGCACGACCGCGACGGAGCCGCCACGAGGGAATCGACCATGCGCCCCCGTTTGTCGCAACTCGTTCCCGGGATCGCGATCGCACTCGCGCTCGCCGCCCCGGCGATGGCCGCGTCGACCGCGAAGGCCGCGCTGAAGGAAGTGACCGCCGCGTCGAAGCAATGGCAGCCCGACGCGGTCCTCACCCACGTGTCGACGCTCGGCGCGACGCCGGACGGAAAGGCGCGCTCCTGGCTCTACACGGCCTACAGCCCGCAGGCGAAGAAGAGCGCGATCGTCACGGCGCGGGACCTCAAGGTCGAGGTCGAACCGGTCAACCGGAACACGTCGGTCGAGCCGCTCGCCGGCGACTGGATGGACAGCGACAAGGCGATGGACGCGGCGCGCAAGGCCGGGCTCAAGACCGGCGCCGACGGCATCGGTCTCGGCCTGACGACGTTCGGCGCCGGGTCCGCGAAGCGCGTCTACTGGACCGTCACGGTGATGACCGATGCGGCGATCTCGTCGGTCACGCTCGATCCGGCCACCGGGGCGCTCGTCAAGCGCGACGACGTCAAGCTCAAGTAGCAGGGGGCACCCGAAGCGCGCCGGAGCCGCGGCGTCGGCGCGGCGAACGTGCGTCCGCGGCGCAGGGCGGAAATCGGTGTCGCGGGCGGGGCGACGCGGCGCGCGGCGGCGAACTCACACGACCATCACGAGCTCCGAATACGGCGCGAGCTTCCTGTCGACCGTGAGCAGCCGCGCGGGCTCCTCGAGGGCCTGCGCGACGAGCAGCCGGTCGAAGGGGTCGCGGTGGTGCAGCGGCAACGTGGCGATGCGCGCCGCATGGACGCTCGTGACCGGAAGCTCGCGGTAGCCCCCCGCCGCCGCCGCTTCCACGAGGCGCTCCGCAGGCGCCGACGTCACCGGCTTGCCGGCCTGGGCCTTCAGTGCGATCTCCCAGATGCTGACCGACGAGTACAGGATTTCGTGCGAGCGTTCGCGAATGTGCGATGCCGCCACCTTCGGGAGGCGCCTGGGTTCCACGAGAGCCCAGAGCAACATGTGCGTGTCGAGCAGCAGTCTCATAGCGGCTTGTAGAACTCCTCGAGGAGATCGTCGGGCAACGGATCGTCGATGTTGTCGGCGACCGTGTACTGCCCCTCGAGGATCCCCAGCCGGCGCTTCGGCCTGGTCGGCACGAGCGGCACGATGCGGGCGATCGGCTTGCCGGCCCGTGCGATCACGATCTCCTCGCCCTCCTCGACCTGTTCGAGGAGCCGCGAGAGCTGCGTCTTGGCGGCGTGGATGTTCACGGTGATGGTCACGCGCGCTCCCGCGGCGGTTGAACTAGACCTAGTCTAGTCCAGGGCGGATGCGCCGGACAAGCATCGCGCGGAAGTTGTCCCCGCCGCCATCGGCCGTCCGGCCGAGGCCTGCCGGCGTCGATCGGACTGTCGCCCATGGAGTTGACGTTTACGTAAACGTTATCTAGTCTGGACCGCATCCCCGGCCAGGGGCCGGACGCCTCGGGCGCCCCGGCCGCGCGTCCCGCGCCGCCGGACGCTCCGGTAAGCTAGCCCGTTCCACGCGCGGCCTTCCGGCCCCGGCCGGCGCCCGCCCGCGCAAGAGAAGAGGTTGCCGATGACCGACCTGTCGATCGCCCAGAAGCCGCTCGTCCACAAGCCGGTGAACAAGGTGCGGTTCGTCACCGCCGCCTCGCTGTTCGACGGCCACGACGCGTCGATCAACATCATGCGGCGCATCCTGCAGGCGTCGGGCTGCGAGGTGATCCACCTGGGCCACAACCGCGGCGTCGAGGAGATCGTCGACTGCGCGTTGCAGGAGGACGCGCACGGCATCGCGATCTCGTCCTATCAGGGCGGGCACGTCGAGTTCTTCAAGTACATGATCGACCTGCTGCGCGAGCGCGGCGCGGGTCACGTCAAGGTGTTCGGCGGCGGCGGCGGCGTGATCGTGCCCGACGAGATCCGCGAGCTGCACGACTACGGCGTCGCGCGCATCTTCTCGCCCGAGGACGGCCAGAAGCTCGGCCTGCAGGGCATGATCAACGAGATCGTCGCGGCGTGCGACACGGACCTGGCGAAGGACCTGCCCGCGTCGATCGACGGCCTCGTGTCGTCCGACCGGTTCGTCCGGACGCGGACGCTCGCGCGGATCGTCTCGGGCCTCGAGGCGGGCTCGGTGCCCGCGAAGACCCGCGACGCGATCCTCGCGGCCGCCGCGAAGGCGAGGATCCCGGTGCTCGGCATCACCGGCACCGGCGGCGCCGGCAAGAGCTCGCTCACCGACGAGCTGATCCGCCGGATGCGCCTCGACCAGGACGACCGGCTCAGGATCGCGGTCGTGTCGATCGACCCGTCGCGGCGCAAGTCGGGCGGCGCGCTGCTCGGCGACCGCATCCGGATGAACGCGATCGGGAAGATGGGCGACCGCGCGCCCGTCTACATGCGCTCGCTCGCGACCCGCGACGCCGGCAGCGAGATCAGCAAGGCCTTGCCCGACGTGATCGCCGCGTGCAAGGCGGCCGCGTTCGACCTGGTCGTCGTCGAGACCTCGGGCATCGGGCAGGGCGACGCGGCGATCGTGCCGCACGTCGACCTGTCGCTCTACGTGATGACGCCCGAGTTCGGCGCCGCCTCGCAGCTCGAGAAGATCGACATGCTCGACTTCGCCGACTTCGTCGCGATCAACAAGTTCGACCGCAAGGGGGCCGCCGACGCGCTGCGCGACGTGCGCAAGCAATACCAGCGCAACCGCGAACGCTTCAAGGACGCGCCCGAGGCGATGCCGGTGTTCGGCACGATCGCGTCGCGCTTCAACGACGACGGCGTCACCGCGCTGTGGCAGGCGATCGCGCCGAGGCTCGCCGAGAAGGGATTGAAGCTCGCGCCCGCGAAGCTGCCGCCGGTCGCGACGCGCCAGTCGTCGGGCCAGAACACGATCGTGCCGCCGGCGCGCACGCGCTACCTGGCCGAGATCGCCGAGAACTGCCGCCACTACCGGCGCTGGGCGGAGGCGCAGGCGAAGGTCGCCCGCGAGCGCCAGCAGCTGAAGGCGGCGCGAGCGATGATCGACGGTGGCCGGCTACGAGAAGCCGTTGCAGAAGAGCGGCCGCGTCGCCGACACGGAGGCGGCGGCGCAGCTCGACAGCGTGATCCACACCGCCGACACCGCGCTCGACGCGCTGATCGACGAGCGCGACCGCGAGCTCGACGCCCGTGCGAAGAAGCTGCTCGCGATGTGGCCCGCGACGAAGCAGGCGTACTCGGGCGACGAGTACGTCGTGAAGATCCGCGACAGGGAGATCCGCACCGCGCTGACCTCGACGTCGCTGTCGGGCACGAAGATCCCGAAGGTCGCGCTGCCGCGCTACGAGGACGAGGGCGAGATCCTGCGCTGGCAGCTCCTCGAGAACGTCCCCGGCAGCTTCCCGTTCACCGGCGGCGTGTTCGCGTTCAAGCGCGAGAACGAGGACCCGACGCGGATGTTCGCGGGCGAGGGCGACGCGTTCCGGACCAACAAGCGCTTCCACCTGCTCGCCGACGGCATGCCGGCGAAGCGCCTGTCGACCGCGTTCGACTCGGTGACGCTCTACGGCAACGACCCGGACCGCCGCCCCGACATCTACGGCAAGGTCGGCAACTCGGGCGTGTCGATCGCGACGCTCGACGACATCAAGGTGCTCTACGGGGGCTTCGACCTGTGCGCGCCGAACACGTCGGTGTCGATGACGATCAACGGGCCCGCGCCGACGATCCTCGCGATGTACCTGAACGCGGCGATCGACCAGCAGCTCGAGAAGTTCCGCACCGACAACAAGCGCCCGCCGACCGACGACGAGGCCGAGAAGATCCGCGCGTGGACGCTGTGCACGGTGCGCGGCACCGTGCAGGCCGACATCCTGAAGGAGGACCAGGGCCAGAACACCTGCATCTTCTCGACCGAGTTCAGCCTGAAGGTGATGGGCGACATCCAGGAGTACTTCGTCCACCACGACGTGCGCAACTTCTACTCGGTGTCGATCTCCGGCTACCACATCGCCGAGGCGGGCGCGAACCCGATCAGCCAGCTCGCGTTCACGCTCTCCAACGGCTTCACGTTCGTCGAGGCGTACCTCGCGCGCGGCATGCACATCGACGACTTCGCGCCGAACCTGTCGTTCTTCTTTTCCAACGGCATGGACCCCGAGTACTCGGTGCTCGGCCGCGTCGCGCGCCGCATCTGGGCGGTGGCGATGCGCGAGAAGTACGGCGCGAACGAGCGCAGCCAGAAGCTCAAGTACCACTGCCAGACCTCGGGACGCAGCCTGCACGCGCAGGAGATCGCGTTCAACGACATCCGCACGACGCTGCAGGCGCTGATCGCGACCTACGACAACGCGAACTCGCTGCACACGAACGCCTACGACGAGGCGATCACGACGCCGACCGAGGAGAGCGTGCGCCGCGCGATGGCGATCCAGCTCGTGATCAACCGCGAGTGGGGCCTGGCGAAGAACGAGAACCCGAACCAGGGCAGCTTCATCATCGACGAGCTGACCGACCTCGTCGAAGAGGCGGTGCTGAAGGAGTTCGAGGCGATCAGCGAGCGCGGCGGCGTGCTGGGCGCGATGGAGACCGGCTACCAGCGCGGCAAGATCCAGGAGGAGTCGCTCTACTACGAGCACCGGAAGCACGACGGCAGCTACCCGATCATCGGCGTGAACACCTTCCGCAATCCCCAGGCCGACCTGCCGCCGCAGAAGATCGAGCTCGCGCGCTCGACGACCGACGAGAAGGAGTCGCAGCTGAAGCGCCTGGCCGACTTCCACAAGCGCCATGCGAAGGAGGCGCCGGCGGCGCTGGCGAAGCTCAAGCAGACGGTGATTCAGAACGGCAACGTGTTCGCCGAGCTGATGAACGCGGGCGGGTGGCCCCGCCAGCGGACGACGGGGCGGCGCGCGGCGCGGGGGAGGGGGGGCGGGCCGGGAGGGGGCCCGGGGGCCGGGAGGGCGGTGGCCGGAGCGCGAGGCCCGCGGCGGCGGCGGGCGCTGGCCCGCAGGGTCGCGGCCGGGGGGGAACGCGTGCGGCGAGCCATCGCGCGCCTGCAGAGAACGTCCGGGTCCGTCGTTCGGTTGCGGGTGGCTAGCGCTTGACGCGCTGCGACCGGCGGCGTCGATGGACAACGTCATGGGCAGCCAGTCGTTGATCGTCCCGGAAGTGGGCCGGTGACGTTCGTCTCGCACCAAGAGCAGTGGTGTCGGGCGGGCGTCGTCCCCATCGGCGTACGCGTCGAGGGCGTGCCTGCATCGTGCGGAACAAAACCGACCTGGCCGGCCCGGAGGGCGTCACCAGCGCCGATTCGTACGCGGCGTCGAATTCGGCATCCACGAAGCAGCTCATGTTCGCCCCGCCGATCGCCTTGCTGTAGAACATGCTCATCGGGTTGATGCCGTCGGGAATGTCGAGCCCCCAGTCCATGGCGGCCATGCCATAGCGGCACTGGATCATGCGTTTCATTCGATCCGCCGTCGTCACGTTCTCGAATCGGGCACGGAAGGCCTTGCGAGCGAGCATCCGTTTTCGTGTATTCCATCGCCTCGCGACTCGGAGGACGTTCCCGCGAGCACCGGGATCGCCAGCGTTGATCCATCCGGCTTGCTGCGATAGCCGTCGGCGCCATGGCGATAGCCGAAGCGGTCGAGCAGCGCATTCGCGGTCGCGGGATCGAATCGGTTGGGATCGCGATGGCCCAGGATATAGCCGGCCGATACCGGCGGCACGAATCTGTTCCTGCTCTACCGCGAAACCGGCAGTGAACACCCGGATCCACTCGCGGTTGTCGAACGACATCTGGACGCTCCGACGGAGCGCGACCTTTTCCGGCGCGTTGCCGCCGAGGGTGGGATCGCGCATGCTGAAGAACACAAGGTTGATCGAGGGCGGATTCTCGCGAACCAGCCGTATGCCGTCCGCGACGATGTCGCGGTTGAGGACGCCGTTCGTCGTCGCGAGTTCGGGCGATGCGAGATAGATGACGTCGAGCTCGTTTCGGCGCAGCGACAGCAGCTCCGCAGAGGACTCGGGTGTGTACGACAGCTCGATGCGGTCCGAACCCGGGGCCTGCGGCCTGCCAGCGGGGTGGTGACGGCTTTCCTGGGCGCGACGCGGGCGTCGACCGGGTCCTCAATGCCGCGTCCGATAGCCTGGATTACGCTCGAAGGTCATGCGCTGGCCGGGGGTGAAGGCAGCAACGACAAAGGCCCGAACCGACCGGACGCTGTCCGTACGCTTCGCCTTCGGCCTCGACAACTCCCCGGGCAAGCGCGGATGTCACCGGCGATGCGAGGAGAACGGGAACAGGATCCGGGCGTTCAGGTGGATTTGCAGCGTCTGCCGGTCGACGACCACCAGCCCCGGCACCGGCGCGTCGTAGTCGAGCGCGCGGCCGGCGTCCTTGGCGCGCTTGGCGAGCGCGTCGAGCCCCGCGATCTTGCCGTCGAACAGGAAAAAGTTCGGCGAATGCAACGCCGGATCGTGAACGCGACGGAGTGCATAGGCAAAGTCCGACGCGGTCAACTCGCGCGGGCGGCCCTCGAAGCGCGGATGCGGGACAAAGAAGATCCCGGGGCGGACGCGAATGGTGAACGTGCGGTGGTCACGCGAAACTTCCGGTGCTGCGGCGGCCGCCGACGGAACGATGGCGGCAGGCCGGGCCAGCGGATCGAGCACGTAGAGCGTGTCGTACACGCCGGCCATGACCATCTGGGCCTGCATGTTGTCGGCCCGTGCAGGATCCATCGTCGACGGCACCAATGGCATGCCGATGCGGATGACGCGTTGCGGCGGGTCGGCGCCCATCGACTCGGGCGCGGCGAGCAGCGCCAATGTCGCCAGCAGTGCGCGCGGCCATCGCATGGCTGCACTTCCCATCGCTTCGTCCCTTCCCGGGATTGGCGGGGGAAGCATACAGAGCGCACCCAAGGGGTGTCGGATCAGGTGGCGGTGCCGCGTCCGGGAGTGGGTGGCGTCAGAGACGCCGCTCGGCAGAGCCAACGCCGGCGGACGGGCACCGGCTACCGGTACGCCCGACGACTCGGCTACGCGAGCTGCACGATCGCATTCAGCCGATCGCAGACGTCTTGGAGCACCGCCGGCGTGACCTTGCCCCACGGATGCCGCCGCGCCCGGCGCTTGCGCCAATCGAACGACCTGGGCTGGTCGGCAGAGGAGCTGGCCGCGCGGATCGCGCCGAGTTGGCGATGGCGAACGGATTGTGGGCCTGCCTGCTGGTCATCGCGCAGCCGATCACGGGCCGGTCTTCTCGTTGAAGTTGCGCGGCAGGCACGGGAACAGGTGCGCGGCCCGGCCATCTCGCGGTCCACCGGTCTGCGGCGGAAGTACTCGATCCAGATCATTCACCGCGATCAAGTCCACATAAGGTGCATCCCGCGATGCCTTTCGACACGGGGCGCTCGCGCGGTTCGCTCCAGGACCTCGCGGCCGCGCGGCACCCGTAAAGTCGACCTCGTCGACGGTCGCCGGCCGGATTTCGGGCGAGCAGCTCGGCGAAAGCGTCGGCCTGAGCGCGCGCGGGCTCGATCACGATGCGGCCCGCCTGGCGGTGATCGTCTGCACCTCGATTCGGGCGCGATGTCGGCCTGTGCCAGGACTCCGCGCGGAATGCGGACGCCGTGACTGTTTCTGGGCGGTGATCAGGACATGGGTAATCGTTCCGCGGCAGCGACCGCGAGGAAGTCGAAGGGATATCCGCGGCATCCCATGACCCGCAGAGCGGTGTCGAGGGCGCATGGCGCAGCTTCGCCGCAGGGCGGAATGGGCCGCCATCGTCCTGTCGGACGATGGTCCGACGGAGCGTCCGCCTGCTCCGGAACTTGCGCGCCGTCTTGGGAAGCCGGCGGCGAATCCGCAGGCGGTGGTGCCGACTTCGGGCTGCCCTTGAACGCTGCGCCGGGGTTCGAACATGGGACCTCCAAGGGTTTCCATCGATGTCCGAAACGGCTCGGTGAGAGCCCGCTTGTCCGATTAGAAGCCTAGCCGCTTCAAACGAATGGCCGATGGCGGCGGCCCGGCTCCGGACGCGAGGATGTCGATCATGGAGTCCGTTCCGGATGCGAAAGTGCGCCGTCCAGGCCGACTCGCGCATCCGCGCCGCTGATGGGGCGCGCGAGGGCATAGCAATAATGCTATATTCCGATGCCGAGCTGGATGATCGCCTTCGCAAGCCCGCGGGTGGAGTCGGGGATCCTGGCGCTGCCGGCCAGGCATGTCGCGCCGGTTCGTCCGTTACGCGGAACGCATGCGGAAACGTGGGGTCCGGACCTGGGGTTGCCGCACACTCGAGCGATGGGCGGAGGGCTCTTCGACTGCGCGTGAAGGCGGTCGAGGGGATCGCGCGACGGTTCTATCCCTGACCGGCGATCGGAGGATCGTCTTCGTGCATTCGTTCGTGAAGAAGACCGGACGAGCGCCGCCGAGGCGTGCTGGCGATCGCGCGGCGCCCGGATGAGGCAGGCGATCGATGGCTGATGCTCTCGGGGCGATTCAAAGGCGCAAGGCGTTCGAACGGCCGGGCGTCAAGGCCGCTTCACGACGCGCTCGCCGACGAGTCCGCGTTCTCGACGGTGCTGCGCGCGCGGGCCGGAGGTCAGGGCTCACGCAGAAGGAGGTCGCCGCGCGTCGGCACGACCCAATCCGCGATCGCCCGGCTGGAGTCGACGACCAGCGGCCCACTCGCCGTCGATCGCGACGCTGCAGCGCTACGCCCGGGCGTTGGGCCGTCGGCTGGAGGTCCGGCTCGTCAGGGCGAAAGAACCACGGACCGGCGTGCGCGGGGC
>JADIZG010000033.1 GCA_016704895.1 Betaproteobacteria bacterium
TCCGAGCCTCGCGACCATGGCGGCGCGTGGGCGATCGCAGGCGCCGGGACGGGGGTGGGGCAGCGCCAGTGCCGACGCGCGGCAGGACTGCTCGATCCTGCTACCGGCCTTCTGCTCCGAGCGCCGCAGGCGCCCCTGGGCGGCGCAATTGCGGCGTCGGAGCTTAACGACCGGAGATTCACGCGGCGGCTGGCGGCACGCCATTCTCTGCACGTGACGATCGCCACCGACACGGACCGCATCCTCGTCAGCTGCCTGATGGTGACGCTGCCGGCGAAGGGGCGACTGTCGTACTTCAGGCGCAGCGTCGCCGACTACTGCCGCCAGACGCATCCGGCGCGCGGAGCTCGTCGTCGTGGTGGACCGCGGCGACCCCGAGCGCGCGCGGAGGCGATCGAGTTCATTGCCTCGCTGCGCCGCGACGACATCCGCGTGGTCGAGCCCGCGGACAAGCTCACGCTCGGCGCGTTGCGCAACGCCAGCATCGCCGGAGGCGCGAGCGGGAAATGACGCGCGCCGGCGCGCGGGCGCTGGTGCTCGAGGAGGCGCTGCAGTACTTTCCGGCCACGCGGACGCTCCTGTGGACCCGGTGGCGCGAGATCGCGTCGAGGGGACTGCCGGGGACGCTGATGTTCCGGCGCTCGGAGGTGGTGCGCTACCCGGAGGCAGGCCCCGACGCCGCGCGCAGCGAGGACATGGCGGGCATCGCGCAGCTCCAGTCGGCGGGCGCGTTCTGCCCGATGGCGGGCGCGCCGCATCTGTACGTGTACGTCAGCCACGGCGCCAACACGTGGGACGACGACCACCACGCGAAGATCGCCCGCGATCTCGCGATCCCGCAGGCGCGGCTGTGGCGCAACGAAGCGCTGATGCGCAGGGGCATCGCTCCGTTCGACTTCGGTCCCGGCGACCTGACCGTGAAGGGCCGCGACGGGGTCGCTTTCGTGATTGCCGGCACGCCGGACCGGGAGCAGGGCTCAGGCTGAGCACCCTTCGGAACAGCGCGCCCGCGGCTCGCCGCGCGGGTCGAAGCGCGTGCCGGCGTCAGCCGGGTTGCGGCCCCGGTCGCCCCGACTCGACGCTGAACCTCGCGGCGGTGCGTATCGTCGCGTTCGGGTCCTCGACCACGAAGGCGTTTGCGACCGCCGTCCCGCAGCCGGCGAACCTGCCGACGATTGACGTCTCGGGCCTGATCAGCGCCTAGGGCTTCAGCGAAGGCGTGATCATGTACGCGCACGGCGATCCGAGCGACCACATCGGCGCGTTCCAGGTGCAGACCGACGCGGCCTGCGTTCCGGCGATGCAGCAGGTGCACCTCCAGCGGTGGCAGGCCGCGAGGCCGCAATATGCCGGCAACGCGCGACTCGACCTGCTGTTCTTCACTCCGGCGGCCGCCGCGGCCACCAACATCACGTGCACCGCGTTCGGAACCAGCCCCCGGCGACGCGGATGCCCGCACCGGGTTCAGGGGACGTCGGATACCTCGCATGCGATCCCGCTGCTGACGCCGCGGCTGGCGATCAGCGCGCCGGCCGATTCGCTGATCTTCGTCGCGCAATGGCGGAGGCCCGCACCCCACGGGGCGGGCAGCCAGGTCGACCTGGTCACGGTGGCCGCAGCGGGCGCATCGGCGGGAACGAACGTCGACTGCCCCGCAGGAGCGAGCACCAGTCCGTTGAACGGGACGCCGGACATCTGCGCGAGCCCGTCCACGGTGTCGGACACGAGCTCTGCACTGGCCGAAGGCGGGAGCTGGTCGATCGCGATCGCGGCACCGTCCGGCGGCGCCACGCCGGTACCGACGCTCGCGCTGCTCGCCTTGGTTCTCGCGGCAGCTGGCGCGCTCGTGGCGCACCGACTGGCGGGACGCTGGCCGCGCGCAGGCGCCGGTCGATCGCCCGGCTCCCCGGCGCGCTATCCTCCGCGCGTGACGATCGTCGCCGACCCGGACCGCACCTTCGTCAGCTGCCTGATGGCGGCGCTGCCGTCGCCGCTGCGGCTGCCGTTCTTCAGGCGCAGCGTCGCCGACTACTGCCGCCAGTCGCACCCGACGCGCGAGCTGGTCGTCGTGCTCGACCGCGGCGACCCGGACGCGCGCGACGCGATGATCGCGCACGTCGAGTCGCTGGGCCGCGACGACGTCCGCGTCATCGAGCCGGACGAGAAGCTCACGCTGGGCGCGTTGCGCAACGTCAGCGTCGCCGAGGCGCGGGGCGACGTGATGTGCCACTGGGACGACGACGACTGGTTCCACCCCGAGCGCGTGCGCCCAAATCGCGGAACTCGCGCGCGCGGGCGCGCAGTCGCTCGTGCTGGAAGACGCGCTGCACTACTTCCCGGTCGAGCGGACGCTGCACTGGACCAACTGGCGCGCGACCGCGCCGCGGGGATTGCCGGGCACGCTGATGTTTTGCCGGTCGGTCCCCGTCCGCTATCCGGAGTCGGGGCCCGAAGCCGCGAAGGGCGAGGACACGGCCGCCATCGCGCAACTGCAGGCCCATGGCGGGTTCCGCGCGATGCCGGGCGCTCCGCACCTGTACGTCTATGTGAGCCACGGCGCCAACACCTGGGACGCCAGCCACCACTCGATGCTCGCGCGGGAGCTGTCGATCTCGCAGTCGCTGTTGAGGCGCCGCGAAGGTCAGTTGCGCGAAGGCGTGCGGCCGTTCGAGTTCGGGCCCGGTGAGGTTGCAGTGCGTGGCTACAACGGCGTCGCGCTCACGTTCGACCTCGCGCCTGCCGGGGAAACGAACGCTCCGGGCGGCTCGTCGCCGCGCTGAACGACGATCCGGTCGCGGTAGACGAGCGCGCCCGTCGCGTTGTCGAACGTCGCCGACTCGGCGCCGTCGCCGTCGATCCGCGTGACCATGTGCCAGACCGGTGGAAAGCGGACGCTGGGCGACAGATTGAACGCGCGCGGGAACACCTGCGTCTTCATCCGGTAGTCCAGCCTGCCGACGTAGTAGTCGCGCCAGGCGCGATCGCGCCCGTGCATCGACAGGTCGCCCACGATCGTGTCGATCGGCACCCAGCCCCGGCCGCCGGGCCAGATCTCGAGCCAGAAGTGGCCCGCGGCCGCCGCCGGAATGATCAGGTTGCCCGCGACGAGCCGCGCCGGGATGCCGCGCGCACGGCACAGCGCGACGATGAGCGCGGAGCCCATCTGGCAGTCGAACCATCCCGTGTCGAGCACCCAGTGCAGCGGTTCGGCGGGGTCGAGTTCGTCGTAGTGGACGACGCCACAGGTCAGGCGGTCGATCAGGAAGTCCACGAAGCGGCGGACGACGGCGAAGGGCTCTCGCTCACCCGCAGCGAGCTCGTCGGAGAGCGCGCGGATGCGCGGCGTCAACCTGACGATGCCCTCGACGGGCCGGGTGTAGAGCTCGCGATCGGCGTCGGAAAGCGGGACGCGCGTGGCGCTCCTGTGCGATGGATCGGAGACGAACGACGTTCGCACGCCCAGCGTTGCCGTCGGCGTGGCCGGCGCCGCGACGCGGACGTCGAGGCGGCCTGGCGCGGCGGCAAGCGCGACATCCGTGTCCGGCGGCGCGACGAGCTCGAACCGGAGGTCGCGCAGTGTCTCGTCCTCGATCGGCAGCGGCAGGCGCAGCAGCACGGGCGTGCCCGGTGCGACGCGGGCCAGGGCGAACTCCCGCGAGTGCGTCACGGTGAATCGCTCGGGTGGAAGCGTGTCGGGCGGCGGCGGCGCGGCGGCCGACGTCGCGCCCCGATGGAACGCGAGTGCCAGCCTGCGCCCCTGCACGACGAAGCGTTCCGCGTAGAACGGGTCCTTCGCACGGCGGAAGAAGTTGCTCACCTCCGCCGGGTCGAACCGTCGCGCGCCGTCCGCGGATCGCTTGCATGCGAGACCCATGCCGATCCAGCGCTCGAGCGTCTCGGCCGCGTCGCGGCGCGCCGCCTCGAGCCGACCGAGCCTCGCGTCGATCGCCCATCCCAGCAGCACGAGCATCTCGACGATCCGGGCCTCGTCGACGACGCGGTAACGGGCGCCGGTGCGGATGCCGACAGGAGGCGGTGCCGTCATTCGCGCATGCTAACCTAGCGCGCGTTCGCGTCATGCGCGGCGCGTACGCCGGCCCGGCGGAACGAGGCGCCATCGCCCGAGCGCCGCTGCGCCAACCGCATCGTTCCCGACGCCGAAATCCCTTGCTGCTCGCCCTCACGCTGCCGCGGATCAACGAGCACATGCTGTCGGCGGTCGTCGCGGCCGTCCACCCTTCTGCCGGCGCCGAGCTCGCCGTCGGTGCGAAGCTCGTCGACCTGACCGTCGACCTGACCGCGATCGCCGCACAGGACTGCCCGCCCGTCTCGCACTTCCGAATGGTGGTCCGCGAGCGCGCGTGTCTGCGCGAGCTCGCGGTCGCGCCCGTCAACGAGATCGCGGTTGGCACACGCATCGCACTGTTCTCGACCGACCCGCACGAGCTGCTCGACGCCGAGCCCGTCCGCGAGTTGCGCGTCGCGATTGCCGGCATCCTGATGCAGGCGCCCGCGTGGAGCGGCGGCGGACGATGAGCGCCGCCGCCCGGCCGTCCCGCGGACGCGACGCCCGATCGGGGGACGTAAACGCGGTTCGCGGCCGGGGCGGCGCGACCGCAGCAGGCATCGGAGGGATTGCGCGTTGAGTCTCGTCCCGCTGCGGCTGGGCACGCTCGCCGTTGCCGGCTACGACGTCGTCCGGTCGGGTGTGCGCTGGTTGCGCGACGAAGGGCATGCGTGCCGGGTGGGAGAGCTCGTCGCCTACTGCAACCTGCGGCTCGCGCCCACCGCAAGCGCGCCGGCCGGCGCGGCGCCGTTCGCCGAGGAGGCGCGCGACTTCCAGGTCGGGCTCGCGACGCGGGTCGGCGGACGCCTGCATCGCGCCCACGACGCGTCCCGTGGAGGATTCATCGACCGGCTGGCCGAGCACACGGTCTGGATGCCCAACCATGTGATCGGCCACGTCCAATGCCGGCCGAGCGAACGTCCGGCGGGCGTCGATCCGGATGGGGAGACGCTCGAGCTCATGCTCGTCGCCGGACGGCGCGTGACCGAGATCGCCGAGGATCGGTCGGGGTTCCTCACCGGCTGGCACGATCGCGTCCGCGCCTGGTGGGGCGAGGGCGAAGCGCCCGTCGGCACCCTGCTGGGCTACGGCATCTGCGAGCAGCTCGGCGTGTTCCGCGGCGAGTCGCCCGCCTTCGCGGATTGGTTCGGGGCAGTGGCGGGGCCCGCGCAGGTCGTCTACGTTCCCGACAACGTGCTGGTGCCGTGTGCCGCCGTCGTTGCCGACCAGTGCCGGCGCACCGCGGACGAGGCCGAGGCGATCCGCGCCGACGTCACGCACTCGATCGCGACCGGACCGGTCGTGCCGACGCCGGCCGACTGGATGTTCGTCAGCGCGTTGATCTCCGCACTCCTGCGCTCGCCGCTCACCGAGCGCTGCGACGTGCCGATGCGCCGCGGGCTCGCGCAGGCGGACGTCCCCGACGCGGTCGTGCTTTCGCTCAACGCGGAGCCGCCGGGGATCCTGCGCCACAGGCGCCTGGGATATCGGCTGCAGTGCCACGCCTACCGGATGAGCGACGCGGGTCCGGCGGTCCGTTCGTGGATCGAGCGGGACTTCGAGCATGTCGCGCGTAGCGTGGCGGACATCGGCTGCGATTTCCGTGCGCTGGCCGACCGGGTGCGGGAGCGCACGACGACCGCGCTGCTCGTGATGAACACGAGGTCGACGTCGGGCTTCGAGACGTTCCACAGCTACGCGCCGTTCGACCGCCCCCTCGGGAACATGCTGGGGTCGGTTCGCGCGAAGGAGCTGAACCTGATGCTGCACGACCTCGCGCGGGAGCGGAACGTGTCGATCGTCGATAACGACGCGATCGCCGCGGAACTGGGCGCGACCCACCTGCCAGACGGCGTGCACAACAGCGCGACGATGCAGGCGGAGCTTCGGCGCGAGATCCTGCACATCCTGCGTGGGCGCGGCATCGCCGGCTTCGCGGCGCGCCCGTCCCGCTGATTCGGCCGGTCAGACGACGTCGAATTCGGCGGGGCAGGCCTCGAGCGCGTCAGTCGAGCCGGGAAGCGGGTCGGCGGGATCGTCGCCGACGAGCGCGAGCGCGCGGCCGGCCTTTTCCCAGCCTCCTTCCGCGCACAGGATCTTCCGCAGCACGCCCGGGCCGCCCGCGCGCACCTCGACGATCGCCTTGTGGGTCTCGAGCTCGACGATCAGGTCGCCCTTCGCGAACGCCGTGCCCTCGCCGCCGTGCCACATCAGCACGCGCAGCTCCTCGACATCCTCGATCGGGCCGGGGACGGCCAGCTTGCGAATCATGCGGCTTCGCCTTTCGTGGTTCGCGGTCAGGGCCGCAGGAGGCCGCGGACCGCTTCGACGACCTCGTCGGGGCCGGGGACACTGGCCGCCTCGAGGACCGGGTTGGACGAGACCGGCGCGGGCAGGGCGCCGACGCGCGCGACGCGCATCGTACCGGTCTTCTCGCGCACACGATACGCCACTTCTGCGCCGATCCCGCATGCGAGCTGGCCTTCCTCGAGCGTGACGAGCGCACCGGTGCGCGCGGCCGATTCGCACACCGTGTCGACGTCGAGCGGCGCGAGCGTGCGCAAATCGACGATCTCGCACGCAACCCCCAGCGCGGCGAGGCGATCGGCGGCGGAATCCGCGACGCGGCACATGTAGGAATGCGTCGCGATCGTGACGTCCGCACCGCGCCGCCTGACGACCGCGCGGCCGATCGGCACGGGAACGGCATCGCGTGCGAGTTCGCCCGCGGTCGGGAACAGCCGCTTGTGGTCGACGTACACGACGGGGCCGTCCTCCTGCAGTGCCGCGTGCATGAGCCCCCATGCGTCGGCCGGCGTCGACGGCGCGACGACCTTGAGGCCGGGCACTCCTACGAGCCAGGACTCGATGCACTGCGAGTGCGCGACGCCCTGGCCCCTTGCGCCCGCGGTCGTCTTGACCACGACGGGCGCGCCGAGCTGTCCGCCGGTCTTGTAGCGCAGCTTCGCGCCGTAGTTGACGAGGGGGTCGAGGCCGAGCAGAAGGAAGTCCATGTAGGTGATGCTGACGACCGGCCGCAGGCCGGCAGCCGCGGCGCCCACGCCGAGGCCCACCATCGATGCCTCGGCGACCGGCGTGTCGCGCACGCGACGGCCGCCGAACGCGGCATGGAGGCCGGAGAACTCGCGGTACGGTCCGCCGTAGCGCCCCACGTCCTGGCCCAGCACGATGACGCGCGGGTCGCGCGACATCGCCTCGTGCAGCGCGCGCGCGATCGCCTCCGCGAAGAACAGCTTCGAGACCGGAGGGGTCGTCTCAGACGACATCGCGAAGCGCGTCGGCGACGTCCGGGAACGGAGCCGACTCGGCGTAGCGGAGGGCATCGGCGACGGTGTCGGCAACGTCTCGCTCGAGACCCGCGCGCAATGCCTCCGTGAGCGTTCCCTCCGCCTCGAGCCGCGCAGCGTGGCGGCGGATCGGGCAGCGCGCGAGAATCGCCGCCATCTCGGCCTGCGGGCGCGTCTCGCGCGTCGCGGTCGAGTGCGTGGCGAAGCGCTCGGAGACGCATTCGAGGAACGCAGGTCCGGCGCCCGAGCGGACGTGCGCGGCGAGCGCGAGCGCGGCGTCGCGAACGGCGACGACGTCCATCCCGTCTACGGTGGCGGAGGGCATGCGGAACGGCGCCGCAAGATCCGAGAGGCGTTCCGGGGCGAGCGCCTCCGCCCGTGGCGTCGACACCGACCAGCCGTTGTTGTCGCATACGAGGAGCAGCGGAAGCTTCCACAGCGCGGCGACATTCATCGCTTCGTGCAGCGCGCCGGATCCGCAGGCGCCGTCGCCGAAGATGCACGCGACGACGCCGGGGCGGCCTTCGGCCTGCCACGCGAGCGCGACGCCCGCGGCGATCGTCAGGTTGCCGCCCACGACCGCGTGCGCGCCGAAGTATCCCGCCGAGGGTTGCGCGAGATGCCCGCGGCCGCCGCGCCCGCGGCAGGGACCCGCCGTCCGGCCGAGGAGTTCCGCCATCACCGGTCCCGGCTCGAGGCCGCGCGCCAGCGCCGGTCCGATCGAGCGTCCGCTCGAAAGCAGCGTGTCGTCCGACGTCAACGCGGCGCACGTGCCGACGGCCACCGCTTCCTCGCCCGACGACAGGAGCTGGAACCCGTGGTCGGGGCGGCGCATGAGCGCCTCCTCGAACGCGCGGATCAGCATCATCGACTCGAGCAGCGCGAGCGCGTCCATGGTCAGCGTGCGCGCCGCATCCGGCGGTTGACGACGCGGTCGACATCCCACACGGATCCCTGGAGCGACTGCGCGCGCTGCAGCACGTCCGGATCGACGACCTGGTCGAGCGGGCCGTCGAGCAGCGCGGCGACGATCGTCCACGCCGCCGCTTCGGCGGCGAGCGGCCCGCCGAGGCGATGGTCGGTCGAGAGATGTCGTGCGCCCACGTGCGCGAGCGCGCGGTCGACGTCGGCGACCGATGCACCGGTGTCGTGCGACAGCTCCGCCGCTACGAGATCCAGGCGGCGGATGCGCTCGATCGTTTCGGTGGTCGTGTCGGGCGAGCCGTCCCGCGGCCGGGCGACGTGCCGGAAGATCGTGCAGATGACGGCGGGGATGCCGTGCCGCGCGAGCGCGTCGAGCAGCGACCGCCATCTCGCCTGCAACGCATCGTAGGGCTCGCCGGAGCGCGCGAGCTCGGGCAGGAGCGACGCCACCGCGACGGTTGCCCCGCCGGCGGGTCGATCGCCTCGACGCCGTCGCGGAGCCTCGCCTCGACGTTCCATGGCTGACCCGACACCGCGCCCAGGCACTCGGCGAGCTGCTCCGCCATCGCGGCAATGGCGGGTTGCTCGCTGTCGGCGACCGACGTCGATCACGATGGAGCGCGAGGCTCACGGTGCGCGCTCCCTGCGTGGGTGCCGCGAGTTCGGGCAGGCCGCCGATCATCCGCCGCACCGCGTCGTAGTCGACGTGCCGGTCGCCGCGGGCCGCTTGCTCGAGCTCCGGCAGCGAGCGGATTCGCGCCTCGGCGGGAACGCGGGCCGCCTCGCCGAGGCACGCCCAGAAGACCGACAGCAGCTTCACGGCGGGCAGCGGATGGGCGCGCCAGAAGGCGAGTTCCCAGCCGGTCTCGACGAGCGGATCGCGCCATCCGCTCCGGTGCGTGAGGTGGTAGGTGCGGGCACCCTCGGCGAACGCCATCCTCGCGCCGCGCCCGGTGAGCCGCAGCGCGAGCTCGCGGTGCTCGTTGGTGTCGATCGCCTCATCGAAGCCCCCGGCCGCGAGGAAGAAGTCTCGGCGCACCGACTGGTTGGCGCCGCTCGCCGCGGCCCACAGCACCGGGCAATCGGGATGGTTTCGCAATGCGTCGAGCTCGATCTCCTGCAGCTCGCGCGGGCCCGCGCCCGGATAGATGCCGGGCTCCGCCCTGCCCGCGAGTTCGTCGAATCGCTCGAGAACGTCCGCCCGCGTCACCCGGAGGCGATCGAGCTCGGCCCGCGACATCCGCGCGACGCGCGCCTCCTCGCCGGGCCGCGGCGTGCCGGTCTCGGGATCGAGCAGGAAGCGCGTGCCGCGGAAATGGAAGTTCTCGCCGCGGGCGACACGAGGCCGGCCGTCGCCGCGCGCGGCAGCGTGAACGGCGAGATGCCGCTCGACCCAGTCGGGCGCGGCGAGCATGTCGCCGTCGAGGAAGAGCAGGATGTCTCCGGAGGCGGCTCGCGCCCCGGCGTTCGACGCCGCGCTGCGGCCGCGCGCCGTCGCGTGCGTGACCGCGACGATCGCAAGCGAGCGTGCGGCCTCCGCGACCGTCGACGGCGTCGCGTCGGACGAGCCGTCGTCGACGACGACGATCTCGGCCGCCGTCGTCTGGCGCACGAGCGAGGCGAGCGCGAGCCGCAGCCTCGGCGCCTCGTCCTTCGACCGGATGACGACGCTCGCCTTCATCGCGAGGCCACGCGCGGCGCGAGCACGCCGAGGTCGTCGAGCACGCGCACCGTCTCCGCGGCGACGAGGCGGCAGCCCTCGTCGTTGAGGTGGAAGGCGTCCAGCTTGAGCCGGTCGGCGCCCGCGCGCGCAATGACGGCGTCGACGTCCACGATCGAGATTCCGGTGCGCTGCGAAAGGTCGGAAAGCGCGACGTTGAACCGGCGGATGCGCGTAGCGAGCGTCTCGTCCATCCCGGCGTAGCAGTAGACCGTGTCGCCGGGAACGATCGACGACACGTTGTAGACGAGGACCGGCGCCCCGGAGCGTGCGGCGAGCCGACCCGCGATCGCGGCGAGGTTCTCCATGGACGCATCCACGTCGAGGAGGCCGACGGGCTCGAACTCGTCGCGCAACCACTGCCGGTCGCGCTCGGGCCAGGTCTCGTTGTCGTACGCCATCAGCGGGAACCCGTCCTGCCGATGGCGGAACAGGTAGGTCGCGACGTCGGGCTGGATCGTGAGCACGTAGGCGTCGGCGTCGGTCTCGAAGACCGCGCGGCTGAACTGCGAGGCGACCGGGTAGGGGCCGAGCGCCAGGTCGCGGCCGGCGAGCGCCCGCGGGATGCCGCCGTCGGCCGCGAGCAAAGCGTCCGCCCGCGTCCACGTCTCGTGGCGCACGCGCGCGATCGCCGCGGGAGTCCGCTCGCGCAGGACCTCGTTGATCCCGTTCCAGACGACGGCGCCGCCCACGCGCAGCGAGTGCAGCGTGTCGTGCACGTCGAGGTTGCCCTTGGCGAAAATGGTGATGCGGTCCAACGCCACCCCCCGTGGCTTCCCGCCCGGCGGGGTCGCGGCGCGGGCCAGCGTCGGGTCCGCGTCCGTTCCGGCGGACGAGCCGCGATTCTATGCGACGGAACGTTCCGCGGCTCGCCGGGTCTGGCGGGGCGGGCGCCGGGTCAAGCAGACTGCGGCCCCGGCCGCCCCGACTCGACGCTGAACCTCGCGGCGGTGCGTATCGTCGCCTTCGGGTCCTCGACGTCGCTCACGACGCGCAGCGACGCGTCGAGGCGGGACGCGCCGACCTTCAGCGCGACGTAGCCGCGCTCGTCGGACCGGCCGTACCTGACGTGCGGGTTGAGCGGCAGCGCCGCCGCGACGCGGCTCTGAGGCAGCCCGGCGCTCGCGATCGACGTGCCGCAGAACTCGCTCGCGATCACCGCGCCCGGCGGGTCGTCGACGCGGCGCTTGATGTCGCAGACGTAGTTGCAGTGCACGTCGCCGGACAGCACGACCGGATTGGCGACGTTGCGCGCGACGATGGCGTCGAGCAGGCGGTCGCGCGCGGCCGGAGCCAGCCCAGCCGTCGGTCCAGTAGCGGCCTTCCTTCGTCCACGGGAACGGCGCCATCAGCGTCTGCTGCGCGATCAGGTTCCAGCGCACGTCGCGCTGCGCGAGGCCGTCCTCGAGCCAGCGCTCCTGCGCGCCGCCGAGGATCGTGCGGTCGGCGCGCAGGAGGTCGGGGCAGTCGGCGACGTTCACCGTCGTCGATCCGCCGCGGCCTGGAGGCGGACAGGCGTGAGCGTCGCGATACTGGCGGTCGTCGAGGCGTGGAAGCGTGCGAGCGATGCCCCAGTCGTAGCGGTCGTGGACGCGCAGGTCCGACCGAGCGGCCGCATCGAAGGCGGCATCGGCATGTGCTCCCCACCACGCGCGGTACGCGGCGGCGCGACGCGCGAGGAAGTCCGGGGCGAGATCCTGGCCACGGTCGTTCGCGTAGTCGTTCTGCACCTCGTGGTCGTCCCACGTGAGGATCCAGGGCGCGGACGCGTGGATGCGCTGCAGGTCGGCGTCCGACTTGTACTGCGCGTAACGGGCGCGGTAGTCGTCGAGCGTCTTCGCCGCGCCGGTGCCGGAGTGCGTGCGCACGCGGACCTTGCGCGGCGCGCTCTCGTAGATGTGATCGCCGAGAAACACGACGAGGTCAGGCGCCTCGGCGGCAAGGTGCCGCCATGCCGCGTAGTGGCCGCCGTCGTAGCGCTGGCAGGACGCGATCGCGAACGCGAGCGCCTCCTCGCGCCCCGGCGCCGGCGCGGTGCGCGTGCGCCCGGCCGCGCTCGCCTGGCCGCCCGCGGTGAAGCGGTACCAGTACCAGCGCGACGGCTCGAGAGCGCTCGCCTGCACGTGCACGCTGTGCGACGTCGGCGTCGACGACCCGGTGCCGCGGCGAACGACGTTGCGGAACCGCTTCGTCGGTGGCGAGCTCCAGCTCACGGCTCGCGCGCGCCGGGCTCGGCGGGCGGGCGAGGCGCGTCCACAGCACGATGCTGTCGGGACGCGGGCACCCGGACGCGATGCCGAGCGCGAACGGGTCGCTCTTCCACGTACGCCGATGCGCACACGCGACGATGCCGGGCGCGACGCCGGTGGCGAGGGCGAGCGCGAGCAAGCCGCGCCGGCGCGGATCGGCGAGGACGTTCCGGGGGACATCGGCGAAGGGGGGAGCGACGCGCGGACGCTACGGGACGCGCGTCGCCGAGCTGGTGATCCGCACGCCGTTGGG
Organism: Betaproteobacteria bacterium; assembly: GCA_016704895.1. Lineage (GTDB taxonomy): Bacteria > Pseudomonadota > Gammaproteobacteria > Burkholderiales > Casimicrobiaceae > VBCG01. The sequence goes on from JADIZG010000033.1 coordinate 12,521, forward strand.
CAGCGCGCCGGCCAACGCCAGGCGGCCGTCGGCGACCCGCCACCACCGAGGTCGGCGTTGATCGGATTGCCGCGAGCGCCGAACCCTTCGAACAGCGCCTTGACCGACCCCGGCGGCGTGAGCTGGCCGCGGATCGTGCTCGACTTGCCCCCGCCGTAGCTGCCGACCCAGCTCGATGCGATCTTGTGCTGGTCGATCGCGAACTCGAGCGGCCAGCAGTACGGCGCCTTCCCGGATTCCGGCATCTGCCAACAGGCCCGGCCGCGGTAACGCCGTCGTTCGCGAACGCGCCACTGGCGACAGTCGTGGGGGCGATCACGGCGGGAGCCGATGCGATCGCTGCGCCGCCGGCGACCGGGGGCGCCCGACGCAGCGGGGCCGGCGGCCGGGAGGCCCTCGGCCGCAGGCCTGGACGACGGCGCGGCGCAGCCGCCACGCCGCGGCATCGGCTCGCTTCTTCGCCGCGGCCGTCAGCTGCGCGGCTTCGAGTTCGGCCTTGAGCCGCGCTTCCCGCTCGCGGCATGCGCGCGGCCGCCTCCTCCTCGGCCTTGCGGCGCGCGGCGTCGGCGGACGCGACCGCTCGGCCGCCCGTCTCGCCTCCGGCGGCGCGCGCGGCTTCGGCCACCTTCGCCTCGCGATCCTGCATCGTACCACCAGCCTGCACCGCCGCGACGCGACCCGGACCACGACGGCCGCGATCGGCGGCCAGGCGCCCGGAGCGCCCCGGGGCGGGTGCCGGCGCCGCGGCGGCCGCAGCCGGGGCCGCGCGCGTCGCGCCCAGCTCGGCCTCGTCGCCGATCGAGAACACGCGCACCGGCTGCGTGATGTTCTTGAACGTGCGCTCGCCCATCGAGTGGAACTCGAGCGAGAGCTTGTTGCGGATCTGGTCGTAGACGCTTCCGATACGCAGACGCCGCCGGGCCCGCGGCCGTCTGGATGCGCGCCGCGACGTTGACGCCGTCGCCGAGCAGATCGGTTCCCCGAACGATCACGTCGCCGAGGTTGACGCCTATCCTGAACTGCATGCGCTCGTCGGGCGACAGGTGGTCGTTGCGCGTGCGCAATGCCGACTGGATCTCGGTCGCGCAGCGCACCGCGTCGACCGCGCTCGGGAACTCGGCGAGCACCGCGTCGCCGGCCGTGTTGAACATGCGGCCGCGATGCTGCACGAGCATCGCGTCGAAGATCTCGCGGTGGCCGCGGAAGACGCGCAGCGTGCGTTCCTCGTTCGCCTCCATCATCCGGCTGTAGCCGACGATGTCGGCCATCAGGATCGTCGCTAGCCGGCGCTCGAAAGGCTCGCCGCCGGTTCCCGGTCTTCCGTCGCCGCGCATCTCCCCCTCCCCGACGAATGCACTCCGGGCGGCGCCTGGCACCGCGCCGATCTTGCCACGGACGCGCGCCGCCGACGAGAGCCTGTCGCCCGCCCCGGAGGGACGGTCGCGGGTCGCGCGTTCCCCGTGCCGCAGTTGTCCCGCGGCCGGCACCCCCGGTACGATGGTCGCGAGACGTGACCGCGACCATCGCCGATGACTCTGCGAGAGCTTCGAACCGCCGGCATCGCCATTGCGTTCGCCCTGACACCGATGCTGACCGGCTGCCGCCCGCTCCAGAACGCGCTGCTGTTCCATCCGCAGCCTCTGATGGCGCCCGTGCCCGCGCCGCCGTCCGGATGGCGCGCGTCGACGCCGTTGGCGCTCGAGCGCCCCGACGAGGTGACGGTGCGCGGATGGCTCGTCGTGCCGCCGACCGCGCCGGTGCGCGCCGTCGTTACCGACGGGAACGCCGAAGAGGTGTCGGCTGGTCGCGCACGCCGACCGCTTCGGCGGACGCGCGGTGGCGCTCGTGAACTACCGCGGGTTCGGTGGGAGTTGCGGCAAGCCCGCCGAGGACGCGCTCGCTGCGACGCGATCGCGCTGTTCGACGCGCTGTCCGCGCGGCCGGACGTGCGCGGCGGCGTCGCCGCGATGGCGCGGAGCCTCGCGCACCGGCATCGCGGTGCGGCTCGCGGCGCAGCGACCGGTCGATCGGGTCGTGCCTGTCCCGCCCTACGACAGCATCGAAGCGGTCGGTGCGCACGACTTTCCGGCCGCGCTTGCGCGCGCGGTGATCGCCGACCGCTACGACGCGCGAAGTCGCACCGGCCCGCTCGCATCCCGATGCTCGCGATCGTCGCGGGCAGCGACGAGGTCATCCCGGTCGAGCGCCCGCGGAGAGCCTGCACGATGCCCGGGGCGGGCCGAAGCGCTGGGTCGAGGTGTCGCGCGCCGGCCACAACGACCTGTATGAGCACGCGCCGTTCTGCGCGAGATCGGCGCGTTCCTCGCCGAGCCCCGACCGCCGCGGCTACACGGCCGGTGGCCGATGCGTGCGCGGCGAGGGCGCCACCGGCCCGGACGGCGGGCGGAGCTAGTCGCAACCCTGCGCGAGCATCCGCTGGAGCTCGCTGCTCGCGATGAGCTGACAGGTCGTCGGCGCCGCCGACGAGCGTGCCGTCCACGGAACACCATCGGGAAACGTGGGCCAGCCGGTCCACATCTTGAGCGTTCGCGCCGCCGCCACGAGCCGACGTAGCCGCCGCACCGCAGGTACCTGTACGGAACGCCCGCCCGGTCGAGCGCCCTGCGCGCGAGCCGCGGGAACGAGTTCTGCGCTATGCCCACGACGACGACGGCGTCGTCCGCAACCGCCTGCCTGACCTCGCGGACGCTTCCTCGGGTGGGTGCGCGACGCGCTCGCGGATCGCGGATGGATGCGGACTCGTCGAGGATGCTGCGGGGCATGAGCGGGCTCGCGGATGGCGGAACGGCAAGAGTATTCCACCTCGCCCCGGACGTGCCCCCACTTGCCATCGAATGCCGAGCACGCGATCCAGCGAGTTCGAACCCGCGCCGCGTGCGGCGATCAGCAGCAGCAACCGGCTCGACGACAGGTGCGTCGGCCACGCGTCCGGGTAGGTATTTGAAGAACCGGATCA
>JADIZG010000034.1 GCA_016704895.1 Betaproteobacteria bacterium
CGCAAGCTCATCCTCGCCACGAGCCGGCCCGGCGTGTCGCTGATGATCGTGCGTGCGTCCGACGTGCCGACCTACGTGCAATGGGGCGCCGCGGACCTGGGCGTCGCGGGCAAGGACGTGCTGCTCGAACACGGGGGCGCCGGCCTCTACCAGCCGGTCGACCTCGGCATCGCGCGCTGCCGGATGTCGGTCGCGACGAAGCGCGGCTACGACTGGGCCGGTACCGTGCAGCGCGGCGCGCGCATCCGCGTCGCCACCAAGTACGTCGAAATCGCGCGCGAGCACTTCGCCGCGAAGGGCATGCACGTCGACCTGATCAAGCTCTACGGCTCGATGGAGCTGGCGCCGCTCTCCGGTCTCGCCGACGCGATCGTCGACCTCGTGTCGACCGGCAACACGCTGAAGGCCAACGATCTCGTCGAGGTCGAGACGATCATGCCGATCACCGCGCGGCTCGTCGTGAATCCGGCGGCGCTGAAGCTCAAGCGCGACACGGTGAAGCCGCTGGTCGACGCGTTGGCGGCGGCCGCGGTCGCCGCGAAGGCGGCATGACATGGCCGAGCGCTCGATAGGGGCATCCGTTTGCCGCAAGCGGCTTGCCCGTGGGACCGCCGCAGGTTTGGCGATCCAGTTTATCGCTGCGATTTTCTCGGTCGCCAACGCGAGTATCGATGTCGGTCCTCCAATCCCCGTCGCCGGTCAGTCGTTTGCGGTTTCGCGTGCCGGGCTTGCTTATGGTCCTCCGCTTACGGTGGTTGAGACCGCCGTCACTGTCGGGCAACAGACGATCGACCTCGTCACCTATGTTGATCACGGAAGTTCGCAGGAAGTTCCGAGTCCGTATCTCAGCGCAGGCTCGATACCTGGACTCGCGGCGGGTGATTACCTCGTTCGAGTGTTTCGAAGGGATCGCACTTCCTCGAGCGTTACATGGGGGGAGCCATTTTTCCTTGAATCGGCACCCATTTCCGTCGTCGCGCCATCCAACGTCGTTGACGCGATCGAGTATTTTTCTCCTTCCCGTGATCATTATTTCCTGACGATCAATCCGGACGAAATAGGTGCGCTGGATGCTGCCGCGCTGCCGGATTGGCAACGAACGGGACTCTCGATACCCGTTCATGCGACGGCGCCTGCGAACCCGAACTCCGTTCAGCCGGTCTGTCGGTACTACGGCCTTCCGAATGCCGGGCTCGACACCCATTTCTTCTCGGCATTTCCGCCCGAATGCGCCCATGTCGTGCAGGCTTGGCCAGATCAATGGATACTGGAGTCGCAAAACGCGTTTCACGCGTTCTTGCCGAGAACCACGAACGGTGAGTGCCCGAAGGGCACGCAACCCATCTATCGCTTCTACAACGGGCGGCCGGATGTCAACCACCGGTACACCACGTCCATTACGGTTGCGCAGGACATGATCGCGCGCGGATGGATCGCGGAAGGCTGGGGACCCACGTCGGTCGCGATGTGTTCCGCAAACTAGCATGGCCATGACCCGTTTCACGCCACGACGCCTCGATACCGCAGCCCCCGGCTTCGACGCCGAGCTCGAGGCGCTAATCGCGTTCGAGGCCGCGCAGGACCCCGACATCGACGAAGCCGTCGCCCGGATCATCGCGGAAGTGCGCACGCGCGGCGACGATGCGCTGCTCGAGTGCACGAAGCGGTTCGACAAGCTCGACGTGCCGTCGGCGGCGGCGCTCGAGATCTCCGCGGACGAGATGCGCCGCGCGTACGAGCTCCTGCCCGACGACCAGCGCGACGCGCTCGCGACGGCGGCTGCGCGCATCCGCTCGTTCCACGAGGCGCAGAAGGCGCACGGCGGCGCGTTCAAGGTCACGGAGCCCAACGGCACCGAGCTCGGCCAGCGCATCACGCCGCTCGACCGCGTCGGCCTCTACGTGCCCGGCGGCAAGGCGGCCTATCCGTCGTCGGTGCTGATGAACGCGATCCCCGCGAACGTCGCGGGCGTGCGCGACATCGTGATGGTCGTGCCGACGCCCGGCGGCGTGCGCAACGCGCTCGTGCTTGCCGCCGCCCATCTTGCAGGCGTGTCGCGCGCATTCACCGTCGGCGGCGCGCAGGCGATCGCGGCGCTCGCCTACGGCACCGAGACGATTCCCCGCGTCGACAAGATCTGCGGGCCGGGCAACGCCTACGTCGCCGCGGCGAAGCGGCGCGTGTTCGGCACCGTCGGCATCGACATGGTCGCGGGCGTCTCCGAGATCCTCGTGATCGCGGACGCGACGGCGAACCCCGACTGGGTCGCGATCGACCTGTTCTCGCAGGCCGAGCACGACGAGATGGCGCAGGCGATCCTGCTCTCGCCGGACGCCGCGCTGATCGACGCGGTCGAGGCGGCGATGCACCGCGCTCTCGCGTCGATGCCGCGCGCGCCGATCATCTCGGCGTCGCTCGCGAAGCGCGGCGCGCTCGTGCAGGTGCGCGACCTCGCGGAGGCCTGCGAGATCGCGAACCGCATCGCCCCCGAGCACCTCGAGCTCGCGGTCGCCGATCCGGACAAGCTCCTGCCGCGCATCCGCCATGCCGGCGCGATCTTCATGGGGCACCATGCGTCCGAGGCGCTCGGCGACTACTGCGCCGGGCCGAACCACGTGCTGCCGACCGGGCGCACGGCGCGCTTCTCCTCGCCGCTCGGCGTCTACGATTTCCAGAAGCGGTCCTCGGTGCTGCGCATCTCGCCCGCCGCCGCCCGCGTGCTCGGTCCGGTCGCGGCGACGCTCGCGCACGGCGAAGGGCTGACCGCGCACGCGCGCTCGGCCGAGGCGCGGCTCGTGCCCGCGCCGGCGAAGGCCTGAAAGGCGACGACGTGAACGATTCCCGCCCCCGCAGCACGCCGCGCGCGAACGATGCCGACGTCGCCGCGCGCGTCCAGCGCACGATCCGCGACGAGATCCGCGCGACCGCCGCCTATCCGGTGCCGAAGTCGTCCGGGATGATCGAGCTGCACGCGAACGAGAATCCGTGGCCGCTGCCCGACGACGTCCGCGCGAAGCTGGCCGCCGCGGTGGCCGCCGTCCGGTTGAACCGCTATCCGGAAGGGGCGGGCGATGCGGTGAAGGCGGCGCTCGCGCGCGCACTGCCGCTGCCCGAGGGCGCGGCGCTCGTGCTGGGCAACGGCTCGGACGAGCTGATCCAGGTGATCACCTCGGCGATCGCGCGGCCGGGCGCCTGCGTGCTGGCGCCCGATCCCACGTTCGTCATGTACCGGATCTACGCGATGCAGGCGCACGTCCGCTACGCGTCGGTGCCGCTGCACGCCGACTTCACGCTGGACGTCGAAGCGCTCGTCGCGGAGATCGCGCGCCAGAAGCCCGCGCTCGTCTGGCTCGCCAGTCCGAACAACCCGACGGGCCGCGCGATTCCGGCGGCGGCGATCGAGCGCGTGCTCGCGGCGGCGCCGGGACTGGTCGTCGTCGACGAGGCGTACGCGGACTTCGCCGGCGCCACGCTCCTGCCCCGAGTGCTCGAGTTCCCGAACCTCGTGGTCATGCGCACGCTCTCGAAGGTCGGGCTCGCCGGCGCGCGGCTGGGCTACGCGGTCGGGCATCCGGCGTGGATCGGCGAGCTCGACAAGGTCCGCTCGCCCTACAACGTGAACGCGCTCACGCAGGCCGTCGTGCCGGTGGTCCTCGGCGCGGCCGAGGCGCTGGCCGCGCAGGTCGCCGCGATCCGGGCGGAGCGCGGCCGCCTCGCCTCCGCGCTCGGGGCGCTCCCCGGTTTCGCGGTGTCCCCCAGCGACGCCAACTTCCTGCTCGTGCGCGTCCCCGACGCGCCGATGCTCGCGTCGAGATTGCGCGCGGCGGGCATCCTGGTCAAGAATCTGCATGGCGGCCACCCGCTGACGGCGAACTGCCTGCGGATCACCGTCGGCACCCCCGCCGAGAACGACGCGCTGCTGGCCGCGCTCACCAAGTGATGAATGCACCCACCGCACCCGCCGCACGCACCGCCCGCGTCGAGCGCAACACGCGCGAGACCCGCATCACCGTCGAGGTGAACCTCGACGGCACGGGCCGCGCGCAGCTCGACACCGGACTCCCGTTCCTCGACCACATGCTCGACCAGGTCGCGCGGCACGGCATGGTCGATCTCGCGGTCAAGGCCGAGGGCGACCTGCACATCGACGCGCACCACACGGTCGAGGACGTCGGCATCGCGATCGGGCAGGCCCTCGCGAAGGCGCTCGGCGACAAGGCCGGGCTCGCCCGCTACGGCCACGCCTACGTGCCGCTCGACGAGGCGCTCTCGCGCGTCGTGATCGACCTGTCGGGCCGGCCCGGCCTCGAATTCCACGTCGCGTTCACGCGCGCGAGGATCGGGAATTTCGACGCCGACCTCACGAGCGAGTTCTTCCAGGGCTTCGTCAACCACGCGCTCGCGACGCTGCACGTCGACAACCTGCGCGGGGCGAACGCGCACCACCAGTGCGAGACGGTGTTCAAGGCGTTCGGCCGCGCGCTCCGGATGGCGGTCGCGCGCGACCCGCGCGCCGCGGGCGCGATCCCGTCGACGAAAGGGTCGCTGTAGGATCGGGTGTCGGGAGTCCGTTGGCCGTCGGCAGGCACTTCACGTCGAAGCCAGCGCGGCATGCGCCGTCCCGGGGGCGCCTTTCTCAATCCTGCCAACCGACTCCCGGCTCCCGACCATGATCGCCGTCATCGACTACGGGATGGGCAACCTTCGCTCGGTGGCGAAGGCGCTCGCGCACGTCGCCCCCGAGGCCCGGATCGTGGTGACCGGCGACGCCGCGACGATCCGGTCGGCGTCGCGCGTCGTGCTGCCCGGGCAGGCGGCGATGCCCGACTGCATCCGCTGCATCGACGACTCCGGCCTGCGCGACGTCGTGCTCGAGGTCGTGCGCGAGCGGCCGTTCCTCGGCATCTGCCTCGGGCTCCAGATGCTGTTCGAGGAGAGCGAGGAGGGCCCGACGCGCGGACTGGGCGTCCTGCCGGGCACGGTCCGGCGATTCCGCGACGAGGCGATGATCCTGCCCGGGGGCGGGCGCCTCAAGGTGCCGCACATGGGCTGGAGCCCGGTCCGGCAGGCGGGGGCGCACCCGCTCTGGCGGGGCATCGCGGACGGCGAGCGCTTCTACTTCGCGCACAGCTACTGCGCGGTCCCCGCCGATCCCGGGGTGGTCGCCGGGACGACCGAGTATCCCGCGCCGTTTACTTGCGCGGTGGCGCAAGCTAATATCTTCGCGACCCAGTTCCACCCGGAAAAGAGCCACCGCGCAGGATTGCAGTTGCTCGCCAACTTCGTCGCCTGGAACGGGCGACCCTGACGCGCTCCGAACCAAGCCCTCCCGCGCGCTCCCGGCCATGCTGATCATTCCCGCGATCGACATCAAGGACGGGCACTGCGTCCGCCTCAAGCAGGGCGACATGCAGGCCGTCACCGTGTTCTCCGAGGACCCGGCCGCGATGGCCCAGCACTGGCTCGAGCAGGGCGCCGAGCGGCTGCACCTCGTCGACCTCAACGGGGCCGTCGCCGGCATCCCGAAGAACGAGCACGTGATCCGCGAGATCACGAGCGTCGTCGGCGAGGAGATCCCGGTGCAGCTGGGCGGCGGCATCCGCGACCTCGACACGATCGAGCGCTACCTGGACGACGGCATCACCTACGTCGTGATCGGGACGGCCGCGGTGAAGAACCCGGGCTTCCTGCACGACGCCTGCTACGCGTTCCCCGGGCACATCATCGTCGGGCTCGACGCCCGCGAGGGCAAGGTCGCCACCGACGGCTGGTCGAAGATGACCGGCCACGACGTGATCGACCTCGCGCGCAAGTTCGAGGACTACGGCGTCGAGGCGATCATCTACACCGACATCGGCCGCGACGGCATGATGACCGGCATCAACATCGAGGCCACCGTGCGCCTCGCGCGCGCGATCAAGGTGCCGGTGATCGCGTCGGGCGGGCTGTCGAGCCTCGACAACGTGCGCGCGCTGCGCGAGTTCGAGAGCGAAGGCATCGTCGGCGCGATCGCCGGGCGCGCGATCTACGAAGGCACGCTCGATTTCAGGGCGGCCGTCGAGGGCGGGGAACACGAGTCACAGTGGCGGTGGCGCGGGGCGGTGGCGCGGCGGGAAGCCAGCGGTCGGTCGGTTCCGACGCCTGATTCCGGACCGGCCTCCCGTGCCAGTCGCCAACGCACACCCCCTGCCAACCCAACCCGACCTGATGCTCGCCAAACGCATCATCCCCTGCCTCGACGTCGCCGCCGGCCGCGTCGTGAAGGGCGTCAACTTCGTCAACCTGCGCGACGCGGGCGACCCGGTCGAGGTCGCGAAGCGCTACGACGCCGAGGGCGCCGACGAGCTGGCGTTCCTCGACATCCGCGCGAGCGTCGAGACGCGCGGGCTGCTCTACGGCATGATCGAGGCGGTCGCCGACCAGGTGTTCATCCCGCTCACCGTCGGCGGCGGGGTCAACACGGTCGACGACATCCGGGCGCTGCTCAACGCGGGCGCGGACAAGGTCTCGATCAACACCGCGGGCGTGAAGCGGCCCGAGCTCTTCGGCGAGGCGTCCGCTCGCTTCGGCGCGCAGTGCGTCGTCGCGGCGATCGACGCGAAGCAGTGCGCCGTCGACCAGTGGCAGGTCGTGATCCACGGCGGGCGCACGCCGACCGGCATCGACGTGATCGAATGGGCGACCGAGGTCGCGGCGCTCGGCGCGGGCGAGATCCTGCTCACGAGCATGGATCGCGACGGCGCGAAGACGGGCTTCGACCTCAAGCTGACGCGTGCCGTGTCCGAGGCGGTCGACATCCCGGTGATCGCGTCGGGCGGCGTGGGGACGCTTCGGCACCTCGTCGAGGGCGTCACCGAGGGGGGCGCCGACGCCGTCCTCGCCGCGTCGATCTTCCACTACGGCGAGTTCACGATCGGCCAGGCCAAGGCGGCGATGCGCGCCGCCGGCATCGAAGTGCGCACCTGATCCGGCGCCCGCGGCCGTGAGCCGGGCGCGGGCGGCCCGCTCTCCCGGGGCGCGCCCCGGAAAGCGGCCCCGGTGCGCCAGCGCATAGAATGGTCGGCGGTGCCGGCCGGATCGCGCCCCCCGGGCCTCCCGACTCCGCCCATCCGCACCCGCCATGCCGTCCTTCCTCGACACCGTCCGCTGGAACGCCGACGGCCTCGTGCCCGCGATCGCGCAGGAGGCGGGCAGCGGCCGCGTGCTCACGCTCGCGTGGATGAACCGCGAGTCGCTCGAGCGCACCGCGGCGAGCGGCGAGGCGCACTACTGGTCGCGCTCGCGGCGCAAGCTGTGGCGCAAGGGCGAGAGCTCGGGCCACGTGCAGCGCGTGCGCGAGATCCGGCTCGACTGCGACGACGACGCGATCCTGCTCGTCGTCGAGCAGGTGGGCGGGATCGCGTGCCACACCGGCCGCGAGCGCTGCTTCCACAAGCGGCTCGACGACGGCGCGTGGCGCGACGCCGACCCGGTGCTGCGCGACCCGAAGGAGATCTATGGCGACGACTGACGACGACTCGCGCGCGGGCGTGCTCGCGCGGCTCTCCGCGACGATCGAGGCGCGCAAGGGCGCCGACCCGTCGTCGTCCTACGTCGCGAGCCTGCTCGCGAAGGGCGGCGACGCGATCCTGAAGAAGATCGGCGAGGAGGCGACCGAGACGGTGATGGCGTCGAAGGACGGCGTCCCGGCGCGCGTGACCGCCGAGGTGGCGGACCTGTGGTTCCACTGCCTCGTGCTGCTCGCGCACCACGGACTCTCGCCGGCGGACGTGCTCGCCGAGCTCGAGCGGCGAGAAGGGCGCTCGGGCCACGACGAGAAGGCGTCGCGGCGCTGATGCCGGCGACCTCGGGCGGCGGCGTGCGCTACGCGCGCGCGCAGTTCGGCACGACGATGGCGGTGGCCACGGTCATCGGCTCGCTGCTCGCGGCCTGGGTCACGGCGACCGTGTCGCTCGCGACGCTGGAGGCGGTCCCGTGGCTCCCGTGGGCGCTCTACGGCGTGCTGGCGCTCGCGTTCCTGCTCTTCGGCTGGATGCGCGTCGTCGTCGACGACCGCGTGGTCCGGGCAGTGATGGGTGTCGGGATCGTCCGCAAGTCGGTCGAGATCGCGGACATCCGGAAAGCGGACATCGTCCGCACCCGCGTCCTGTGGGGCTGGGGCGTCCACTGGACCCCGGCCGGTTGGCTATACAATGTCGCCGGGCGATGGGCGGTCCGGCTGGAGCTCGGATCGGAGCGGCCGGTCATGATCGGCACCGGCGACGCCCGGGGCCTCCACGACGCGATCGAAGCGGCCCGCGCCCAGGCCGCCCCACGGAACCCCTGACCCGAATGCACGACCCGAACTGCCTCTTCTGCAAGATCGTCGCCGGCGAGATCCCGTGCCGGAAGGCGCACGAGGACGGCGACGTGCTCGCGTTCCACGACATCCGGCCGCTGGCGCCGGTGCACGTGCTCGTCATCCCGAAGAAACACATCGCGACGATGTACGACTGCGCGCCGGGCGACGAGGCGGTGCTTGGCAGGATGCTCGCGCTCGCGCCGGCGATCGCGCGCGCGCAGGGCGCGAACGACGGGTTCCGGATCATCGTCAACACCGGCCGCGTCGGCCGGCAGGAAGTGCAGCACATCCACATCCACGTGATCGGCGGGCCGGAATCGCTGGGCCCGATGATCCTGCGCAAGGACCATTGAGGAGAAGGACATGGGCGGACTCTCGATCTGGCACTGGCTCATCGTGCTGCTTGTCGTCGTGCTGATCTTCGGCACGAAGAAGCTGCGCAACATCGGCCAGGACCTGGGCGGTGCGGTGAAGGGATTCAAGGACGGGGTGAAGGGCGCGAACGAGGAGGCGGATGCCGCGGCGAACAGCGCTTCCGCCGAGGCTCCCCCGCCGGGAAAGCTCGGCGGCCAGACGATCGAGGGCGAGGTCCGCAAGGAGACCTCGGCCAAGTCCTGATCCCCGGACGGCGCGCCCCCGGCGCGCCGGCTCCGCGCCGCGGCCCTGCGCCGGCGCGGCGATCCCGCCATGTTCGACATCGGCTTCACCGGAATCGTCGTCATCGCCGTCGTGGCGCTGATCGTCATCGGCCCCGAGCGGCTGCCGAAGACGGCGCGCACGCTCGGCCACCTGTTCGGGCGGCTGCAGCGCTACGTCAACGACGTGAAGTCCGACATCAGCCGCGAGATGGAGCTCGAGGAGCTGCGCAAGCTCCAGCAGGAGATGAAGTCCGCGGCGAGCGACCTCGAATCCTCGATGACCGCGGCGGCGAGGGACGTCGAGAGCGGCATGCGCGGCGTCGAGGCGCAGCTCAACGCGGGCGCGTCCGAGACGCCCGCCCCCGCTCCCGTGCAGGCGGCCGAGTTCGCGGCGCCCGCGTCCGCTCCCTCTCCCGCCGCCTCGGCCGAGGCGCCCCCGTCCGAGCCCGCGCGGCAGCCGAGCCTGCCCGGCTTCGACAAGATCTGAGCGCGCCGGACCCATGACCGACACGACCGAGGGCAGCGCGCAGGAAACGTTCATCTCGCACCTGGTCGAGCTGCGCGACCGGCTGCTGCGCGCGATCATCGCGGTCGTCGTCGTGATGCTGGCGCTGTTCCCGTGGGCGAAGGACATCTACGCGATCCTCGCGAAGCCGCTGCTGGCGGTGCTGCCGGCGGGCGCGTCGATGATCGCGACCGACGTCACCGGCACGTTCCTCGTCCCGCTCAAGGTGACCGCGATGGCGGCGTTCGTCATCGCGCTGCCCTACGTGCTGTGGCAGGCGTGGGCGTTCGTCGCGCCCGGCCTCTACCAGCACGAGAAGCGGCTCGCGCTCCCGGTGATCGTGTCGTCGGTGATCTTCTTCCTCATCGGCATGTCGTTCGCCTACTTCTTCGTGTTCCCGGTCGCGTTCGGCTTCTTCGCCGGCTACGCGCCGGACGGCGTGCAGATGATGACCGACATCGACAAGTATCTGTCGTTCGTGCTGACGATGTTCATCGCGTTCGGGCTGACCTTCGAGATGCCGGTCGTCGTGATCGTGCTCGTGCGGCTGCGCATCGTCACGATCGAGAAGCTCCGGGCCGCGCGCTCGTACGTGATCGTCGGCGCGTTCGTCATCGGCGCGATCTTCACGCCTCCCGACGTGATCTCGCAGCTGATGCTCGCGATCCCGCTGTGGCTGCTCTTCGAGCTGGGGCTCGTGCTGGCGCGCTTCGTCGGCGCGGGGCCGACGCGCGCCGAAGCCGACGCGTAGGAAGCGGCGCCGGGGTCGGCCCCAGGGGCCCGGGGGTCAGACCCCAGGAGCGAACCGGGGTCAGACCCCGATGGGAACCGCGGGTCCTCCCCAACTATTGGACTTTCGGCCGCTTGCCGATCGTCACGTCGACGTCGACCGGCGCGTTCGCCCGCACGACGACGAGCTTCACCGTCGACCCCGGCTTCAGCTCGGCGATGCGCGCGAGCAGCGTCGGCGTGTCGCGCGTCGGCTTGCCGGCGATCTCGACGACGACGTCGCGCGGCGCGATCCCCGCGCTGTCGGCCGGGCCGCCGCGCTGAACGCTGCGGATCAGCACGCCGTCGACGCGCTCGAGCGCGAGCGCCCGGGCGACGTCCGCGGTGAGGTCCTGCGGCTCGACGCCGAGCCAGCCGCGCGTGACCTCGCCGTTCTGGATGATCTGCTCGAGGACCGTGCGGGCGAGCGACACGGGGATCGCGAACCCGATGCCCATCGAGCCGCCCGACTGCGAGTAGATCGCGCTGTTGACGCCGATCAGGCTGCCGTTCGCGTCGACGAGCGCGCCGCCCGAGTTTCCCGGGTTGATCGGCGCGTCGGTCTGGATGAAGTCCTCGTAGCGGTTGATCCCGAGCGACGTGCGCCCGAGCGCCGACACGATGCCCGAGGTCACCGTGTGGCCGAACCCGTAGGCGTTGCCGATCGCGAGCACCGGGTCGCCCACCTCGACGTGCTCGAGCGAGCCGAACGTGATCGACGGGAGCCCGGCCGCGTCGGCCTTGAGCACCGCGAGGTCGCTCTCGGGATCGGTGCCGGTGATGCGCGCCTTGAGGACGCGGCCGTCGGCGAGCACGAGCTGGATGTCGTCGGCGCCGGCGACGACGTGGTTGCTCGTGAGCACGTAGCCGTCGGGCGAGACGATCACGCCGGAGCCCAGCGAGTTCTGCTTGCGCTGCGGCAGCCGCTCGGCGAGGTCCGGGAAGGCCTGGCGGAACGCGTTGTCGTCGAGGAGCGAATTGCGGGGGCGGACGTCCTTGACCGTGTAGATGTTGACCACGGCCGGCGTTGCCTTGCGTGCGGCCGCCGCGAGCGCATGCAGCGAGGGCGAGGCGGGGGGCGCGACCGCGGGAGACTCCTGGGTGAGCACGACCGGCCCGGTGCGCCCGGCGTAGCGCGACAACAGGTCGGGACGCAGCGTGGCGACGACGAACAGCGCCGCCACGCACAGCGTGCAGGCCTGGGCGAACAGCAGCCAGAAGCGTTTCAGCAAGGGTCGCTCGCGCTCGTCGCGGGTCGGGGGACGCGGATTATAGCGCCGGGAGGGGCCGGCCCTTCCGCCGGCCGGCCGGATTGTTGCACGCAACCCGATGATCCGCCGGGCTTTTCCAGGTCCGCCGCCACGGGGAGCTTTCGGCGGACGCCCCGAATCCCGTATAATCGACAGGTTTTTGGCGAGCCTCGCGGCCGCTCGTGTCGTTTCGCGCGGCCGGTCGCACGTCCACCGGCGCGTTCACGGGCAGGTGCGGCCGAGGCTCCTCCCAGCATCCTCCACGCAAGGCGATCATGGCAACCGAAGCAACGGTGGACAAGGGGAAGCGACGCTTCCTGATCGGCGCGACCGGCGTCGTGGGCGGAGTCGGTGCGGCCGCGGCAGCCGTGCCGTTCGTGATGTCCTTCTTCCCGAGCGAGCGCGCGAAAGCGGCCGGCGCCCCGGTCGAGATCGACATCAGCAAGCTCGAGCCGGGCCAGAAGATCGACGTCGAGTGGCGCGGCAAGGTGTGCTGGATCGTCCAGCGCACGCCCGACATGCTCGCGACGCTTCCGAAGCTCACCGAGCGCCTCGCCGACGCGGCCTCGGGCCAGGACCAGCAGCCGGCCTACGCGCGAAACGAGCACCGCTCGATCAAGCCGGGCGTGTGGATCGCCGTCGGCATCTGCACGCACCTCGGCTGTTCGCCGACGTTCCGCAAGGACATCGCGCCCGCGGACCTGGGTCCCGACTGGCTCGGGGGTTTCTTCTGCCCGTGCCACCAGTCGAAGTTCGACCTCGCCGGCCGCGTCTACAAGAGCATGCCCGCTCCGACCAACCTCGTGGTTCCGCCGCACAAGTACCTGTCGGATTCGAAGGTGCTGATCGGCGACGACCGGGCCTGAACGGACGAGAGAGCCAGACACCGCCATGGAAAAGATGCTCGCCTGGATCGACGCCCGTTTCCCGCTCACCGCGCTGTGGGAATCGCAGTGGGGCAAGTACGTCGCGCCCAAGAATTTCAACTTCTGGTACTACTTCGGATCGCTCGCGGCCTTCGTGCTGGTGATCCAGATCGTCACGGGCATCTTCCTGACGATGAACTACAAGCCCGACGCGACCAAGGCGTTCGAGTCGGTCGAGTACATCATGCGGGACGTCCAGTGGGGATGGCTCATCCGCTACATGCACTCGACCGGGGCGTCGATGTTCTTCATCGTCGTCTACCTGCACATGTTCCGCGGGCTCATGTACGGCAGCTACCGCAAGCCGCGCGAGCTGGTCTGGATCTTCGGCTGCCTGATCTACCTCGCGCTGATGGCCGAGGCGTTCTTCGGCTACCTGCTCCCGTGGGGCCAGATGTCCTACTGGGGCGCGCAGGTGATCGTCAACCTGTTCAGCTCGATCCCGCTGATCGGCGAGGACCTCGCGGTCTGGATCCGCGGCGACTTCACGATCTCGGACGTGACGCTGAACCGCTTCTTCGCGTTCCACGTCATCGCGCTGCCGCTCGTGCTGCTCGGCCTGGTGATGGCGCACCTGATGGCGCTGCACGAGACCGGCTCGAACAACCCCGACGGCGTGCAGATCAAGTACCAGCCGAAGGACCCGGCGACCGGGCTGCCGCTCGACGGCATCTACTCGCACCCCTACTACACGGTCAAGGACATCGTCGGCGTCGTCGTCTTCCTCGCGGTGTTCTCGGTGATCGTGTTCTTCATGCCGGAGATGGGCGGCTACTTCATCGAGGCCAACAACTTCGTTCCGGCCGACCCGCTCAGGACGCCGGTGCACATCGCGCCGGTCTGGTACTTCACGCCGTACTACGCGATGCTGCGCGCGGTGCCGTCGTACTTCGGCACGCAGGTGTGGGGCGTGATCGTGATGGGCCTCGCGGTGATGGTCTTCTTCGCGGTGCCGTGGCTCGACCGTGGCGCCGTGCGCTCGGTCCGTTACCGCGGCACGCTCTACAAGACGTGGCTCGCGATCTTCGTCGTGAGCTTCCTCGTCCTGGGCTACCTCGGCGTCGTCCCCATCACGATCTGGGGCCAGTTCGGCGAGAGCGTCCCGCTCGTCGGAGGCGTCGACCGGGCGACCGTCGTCGCGCGCGTCTTCACCGCGCTCTACTTCGCGTTCTTCGTGCTGATGCCCTGGTACACCGCGATCGACAAGACCAAGCCGGAACCGACCCGGGTGACGGGATGACGGACATGAAGAACTTCCTCTCGCCGCGCGTCGCCGCGGTCCTCCTCGCCGCGGCCGCGACGTTCCTCGCCGATTTCCGGTCAGTCGCTTGCCTCGAGCGGCCCGGACATCCGGATGGAGCCGGCGCCGGGCCACCGGCTCGACGACGCGTCGCTGCAGCGCGGTGCGCGCAACTTCGTCAACTATTGCCTGGGCTGCCACAGCGCGCGATTCATGCGCTACAACCGGCTGACCGACCTGGGCCTCACCGAGGACCAGATCCGCGACAACCTGATCCTGGGCGACGCGAAGATCGGCGACGTGATGACCACCGCGATGCGGCCTGCCGACGCGAGGGTGTGGTTCGGCGCGCCGCCACCCGACCTGTCGGTGATCGCTCGCGTGCGCGGGGCGGACTGGCTCTACAACTACTTCCTCGGCTACTACCGCGATCCGGGCTCGGCCACCGGCTGGAACAACCTCGTGTTCCCGAACGTCGGCATGCCGCACGTGCTGTGGGAGCTCTCGGGAACGAACCGGCTCGCGACGGCGGAGTTCGCCGACCACGAGGCCGCGGCGGCGGCGGCGATCGCCAACAAGAGCCTCGCGCTGGTCGAGCCGATCCCGGGAGGCAAGTACGCGGTGCGCACGATCGCGAACGAGACGCCGGGATCGATGACCCCCGTCGAGTACCGCGCGTTCGTGGGCGACCTCGTCAACTACCTCGAGTACATGGGGGAGCCGATCCGCAACAAGCGGATCAGCCTGGGCATCATCGTGCTGATGTTCCTCGGTGTCCTGTTCTTCTTCGCCTACTGGCTGAAGCGGGAGTACTGGAAGGACGTGCATTAACGTACGACCGGCCGCGGGCGCGAGACGCCGCGGCGGCCGGGACGGGGGCGCCCACATCGACCCCGCCGGACGGCCGGCGGCGTGGCGACGCCGCAGGCGCCCCGCTCCAGGGAGAAGCATTGCCATGATGACCCTCTATTCCGGGACGACCGACCCGTTTTCGCAGCGCTGCCGCATCGTGCTGCACGAGAAGGGGATGGACTTCCAGATCATCGACGTCGACCTCGACCACAAGCCCGAAGACCTCGCGGTGATGAACCCGTACAACCAGGTGCCGGTGCTGGTCGAGCGGGACCTCGTGCTTCACGAGGCGAACATCATCAACGAGTACATCGACGAGCGCTTCCCGCATCCGCAGCTGATGCCCGCCGACCCGGTGATGCGCGCCCGCGCGCGGCTGTTCCTCCACCGGTTCGAGAAGGAGCTCTTCTGCCACATCGACGCGCTCGAGGGCAACAACCAGAAGAACGCCGAGAAGGCGCGCAACCAGGTCCGCGACGCGCTGCTGCAGATCGCCCCGGTGTTCACCAAGCACAAGTACATGCTCGGCGACGAGTACTCGATGCTCGACGTGGCGATCACGCCGCTCCTGTGGCGGCTCGACTACTACGGCGTCACGATGCCCAAGCCGGCGGCGCCGCTGCTCAAGTACGCCGAGCGGCTGTTCGCGCGCCCGGCGTTCTCCGAGGCGCTGACGAGCGCCGAGCGGGGGATGCGGAAGTAACCTCGCCGGGCCGCGTCGGTCCGTCCCGGGTGTGCGCCGTCCGGTCGCGCCCCTTGACGGACGGCGACGCCAGCGGTGTATCCTGCCGCCCATGTCCGAGCAGTCCGCCAAGCCCTACCTGGTCCGCGCCATCTGCGAATGGTGCGCGGACAACGGCCTCACCCCCTACCTCGCGGTCAAGGTGAACGCGCAGACGCGCGTGCCCGCGGCGTTCGTGAAGAACGGCGAGATTGTGCTCAACGTGAGCCACGCGGCGACACGCAAGCTCACGATCGACAACGACTGGATCCAGTTCAACGCGCGGTTCAACGGCCAGTCGCAGGAGGTCGCCGTGCCGCTCGCGAGCGTCGCGGGCATCTTCGCGAAGGAGACCGGCTACGGCTTCGCGTTCACCGTCGCGCAGGAACCGGTCGCGGCGCTCGCCGCCGCGACCGCGCCGGAAGCCCCGCCGGCGGCCGACGAGGGCGGCGACGCCGAGCCCAAGCCGCGCGCGCGGCCGACGCACCTGCAGGTCATCAAGTAGTCCGATCGCACGCCGGGGCGGGGCGTGCCGCCAGGCGCGCCCGCTAGACTGCCCCCATCGCCGGCATAGCTCAGTCGGTAGAGCAGCGGTTTTGTAAACCGAAGGTCCCGGGTTCGATCCCTGGTGCCGGCACCCGTCCCTCCGTCCCCGGCGTCGCACGGGCGCAGCATGCGCTCGCGAACGCCGCGGGACCGGGCGTGACCTATCGCTCCCACTTGCCCACGGCCTGGCGCCGCCTCCCGCCGGGCGGCCTGCGGTCGGCCGCGTCGCGCGGAGCGTGCCCCCCGAAGAGCGCCGCGGATCGCGCGGCGTCGCCCGGCCCTTGACGCGAATCAAGGATCGCCCGCACTGGTATGACTAGATTGGCCGTACCAATCTGGTAATACCAGAAAGCGACCCCACGCGATGAACTCCCCGATTCGCCCTCCCGCGGACGCCGCGCTCGCGCACGGGGAAGCCTCGGCGCTGATCGTCCGCCTCCTTCCCTTCATCGGCGAGCGCCGGCTGGAGCCGGGCGACCGCCTGCCCTCGGAGCGCCTGCTGGCCGAGCGCTTCGGCGTCACGCGGGCGATCGTCCGGGAGGCCATCGCGAAGCTCGAGGCGATGCGGGTCGTCGAGCGTCGTCCCCGCTCGGGCGTCTACCTGCGGGCCGAATCCCAGGTCGGCAGTCTCGACGCCATCGTGATGAAGGCCGACCTCGGACTGCCGTTCGACCTGAGGGAATCCGACCACCTGAGCGAGTTCCGCTCGATCCTGGAAACGCAGGCCATCGAGCTCGCCTGCGTGCGCCGGACGCAGGAGGACATCGACCGGCTCGACGCGTGCATGAGCGCCTGCCGGGAGCGGTTCGGGCGCGGCGAGTCGATCGCCCAGCCCAGCGCCGACTTCCACCTGGCGGTCGTGGCGGCGACCCACAACCAGTTTCTCCTGCGCGCCGCCAATTCCTGCTACCTGGCCACGCGCGAGCTGCGCGAGGCGGTGTTCACCGACCCGACGGTCTGCCGCCGCTCGATCCGGGATCACCAGAAGATCCGGGACGCGATCGTGAAGGGAAGCGTGACGCTGGCGCGCCGCGCGATGAAGGACCACCTGCACGTCGCCAACCACTACTGGCGCACGCAATTCGCAACCGGGGAGGCCGCGGCGGGCGCGGCGAGTCCGGCGAAGCACCGCCGTCGTCGCGGACCGATGACACGCTGAAGGAGGAGGAACGGCATGGAACGACGCAGACGCACGCTGCTCAAGACGGGACTCGCGGTCGGCGCCGTCGGCGCATTCGCCTCGCCGGCGGTCGCCCAGGGCAAGCGGGAGCTGAAGATGGTGCTGGGCTGGCCGAGGAACTCGCCCGGCAACGGCACGGCCATCGAGCGATTCGCCCAGAACGTCGCCAAGGCCACGGACGGGCGCCTGACGTTCCGCATCTACGGCGCGAACGAACTCGTGCCGGTGCTCGGCATGTTCGACGCGGTGTCGTCGGGCGCCGTGGACTGCGCCAACTCGACCGGCTACTACTGGACGGGAAAGTCGAAGGCCTACAACTTCTTCTCGACCGTGCCGTTCGGCATGCTGCCGATGGAGCACTTCGCGTGGCTCACCTACGGCGGAGGGCAGAAGCTCTGGGACGAGCTCAACGCGCCGCACGGGCTCAAGTCGCTGCCGCTCAGCCAGACGGGGGCGCAGATGGGGGGCTGGTACCGGAAGGAAGTCAACAGCCTGGCGGACATGAAGGGCCTCAAGGCGCGCTATCCGGGGTTCGGCGGCGAGATCCTCAAGGCGCTCGGGGCGACGCCCGTGCTGATGCCCCTCGGCGAGGTGTTCCCGGCGCTCCAGTCGGGCGCGCTCGACGCGGCCGAGCTCGCGACGCCCTGGTTCGACATGGGCTACGGCCTCTTCAAGGCGGCGAAGTACTACTACAGCCCGGGATTCCACGAGCCGGGGCACACGCTCGAGCTGATGTTCAACAAGAAGGTCTGGGACAGCCTGGGCGCCGCCGATCAGTCGCTGCTGACGCTGGCCGCGCATGCCGAGCTGCTGCATTCGGAGGCCGAGGTGCTCGCCAACGACCCCGAGGCGCTCGATCAACTGACCGGCAAGTTCGGCGTGCAGCTTCGCGCGTTCCCCGACGACATCCTGCGCGCGATGCAGAAGGCCGCGGCGGAGATCATCCCCGCGGCGGTCGCAGGCGACCCGATGGCGAAGAAGATCTTCGAATCCTATTCGGCGTTCCAGAAGAAGGTCCTGCCGCGCGGCCTCCTGATGCCGGGAGCGGTGTGGCAGATGCGCAGGCTCTGACGGTCATGGCGGGCAGGGGCGACGCGCAGGACGACCGTTCGCTCGCCGACGCGCTCGACCGCGTCGGCGAGTCGGCCGGCCGCGCGTTCGCGTGGCTGACCCTCGCCTGCGTGCTCGTCTGCTTCGCGGTCGTCGTGCTCCGGTACGGATTCAACCTCGGCTACATCTGGATGCAGGAGCTCTACGTCTGGCTGCACGCCATCGTGTTCACGGGCTGCGCCGGGTATGCGCTGAAGCACGACAAGCACGTCCGCGTCGACGTCTTCTACGCGCGGATGTCGGAGCGGGGCAGGGCGTGGGTGAACCTCGGCGGTGCGTCGCTCATGATCCTTCCGTGGATGGGAGTCACCGCCTGGCTGGTCTGGCCCTGGGTCGCGAGTTCCTGGGCCACGCGCGAGAGCTCGGGCATGCCCGACGGCATGCCGGGGCTCTACCTGCTCAAGGCCATGCTGCTCGTGATGGCGGTGCTGCTGTCGCTGCAGGCCGTCGCGCTCGCTGCGCGTTCGCTGCGGACGCTGCGGGGGCGCTGAACGATGCCCGGCGCGGGAGAGATCCTCAGCATCCTGCTGCTGGTGTCGTCGCTGGCGGTCATGATGATCGGCTTCGGCGTCGCCTTCTCGCTCGCCGCGCTCGGCCTGCTGTTCGCCGCGCTGGGCAGCGCGCTGGGCGCGTTCGAGCTGCGGCTGCTGACCGCGTTGCCGGGCCGCTTCTTCAGCATCATGCAGAACGAGGTGCTGGTGGCCGTCCCGCTGTTCATCTTCATGGGAACGGTCCTCGAGCGCTCGGGCATCGCCGAGGAGCTGCTCGAGACGGCGGGGCGGCTGTTCGGACCGCTGCGCGGCGGCGTCGCGATCTCGGTGGTGCTGGTGGGCGCCGTGTTCGCCGCGTCGACCGGGATCGTCGGCGCGGCGGTCGTGACGATGGGCATGATCAGCCTGCCGCTGATGCTGCGCATCGGCTACGACCCGCGCGTCGCCACGGGGACGATCTGCGCGTCGGCGACGCTCGCCCAGATCATCCCGCCGTCGACGGTGCTGATCTTCGTCGGCGACATGCTCCAGGCGGCGAACAGCCAGGCGCAGCTCGCCCGGGGCAACATGGCGCCCGATCCGGTGTCGGTGGGCGACCTGTTCTTCGGCGCGCTCGTGCCCGGCCTCCTGCTCACCGCGGCCTACGTCGTCTGGGTCGTGGTGCTCGGCCTGCTGCGCCGCGACGCCGTGCCGCCCATGCCTGCCTCGGACGCGCACGTCGGTCCCTTGATCCGGAGCGTATTGCGGGCGCTCCTGCCGGCGCTGGTGCTGGTGCTCGCCGTGCTCGGGTCGATCCTCGCGGGCGTGGCGACGCCGACCGAATCCGCGGCCGTGGGTGCGGTCGGCGCGATGGCGCTGGCTGCGGGAAGGGGGACGTTGAGCCGCGACATGCTCGCGGGCGTCGCGCAGACCACGGCGAAGCTGTCCTCGATGGCGTTCATGCTGCTCTTCGGCGCGTCGGTCTTCATCCTCGTGTTCCGCGGCCTGGGCGGCGATGTCTTCGTGGAAGGCATGCTCAAGACGCTTCCCGGCGGGCTGCACGCCGCGCTTGCGGTCGTGATGGCGGTCGTCTTCGTGCTCGGGTTCTTCCTCGACCCCTTCGAGATCCTGTTCATCATCGTGCCGATCGCGTGTCCGGCGCTGATCATCGATGGGCGCCGACCCGCTCTGGCTGGGGGTGCTCATCGCGCTCAACCTGCAGACCAGCTTCCTCACGCCGCCCTTCGGATTCTCGCTGTTCTACCTGCGCAGCGTCGCGCCGCCCGAAGTCACGACCGGGCACATCTATCGCGGGATCGTGCCGTTCGTCGTGATCCAGCTCCTCGCGATCGCCGCCGTGTGGGTGATGCCCTCGCTCGCGACCGGCCTTCCGCGGCGGTTCCTCGGGTACTAGCCTGACCATGACCGCGGTGCTCGTCGTCGGAACCATGGACACCAAGGGGCGCGAGTGCGCCTACCTCGCGGACCGGATCCGCGAGCTCGGCTGCGAGGTCGTGGTCATGGACGTCGGCATCCTGGGCGAGGCGGACGAGATCCGCTGCGACATCACGCGCCGCGCGGTCGCCGAAGCCGCCGGCACGACCCTCGAGGCGCTGCGGCATGCGGGCAGTCGCGGCAAGGCCGTCGAGGGGATGCGCGAAGGCGCACGGCGCATCGCCCGGAGACTCGCCGGCGAGGCCCGGATCCATGGCGCGATCTCGCTGGGCGGGGCCGAGGGGGCGGTCCTGGCGGCCGCGGTGATGCAGGAGCTGCCCCTGGGCCTTCCCAAGTCGATCGTTTCGCCGATCGCGTCGGGCCGGCGCACGTTCGGGCCGTTCGTCGGTATCGCCGACGTCAGCGTGACGCACTCGGTCGTCGACATCCTCGGGCTCAACACGATCGCGCGACCGATCTACGACACCGCCGCGGCGGGCGTCGCCGGCGCCGCGCACGCCTATGCGAGGCGGCCCAGGGACGGCGACCCGACCGCCGGGCGGCGGCAGGTGGCGGCGACGATGTTGGGCAACACGACACGCCCGCTGATGAGCATCCGCCGCCGGTTCGAGGCCGAGTGCGGCGACCTGGTGATCTTCCACGCCAACGGCGTCGGCGGCGCGGCGCTCGAGGCGCTGGTCGAGGCGGGGCGCGTCGACGGCGTGATCGACTACACGCTGAGCGAGATCATCGGCCACATCGCCGGCGGCTTCCACGACGCGGGGCCGACGCGGCTCGAGGCGGCGGGGCGACGGGGCCTGCCGCAGGTCGTCGTGCCCGGGTGCGTCGACTTCATGGTCTGCGGCCCGCGCGACGAGATGCCGGCGCATTGGCGGGGCCGGCCGAGCTACTTCCACAATCCCGAGTTCACGCTGGTTCGCGCGACACGCGACGAGCAGCTGGAAGCCGCGCGCCAGATCGCCGCGAAGCTCAACGCCGCGCGCGGGCGGGTCGTGCTGATGGTCCCGACGCGGGGACTGTCGGTGCCCAACTGCGAGGTCGATCAACTCGGCGCGCCGGGCGCTTTCTGGGATCCGCCGCTCGACGCCGCGTTCCGCCTGGCGCTCCGGCGCGATCTGGACTCCCGCATCGAGTACCGCGAGCTCGACGCGCACATCAACGACGATTCGTTCGCCCTGGCCGTGCTGGAGACGGCCAAGGCGGTGTTTTCCGGTTAGGCACACAGGAGATTCGCACATGGCGGCACCCAAGGAGCGCGCATCGGCCAAGTCGGCGCGCGCGCAGGACCCGGCACTCGGCAAGACGTGGAAGCCCGGTGCGGGCGAGGCGTGGAGCGAGGCGAGCGGTCCCGCCGCCCACGTCAGGCCCAGCCATCAGGACGAGGCGCACGCACCGCGCCGCAAGACGCTCGACCTCGGGTTCCCGTCGTGGTGTCTCGGCGACGTCTGTGCGGCCGACGTGAAGGAATACCTGCGGCACAGCGACACGATCCTGATCCCCAAGGCGTCGCTCGAGCAGCACGGGGCGCACCTGCCCCTGTTCTGCGACAGCATCACGGCCGACGAGGTCGCCAGGCGCGCGGGCCGCAAGGCCGGCATCCTCTACACGCCGACGCTGTGGATGGGCTACAGCCCGCAGCACCTCAAGGCGCCCGGCGAGGGGACGGGCACGATCACGCTGCGCGTCGACACCTACCTCAACCTGCTCTACGACATCGGCCGCTCGCTGATCCACCACGGATTCAGGCGACTCGTCTTCGTCAACGGCCACGGCTCGAACGTGAAGGTCGTCGATCCCGTGCTGCGCAAGCTGCGGTCCGAGACCGGCGCGCTCATCGCCTACTACAGGCCGTACGCCGAGCGCTACCTCGGCATGCTCGAGGACGTGCTCGAGGGGCCGGTCGAGGAAACGCCGGGCTGGCATGCGGGCGAGCTCGAGACCTCGCAGTGCCTGTGCCACGACCCCCGGCTGGTGCGCATGGAGCGCGCCGTGAAGGACAAGGCGCGCGCGCCGGCCTGGCTGGGAAGCGGATGGACGAAGAAGGACGGCATGCCCGACATCGAGTTCCAGGGCTACCGCTACTTCGACATGCCGTTCGAGCACGGCGAGTTCACCGAATCCGGCGTCATGGGCAATCCGCACCGGGCTGCCGCCTACAAGGGCGAGATCGCGTTCAACCGCTTCGCCAACCACCTGATCGACGCGGTGCACGAGTTCGAGAAGGTCGACGTCAAGGTGCGCAACGCCGACTGGACCGCCGGCAAGACGATGGGTGGCACGGCATGAGCTTCGCCGATCGGCCGTCGTACCGAACCGCCGCTCCGATGACGGATTTCGACGCCCGCGCGCTCGCGGCGTCGCTGGCGGAAATCCTCGGGTCCGACCGCGTCCTCCACGGGCCCGAGGCGCGTCGGCGCCATCCGGGCGACATGAGCTGGCTCACCTACGTCCATGCGCAGCACGGCAGGCCGCTCAATGGCCAGGACGTGGTCGCGAGCCCGCGAACGACCCGGGAGGTCGCCGACATCCTGAAGCTCGCCGCGCGGCTGAAGGTCCCGGTGACGCCGGCGGGCGGCGCCTCCGGCGTGCAGGGCGCGGCCAACGCGACCTGCGGCGGCATTCTGCTCGACCTCCGGTCGATGACGCGCGTGCGGAACCTCGACCGCAGGTCGCTGACCTGCACGGTCGAGGCGGGCATGATCGTCAAGACGTTCGAGGAACAGCTGAACGCCCAGGGGCTGAGCTTCACGCACTATCCGGCATCGGCGGAATGGGCGAGCATCGGCGGCTGCGTCGCCGCCAGGGGCTCGGGCGTGCTTTCGACCAAGTACGGCACGATCCAGGATCACGTGCTGTCGGCCGAGGTGGTGCTGTCCGACGGGGACGTCGTCCAGTTGCCCGCGCTGCCCCGACACGGCGTCGGGCCGGAGCTGACCCAGCTGTTCGTCGGAAGCGAAGGCACGCTCGGCGTCGTCACCGCGGTCACGGTGCGGCTCCGGCATCTTCCGGCGCACCGGAAGTTCGCGGCGTACCGCTTCGACGATCTTGCGCACGGGATCGAGGCCGGCCGGCGCATGATGACGAGCGGCGTGCGTCCCGCCGTGATGCGCCTGTACGACAGGGAGGCTGCGATCCACAGCCTGGAGCGCGCGGTGACGGCGGGGCTCGAGGGCGAGACGATGATCGTCATGTTCGACGGCGACCACCCGACGCTGGTGGACGCCGAGGCGGCGGTCTGCCGCGACATCTGCGTCGGCGAGGGGGCCCGCGAGCTCCGGGCCGGCATCGGCGAGTCGTGGTGGGACAAGCGCTACGTCTTCTATTACCCGCCGCACGCGCCCCAGCTGCCGCAGATCTGGTGCACGATGGACGTGGCGGCGGATTTCACCCGCATCGAGGCCGTCTACCGGAACGTGACCCGCGCCATGCGCGAGGCGGTCGACCCGTCATGGGGAATGACGGTCAAGACGCACCTGTCGCACTGGTACGACTGGGGGTCGATGATCTACCCGCGATTCGGGATTCCGAAGGGGCCCGACGACCTCGACGCCGCGCTGGACCTGCACGACGCCATCGTGCGCGCCGCGACGCTCGCGGCGATCGAGGCCGGTGGCGTCATCAACGACCACCACGGCGTGGGCATGCGGCTCGCTCCGTTCCTCGAGCAACAGTTCGGCCCGGCGGGCATGCGGCTCCTGCGCCGGATCAAGCACGGACTCGATCCGGACCACGTCCTCTGTCCGGGCAAGCTCGCGTTGCGCCCGGAAGGGCAGGGCGCGCGTCCGGCCGTCATTCCGGCCGCGTGACGGCCTGCGCGCGTCGGATCACGCGACGGTGACGTCCGCCGACAGGTACACGTCCTGGATCGCGTTGAGCAGCAGCACGCCGTCCCGCATCGGCTTCTGGAACGCCTTGCGCCCGGAGATGAGACCCATGCCGCCGGCGCGCTTGTTGATCACCGCGGTGCGCACGGCGTCGTGCAGGTCGTTCTCGCCCGAGGCGCCGCCGGAATTGATGAGCCCCGACCGGCCCAGGTAGCAGTTCGCCACCTGGTAGCGCGCGAGGTCGATCGGGTGGTCGCTCGCGAGCTCGCTGTACATGCGCTTGTCGGACTTGCCGTACGGGTTCTCCTTGGTGTTGAGCGCCAGGTACCCGCCGTTGTTCTCCGGCAGCTTCTGCTTGACGATGTCGGCCTCGAGCGTCACGCCGAGATGGTTCGCCTGGCCCGTGAGGTCGGCCGACACGTGGTAGTCGACGTCGCGCTTGAAGGCGGGGTTGCGCAGGTAGCACCACAGCACGGTGGCCATGCCCATCTCGTGCGCGGCCTCGAACGCCTGGCTGACCTCGACGATCTGGCGGCCGGACTCCGGCGAGCCGAAGTAGATCGTCGCCCCCACGGCCACGGCCCCCATGTTCCTGGCCTGCCTGATGCTGGCGAAGAAGATCTGGTCGTACCTGTTCGGATAGGTCAGGAACTCGTTGTGGTTGAACTTCAGGATGAACGGAATCCTGTGCGCGTACTTGCGCGAGCACGCGCCCAGCACGCCGAGCGTCGAAGCCACCGCGTTGCATCCGCCTTCGATCGCGAGCTTCACGATGTTCTCGGGGTCGAAGTACAGCGGGGTTCTTCGCGAACGACGCGCCCGCGCTGTGCTCGATGCCCTGGTCGACGGGCAGGATGGACAGGTAACCGGTCCCGCCCAGCCGGCCGTGGCTGAACATCTGCTGCAGGCTGCGCATCACCGCCGGCGGGCGGTCGCTCGGCGCCACGACGCGATCCACGAAGTCGGGCCCCGGCACGTGCAGCAGCGACTTCGGCACGCCCTTGCACACGTGCCCGAGCAGGCCGGCGGCCTCCGCACCCAGCAATCCGGTGATGTCGGTCATCGTCGTACCTCCTCGGCAGGAAAGCGTTCGCTGGAAAGGGTTTCATTGTCGCGCGGCGGCGATCGGCGGACAACGAGGAATCGGATGAGTCGCATCGCGGACACGCCGTCCTATCCGCGTCCGCGGAGGGCCGCCTGCGCGGCGGCGAGTCGCGCGACGGGCACGCGGGGCGCCGAGCAGGAGACGTAGTCGAGCCCCGCATCGTGGCAGAAGCGGATCGCCTCCGGCTGCCCGCCGTGCTCGCCGCAGATGCCGATGACGAGGTCCGGCCGCGCGCCGCGGCCCCAGTCGACCGCGAGCCGGATCAGGCGTCCCACGCCGTCGACGTCGAGCATCTCGAACGGATTGTCGGGCAGGATGCCGGAATCGATGTACCTCGGCAGGAACTTGTTCTCGGCATCCTCGCGCGAGAAGGAGAACGTGGCCTGCGTGAGGTCGTTGGTGCCGAACGAGAAGAAGTCCGCCACCTCGGCAAGCGCGGCGGCATTCATGCAGGCGCGCACGACTTCGACCATCGTGCCGAAGCGGCAATGGAGCTGCACCCCGTGGCGAGCTTCGATCTCCGCCTGCAGCGTGTCGACCATCGCCTTGACGCGCCTCAACTCCTCGGCCGCGCAGACCTGCGGCACCATGATCTCGGGATGCACGACGATGCCTTCCTTCGCGCACTCCGCCGCGGCCTCGAGGATGGCGCGGATCTGCATTTCGTAGATTTCCGGGAAGCTCAGCCCGAGCCGCACGCCGCGATGCCCGAGCATCGGATTGACCTCCGACAGCGTGCGCACTTTCCGCAGCAGCGCCTCGCGCCACTCGAGCGCCACGTCGGCGCGCCTGGCCTCCCGGTACTGGGCGAGGCTCGCCTGCAGCTTGCCCAGGCTCTCGACGTAGTCGCGCGGAAGCTCCGGGTCGAGGAGCTTGAGCGTCTCCGGGAGCTCGGCCACTGACCGGGCTGCCCGCTGCAGGTTCCGCAACTGGCCGATCTCGAACTCGAGCTGCGAGGCGGTCGGCAGGAACTCGTGCATCGGCGGATCGAGCAGACGCACGGTGACGGGCAGCCCGGCCATCGCCTGGAAGATGCCCTTGAAGTCGGCGCGCTGGATCGGGAGCAGCTTGTCGAGCGCGACGCGCCGCTCGGCGAGCGTGTCGGCCAGGATCATGTCCTGCACGATGGGAAGGCGCTGGGAATCGTTGAACATGCGCTCGGTGCGGCAGAGCCCGATCCCCATCGCGCCGTACTCGCGGGCCCGGGCCGCATCGCGGGGGGTGTCGGCATTGGCCATGACCTCGAGGCGCGCCACCTCGTCCGCCCACGCCAGCAGCGTCGCCAGTTCCCCGAAGAACTGCGCCTCCACGGTCGCGATCCTGCCGGCGTAGACGTTCCCCGTCGTGCCGTCGATCGTGATCACGTCGCCCTCCTGCAGCGTCGTCTCGCCGATCTTCGCCGTGCGGCCGCGCACGTCGATCTCGATCGCATCGCAGCCGGAAACGCACGGCTTCCCCATGCCGCGCGCGACCACCGCCGCGTGCGAGGTCTTGCCGCCGCGGCTGGTCAGGATGCCCTGCGCGGCGAAGAAGCCGTGGATGTCCTCGGGCTTGGTCTCCTCGCGGACGAGGATCACGTTGTCGCCTTCCCTGCCGCGCCGCTCGGCCGTGTCCGCGTCGAACACGATGGCGCCCGAGGCCGCGCCGGGCGACGCCGGCAGTCCCTGCGCGAGCGACCGGGACCGGTGCGCGGGGTCGAGCGTCGGCACGAGCAGCTGCTCGAGAAGCATCGGGTTGATGCGGTCGAGCGCCCGATCCTTCGCGATCAACCCCTCGGCGACCATCTCGACCGAGCTGGTCACCATCGCCCGCGCGTTCATCTTGCCGTTTCGCGTCTGCAGGCAATAGAGCCGGCCGCGCTCGATCGTGAACTCGAAGTCCTGCACTTCCCGGTAGTGGGCCTCGAGCTTGTCGCGCAGCTCGACGAGCTGCCGGAACATCCCGGGCATCTCCTGCGCCATCGCCGCGATCGGCTTGGGCGTGCGTATGCCCGCGACGACGTCCTCGCCCTGCGCGTTCACCAGGTACTCGCCGTAGATCGCGTTCTCGCCGGTGCCCGGATTGCGGGTGAAGCCGACGCCGGTGGCCGAATCGTCTCCCATGTTGCCGAAGACCATCGTGCAGATGTTGACCGCGGTGCCGTTGGCCATCGCGGGCGTGATCCTGAACTGCCGCCGGTAATCGACCGCGCGCTTGCCGTTCCAGGACCGGAACACCGCCTCGATGGAACGCTCGAGCTGCTCGTAGGGATCGGCGGGCAGCGGCTGGCCGGCGTGGTCGCGGTAGACGGAGAGGAACGCCTGCGCGAGCTCCTCGAGCGCGCCGGCGCCCAGCTCGACGTCGTGCACGGCGCCATGCTTGCGCTTGACCGCGGCCATCGCGTCGTCGAAGGCTTCGTCGGGGATGCCCATCGCGATCTTGCCGAACAGCTGGACGAACCGCCGGTACGCGTCCCATGCGAAGCGCTCGTTTCCCGTCTGGGCCATCAGGCCCTTCAGCGTCGCCGGGTTGAGTCCCAGGTTGAGGATCGTGTCCATCATCCCGGGCATCGACATCGCCGACCCCGAGCGGACGGAGACGAGGAGCGGGTGGGTCGCCGAACCGAAGGTCTTGCCGGTCTTGCGCTCGAGCTCCGCGACGTGCGCCCGGACATCGTCCATCAACGCGCCGGGCAGCCGCTGCTCGTCGAGGTACGCGAGGCAGGCCGCGGTGGTGATGACGAATCCCGGCGGGACGTTGAGGCCGATCTGCGTCATCGCGCACAGGTTGGCGCCCTTGCCGCCCAGCAGCATCCGGTCGGCGCTGTCTCCTTCTTCGAACGTGTAGATGAAC
>JADIZG010000035.1 GCA_016704895.1 Betaproteobacteria bacterium
GCGTCATGATCGCCGAGACCGGCTGGTCGAGCCGCGTCTCGAAGCGCAGGTCCCGGTTGGTGACGATGCCGACGACGCGCTTGCCGTCGACGACCGGCAGCCCGGAGATGCGATGGCGGACGATCAGGTCGACGAGCTCGCGCACGGTCATCGTCGGCGGGATCGTGATCGGGTCCTTGACGACGCCGCTCTCGAAGCGCTTGACCTTCGCGACCTCGGCGGCCTGCCGCACCGCCGTCAGGTTCTTGTGGACGATGCCGATGCCGCCTTCCTGGGCGATCGCGATCGCGAGGCGGGACTCGGTGACCGTGTCCATCGCGGCGGAGACGACCGGGATGTTGATCCCGATGCCGCGTGTCAGGCGCGTGCGGAGCGAGACTTCGCGCGGGACGACCGTGGAGTGCGCGGGGATGAGCAGGACGTCGTCGAACGTGAGTGCGGTGCGGACGACACGCGTGGACATTCGGGCTCCTCGTTCGCAAAAACGAATTATACCCGCGCTTCCGCGCGCTTCCCGGGGGCCCGGGGGGCGGCGCCCGCCCCTCGGCTGCCCTGCGGCCGTGCGGCCGCGTTGACGACGGCCTCCCGGCTCGGGTACCTTGCCCCGATGGGAACGACGACCATCGCTGGAAAGCGGCGCACCGCGCCGCTGGTCGCGGCAGCCGCGCTGGCGTGCGCGCTGGCCGCGGGGGCCGCGGGCGCGACGCTCTACAAGTGGACCGACGCGAACGGCCGCGTCGTCTATTCCGACCAGCCGCCCGACCGGCAACGTCAAGGTGGAGATCGTCGGCGGCGCCGCGCCGCCGGACAATCCGAACGCCGCGCGCGACCTGGCCAACAAGGACGTCGAGATGAAGAAGGCGCAGCGCGAGCGCGCAGAGGAATCCGCGAAGACGGACAAGGCGCGCGCCGACGCGGTCAAGCGCGCCGAGATCTGCGACCAGGCCCGCGCCGCCGTCCGGATGTACCAGTCGGACAACAAGATCCCTCTCTACCGGCTGAACGAGAAGGGCGAGCGCATCCTCGTCAACGACGAGGAGCGGCGCCGCAAGCTCGAGGAGCAGCAGCGGCTCGCGCGCGAATACTGCGCCGGCTGAGCGCGCGCTATCTGGGGGCCCCGCGGCCCTGCGGCGCGGGTCGCGCCGGACCGGAAGCCGATCCTTCGCCCTGGCGGCCGCCGACGCCCTCGAGCAGCGACTGGTTGATCGTGACGTCCGCACGGGCACGGAGCGACGCCAGGTAGGCGTTGACGAACTCGCGGCCGAGCTGCTCGCCCATGCGTTCGCCGGCGAGCTTGAGCCGGGACTCGTCGAGCGTGTCGGGCTCGATCACCCTGGTCAGCCGGTAGATCGAATAGCCCCCGCGCGGGTTGACGCCCGAGAAATGGGCGGGAAGCTTCGAGGCGTCCGCCTGGAAGACCTTCGCGAGGATGTCGGGCGGGAACGCCGCGCTGGCCTGCATGCGCTGGAGCTCGACCGGCTTGCCGAACGACAGGCCGACGTCCTTGTCGGACTTGCCCTGCTCGAGGAGCGCGAGCTTCTCGCGGCCCACGCGTTCGGCCGCGTCGGTCGCCGCCTTGAGCTCGAGCTGGCGCCGGATCTCGGCCTTCACCTCGTCGAAGGGGCGCGGCGCGGCCGGCCTGTGCTCGAGGATGCGTCCGGCCATCAACGTGTTCGGCGCGACCTCGATCGCCTCGGTGTTGCGCTTGGCCTGCAGCGACGCCGGCGAGAAGAGCGCCTCGGCGAACTTCGCGTTGTTGCGGCCGATCTGCTGGGCCTGGGCGCGCGTGACGAACGACGGCGTGGTCTGGACCGGGATGTCCAGCGCCTTGCCGAGGCCGGCCAGCGAGTCCGCCTGCTCGTAGACCAGGTTCTGGAACTGGTCCGCGGCAGCCTGGAACCTGTCCTGCGCGCGCGTCCGCCTGAGGTCTGCCTCGATCTGCGCCCTGACTTCCTCGAAGGGCCGCTGCGTCGCGGGCTTGGCGCCGGTGACGCGGATCACGTGCCAGCCGAATTCCGTCTGGACCGGACCGGCGATCTCGCCGGGCTTCGTCGAGAACACCGCGTCCTCGAACGCCTTGACCATCGAGCCCCGGCCGAACGAGCCCAGTTCACCGCCCTGCGGCGCCGATCCCGGATCCTGCGACTGCGCCTTCGCGACCTCGGCGAAGCTCGCCGGCTTCGCGCGGACCTGCGCGGCGATCGCGGCGGCCTTCTTCTCCGCCGCCGCCTTGTCGGCGTCGCTCGCATCCGGCCGGACGGCGATCAGGATGTGCGATGCGGCACGCTCCTCCTGCGTCGTGTAGCTGGCCAGGTTCGTGTCGTAGTACTTGCGCACGTCGGCGGGGTCCACCGCGACGTTGCCGCCGAGCGCGTCGACCGACAGGATCGCGTACTCGAACCGCGCCTGCTCGGGCGTCATGAACGCCGTGGGGTTCTCGTCGTAGAACGCCTTCACGGCGGCGTCGTCCACCTTCACGCCCTTCGCGAACGCCTCGGCGTCGATCGTCGCCGACGCGATCTCGCGCCGCTGCTCGACGAGCGACAGGTAGCGCGCCGCCGAAGCCCTGGCGACGATGCTCCCCGACGCGATCGGCTCCTGGAGCGGCGCGAGCGCGAGGTCGCGGCGCACGCGCTCCTCGAACATCGCCGGCGTCATGTTCTGCTGCTGCAGGAGCGCACGGTAGCGCTCGGGCGAGAACTTCCCGTCCTCCTGGAAGGCCGGGACTCCGGCGATGACCTCGGCGACCTGCGCGTCCGAGGCGCGGAAACGCTCGCGCGACGCCTCGGCGGCGAGCAGGCGCTGGTTCACCAGGTTCTCGACGACCGCGTAGCGGACGTCCGGGTTGTCGAGCATCGCCGCGTCGAAGCTGCGACCCATCGACTGCCGCAGGCGATCGCCCTGCTCGCGCAGCGCCTGGTCGAACTGCTCGCGCGTGACCTTCTCGCCGCCCACCGTCGCCACCGCCTCGTTGCTTCCGCCGCCGCGGAAGTAGAAGTCGACGCCGACCAACATGAACGGCAGCATGATCATCGCGAGGACGATCTGGACCGCGCGCTTGTGCTTCTCGAGGAAATCGTACATGGCTCGTCGGGCTGGTGTCGGTCCGGCAGATCACCGGGCGAAGCGCCGCACCGGTACGAAAAAGGGCGAACTCGCGTTCGCCCTTCGGGATTTGGCGGAGTGGACGGGACTCGAACCCGCGACCCCCGGCGTGACAGGCCGGTATTCTAACCAACTGAACTACCACTCCCCGCTGGGCCACACGCCCGCCAGCGCCTGCTGGTGGGTGCTGACGGGATCGAACCGCCGACATTCGCCTTGTAAGGGCGACGCTCTACCGGCTGAGCTAAGCACCCGCTCGAACGATCCCGACACCCGCCGCCGCCCGCTCCGGCCCGTCCAACGGGCCGTTGCAAGCTGCGACAGCCCGTTATTTTAGCTCATCCTTGAGCGCTTTGCCAGCCCGGAACTTCGGCACCTTCGCGGCCTGGATCTTGATCGTGTCGCCCGTGCGTGGGTTGCGTCCCGCCCGCGCCGTCCGCCGCCCCACGTAGAACGATCCGAAGCCCACCAGCGTGACGATGTCGCCCTTCTTGAGCGAGCCCTTGATCGAGTTCACGGTCGCGTCGAGCGCGCGCCCGGCAGCGGCCTTGGAAATGTCGGCGTGACGCGAGATCGCGTCGATGAGGTCGTTCTTGTTCACGAATGCGTCCCCTGACGGAAGCGTGATGGAGGCGCGTTGCGCTCTTCTTGACGAGCGCGCTTCGCGCACCGGGATGGTCGGGCGCCGTGCATCGCGCCGCACCCTTTCTTATATCGCCCGCGTTTTTCGAGTGTCAAGCGCGGCATCGACGACGCGTGCGCCGGTCGTGACGTTGCGCTTGCGCTGCGAGCGCTAAGTCGTTGACGCACCGTGTGGCGCGCCGCAGCGCGGCGCTGGCGATGCGTGCGGCGAAAATGCAACGCGCGCGGGCACGCTTCGTGCCCCGCGCGCGTCGCGGATCGCGCTCGCCGCCGTCAATGCTTGAGCAGCGCGCCCTGATCCTCGCTCGCCGGCGCCGCAGCCACCGGCGCCTCGGCTTCCTTCTTCTCGTCGACGAGCGGCACGGGCTGCCGCTCGAGCGCCGCCTCGAGCACCTGCTCGATCCATCGCACCGGGCGGATCTCGATCCGGTTCTTGATCTCGTCCGGGATCTCCGCGAGGTCCTTCACGTTCTCCTCGGGAATCAGCACGGTCTTGATGCCGCCGCGCCCCGCCGCGAGGAGCTTCTCCTTCAGCCCGCCGATCGGCAGCACCTCGCCGCGCAGCGTGATCTCGCCGGTCATCGCGACGTCGCAGCGCACCGGGACGCCGGTGAGGATCGACACGATCGCCGTCGCGATCGCGGCGCCCGCGGACGGGCCGTCCTTCGGCGTCGCGCCCTCGGGCAGGTGGATGTGCAGGTCGGTCTTCTGGTAGAAGTCCGCCGGGATGCCGAGCGTGCGCGACCGGTGGCGCACGACCGACAGCGCCGCGGCGATCGACTCGTTCATCACCTCGCCGAGCTTGCCGGTCGACGTCGTCTTGCCCTTGCCCGGCAGCGCGACGGCCTCGATCGTCAGCAGGTCGCCTCCGACCTCGGTCCACGCGAGCCCGGTCACCTGGCCCACCTGATTCTTCTTCTCGGCGATGCCGTAGGTGAAGCGGCGCACGCCCAGGTACTTGTCGAGGTTCTTCGACGTCACCTCGACCGGCCCCTTGGCCTTGCGCACCTTCCCCTCGCTCTCCTTCAGCAGCAGCGCCTTGACCACCTTCCGGCAGATCTTGCTGATGTCGCGCTCGAGGTTGCGCACGCCCGCCTCGCGCGTGTAGTAGCGCACGATGTCGCGCAGCGCGCTCTCGGCGACGTGAAGCTCGTCGGCCTTGATGCCGTTGTTCTTCATCTGCTTGGACAGCAGGTACTGCTTCGCGATCGCGATCTTCTCGTCCTCGGTGTAGCCCGACAGCCGGATGACCTCCATCCGGTCGAGCAGCGGCGGCGGGATGTTCATCGTGTTCGCGGTCGCCACGAACATCACGTCCGACAGGTCGTACTCGACCTCGACGTAATGGTCGACGAACGTCGAGTTCTGCTCGGGGTCGAGCACCTCCAGCAGCGCCGAGCTCGGGTCGCCGCGGAAGTCCATGCCCATCTTGTCGACCTCGTCGAGCAGGAACAGCGGATTGCGCACGCCGATCTTCGACATGTTCTGCAGGATCTTGCCGGGCATCGACCCGATGTAGGTGCGGCGGTGGCCGCGGATCTCCGCCTCGTCGCGCACGCCGCCGAGCGACATGCGGACGAACTTGCGGTTGGTCGCCTTGGCGATCGACTGGCCGAGCGAGGTCTTGCCCACGCCGGGCGGACCGACGAGGCACAGGATCGGCGCCTTCAGGCGATCGACGCGCTGCTGGACCGCGAGGTACTCGATGATGCGCTCCTTGACCTTGTCGAGGCCGTAGTGGTCGGCGTCGAGCACCTTGACCGCGTGCGCGAGGTCCTTGTTGATCTTGCTCTTCTTGCGCCACGGCAGTCCGACCAGCGTGTCGATGAAGTTGCGCACGACGGTGGCCTCGGCGGACATCGGCGACATCATGCGGAGCTTCTTGAGCTCGCCCATCGCCTTGGCCTCGGCCTCCTTCGACATCTTCGCGGACTTGACCTTCTTCTCCATCTCCTCGAGGTCGGCGTTCTCGTCGCCCTCGCCCAGTTCCTTCTGGATCGCCTTGACCTGCTCGTTCAGGTAGTACTCGCGCTGGCTCTTCTCCATCTGCCGCTTCACGCGGCCGCGGATGCGCTTCTCGACCTGCAGGATGTCGACCTCGCCCTCGAGGAGCCCCAGCAGGTGCTCGAGGCGCTTGACCGGATCGCTCATCTCCAGGATCTGCTGCTTCTGCTCGAGCTTGAGCGGCAGGTGCGCGGCGATCGCGTCCGCGAGGCGGCCGCCGTCGTCGATCCCGGACATCGAGGTCAGGATCTCCGGCGGGATCTTCTTGTTGAGCTTCACGTACTGGTCGAACTGCGCGAGCAGCGCACGCCGCATCGCCTCGACCTCGTGCGTCGGGCCCGCGTCGACGGCGATCGGCCGGGCCTGGGCGGAGAGCGAGTCCCCGAGGTCCTGGACCGACTCGATCCGGGCGCGCTGGGTCCCCTCGACGAGCACCTTCACCGTGCCGTCGGGAAGCTTGAGCATCTGCAGGACGGTCGCGACGCTGGCGATCTCGTAGAGATCCTCGGCCGACGGGTCGTCCTTCGCGGCCTGCTTCTGGGCGACGAGCAGGATGTGCTTGCCGGATTCCATGGCGGCGTCGAGCGCCTTGATGGACTTGGGCCGCCCGACGAACAGCGGGATGACCATGTGCGGGAAGACAACCACATCGCGCAGCGGCAGCAGCGGCAGCGTCACCGGCTCGTTCGACGAAAGGGGGGTGTCCTGGGTCATGCTGGAAACCTTTCCGGGGAGATTGAAGCCAACATGGGGTGGGCGGGCGGCCTTGTCAAGCCGCCCGACGCACCATGTTGGTGCAAATCAGGGCTGCCCGCGCTACGAATGCGCCGACGCCACCTTGGGCGGGTCGGCGAACATGAGCAGGGGCTTGCCGTCGTGCGCGATCGTCGACTCGTCGACGATCACCCGCGACAGGTTGGAGAGCGACGGGAGGTCGTACATCACGTCGAGGAGCGTCTGCTCGAGGATCGAGCGCAGGCCGCGGGCGCCGGTCTTCCGGGCGAGCGCCTTGCGCGCGATCGCCCGCAGCGCCGCCTCCCGGATCTCGAGCTCGACGCCCTCCATCCGGAACATCTTCTGGTACTGCTTGATCAGCGCGTTCTTCGGCTCCACGAGGATCTGGATCAGCGCAGGCTCGTCCAGCTCGTCGAGCGTCGCGACCACCGGCAGCCGGCCCACGAACTCCGGGATCAGGCCGAACTTGATCAGGTCCTCGGGCTCGGCCTGGCGCAGCAGCGTCGTGATGTTCTTGCGGTCCTCGGGCGACGCGACCTCGGCGCCGAAGCCGATGCCGGTCTTCGCACTGCGCTGCCGGACGATCTTCTCGAGCCCGTCGAACGCGCCGCCGCAGATGAACAGGATGTTCGTCGTGTCGACCTGCACGAACTCCTGGTTCGGGTGCTTGCGCCCGCCCTGCGGCGGCACGCTGGCGATCGTGCCCTCGATGAGCTTGAGCAGCGCCTGCTGCACGCCCTCGCCGGACACGTCGCGCGTGATCGACGGGTTGTCGCTCTTGCGCGAGATCTTGTCGATCTCGTCGATGTAGACGATGCCGCGCTGCGCCTTGTCGATGTCGTAGTCGCACTTCTGCAGCAGCTTCTGGATGATGTTCTCGACGTCCTCGCCGACGTAGCCCGCCTCGGTGAGCGTCGTCGCGTCCGCGATCACGAACGGCACGTCGAGCAGCCGCGCGAGCGTCTGCGCCAGCAGCGTCTTGCCCGACCCGGTCGGGCCGATCAGCAGGATGTTCGACTTGGCGAGCTCGACGTCGTCGTCCTTCGCGCCGGACTCGAGCCGCTTGTAGTGGTTGTAGACGGCGACGGAGAGGATCTTCTTCGCCGGTTCCTGGCCGATCACGTACTGGTCGAGGATCGTGCGGATCTCGTGCGGGGTCGGGAGCTTGTTGCGCTCGCCGCGGGCGTCGCCGCCCGTCGACCCTTCCTCGCGGATGATGTCGTTGCAGAGCTCGATGCACTCGTCGCAGATGAACACCGACGGGCCCGCGATGAGCTTCCTCACCTCGTGCTGGCTCTTGCCGCAGAACGAGCAGTACAGCAGCTTGTCGCCGGAAGATTTATCGGCCATTCAATGACCTGCGTCGTATACCTTCGTTTGCACTTTACGCGCCCTGCACCCGCTTGTGCAAGACCTCGTCGACGAGCCCGTAGGCGACCGACTCCTCGGCGGTGAGGAAGTTGTCGCGGTCCGTGTCGCGGTCGATCTTCTCGACGGTCTGGCCCGAATGCTTGGCGAGCAGCTTGTTCAGGCGCTCCCGCAGCGACAGGATGTACTTGGCGTGGATCTCGATGTCCGACGCCTGTCCCTGGAATCCCCCGAGCGGCTGGTGGATCATCACCGTCGAGTTCGGCAGCGCGAAGCGCTTGCCCTTCGCGCCGGCCGCCAGCAGGAACGCCGCCATCGACGCCGCCATGCCGGTGCACAGCGTCGACACGTCCGGCTTGATGAACTGCATCGTGTCGTAGATCGCCATCCCCGCCGACACCGATCCGCCCGGCGAGTTGATGTAGAAGT
The DNA here is from genome assembly GCA_016704895.1 of Betaproteobacteria bacterium. Classification (GTDB taxonomy): domain Bacteria; phylum Pseudomonadota; class Gammaproteobacteria; order Burkholderiales; family Casimicrobiaceae; genus VBCG01. The sequence continues at coordinate 8,284 of JADIZG010000035.1, forward strand.
GGATGTCCTTGTCCGGGTTCTCCGACTCGAGGAACAGCAACTGGGCGACGACGAGGTTCGCCGTCGACTCGTTGACCGGGCCGACGAGGAACACGACCCGCTCCTTCAGCAGGCGCGAGTAGATGTCGTACGCGCGCTCGCCGCGTCCGCTCTGCTCGATCACCATCGGGATGAGGCCCAGGGCCTGCGGTTCGGTCATGTTCACGGTACCTGCCTTGTAGTTGACAACATTGGCGGCGGATCGGCACGCACGCATGACGACAAGATGGGACCGGGGGGCCCCGCCGTCAAGCGGTCGCCGCGGTCGTTCAGGCGCGTGCAGGCCCCATCAGCGCCTCGAACGTCGTCGGGCGGTCGACGACCCGGGTGCGCGAGAGCACCCAGTCGACGACGTTCTTCTCGAGCGCCGCGGTCTCGAACTCGACCAGCCGCTCGGGCTTCTCGTAGTGCCAGCGCACGACCGCTTCCGGCTGCTCGTAGGTCTGCGCCGCCGCCTCGACGCGCGAGCGCACCTGCTCGCGGGTGGCCGCGAGCCCGTGGTTGCGCACCAGGTCGCCGAGGACGAGGCCCAGCACGACCCGATCCCCGGCCTGCGCCACGAACATGTCCGGCGTCACCTTGATGTCCTCGGCCTTCATGCCCTGCTGGCGCAGGTTCTCCGCCATGCGGTTGGCCATCGCCATCGCCTCCTCCTCGACCAGCGAACGCGGCGGCGTGAACGTCGCGTTGCTGCGCAGCGCGGCGAGCGCCTGGTCCTTCACCACGGACTCGACCTTGCGCCCGAGCTCGAGCTCGAGGTTCTGGCTGATCTCGGCGCGGAGGTCGGCGAGCGAGCCCGACGCGACGCCGAAGCTCCGCGCGAACGCCTCGTCGAGCGCCGGCAGCGTGGGCCCGAGCACGCGCTTCGCCGTCATCGCGAACTGCGCGGTCTTCCCGGCGACCTCCTTGCCGTGATAGTCCTCGGGGAACGCGAGCGGGAACGACTTCTGCTCGCCCGCGCGCATGCCGACGACCGCGGCCTCGAACTCCGGCAGCATGCGCCCCTCGCCCAGCGTGATCGTGAAGTCGCGCGCCTGGCCGCCCGCGAACTCGACGCCGTCGATCGTCCCGGTGAAGTCGACGACGACCCGATCGCCTTCCTCGGCGCCGCGCTCGACCTCGTTCCACTGGGCGTGCTGGCGGCGCAGCACGTCGACCGTACGGTCGACGTCGGACTCGCTGACCTCGACCTGGGGGCGCTCGACCGTCACGGTCGAGAGGTCGCCCAGCGTGATCTCGGGATAGACCTCGAAGACCGCGGAGAACTCGAGCGCCTCGCCCGCCTTCGTGGGGCTCGGGTGCGGCTCGATGCGCGGATAGCCGGCGACGCGCAGGTTCTGCGCGCGCACCGCGTCGTTGAAGCGCGTCTGGACCGCCTCGGAGATCACGTCGGAGCGGACCTGCGGGCCGTACTGCTGCTCGACCATCTTGAGCGGCACGTGCCCCGGACGGAAGCCGGGAACCTTCGCGCTCTTCGCGAGGTTGGCGATGCGCTTCTGGACTTCGCCTTCGATGTCGCGCAGCGGCACGGCCACGTCGAGGCGGCGCTCGAGTCCGGAGGAGGGAGAGGTTTCGGTCATGGGAAAGGTTCGTGCAATCGTGAGGATCGCGTCGCGCGCGAAGGAGGTCGAGGGGGCGGCAGCGCCCGTGCTACATTCCACAGCGGTTCGTCCGCCGCCGCAGAACGGCGCCGGCGGTGGTGCGAAAGGGGGGACTCGAACCCCCACGGGTGACCCCGCCGGAACCTAAATCCGGTGCGTCTGCCGATTCCGCCACTTTCGCGGCGCACGGGCCACGGAGAGAATCCAGCCGCACCCGGCTGCCAAACGTCGAATTCTAGCCGATCGCGGACCCGCCGGCCACCGGCCCGCCGCCACGGCCCTTCCCAGGTACCGCGCTTGTCCGTCGGCCACTACGAGAATTTCCCGGTCGCCTCGTTCCTCGTGCCGCCGCGCGAGCGCCGCGCCGTGGTCGCGATCTACCGGTTCGCCCGTGCCGCCGACGACCTGGCCGACGAAGGCGACGCCCCGCCGCAGGCGCGCCTCGACGCGCTCGCGGGGTTCCGGCGCGCCGTCGACGCGATCGCTCGCCGCGTCGACGACCCGTTGCTCCGCGAGGCGCCGTTCGCGGAACTCGCCCGCGCAGTCCGGGAGCACGCGCTCCCGACCGCGCCGCTGGCCGACCTGCTGTCGGCGTTCGCGCAGGACGTCACGGTCCACCGCTACGCGGACTACGCGGCGCTGCGGGGCTATTGCCGGCGGTCCGCCGACCCGGTCGGGCGCCTGCTCCTCGCGCTCTACCGGCGGGAGTCCGCGGCGAACCTCGAGGCGAGCGACGCGATCTGCACCGGGCTCCAGCTCGCCAACTTCTGGCAGGACGTCGCGGTCGACTACGCGAAGGGCCGCGTCTACCTGCCGCAGGACGACCTCGCCCGTCACCGCGTGACCGAGCGGCAGATCGCCGAATCGCGCTGCGACGCCGCCTGGCGCACCCTGATGCGCTTCGAGACCGCGCGCGCCCGCGAGCTGCTCGTCAGGGGCCGCCCGCTCGCGTCGCGCCTGCCCTGGCGCATCGGCCTCGAGCTTCGCGCCGTCGTCGCCGGCGGCCTCGCGATCCTCGACCGGATCGACGCGGTCGACGGCGACGTGTTCCGGTCGCGCCCGGTGCTCTCGCCGCGCGACTGGCTGCGCGTCGGGTGGCGAACGCTGGTCCCGCAGGGCGGCACCGCATGACGCCCGACCAGTACTGCGAGTCCAGGGCTGCGCAGAGCGGGTCGTCCTTCTACTACAGCTTCAGGCTGCTGCCGCCGGAGCGCAGGCGCGCGATCACCGCGCTCTACGCGTTCTGCCGCGAGGTGGACGACGTCGTCGACGAGGTGCACGACCCCGCGGTCGCCCGGGCGAAGCTCGCGTGGTGGCGCACCGAGGTCGGCGCGGTGTACGACGGCGCGCCGCAGCACCCGGTCGCCCAGGCGCTCGTGCCGGTCGTGCGCTCGTACCGGCTGCCCCGCGAGCACTTCGAGGCGGTGATCGACGGGATGGCGATGGATCTCGCGCAGCAGCGCTACGCGGACTTCGCCGACCTCGAGCGCTACTGCCATCGCGTCGCCGGCGTCGTGGGCCTGATGTCGGCCGAGATCTTCGGCCGCGAGGAGGCGTCGACCGCCGGCTTCGCGCGCGACCTCGGCATCGCGTTCCAGCTCACCAACATCGTCCGCGACGTCGGCGAGGACGCCCGCCGCGGCCGCATCTACCTGCCGCAGGAGGACCTCGCGCGCTTCGGCGTGTCGGCGTCGGCGATCCTGCGGGCGCGCGAGGAGCCCGGCTTCGGTGCGCTCATGGCGTTCGAGGTCGAGCGAGCGCGCGCCTGGTACGACCGCGCGATGGCGCAGCTCGCCCCCCGCGACCGCAAGGCGCAGCGCGCGAGCCTCGCGATGGCCGCGATCTACCGCGCGCTGCTGGACGAGATCGCGCGCGACGGCTACCACGTGCTCGATCGCAGGATCGCCCTGACGCCGCTGCGCAAGCTGTGGATCGCGTGGCGCACGGCGCGAGCGGCCTGACCATGAACGCGGGCCCCCAGTCGAGGCGCGGTCGCGCCGGAATGCCCGTCGCCGTGATCGGCGGCGGATGGGCCGGATGCGCGGCAGCCTGGGCGCTCTCGAGCCGGGGCATCCCGGTCGTCCTGCACGAGGCGGCGGGCGTGCTCGGCGGCCGCGCGCGCCGCGTCGAGCGCGCCGGGCTCCCGATCGACAACGGCCAGCACCTCCTCGTCGGCGCGTACGAGGCCACGCGCACGCTGCTCCGGACCGTGCACGGCGGCCGTGTCGACCCCGGCCTCGACCGGCAGCGGCTCGAGGTCGTGCCGTTCGCGCGCGATGCCGCCGCCGTACGGCTGCGGACCCTGCACCTTCCGCCGCCGTGGAACATCGCCGCCGGGCTCGCGCTCGCCAAGGGACTCGGGCTGGGCGAGCGCGTCGCGGCGCTGCGCTGGCTCAAGGCGCTGCGCGAGTCGGAGTACGAGCGCCCCGGTGCCGAATCCGTCGATGCGATGCTCGCGTCGCTGCCGTCGCGCGTCGCACGCGGTGTCTTCGAGCCGCTCGCGCTGGCGGCGCTCAACACGCCGACGGACCGGGCCTCGGCGCAGGTGTTCGCCCATCTGCTCGGCCGGATCGCCCACGGCCCCGGCGCTGCCGACTTCCTGCTGCCGGTGTTCGACCTCTCCGAGCTCCTCCCCGAACCCGCCGCCCGGCGCGTCGAAGCCCGCGGCGGCGAGATACGGCTGCGTTCGGCCGCGGTCGTGGCGTCCGCGTCGGATCAGGGCGTCGACATCCACGCGGGCGGCGGAACCTGGCGCGCCGCCGCGGCGATCGTCGCGGTCGGCCCGCACCAGCTCGCGCACGTGTTCGCGCCGGGCGTGGCGGCGCAGCCGGACGTCGCGGACGCGATCGAGGCGACCGCCGCGATGCGCTACGAGTCGGCGGCGACCGTCTACCTCGGCCTGCGCGAGCGGGTGCGCCTCCCGTCGCGGATCGCGCGGCTCGACGATGCGCCCGGCCAGTGGATCTTCGACCGGCACGACGCGCTCGAGCGCGCGCCGGACGCCGCGGCGGCGCGCGCGCTCAGGGGCCTCGTCGCCGTCGTCATCTCCGCGGCGGGCGCGCACGACGATCTGGACGCCAAAGCGCTCTCGGGCCGGGTGCAGGCCCAGCTCAAGCGCCTGAAGCCGGCCTTTCCGGTTGCCGTCTGGTCGCAGGTGATCGTGGAGCGGCGCGCGACGTTCGCCTGCGAGCCCGGGCTGCGGCGGCCGCGCACCTCCGCCATCGGTCCCAGGCTGCGCCTCGCCGGCGACTACCTCGACCCGAACCTGCCGGCGACGATCGAGGCGGCGGTCGCGAGCGGCGAGGCGGCCGGGCGCGCCGTCGCGCACTCGCTCGCCGGGTAGCCCCCGGGACCACGTTCTCTGGAACGCGGTTCCGGGGGTCAGAGATCCTTCGCGCGCTCGCGCAGCGCGAATTTCTGGATCTTGCCGGTCGAGGTCTTGGGCAGCGGGCCGAACACGACGCTCTTCGGCGCCTTGAAGTGCGCGAGACGCTCGCGGCACCACGCGACGATCTCGTCCGCGCCGACGCCGCTGGCGCCGGGCTTCAGCGTCACGAACGCGCAGGGCGTCTCGCCCCAGCGCTCGTCCGGCCGCGCGACGACGGCGGCCTCCATGACCTGCGGGTGCCGATAGAGGCACTCCTCGACCTCGAGCGAGCTCACGTTCTCGCCGCCGGTGATGATGATGTCCTTGCTGCGGTCGCGAACCTCGGCGTAGCCGTCGGGGTGCCAGACGGCGAGGTCCCCGGTCGCGAACCAGCCGTGCGCGAACGCCTTCGCGGTCGCCTGCGGATTCTTGAGGTAGCCCTTCATCACCGTGTTGCCGCGCAGCATCAGCTCGCCCATCGTCGCGCCGTCGCGCGGCACCGGCACCCCGGTGTCCGGGTCCGCGACCCTGATGCCGGCGAGCGTCGGCATCGCGACGCCCTGGCGCGCCATCCTGCGCGCACGGTCGGCGAGCGCGAGGCCGCGCCACTCGTCCTGCGGCACGCACAGCATCGCGGGGCCGTAGGACTCGGTGAGTCCGTACAGGTGCGTGACCCGGAAGCCCATCGCCTCCATCGCCTCGATCACCGCCGAGGGCGGCGCGGCGCCGCCGGTCGCGACGTCGACGACGTGGTCGAACGCGAGCTTCGCGTCGTCCGGCGCGTGGATCAGCATCGACAGCACGATCGGCGCGCCGCACAGGTGCGTGACGCGGTGGTCGCGGATCGCCCGGAAGACCGCGGCGGGCTCGACGCGCCTCAGGCACACGTGCGTCGCGCCCGCCGCCGTGACCGCCCAGGTGTAGGTCCAGCCGTTGCAGTGGAACATCGGCAGCGTCCACAGGTAGACGCTGTCCGCCGCGAGCCTGAACGCGAGCGCGTTGCCGAGCGCGTTCAGGTACGCGCCGCGATGATGGTAGACGACGCCCTTCGGGTCGCCGGTCGTGCCCGACGTGTAGAGCAGCGCGAGCGAGTCCCACTCGTCGAGCGGCCCCGGCCACGCGAACGCCGGGTCGCCTTCGGCGAGCAGCGCCTCGTAGCCGACGCTGCCGAGCCGCTCGCCGCCCGGGCCCTCCGGATCGTCGATGTCGACGACGAGGACCTCGCGGCCCAGCGCGGCGAGCGCGCCGCGCATCGCCGGCGCGAACTCCGGGTCGGTGACGACGACCTTCGCCTCGCCATGCGCGAGGCAGAACGCGAGCGCCGCGGCATCGAGCCGGACGTTGAGCGCGTTCAGCACCGCGCCGAGCGCCGGCACCGCGTAATGCAGCTCGAGCATCGCGGGGATGTTGGGGGCCATGACCGCGACGGTGTCGCCGCGGCCCACGCCGCGACGCGCGAGCGCGCTCGCGAGCCGGCGCGCGCGCCGCTCGAACTCGGCATAGGTGCAGGTGAGCCGGCCGTGCCGGATCGCGACCCGTTCCGGCCAGACCGCGGCGCTGCGCTCGAGGAACGCGACCGGCGACAGCGGCACGTGGTTGGCCGGCCCCGCCGCGAGGTCGCGGACGAACGGGTGGTCTGCCGGCAGCGGCACGTCGGCCATGGTGCCGATCAGCCCGCGCGCGTCGAGCCCGGCCGCTGCCGGAGCAGGCGCTGCTGCTCGCGCCCCCACTCCCGCTCGCGGATCGTGGCCCGCTTGTCGTGCTGCTTCTTGCCCTTCGCCAGGCCCACCTCCAGCTTGATCATGCCGCGCTTGAAGTGCAGGTCGAGCGGGACGAGCGTGTAGCCGGCGCGCTCGACGCGACCGATGAACCGGTTGATCTCGTCGCGGTGCATCAGCAGCCGGCGCGTGCGCGTCGGATCGGCCTGGACGTGCGTCGACGCCTGCGCGAGCGGCGAGATGTGCGCGCCGACGAGCACGATCGTGCCGTCCTTGATGACGACGTAGGCTTCCTTCAGGTTCGCGCGCCCGGCCCGGATCGCCTTCACCTCCCAGCCTTCGAGCGCCAGTCCGGCTTCGACGCGTTCCTCGATAAAATAGTCGTGGAAGGCTTTCCGGTTCTCGACGATGCTCATGGCCGGATTGTAGCCAAAGCAGCCCCGACGCGATGAAGCGCATCAACCACTCGGTCCTCGTTCCCTACGGCGCGCGCGAGATGTACGACCTGGTCGACCAGGTCGAGCGCTACCCGCAGTTCCTCCCCTGGTGCGGCGGCGCGCAGGTGCTCGACGGTCGCGAGCCCGGACGGATCGCGCGGATCGACATCGACTACCACGGCATCCGCGCGCACTTCACGACGTCCAACGCGAACGTGACCGGCGAATCGATCGTCATCACGCTGGTCGACGGCCCGTTCCGCCACCTGCACGGCGAATGGCGGTTCCGCCCGCTCGCCGAGGCGGCCAGCAAGGTCGAGCTCGAGCTGGCCTACGAGTTCGCGAGCGGTCTCCTCGAGCGCGCGGTGGGCCCGGTGTTCGACCACATCGCGTCGACGTTCGTCGGGGCGTTCGTGACGCGCGCCGAGTCCGTCTACGGTCCGCGATGAGCGCGAAGGCGCCGCGTCGCGGGGGCGGGGGGGGGGGCCGCGGCGCCCCGGCCGGGGGGGGGCCCGGGCCGCGGGCCCGGGCCCCCGGGGGGGGCCCGGGGCCCCGCGGGCGGGGCCCGGGGGGCTCCGGGGGGGCCCGGGCGCGGCGGCCCCCCCCGCCGCGGGGTTCGGGGTCGACGCCCCCCCCGGGAGGCCCGGCGCACTGGCTTCGCGTGACCGTCGCCTGGGCGTCGCCGCGGGCGCAGGGCTTAGTCGAGGTCGACTTGCCCCCGGGAGCGACCGTCGCCGATGCCGTCGCCGCGGCACGCGCGGTCGAGCGTGCGGGGGTCGAGCCCGGTCTCGTCGGCTTTGCGATCTTCGGGCAGACCGCGCGCCCGGGAACGCCGGTCGCCGACGGCGACCGGGTCGAGATCACGAGACCACTCGTCGCCGACCCCAGGGCGGCCAGGCGCGACCGCGCCGCCGCCCATCCGCTGCCGCCGGGGGCACACGCCAGAAGCGGCCGACGTCCCGCTGACGGACGACGCCCGACTGGCGGGCGTGTCGGGGATCGGCGACAATCCGCCGATGCCGTCCCCCCGCGCCCTCCGTAAGCCCCTGCTCGTCGCACTGGCCGCGGTCGCGCTCGCCGCGGCGCCTGCCCACGGGCAGTCGGCGGGCGCGCCGACGATCGCCGACCAGGCGCGATCGACCGCCGAGACGGTCTGGCACGGTGCGCAGGACCTCGCGATGTTCGCGCTGGGACTGATCGGCGTCGACTACCGCTACGGCGGCGAGACCCCGGAAGGGGGCCTCGATTGCAGCGGGCTCGTCCGCCACGTGTTCCAGCAGGTCACCGGCGTGACGCTGCCGCGCACGTCGAAGGAGCTCTCGCGCATCGGCGCGCCGATCGGGCGCGACGACCTCGAGGCGGGCGACCTCGTGTTCTTCGACACGCGCCGCTTCGCGTTCTCGCACGTCGGCATCTACCTGGGCGACGGCCGCTTCATCCACGCGCCGTCGCGCGGCAGCGAGGTCGAGATCGCCGAGCTCGCGAACGGCTACTGGCGCAAGCACTTCAACGGGGCGCGCCGGCTGGTCGGCGTGCTGCCCGGCCTGATCCCGGAAGCCCGGGCGGCGCAGCCCGCGACCACGGCCGCGGCGCCGGCCTCCTGAGCCGCCGGCGACGCGTCAGTCGCGCGCGCCAGCCCGTTTGAGCCGCTCGACCATCGCCTCGTCGTTCCCGCGCTTCGCCCAGTCGAGCGCCGACGCGCCGTTCTCGTTGCGGTGGCTGACGTTCGCGCCGCGCGCGATCAGCAGGATCGACGTCGAGTAGCGGTTCTCCCGAACCGCCATCATCAGCGCCGTCGTCCCGTTCGGCGACGTCGCGTTGACGTCGGCGCCCTCGCCCAGCAGCCAGCGAACGATCTCCTCGTGCCCCCCCGTCGCCGCGTAGATCAGCGGCGTCCAGCCCGGGCCGTCGACCGCCGCGCCCTTCGCGCGCAGCGCCTTCATGATGCCGAAGTGGCCGTTGAGCGCCGCGACCATCATCGCGGTGTCGCCAAACCGGTTACGGCGCTCCGGATCGGCCCGCGCGGCGAGCAGCACGTCGACGGTCGCCGGGTTGCCCGCGCGAGCGGCGGTGATGAGACCCGTGTCCCCGTTCGCGTCGACGCTGTTCGGGTCGATGCCGCGCTTCAGGTAGTCCCGCACGTCGCTCACCTTGTCGTTCGCGACCGCGAGAAAGTAGTCGGACAGCAGCCCCTGCGCCTTGAGCGGCATCGCCAGGGCGAGGAGGAGGACGGCAAACGGAAGTCGCAGATCAACGCGCATCGGGTTCGATCCTGAACAGGTGGAAGTAGTTGGCCGACGTCGCCTCCGCGATCGTCGCGACGTCGACGCCGCGCAGCCGCGCGATCGCCTCGGCGACGTGGACGACCCACGCCGGCTCGTTCGTGCGCCCGCGGTGCGGCACCGGCGCGAGGTAGGGGCTGTCGGTCTCGATCAGCATGCGCTCGAGCGGCACGCGGCGCGCGACGTCGTGCAGCGCCGTCGCGTTCCTGAACGACACGATGCCCGAGAACGAGATGTGGAAGCCCAGGTCCATCGCCGCGGCCGCGACGTCCCAGGTCTCGGTGAAGCAGTGCATGACGCCCCCGACCTCGTGCGCGCGCTCCTCGCGCAGGATCGCGAGCGTGTCGTCGGCCGCGCTCCTCGTGTGCACGACGAGCGGCTTGCCCGACTCCCGCGCCGCGCGGATGTGCGTGCGGAACCGCTCGCGCTGCCAGGCGAGGTCGCCGGTGAGCCGGTAGTAGTCGAGGCCGGTCTCGCCGATCGCGACGACCTTCGGGCGCCCGGCGAGCCCGACGAGCGTCGCGACGTCGGGCTCGACGGTGTCCGGGTAGTCGGGATGCGTGCCGACGGTCGCATAGAGGTTGGCATGGCCGGTGGCGAGCGCGTGCACGCGCGGCCAGTCGGGCAGGTCGACCGAGATGCAGAGCGCGTGCGTCACCGACGCCGCGCGCATCGCGTCGAGCTTCGCGGGCAGGTCGGCCGCGAGCTCGGGGAAGTCGAGGTGGCAGTGGGAGTCGACGAAGGGCATCAGGAGTCGGCTGGCAGTGGGCAGAAAGGGCGCGGCGGCGGGAAGGCTAGCCGTCGAGCCAACTCGTCGCGCGGTCACTGCCAACTGACTCCTGAACTACAGCGTGTGGGTCGGCCTCGACGACGCGAGCGTCTCGCCCAGTACCTTCTCGATCGTGGCGCGCGCCGCCGCCCCGGTCTCGTCCTGCGTGAACTGGACGCCGATGCCCTGCGTGCGACTGCCCTGCACGCCCTCGGGCGTGATCCACACCACCTTGCCCTGCACCGCGATCCGGTTCGGGTCGTCCATCAGCGAGAGCAGCATGAACACTTCCTCGCCGAGCACGTAGGAGCGCGACGTCGGGATGAAGATGCCCCCGCCCTTCAGGAACGGCATGTAGGCCGCGTACAGGGCCGCCTTCTCGCGGATGTTGAGCGACAGCACGCCCGGGCGGGCGACGCCCGCCGGCGGAATCGCGGTCTTCGGATCGGCCATCGTCAGTCGAAGAGCGCCACGTACCCGGCGAGCAGCCCCTCGACGACCAGGCGAGGCTGCAGCGGATGCGAGACGTAGGCGCGCTGGAACAGCACCGATCGATGATAGCGGCAAAGGCCGATCCTCGCCACCCGCGGGGCCAGCGACGCCATCGCGTCCGCCCGGCCCGGCAGCCGCAGCGGTCGCCCCCCCGCCGACACGCGCGCGAGATCCGCGGTCCACGCGACGAGCGCGTCGAGCGCCGCCGCGAGCCGGGGCTTGCGCTCGTCCTTGCCGCCGGCCTCGATGCGCGCGCCCATCGCCATCGGCACCAGGCGGTCGGGGCGCGCGAGCGCGTCGAACCACGCGCCTCGCTCGGCGCGCCCCGCCGGCTCGGCGAGCGCGAGCGCGGCGAGCGGCGCCCCGCCGGACTCCGCGAGCGCCTCGGCCGGGTCGGCCACGCCCTGCGAGCGCAGCCACGCGAGCGCCTCGTCCTCGGCGGGCCGCGGCGCGTCGACCCGCAGGCAACGGCTCGTCACCGTCGGCATCAGGCGGCCCGGCTGGTGAGAAACGAGGACGAGCCTCGTGCCGGCGGGCGGCTCCTCGAGCGTCTTCAGCAGTGCGTTCGCCGCGGCGAGGTTCATCCGTTCGGCGGGCACGATGACGCCGACGCGCGCGCCGCGCCGGTGCGTCGACACCTGCATGAGCTCGGTGAGCGCGCGCACCTGGTCGATCGCGATCTCCTGCGTGGGCACGCGCTCGCCGTCGTCGTCGAGCTTGAAGAGGTCGAGCACGCGGAGATCCGGATGCGACCCGGCGGCGACGTAGCCGCAGCCCGCACATTTCCCGCAGGCGAGGCCGTCGGCACGCGGGGACTCGCACAGCAGCGCCTGCGCGAGGTTGAGCGCGAGGACCTTCTTCCCGAGCCCCGCCGGGCCCGTGATCAGCAGCGCGTGGTGCGCGCGGTCGCGTTCGCGCAGCGTCTCGACGAGCCACGCGGCCTGCCACGGCAGCGGCGGCGACCACGGCCCGGGACCGCCCGCGACGACGTCGTCGTCCATCACGCTCCCCTCGAGCAGTCGCGCGAGCTCCGCGCGCACCGCCGACTGCGGCTGCGTCGAATCGACGACGCGGAACCGGCCCGGCTCCGCGATCGCCCGCTCCTGGTAAGCCGCGCGCACCCGCTCGGCGAACGACGCGCCTTCGCGCTCGAACTTGTCGAGGGTCCGCCCGCCGTTCTGCGCGCGATCGAGGCGCTCGCGCGACACCGCGATCGGCACGTCGAACAGGATCGTGAGGTCGGGCTGGCAGTCGCCGTGCACCCACTGCGCGAGCTCGGCGATGCGCGCGCGGTCGACGCCGTGGCCGCCGCCCTGGTAGGCCCAGGTCGCGTCGGTGAAGCGGTCGCACAGCACCCAGTCGCCGCGCGCGAGCGCCGGACGGATCACGCGCTCGACGTGCTCGCGCCGCGCCGCGAACATGAGCAGCGTCTCGGTGTCGTGGCACATCGGCTCGTGCAGCAGGAGCCCCCGGAGCGTCTCGCCCAGCGGCGTGCCGCCGGGCTCGCGCGTCGTCACGACCTCGTGCCCCGCCGCCCGGATCCGGTCGGCGAGGAAGTCGACGTGCGTGCTCTTGCCGGCGCCGTCGATGCCTTCGAGCGTGATGAAGCGGCCGCGGGTCGGTTCGTTCATGGACGTGCACTCTCGACGGCGCTCAACGCGCGCCACGCTGGTATTTTGCCACCGCGCGGTTGTGATCCGCGAGGTTGGCCGAGAATTCGCTCGTTCCGTCGCCGCGCGCGACGAAGTAGAGGTACGGCGAGGCCGGCGGGTCGACGACCGCGTCGATCGCGGCCTGCGACGGCAGCGCGATCGGCGTCGGCGGCAGGCCGTCGCGCGTGTAGGTGTTGTACGGCGTGTCGGTCTCGAGGTCGCGCTTGCGCAGGTTGCCGTCGAACCGCTCGCCCATGCCGTAGATCACCGTCGGGTCGGTCTGCAGGCGCATGCCGCGCTTGAGGCGGTTCACGAACACCGACGCGATCAGCGGGCGGTCGGCCGGCCGGCCGGTCTCCTTCTCGACGATCGACGCGAGGATCAGCGCCTCGTAGGGCGACGCGAGCGGCAGGCCCGGGGCGCGGCGCGCCCACGCCGCGTCGAGCCGGCCGGCGAGCTGCCGATGTGCGCGGGCGAGCAGTGCGCGGTCCCCGCTGCCCGCCGCGTAGAAATAGGTGTCGGGGAAGAACTGGCCCTCGAGCGACGGCGCGTCGATCGCGAGCGCGGCCCTGATCTCGTCCCCCGGGCGCCCCGCGAGCGTGCTCGCGAGCGTGGGCTCGGCGGCGACCCGGCGCAGCAGCTCGGCGGCGGTCGTCCCCTCGACGAACGTGATCGAGGTCTGCGTCACGTCGCCCTGCGTCAGGCGCGCGAGCAGCGCCACGAGCTCGAGCGGCGGCTCGAATTCGTACTGGCCCGCCTTGATCGTGCGGTCGACGCCCTTGGCGCGGGCGAGCAGCGTCAGCATCGCCGGGTGCGCGATCACGCCGTCGCCGGCGAGCTTGCGCGCGACCGAGGCGAGCGTCGCGCCGGGGCGGACCTCGAGCGCGTACGGCGCCGACGGCAACCCGAGCGGACGGCCGAGCCACCACCAGCCGACCGCCGCGGCGACGCCGGCGACGACAGCGAGCGCGACGAGCGTGCGCACGGCAAAGCGGAAGACGGAGAATCCGGGCATCGGGCGGAAGGCTCGCCCGCAGGGGGGCGCGACGGCTCCGCGATTATAATCGTCCCATGCACGACCGCCCCGCCCGCCGGCGCCACGCACGCGGCTTCACGCTGATCGAGATCATGGTCGTCATCGTGATCCTCGGCGTGCTGGCCGCGCTCGTCGTGCCACGTGTGCTCGACCGCCCCGACGAGGCGCGGCGCGTGGCGGCGAAAGCGGACATCGCGGCGATCGTCGGGGCGCTCAAGCTCTATCGCCTCGACAACCAGCGCTACCCGACCGGCGAGCAGGGAATCGGCGCGCTCGTCGCGAAGCCCGAGCTGCCACCGGTGCCCGGCAACTGGAAGCCCGGCGGCTACCTCGAGAGGCTGCCCAACGACCCGTGGGGACATCCCTACCGCTACCTCAATCCGGGCCTGAAGGGCGAGATCGACGTCTACAGCACCGGCGCCGACGGCGAGCCGGGCGGCACCGGGCAGGACGCCGACATCGGATCGTGGGATCCCTGACGCCGCGCGGCGCGTTCGGGCGATTGGCCCCCGTCCGGGGTTTCACGCTGGTCGAGATCCTCGTCGCGCTCGCGATCGTCGCGATCGCGTCGGGCGCGGCATGGCTCGCGTGGCGCGGCGGCGGCGACGCGGCGCTCCGCCGCGAGGCGAGCCGCTTCGCCGGGGCGATCGAATACGCCGCGCAGCGCGCGCAATGGCGGCACGAGGACCTCGGCGTGAGCGCGGACGCGGGAGGATGGCGGTTCTGGCGGCGCGATCGCGAGCGCAACGCGTGGCTCCCGCTCGCCGACGACGACGTGCTCGCCGCGCGGAGACTGCCCGACGGCGTCCGGCTCGAGGCCGCGTCGCACGCGGGACGCCAGGTCCCGGCCGACACCCTCCTCCCGCTCCGCGCGAGCGGACGCAACGATCCGGCGACGTTCGTGCTCGACGCCGACGGCCGACGCGTGCGCGTCGACACCGATCCGCTCAACCGCGTCGTCGTCACGACGGTCGAGCCATGAGGCCGGGCCGCGCGTCCGGGTTCACGCTCGTCGAGATCCTGGTCGCGCTCGCGGTCGTCGCGGTCGCGCTCGCCGCGGGCATGCGCGCGCTCGCGCAGTCCGCCGACGGCGCGGGCACGCTGAAGGCGCGGACGCTCGCGATGTGGGTCGCGCAGAACCGGATCGCGAACGCGGAGTTCGCGCGCGACCTGCCTCCCGCGGGACGGCGTTCGGGGGACGCCTCGCAGGGCGGCACGGCGTTCGTCTGGCGAGAGTCCGTCGGCGCGACGCCCAACCCGGCGTTCCGGCGCGTCGACGTCGAGGTGGCGGAAGCCGCCGCCCCCGACTACGTGCTCGCGCGCCTCACCGGCTACGTCGCCCGCGCGCCCCGCCCATGAATCGCGCCCGCGTCCCCGGCTTCACGCTGATCGAGGTCCTCGTCGCGCTCGCGGTGCTCGCCGTCTTCGCGACGTTCGCCTGGCGCGCGACCGCGTCGCTCGTCGAGGGCGAGGCGCGCCTCGCCTCGGCAGCGAGACGGTGGCAGCCGCTCGATGCGCTCTACGCGCGTATCGAGGCCGACGCGCGCGCCGCGGTGCCGCGCGCCGTGCGCGTTCCCGGCGGGCGCGAGCACGCGTGGGCTGGCAGCGTCGACGCGAACGGCCAGTCGGCGTTCGCGTTCACGCGCGCCGGCGGCGATCCCGCCGAGCCGGGCGCCGAAGGGGTGCGCCTGGGTTACCGGATCAACGGCGGAACAGCGGAGATCGTCTACTGGCCTAGACTCGATCGCGGCACCGGCGCAGAACCGGTCGCGTACGCGATCGCGGACGGGATCGCGCGGTTCGACGTGCGCTACGCCGACGACGACGGCGAGTGGACCGATCGCTGGCCGCCGGACCGGCGCGAGGGCCTGCCGCGTGCGCTCGTCGTCGCCGTCACGCTCGCCGATGGCGCGCAGCTCGAACGCTTCATCGTGCTGCGATGAGCGTCGCCGCGACGCCGCGCGGGGGCAATGGAGCGACGGTCGCTCCCGGAGGACGCCTGCGCGCGAAGCCCCGGGTCGGCAAACGCGCGGACCGCGGGCAACGTCAACGCGGTGCCGCGCTGGTGGTCGCGATGCTCATCGCGGCGATCGCCGCTGCCGTCGCGACGACGCTGTCGGTCGACGGCGCGCGCTGGCTGTCGATCGTCGAAGGCCGCCGCGACCACGCGCGTGCGACGTCCCTCGCGACCGCCGGCGTCCAATGGGCGCGGCAGACGATCGAGGAGGACGCCACGCACGGACCCGTCGACCACCTCGGCGAGCCGTGGGCCATCGCCCTCCCCGCCACGCCGGTCGACGGCGGGACCGTGCAGGGCCGGATCGAGGACGCGCAGGCGCGGCTCAACGTCAACGCCGTCGCCGGCATCGACGCGGGATCGGGAGTGGCGCGCGAGCGCCTCGCACGCCTGTTCGAGCGTCGCGGACTCGATCCCGCGCTCGTCGACGCGATCGCCGATTGGATCGACCCGGACGCGATAGCGCGCGAGCGCGGCGCCGAGGACGCGGCCTACGAGCGTGATCGCGGCGTCGCCGCGAACGCCCCCCTGACGCGTACGGGCGAGCTCGCCGCCGTTCGCGGCTTCACGCCGGCAACCGTTGCGCGAGTGGCCGGCGAGCTCGCGGCACTGCCCGCGGACGCCGGCGTCAACGTCAACACGGCGTCGGCGGACGTCCTCACGATCGTCCTGCCCAAGCTCGACGGCGAGGCGATCGCGGCGATCGTCGCCGCGCGGCGTGAGCGTCCCTACGCGACGATCCAGGACTTCCGCTCGCGGGCGGCACGCGGAACCGGCGTTCCGGACACGACGGGCCTGACCGTCGGCAGCCGTCATTTCCTCGTGACGGTGGTGGCGCGGCAGGGCGATGCGGTCGTGCGCGCCGAAGCGTTGATCTCGCGCGCGGACCGACGTCCGCCCGAGGTGAGCTGGCAGGTCCTCGACTGAGGCTGGACTAGAATCCACGGGATGACGACGCTGCGCGTCCGCCTGCCGGTGCCTTTCGACCCCTCCGCGCCCGCCGCGTGGTGGCGGGTCGACGATCAGGGGCGCATCGTCGAGCGCGGCACGTCCTCCCCGCCGGCATGGCCAGCGGCGGACCGGATCGAGGCGGTGCTCGGCGCGGGCGACGTGCGCATCGTCGCGCTCGAGCTTCCGCCGATGAACGACGCCCGGCGCGCGACCGCCGCCGCGTTCGCGCTCGAGGACCAGCTCGCCGCCCCCGCGGACACGATGCATCTCGCCGTGACCGCCCCTGCCTCGTCCGGCGCCCCGACGGTTGTACGCATCGCCGACCGCGCCGCGGTCACCTGGCTCGCCGCGCGACGCCCCGCGATCGACCGTGTCGTGGCCGAGCCGGACCTCGCTCCGTCGGACGGCACGTGGCGCTGGTGCGCCGGCGCCGACGGCCGCGGCTTCGTGCGCCGTTCCGACGGAAGCGCGTTCGCGGCCGACGCATCGGGGAGCAGCGAGCTGCCTGCGGAGCTCGCAGCCGCGCTGGCGCACGCGCGCCGCGATGCAGGCGCTGCTGGAGCGCCGCCCGCGCGGATCGTCGTCGATGCGCCGGCCGACGCACCGCGTCTCGCCGCATGGACGCAGGCGGCGGGCGTGACGTTCGTGCAGGGAACGCCCTGGTCGCTCGAGCGCGTCCCGGACGCCTCGTGGCGCTCGGCGCCGGACGTCCGCGCGGGCCATTCGATCCTCCCATCGGCGGCACCCGCCTCGATCGCGCGGCGCTTCGTGCCTGCGGTCGCGCTCGCGCTCGTCGCGCTCGCGTTGCACGTGGGGCTGACCGCGGCGGGCTGGACCCACGATCGGTACGTCGCGTGGCGGGCCGATCGCGCGGTGGTCGAGCTGGCGCGCGGCGCAGGCATCGATCCGGTGCCCGACGCGCGCGCGGCGGAAGCGGCGCTCGCCAAACGCGCGACCGGAGCGCTGCATGCGTCGGCGCGCATGGCCGAAGGCGACGCGCTGCCGTTGATCGCGCGCGCGGCGGGTCCGCTCGCGACGCTGCCGCCGGGATCGGTGCGCAAGCTGACCTACGGCGACCGCAGGCTCGTGGCCGATCTGGGGGCGCTCGACGAGGCTCGCGTCGCGCGGCTGATGCGCGACCTGCGTGCGGCGGGCCTCGCGCCGGTCGCGGCGCAGGCGGGCGGCGGCTTGCGCATCGTCGCGACGCCGGAATCGTGATGGACGGCGCCGCGCTGCGCGACCGCTGGAGCAGGCTCGACGCCCGCGAGCGCCGCTGGCTCGTCGTCGGCGCGGCCGTCGTCGCCGCGAGCCTCGCCTACGCGTTCGCCTGGCATCCGCTGGTGCGGGACCTGCCTCGCGCCGAGCGTGAAGCGGAACGCGCGCAGGCACGCCTCGCGCGGGCGCAGGATGCGGTCGCCATCGCCGCGACGCGCGTGTCGACGCCCGCGCGACAGCCGCTCGACGCGGCGATCCGCGGTTCGATGGCCCGGCACGGCATCGCGGCGGCCGACGCTTCCCTCGAGATCGCGGGGGCGCGCGCCGCGCTGACGATCCCGTCGGTCCGCTTCGCCGCGATCGTCGGCCTCGTGGACACGCTGGCGCGCGAGCACGCCGTCCACGTCGTCGACGCGACGATCACCGCGCGCGTCGAGACCGGGCGCGTGCGTGCGGAACTCTCGCTCGCCCGTTGATGTCGATCAGGCAGCCGGCCTTCGCCAACGCACGCTGACCCGACACCCCGCCTGGGAAACCGATGGGCCGTCTCGCCGCTCTGGTGCTCTTCTTCCTCGCGATCGCGATCGTCGTGGTCGCGCTTCAGGCGCCCGCCTCGTGGCTCGCGCATCGACTGTCGCTCGCGATAGGCGAGTCGGTGCGCGTGATCGACACGCATGGAACGGTCTGGGACGGCCGCGGGGTGCTGGCAAGCCCCGACGGGCGCTGGAAGATCCCCGTCGCCTGGCACCTCAAGGCCGCACCGCTGCTGCGGGGCGAAGTCGAGGTCGAGCTCGCGCCGCAGGAAGGACTCGACACGCCGCGTGGAACGCTGAGGCTCGCGCGCACGGGCTTCGCCGCGCAGGGGCTCGTGCTCGACCTGCCCGCGACCGTCCTCGACAGCGCGTTCGCCGGCAGGGCGCCGGCGACGTTCGGCGGCGAGATCCGGGTCGAGGCGCGCGAGCTCGCGGTCGAGGGACCGCAGGGACGCGGCAGCATGAAGCTCACCTGGGAGCGTGCGCGCCTCGCCGCAACCGACGGCACCAGCGTCGCGCTCGGCACCGTTTCCGCGACGGTCGTGCCGCGCGACGGCGCGTTCGTCGGGCGCATCACCAACGTCGGAGGCGAAGTCTCGGTCGACGGAACGACGACGCTGTCGCGCGGGGGCGTCGCGCTCGACGCCACGCTGGCACCCAGGGCGGGCGCGAGCGAAGCGACCGCGCGCGTGCTGGGCCAGCTCAGCCCGCCCGACGCCAACGGCGCGGTCCGGCTGCAGTGGGTGTCAGAGCGCCGCTAGCCCGACCGGCGGCTCGCCCGGGGGCGCCGACCCGGGCGTCGGCGCGAGTCGCCGCGGTCGATGCGCTCCGGGGCATCGCGATCGTCGCGATGATCGCCTACCACCTCTCGTTCGACCTGCGGCTGTTCGGCCTCGCGCGCCTCGACTTCGAGGGCGATCCGTTCTGGCTCGGCGCTCGCGCCGCCATCGTCTCGACGTTCCTCGGGCTCGTCGGCATGTCGCTCGTTCTCGCGCGCCGCGCCGGCGTCACGGCCGCGCAGCGATGGAAGCGGACCGCCACGATCGCCGCGTGCGCACTCGCCGTGAGCGTCGCGAGCTGGCTCGCGTTCCCGACGAGCTACATCTGGTTCGGCATCCTGCACTGCATCGCCGTCGCGAGCGTCGTCGCCTGGCCGTTCACGCTTCGTCCCGGGCTCGCGCTCGCCTGCGGCGCGGCGGTGATCGCGGCGGGACTTCTCGTGACGCACCCGGCGTTCGACTCGCGCGCGCTCGCGTGGATCGGCTTCACGACGCACAAGCCCGTCACCCAGGACTACGTCCCGCTCTTCCCGTGGCTCGGCGCCGCGCTCGTGGGCGTCGCGGCAGGCGACGCTCTCGTCCGCCGGTCGTTCGCGCCGCTCGCGTTCCTCGCGCGCGCGCCGCGTGCCCTCGTGTGGCTCGGCCGCCACAGCCTCGCGGTCTACATGGTTCACCAGCCGATCCTGATCGGCGCGCTGGCGCTCGCGTTGCGCCGCCTGCCCTGACGGGCGCCGGCGCACACGCACGCAGGCCGGCCGGCCTCCCCGCTCGCCGGTTCGCGGAACCTTGCTATAATGCGGAGGCTGCAGGCGCGTAGCTCAGGCGGTTAGAGCACCACCTTGACATGGTGGGGGTCGTTGGTTCGAGTCCAATCGCGCCTACCAGATGCCACGTCCCGCGCGTCGATCGCGCGGGCCGCAAGCGCCCCCCGCGCGTGTCCTCGCGGCGCGGTCGCCCTTCGGACCTCATCGCGCCGCCCCGGACCCTGGCCCGGTGACGCGGGTCAGGCTGGCGTCCAGGATCCGGTCGCGCAGGCGCGCTCGAAGCGCTCGACGTGCGGCGCGACGTCGTAGCCGCCCGCAGCGAGCCAGGCGTCGCTGGTAGGTGTCGAGGTGGCGGTCGCCCGCGTCGCACGCGAGCGTGCCGATCGCGCTCGCCGCCGCGCGCGTTTCCGTCGCAGGCGATCTCGAGCGCGCCGCAGAAGTTGGTCCGGTCGACCCGCCGCACCTCCTGCCGACCAGGCGTTCGAGCACCCGCATCGCCGCGTACGACGCGGCGTTCGGCACGCGGATCATGCGGTCGATCACGCCGGGCACGAACGACGGCTCGACGCGCGGCGGCCGATGCCCTCGACGTCGGAGCCGCCTTCGGCAGTCTGATGTTGTTGTTGCCGCGCCAGTCGGTCGCGCGCTCGGCGTAGGTGAACTGATCCATGTAGTGTCCGCGACGCTCCGCGCGCGAGGCGTTCGGCCTGCGTACACCTCGCCCGCCTGGTCGACCGAGTGGCAGCGCCCGCCGTGAGAACTCGATCTGCGCGATCTTCGCCGGCGACGTGCCGCGCGGCATCACGGCGACGGAACGGCAGGCCGAGCATCCGCGCGCGAAGTAGGCTTCCGAGACCGCGGTGCTCCCCGACGACGCCTCGACCACCGTCGATCCCTCGGCGATCCAGCCGTTGCACAGCCGTAGAGGAAGAGCGAGCGGGCGAGACGGTGCTGAGGCTGCCGGTCGGATGGGTCAGACTCGTCCTTCAGGTACAGCCGCACGCCCGGCATCGAAGCGAGCCCGACGAGCACCAGGTGAGCGTCGGCCGAGCGCTGAAGTCGCGCTCGATGCGGTGGATGGATTCTCGTACCCAGGCGCGCGACATCGTGGCGGTCCTCTCTCGTCGTCTCGAAGGCGCGCGCCTGCGGCGACGCGGCATCACCGGAACAGGTCGACGCCTGACCCGGTTCCCGGCGGCTCGCAGTCTGTCATCGGGCATACTGTCGGACAAGCGGGCTTGCCGGAATCCGGCCTTCGCCCGCACGAACGCTCTTGCGCCACAGTCTCGTCGATCTCAAGCTCGTCGTCGCCATCGCGGATGCCGGCAACGTGTCGCGCGGCGCCGCGCGATGCCACCTCGCGCCGTCGTCGGCGAGCTTGCGCCCGGCACCTGGAGGAGCTGCCAGGCGCGCCGCTGTTCACGCGCGAGGCGCGCGGCGTCTCGCTGACGCGTGCGGGGCGCGTGATGCCTCGAGCCTCCGGCGCTGCTGGCGGAGTCTCGAGCAGATGGCGCGGACCTCGCGCCTCACGCGCAGGGCGTGACCTCGCAGATCACGCCGTTCGCGAACAGCAGCGCGATCGCCTCGTTCCTGCCCGACGACCTCGGCGTGTTCCTCGCGCCTACCCGGACGTCCGCGTGTCGCTCGAGGAGCGGCTGAGCCACGACATCGTCGCCGCCGTTGCCGGAGGGCGCGGACCTGGGGGATCGTGACCTGGGACGACGAGCACCCGGATCTCGCGTTCCATCCCTACCCGCGGCGGCGGTTTCGTCGTCGTCGCGCCCGACGGGGTCGCGCTCGGCCGGCGCGGCGCCGTCCGCTTCGCCGACTGCCTCGCGCATCCGTTCGTCTCGCTGTGGAGCGGCTCGGCGGTCCACACCTGCATCGTCGGCAAGGCGACCGCGGCGGGGCGCCGCTCGTTGCGCATCCAGGTCGCCGGCTTTCCCGCCGTCGTCGCTGGTGCGCGCGCCGGGGCCGGCATCGGCATCGTGCCGCGGTCGCGATGCGCAACCTGAACTGCGACGGCGTCGCGATGCCCGCGCTCGACGAACGGTGGGCGACGCGCCGGCTCTCCGAGTCTGCGCCGCGCGATCCCGCGCCGGATCCACCGGGCCGGTGGGGCGCTGCTCGCGCAACTGCGACCACGACGACGGCACGGCCGGTGCCGCGGCTCGCGGCCGCGGAAGGCGCGCCGCCGAACCGCGCGGCCACGGACGCCGACGCCTCGAGCGTTCGGAGTGGCGCGCGAATCGACGGTTCGCGAGAGCCCGTTTGCCCGGCGGGTCGGGCACAATGCAAGACTCTTGCTCGGGAAGCCTCGGCGCCCGGCGCCGACGGACCCGCCCACCGGGGCCCCACGTAACCCACGATACGAAGGAACGCCTGATGCCGATGGACCCTGGCAGCGCGTCGAAGCGGCCCTGAAGAGGCGGTCGACCATCCGCCGATCGCCCTCTGGCGACATTTCCCCGGGACGACCAGCACGTCGACCAGCTCGTCGCGCACACGCTCGCCTGGCAGCGCCGTTGGGCGTTTGACCTCGTCAAGTTCATCCTCCGGCACCTACGGCGTCGAGGACTGGGGTGCCGAGAGCGCATGGGGGCAGGGCCAACGGGGCGCGCGCGGTCGTGGGGCCGCGCGTCGTGCAGACCGCCGACTGGCTCAGGATTCGGGACCTGGACGTGCGCCGCGGAAGCTACGGACGCCAGAACCAGGGGCGCTGAAGGCGGCGGCAGAGGCGCTCAGGGATCAGTGCCGACCTGCAGACGATCTTCCGCCGCTCACGACGGCGCGCAAGCTGTCGACCGAGCGGCTGTTCGCGGACCTGCGGCGCTCGCCCGACGCTCTCCACCAGGCGCTCTCCGTCATCACCGAGTGGCGATCCGGTTCGCGCTCGACGCGATCGACGCCGGTGCGCACGGCGTGTTCTTCGCGACGCAGCTCGCGTCGTACCCGGCTGCTCGCCGTCGACGAGTACGAGCGCTTGGGGAAGGCCTTCGATCTGCGGGTGCTCGCCGCGCTGGCCGGCAAGGCGCGCCTCTAGATGCTCCACGCGCACGGCGACGACATCATGTTCGACCTCCTCGCCGATTACCCGGTCGAGATGATCAACTGGCACCCTGACGGGCCGACGTGCGCGACGCGCGTCGCGGTTCCCGGGCCTCGTCGGCGGCCTGAACGAGCACAGTGCGCTCGCGAAGGGCGACCTGCACGCGGTCGAGGCGGAGGTCCGCGATGCGATCGCGCAGACGGGAGGACGGCGGCTGATCGGGCCGGCTGCGTGGTGCCGGTCGCGGCGACGGATGCCGCCATCGGTGCGGCCCTCCGCGCGACGCGCGAGAGCACGCGCCAGCCCCTGACGACTTCCACCGCGGCCGCGCCGTCGTTCACCCCAGCGATGAGGATTCCCAGCCGTCGACTTCTCTTGCCTCGCGGCCGCGGCCGCGTTGCTTCCCGTCCTCGTTCTCCCCGCGTTCGCGCAGGACTGGCCGGCCGGCAAGACCGTGCAGATCGTCGTCCCCGCGCCCGGCGGCGGCGGCACCGGCGACTCGATCGCGCGCGTCGTGTCCGAGGCGCTCGCGAAGCGCCTGCAGACGTCGGTCGTGATCGACAACAAGCCCGGCGCGAACGGCAACATCGGCGCCGGGCGCGGCGACCGCCGCACCGGACGGCCACCACCTGCTCTTCTCGTGGGCGGGCACGCTCGCCGTCAATCCCAGCCTCTAGGGGAACCTGTCCTACGATCCGCAGAAGGACTTCCGCCGATCGTGCTGATCGCCGACGTGCCGAACATCCTGGTCGTCAATAACGACCTGCCGGCGAAGGACCTTGCCGAGTTCACGCTTACGCAAGGCGAATCCGGGCAAGCTCAACTTCGGGTCGACCGGCACCGCAGCTCGATGCATCTCGCGGGCGAGCTCTTCATGCGGGAGACGGGCGCGAAGATGGTGCACGTGCCCTACAACGCCCCCGGCACCGCGACGACCAACCTGATGGCCAACGACATCCAGCTCATGTTCCAGCCTGATCCCGGGCATCGTCGGCCAGGTGAAGGGCGGCAAGGTGCGGGCGATCGCGGTGATGGCGCCGACGCGCTCGCCTGCGCTGCCGGACGTCC
Organism: Betaproteobacteria bacterium; assembly: GCA_016704895.1. Lineage (GTDB taxonomy): Bacteria > Pseudomonadota > Gammaproteobacteria > Burkholderiales > Casimicrobiaceae > VBCG01. Next base: position 32,053 of record JADIZG010000035.1, read on the forward strand.
CGACGACCGTCGGTCTCGGCCAGCCGCAGTACGCAGTCGTCGACGTGGTCCGCCTGCTCGCGCCGGAAAGGCACGTCCCCCGCGATCGTCGCCCGCCCTCAACGCCGAGGTGAACGAATCTCAAGGATCCGGCGGTGCGCACGCGCCTGTCAAGCGGGCGCGACGCGCCTGGCGGCACGCTTCGAAGGAGCCCGCCGATCACCTCGCGGACGAGACGGCCAAGTGGGGCAGGATCGTGCGCGATTCGAAGATCCAGATCCAGTGACCCGATCGCGCGGACCAAGCTCGCGGCGGGCGCGGGCCGCCGCAGCCCGCATGATGACCCCGGCGTAGACCGTCGGCTGGATCGGGCTCGGCAACATCGACCGCCGATGGCCCGGCGCGTCCTCTGGCCGGGCTTCCACTGCCGTCTGGGCGCAGGCGCGAGGCGCGAGACCGCGGCGCCGATCGTCGGCGCCGGTGCCTCGTTGGCGGAGAACCCGGAAGCCCTTGCCCGCGCCTGCGACGTGATCGCGACGATCGTCGGCGGCCCCGACGACGTCAGTGAACTGCACCGGCGCATGGCTCCCGTGGCGCGACCGGGCACGGTGTTCGTCGACATGACGACGGCGTCCGCCGGGCAACGCGCGGAGTCCGGCGAACTGGCCGCCCTCGCCGGCGCGTTCGCGATCGACGCCCCGGTGACGGGAGGTCGGCGGCGCGACGCTGGGCGCGCCGACGTCGTTCGTCGGCGGGGACGCCGATGCATCGCCCGGGCATGTCCGGTCCTGCAGGCGTTCCGCAAGCGCATCGTCCCCTGCGGTGCGCCCGGCCCGGGCTACGGATGAAGCTCGTCAACCAGACGATCGTCGCAGGCGTGCTCCTCAGGGCTGGCCGACGGGGCGGCGCTCGCGC
>JADIZG010000036.1 GCA_016704895.1 Betaproteobacteria bacterium
CTCGTTGACCGTATCCGTACGTCTTGACCTCGGCGACGTTCCTCTTGATCACGCCGGCGTCGACCATCGACAGCCACTGGTTCAGGCCTTGACCGCCGGCCACTTGTCCAGCGTCCAGCTTGCCAGACCCGTCGTTGAGCTCCTTGCCTATCAGGATCCAGGCGCACCCCGAACGTGAAGGCCGTGCGGATCCCCGCATCTGGTTGACAACTGCAGGAATTCGGATTGCCCTCGCCGGCCTGGATCTTCTTCGACGCGGCTGGGAGTTCGTCCCAGATCTTCGGCTCGGCGATCCCATGCCAGCGAAACAGGTCCTTCCGGTAGTACATGAACATCGCGTCGGCGAACCCCGGCATCGCGGCGACCTTGCCATCCACCACGTTCGACTGCATGTGAGACCGGCGGGTAGAGATACCATCGCGTCGGCCGGACCCCACGTAAGCGTTGAGCGGCTCCGAGCCAGCCGGCGCCGAAGTATTGCGCCGGGTTGACGATGTCGATCATGTAGTGTCGATCATGAATCCTTCCGCGTTGAGCACGGTCGAGGTACTGGCGCTGCAGCTCGCTCGTCGCACCGCCGGTCTCGATCTCGATCTTCACGCCGGGGTTGGCGGCCTGGTACTGGTCGAACAGCTTGCGCATCAGGTCGGGACGCTGGTTCGCGCCACCCGAGAACACGCGCAGCGTGGTCTGGGCGTACGCGCTGGTCGTGCCGATCGAGACAGCGAGGCCGGCGATCAGCGCCAGCGCCGGGAGCAGCTTCAGTCGTTTCATCGTCGATCTCCTTCGCTACGAAGTGAGGGTCAGTGGAGCGCCGCACCGCTGGCGGCGTCGAACAGGTGCAGGTGCATCGGGTTGACGTGCAGCGTGACCGCGGTGCCCGGCGGATGGCGGAACGACGCCGGGCAGCGCGCAACCATCTCGGTGCTCCCGAGCTGGAGCGTCACCAGTGTCTCCGCGCCGAGCGGCTCGAGCAGCGAGACCTCCGCCGGCACCTCGATGTCGCCTGCGGCGGAGGCGAGACGCAGGTTCTCCGGGACGCACGCCGAACTTTGAGCGGTGACCGCCCCGCGGCGCGCGGCCAGGTCCGCGGGCAGCCGGACGCGCACGCCGCCGAGGTCGGCCGCGCCGTCGGTGACCGTGCAGTCGACCAGGTTCATCGGCGGGGCGCCGGTGAAGCCGGCCACGAACAGCGCGGCCGGGCGGTTGTAGACGGCGTCGGGCGTGTCGTACTGCATCAGCTTGCCACCCGACAGCACGGCGATGCGGTCGGCCAGCGTCATCGCCTCGACCTGGTCGTGCGTGACGTAGATGATCGTCGCGCCCAGACGCTGGTGCAGCCGCTTGATCTCGGTGCGCATCTCGTTGCGAAGCTGCGCGTCGAGGTTCGACAGCGGCTCGTCGAACAGGAACACCTTGGGCTCGCGCACGATCGCGCGGCCGATCGCGACCCGCTGTCGCTGCCCGCCGGACAGCGCGGCCGGCCGGCGCTCCAGCATGTGGTCGATGCGCAGGAGGGTGGCCGCGTTCATCACGCGCTCGCGGATGGCGTCCTCCGGCGTCTTGCGCAGGCGCAGGCCGAAGGCCATGTTGTCGTAGAGCGACTTGTGCGGGTAGAGCGCGTAGTCCTGGAACACCATCGCGATGTCGCGGCTGCGCGGCGGCAAGTCGTTGACGACCTGCCCGCCGATGCGCACCTCGCCGCCGGAGATCGGCTCCAGCCCGGCGATCGCCCGCAGCAGCGTGCTCTTGCCGCAGCCCGACGGGCCGACGAACACGACGAACTCGCCGTGCCGGATGTCGAGGTCGATGCCGTGGATCACGGTGTTCCTGCCGTCGTAGCTCTTGGTGACGCCGCGCAGCTCGACCTGGGCCATGTCAGTAGCCTCCCTCGGTGCGCTTGCCGGCGTTCGGCGGCTGGGGCGAGCCGCCGTCGCCCGCGCGCAGCGCCTGCACCGCCGACTGCGCGGCCCGCATCAGCAGCCCGAGGTCGGAGCCGATCGCGACGAAGTCGTATCCGATCGAGCGGTAGCGCGCCACCGTCTCGGGCGTGCCGCCGACGGTCCCGACCGGCATCCCGATCGCCCGGGCGCGCCGCGCGGCGTCGGCCATCAGCGCCATCGTCGGGGTGGGTGAGCTCGCCCGTGCGGCCCATGCTGCCGGAGGTCGCCCGGCCCCTGAACAACGCGTCGACGCCCGGCACCGCAGCGATCTCTTCCAGGTTCGCGATCGCCTGCGGCGTCTCGAGCTGGAGCACGACGGCGATGGTCCGGTTTGCGCCGCGCAGGAAATCCGGTGTCGTGCCGAATCGCGACGCGCGGCTCATGCCGGCCATGCCGCGCACTCCCTCGGGCGGGTAGCGCGTGGCGGAGACCGCGTGCGCCGCTTCGCCGGCGCCCTGCACGAACGGGAAGAGCAGCGTGTGCGCGCCCGCATCGAGCACGCGCTTGACGGTGACGGTGTCGTTCCACGGCACGCGCACGACGGGCACCATCCGCGTGTTGCCCACGGCCTGCAGCAGGTGCACGAGGCCCATCAGGTCGATCGGGGTGTGCTCCATGTCGAGCACGCCCCAGTCGAAGCCGGCATGGCCCACCGCCTCGGCGACGATCGGGCTGGCGGACATCACCCAGGTGCCGATCGGCGTCGTCGTCGCGCGCTCGCCCAGCAGTTGGTGGAAGGGGTTCATCGGGGCTCCGGCGGTGCTGGCGTCGTCAGTAGATGGCCGGCTCGGGCGTGGGCGCCGTGCCGGCCAGGAAATCGAAGTCGCATCCCTCGTGCGCCTGCGTCACGTGCTGCTGGTACAGGCGCGTGTAGCCGCGCGCGTACGGCTGCGCCGGCGCGGACCAGGCGGCGCGGCGGCGCGCGAGCTCCGCGTCGTCGACGAGCAGGTTGAGCGCGCGCGCTTCCACGTCCAGCTCGATCGTGTCTCCGTTGCGCACGAGCGCCAGCGGGCCTCCCACGGCGCTTTCGGGGGACACGTGCAGCACGCAGGTGCCGTAGTGGGTACCGCTCATGCGCGCGTCCGAGATGCGCACGAGGTCGCGAACGCCCCGCTGCAGGAGCTTCCTCGGGATCGGCAGGTTGCCCCATTCGGGCATGCCGGGCCCGCCGACCGGTCCCGCGTTGCGCAGCACGATCACGCAGGTCTCGTCGCAGTCGAACGCGGGATCGGAGAGGGCGGCGTTCATCTCCAGGGGCTGTCGAAGACGATGGCACGGCCCCGATGGCGCATCAGCTCGGGACTGGCCGCGCTGGGCTTGATCACCGCGCCTTCCGGCGCCAGGTTGCCGCGCAGCACGGCGAGCGCCGGGCGCGGACTGACCGGATGGTCGGGCGCGAGGATCACCTGGGGGTCGAGAACCGCGCGTCCTTCGAGTTGCGCGCGCAACGGTTCCCCCGTGACGGTGATCTCGTCCAGCGACAGGTGCGCGCGGATCACGTTCATGAGCGCAGGCAATCCACCGGCGTAGTGCAGGTCTTCCATCAGGCGGTCGCCACTGGGGAACAGGTTGGCGATCACCGGCACGCGGCGCGCCATCGCGTCGAGGTCGGCGAGGTCCAGCTCGACGCCCGCGCGTCGCGCCATCGCGATCATGTGCACCGCGGCGTTCGTGGAGCCGCCGAGCGCCATCTGGACGGCGGCGGCGTTGAGGAACGCGCCGCGCGTCAGGATCTTCCGCGGCGTGAGGTCCTCCCAGATCATCTGCACGATCCGCTCGCCGCAGGCCGCGGCCATCCGGGGGTGGGCGGAGTCGACCGCCGGGATGCTGGTGCTGCCGGGCAGCGCCAGACCCAGCGCCTCGACGATCGAGGTCATCGTGCTTGCGGTGCCCATCGTGTTGCACGTCCCCGGCGAGCGGGTCATGCGCGCCTCGAGGCTCACCCACTCGTCGTCGCCGATGCGTCCTGCCTGGTAGTCCCCCCAGTACATCAGCGTGTGCGTGCCGGCGCCGACCGTCCGGCCCTGGTAGCGGTCGTTCAGCATCGGGCCGGCGGGGCAGAAGATCGCCGGGATGCCCATGCTGGTCGCGCCCATCACGGTGCCCGGCGTGGTCTTGTCGCAGCCGCCCAGCAGCACGGCGCCGTCCACCGGATGCGAGCGGAGCAGCTCTTCCACCTCGAGCGCCAGCAGGTTGCGGTAGAGCATCGTCGTGGGCTTCACCATCACTTCGCCCAGGCTCATCGCCGGCAGCTCCAGCGGCATCCCGCCCGCGAGCAGCACACCGCGCTTGACCGCTTCGGCCCGCTCGCGCAGATGCGCGTGGCAGGGCGAGAGCTCGCTCCACGTGTTGACGATCGCGACGATCGGCCGCCCGACCACGTCCTCGCGGCGCAGGCCCGACTGCTGCATGCGCTGCCGGTGCGCGAATCCCCGCATGCCGGCATCGGCGAACCAGCGGCGGCTGCGAAGCTCGGCTAGCGTGCGTGCCATCGGTCGAGTCCGGAAGGATCGAAGGGGCGGGCCCCTCCCGCGGCCTGCGTGCGGCGGGGAGATCGGTCCCGCGCCGAGGCCCAGTCGTCCTCACGAGGGCCTCGACAGCAGGTTCACGTAGTCGTGCGCGGTCGTCACGATCGTACTGACGCGGTATTCGACCGGCCGCCCGCCGAGCCCGATGGCCGTGCGCCGGACCTGGAGCACCGGCTGACCGGGCGAGGTGCCCAATGCGCGCGCAGTCGCGCGGTCGGCCGGCACGGCACGCAGGCGCTCGCGGGCCCGCACCACGGTGACGCCGAACTCGCTCTGGTAGAGGTGGTAGATCGTGCTCGTCCGCTCGCGCAGGCGTTTCTCGGTCAGGCCGCGGAACAGCGCGGCGGGAATCACGATCAGGTCGTGCACGACGGCGGCACCCTGCAGCCTGAGCCGGTTCTCGATCCTGAACGCGGGCGTGCCGGCCCGGGTGGACAGCGCCGCCGCCGACTCCTCGTCCATGCGCACGCGCTCGAACGACAGGAGCTCCACGTCCGGGGCATCGCGCAGGCCGTCGCTGCGTTCGACGTGGAAGAACTGAAACAGGAAGCGGTCGCGCGTGTGCGTGGCGACGAACGTGCCGCGGCCCTGCCTCCTCACGAGGATGTGCTCGGCCACCAGGTCGTCGACGGCCCGCCGCAACGTCCCGATCGCGACGTCGAACGCGGCCGCGAGCTCGGTCTCGTTCGGCAGCGCCGCGCCGGGCGCGAGCGCACCGTCCTCGATGGCCTTGAGCAGCGCGCGCCTGACCGCGCGGTAGAGCGGCATGCCCGCGGCGTCCGGGGCGATGGACGCGAAACCCGGGGGCGTGGCGGTTCGCAGGGCAAGGGCCATGGCCGCATTGTGGAGCCGGTGCGGCCGATTCGTCCATGTCATCTATATGACCTGTTTGACGGGCCCGGCGATTCGCGCCGATACTTCTTCCCGGCGGCCCCGCATCCCTTCGTCGCGGGCCGGACAGGGAGCGACCGATGATTCACTTCGTATTGCACGACGCGAACGACAGCGTGGCCGTCGTCGTCACCGAGGGCGTGAAGGCCGGGATGGAGCTGTCCGGCTGGATCATGGACGACGACCGCATGACGCGGGTGACGGCGCGGCAGGACATCCCGATCGGCCACAAGGTCGCCTTGCGCGACATGGCGGTCGGCGACACCGTCCTCAAGTACGGCATCGACATCGGCAAGGTCGTCAAGCCGATCAGCGCGGGCGAGCACGCCCACGTCCACAACATCAAGACCAAGCGTTGGTGAACCGGGGAGCACGGAACATGTCAGTGATCGGCAAGGACACCACCTTCCTCGGCTACCGGCGCGAGAACGGCCGCGTCGGCGTGCGCAACCACGTGATCGTCCTGCCGCTGGACGACCTGTCCAACGCGGCGGCCGAGGCCGTGGCGCACAACATCAAGGGCGCGATGGCGATCCCGCACCCCTACGGGCGGCTGCAGTTCGGCGCGGACCTCGATCTGCACTTCCGCACGCTGATCGGCACCGGATGCAACCCCAACGTCGCGGCCGTCGTCGTGATCGGCATCGAGGACGGCTGGACGCAGAAGGTGGTGGACGGGATCAAGGCCACCGGCAAGCCCGTCTGCGGGTTCGGCATCGAGCTGCACGGCGACCACGACACGATCATGCGCGCGAGCAAGGCCGCGCGCGAGTACGTGCAGTGGGCGAGCGAGAAGCAGCGCGAGCGCTGCGCGATCTCGGAGCTGTGGGTCAGCACCAAGTGCGGCGAGAGCGACACGACGAGCGGCTGCGGCGCGAACCCGTCGGTCGGCAACGCGTTCGACAAGCTCCACCCGCTGGGCAACTACCTGTGCTTCGGCGAGACGACCGAGCTGACCGGCGGCGAGCACATCGTGGCCGCGCGGTGCGCGAACGACGCGGTCCGTGAACGGTTCATGTTCATGTTCGACCGCTACCAGGAAGTGATCAACCGCCACAAGACGAGCGACCTCTCGGACAGCCAGCCGACCAAGGGCAACATCGCCGGCGGCCTCACCACGATCGAGGAAAAGGCGCTCGGCAACATCCAGAAGATCGGCAAGAAGTGCACGGTGGACGGCGTGATCGACAAGGCCGAGATGCCGACGCACCCGGGCCTGTGGTTCATGGACTCGTCCAGCGCCGCCGCCGAGATGGTCACGCTGTGCGCGGCCTCCGGCTACGCGGTGCACTTCTTCCCCACCGGCCAGGGCAACGTGATCGGCAATCCGATCCTGCCGGTGATCAAGATCTGCGCCAACCCGCGCACCGTGCGCACGATGAGCGAGCACGTCGACGTCGACGTCACCGGGCTCCTGCAGCGCGAGATCACGCTCGACCAGGCGGGTGATCGGCTGCTCGAATGCATGTTGCGCACCGCCAATGGCCGCCTGACCGCCGCCGAGGCGCTCGGGCACCGCGAGTTCGTGCTGACCCGCCTCTACGAGAGCGCATGAGCGTGGCGGTCGAGGGACCGGCCCGGAGACGGGCGTCGCCCGGGGCCGGGCGATGAGCCGGGTCGTCGTCGCCGAGTTCATGGACGAGCGTGCGGTCGCCGTGCTGCGCGAGCGGCACGACGTGCTCTACGATCCTGCGCTGGTCGACGACGCGGCGCGCCTCATGAAGGAGGCCGCTGGCTGCGACGCCATCGTCGTGCGCAACCGCACGCAAGTGCGTGGTGTGCTGCTGGAGTCGCTCGTCCGCTGCAAGGTGGTCGGCCGTCTCGGGGTCGGCCTCGACAACATCGACGTCGCCGGCTGCGCGGCCAGGGGCGTCGAGGTGATCCCCGCGACGGGCGCGAACGCGCTGTCGGTGGCCGAGTACGTGATCGGCACGGCGATGGTGCTGTTGCGAGGGGCGTACCAGTCCACGGGCGCGGTCGCGGCGGGCAAGTGGCCGCGCAGCGCGTTGTCGGGCGGGCGCGAGATCGGCGGCAAGACGCTCGGCCTGATCGGCTTCGGGTCGATCGGCCAGCACACGGCGAAGCTCGCGAAGGCCGTGGGCATGAACGTGATCGCCTTCGACGCGATGATGGACGCCGGTCATCCGGCCTTCGCTGCGGCCGGCGTGCGCTGCGCGGGACTCGACGAGGTCGTCGGGACGGCCGACGTCGTGAGCCTGCACGTGCCGTTGCTCGAATCGACGAAGGGGCTCTTCTCCGCGGCGCGCATCGCCTCGATGAAGCGGGGCGCGGTGCTGGTGAACACCGCGCGCGGCGGCATCGTCGACGAGGTCGCGCTCGCCGGCGCGCTGAGGGACGGCCACCTCGGTGGTGCGGCGATCGACGTCTTCGGCACCGAGCCGCTGCCGGCGGCACCGCATTTCGACGGCTGTCCCAACCTGATCCTGACGCCGCACGTCGCGGGCGTCACCGCCGAGGCGAACGAGCGCGTGAGCTTCCTGATCGCCGACAGGGTGATCGAGGCGCTGGCATGAAGCTGCCGCTCGCCGAGGCGCGAACGCTCGTCGCCGGTGCCCTCGCGCGCGCAGGCGCGGGCGCCGCGATGGCGGAGTCGACGGCGCGCGCGCTGGTCCTCGCCGAATCGCAGGGGCTCGGCTCGCACGGTCTCTCGCGCGTCGGCCAGTACGCGACGCACCTCGCCAACGGCCGCGTCGACGGCGCGGCGGTGCCCGCGGTCGCACGCCGGAAGGGGGGCGCGATCGTCGTCGACGCGGGTGGCGGACTCGCCTTTCCGGCCTGCGAGCTGGCGGTGCGGGAGGCCGTCTCCGCGGCGCGCGAGCACGGCGTGGCGTACGCCGGCGTCGTCCGCAGCCACCACGGCGGCGTGATCGTCGATCACCTGCGCCCGGTTGCCGCCTCCGGTTTCGTGGGACTGGGATTCGCCAACTCGCCGGCGGCGATGCCCGCGGCCGGCGGTCGACATCCGATCTTCGGCACCAACCCGGTCGCTGCGGTGTTCCCCCGCCGCAGCGCCGATCCGCTGATGGTCGACCTGAGCCTCTCGGAAGTCGCGCGCGGCAAGGTCATGGTCGCGGCGAAGGAGGGCAAGCCGATTCCGCAGGGGTGGGCGCTCGACGCGGCGGGCAACCCGACGACCGATGCCGCGGCCGCATTGCAGGGATCGATGCTCCCGATCGGCGCGGTGTCGTCGCCGAAGGGAGCGATGCTCGCGCTCGTCGTCGAACTGCTCGTCACCGCGGTCGTCGGCGCCAACTTCGGCTTCGAGGCGTCGAGCTTCTTCGTCGACGAGGGCAACCGCCCGGCCATCGGCCAGGCGTTCATCGTGATCGACCCCGGCGCGCTCGCCGGCAACGACGCCTACCTCGACAGGCTCGAGGTGCTGGTCGCCGAGATGCTGAAGGACGACGGCGTGCGCCTGCCCGGTGCGCGACGCGAGGCGCTGCGCCGCAAGGCGGAGGCCGAGGGCATCGAGGTGCCCGACGCGCTGGTCGCCCGGTGGCGATCGGCGTGAGGCCCCGGTGCGCGCGCCCGCGCGCGCGTCAGGCGATCCGGCAGGCCTCGTCGAACGCGAGGCGCGGATTGCGCGGGAACACCTTCGCCGGGTCTCCGTAGCCGAGGTTCACGAGGAAGTTCGACCGGATCGTCGTGCCCGGGAAGAACGCCGCGTCGACCTTCGCATTGTCGAAGCCCGACATCGGGCCGCAGTCGAGGCCGAGCGCGCGCGCGGCGAGGATCAGGTAGGCGCCCTGCAGCGTGCCGCCGCGGAACGCGGTCGACTGGATCACGTCGGGCTTGCCGGCGAACCAGCTCACCGCATCGGTGTGCGGGAACAGGCGAGGCAGCGCGTCGTAGAACGCGAGGTCGTAGGCGACGATGACCGTGCAGGGCGCCGCCACCGTCTTGTCGTGGTTGCCGGGCGACAATGCGGGCGCGAGCATCGCCTTCGCTTCGGGCGATCGCACGAACACGAAGCGGGCCGGGCACGAGTTCGCGCTCGTCGGCCCCCACTTGAGCAGGTCGTAGAGCGCGTGCAGCGTCGCGTCGGTCACCGGGCGGCCGTCGAAGCCGTTGAACGTGCGGGCCTTGCGGAACAGCGTGTCGAATGCGCGGTCGTCTAGCATCGTGCGGGTCTTTCGGGCGGATTCGCGGGGGCGGGGGAACGCTGCGCGGTGTCGCGTGAGACTCCGTGCAGCGCCGAGTCTAGCAAGGCGCGCCTCGGACGCGGCCGCTGCACGGAAGCGGGGCGGCGAGCCCGACCACGTATAGTTTCAGGTTATCACCTGGATTCAACCATTCAATTGGACGGGGGATAGACCCCCCGGGTAGGATGGAATCGTTCGTCGCGCGGCCGGCAGGGAAACTTCCCGGGCGCGCGGCAGGAAAGGCGCCGCGCCGGCGACGGAGCGGCGGGTCGTCACCACAGGAGAAGATCTCATGAAGGCGCTCAAGGGCACCAAGACGCACCAGAACCTCAAGGACGCGTTCGCGGGCGAGTCGCAGGCCAACCGCCGCTACCTGTACTTCGCAAACAAGGCCGACGTGGAAGGCCAGAACGACGTCGCCGCGCTGTTCCGCTCGACCGCGGAAGGCGAGACGGGTCACGCGCACGGCCACCTGGACTACCTCGCCGTGGTCGGCGACCCGGCGACGGACCTGCCGATCGGCTCGTCGCGCCAGAACCTGAAGTCGGCGGTCGCCGGCGAGACGCACGAGTACACCGACATGTACCCGGGCATGGCGAAGGCGGCGCGCGACGAGAAGTTCGACGAGATCGCCGACTGGTTCGAGACGCTCGCGAAGGCGGAGCGTTCGCACGCGAACCGCTTCCAGAAGGCGCTGGACGCCCTCGCTGACTGATCGTCCGTGCCGCGCCCCGGTTGAGCGTCGCCGGGTGAACCCGGCGACGCTCAACCGGGCGAAAGCCCCTTCGGCGGACGTTTTCCGTTCCGCCGAGAGGGGGCCCGATGCGCGTTCCATGCAGGCGCGCACGCAGCATGGCGAGCCCGCGGTTTGACGCGAGCCTCGATTCCCGACCGCAATTTCGCTGGCAGCCATCCGATGAGCGCCCCGCTGACTGAGAAGAAGGAAGGCAACCTCGCGGCCCCGACGCGCCATCCCGTCGAGTGGCGAGGTCCCGAGTTCTACGACGAGGCGGCGTTCTTCAAGGAAACCGAGCGCGTCTTCGACATCTGCCACGGTTGCCGGCGCTGCATCAGCCTGTGCAACGCGTTCCCGACGCTGTTCGACCTCGTCGACGAGAGCAAGACGATGGAGGTCGACGGCGTGGCCAAGGCCGACTACTGGAAAGTGGTCGACCAGTGCTACCTGTGCGACGTCTGCTACATGACGAAGTGCCCGTACGTGCCGCCGCACCCGTGGAACCTCGACTTCCCGCACCTGATGCTGCGCGGCAAGGCGATCAAGTTCAGGAAGGGCGAGACGACGTTCCGCGACCGGATGCTCACGAGCACCGACCGGATGGGCAAGCTGGCGACGATTCCCGTCGTCGTGCAGGCGGTCAACTGGGCGAGCAAGGCGGGCTTCACCCGCTCGCTCATGGACAAGACGCTTGGCGTCGCCGCGGAAGCGGCGCTGCCCCGTACGATTCCCGCAGGTTCCGCGCCACGGTCGAGCCGTCGGTGGCCTGGCCGGTGCGCGACGGCCAGCGGACGCCGGGCAAGGTGGCGCTGTTCGCGACCTGCTACGTCAACTACAACGAGCCGGGGATCGGGCGCGACCTCGTCAAGATCCTCTCGCACAACGAGATCCCGTACACGATCGCCGAGAAGGAGGCGTGCTGCGGCATGCCGAAGCTGGAACTGGGCGACCTCGAGACGGTCGAGAAGCTGAAGGACGTCAACATCCCGGCGCTCGCGAAGCTCGCCCGCGCGGGCTACGCGATCCTCACCGCGGTGCCGTCGTGCACGCTCATGTTCAAGCAGGAGCTGCCGCTCCTGTTCCCCGACGAGCCGGACGTGAAGCTCGTCGCCGAGGCGATGTTCGACCCGTTCGAGTACCTGGTGGCGCGCGACAAGGACGGCCTGCTCAAGAAGGACTTCACGAAGCCGCTCGGCAAGGTGAGCTACCACATCCCGTGCCACTCGCGCGTGCAGAACGTCGGCCAGAAGACGCGCGAGGTGCTCGAATGGGCGCCGGACACCGAGGTGAACACGGTCGAGCGCTGCGCGGGCCACGACGGGACCTGGGGCGTGAAGAGCGAGTTCTACGCGGCGTCGATGAAGATCGGCAAGCCGGTCTTCCGCAACATGGCCTCTCCCGCGCCCGACTACGTGAGTTCCGACTGCCCGATCGCGGGCCGGCGGATCGTGCAGGGCATGGAGGCCGAGGGCGAGGCGCACGGGCGCAAGGAGCACCCGATCACGCTCGTCCGGATCGCCTACGGGCTGGATTGACCCTTTGACCTGGACGACGCAGCCGCGCCGTCCGCCACGAATGACGACGATGACGATGACCACGACTGGACGCGCGGGGCGTGCGCCCCGCATCACGCGCGAATCGCTGATGACGCTGGAGGCCTACGCCAAGGCCCGCAACGAGTTCCGCGCGAAGGTGATGGAGCACAAGAAGAGCCGCATCGTGCATCTGGGAGAGCACGTGACGCTGCTGTTCGAGGACGAGCTGACGATGCGCTACCAGATCCAGGAGATGCTGCGCATCGAGAAGACGTTCGAGGAGGCGGGTATCCAGGACGAGATCGACGCCTACGATCCGCTCGTGCCGGACGGTTCCAACTTCAAGGCGACGATGCTGATCGAATACGAGGACGTCGACGAGCGCAAGCACGCGCTGGCGCAACTGAAGGGCGTCGAGGACCGGACCTGGATCCAGGTCGAGGGCCACGCCCGGGTCTTCGCGATCGCCGACGAGGACCTCGAGCGCGAGAACGACGAGAAGACCTCGTCGGTGCATTTCCTGCGCTTCGAGCTGTCTCCCGCGATGGTCGCTTCGCTCAAGGCCGGCGCGGCGCTCGGGATGGGGGTCGACCACGTGGCGCTCACCGCGTCGATCCCCGCGGTCGGCGACGCGACGCGCGCCGCACTGCTCCGCGACCTCGTTTGAATTCCGTCGGCCTGAAGGCCGACCCCGAGGCTGAAGGCCGACCAGGCAGAGGCTCGGCGCTTCTGTGGGTCGGGCTTCAGCCCGACAACGTCGCCTCGATGCAGCGAATCCCGTCGGCCTGAAGGCCGACCCACAGGCAGGCGCCACGGGGCCGGCTGTGGGCTCGACGCCGCGCTGACGGCAGCCGCGCGCTCGACCTCACACACGCAGCCGCCACACCCGGTCGACCGTCGCCTCGCCGTGCAGCGTCTCGGGGATCGTCCCCGCGTCGGGCACGAATCCCAGCGACGAGGCGGTCGCGCACGACGCATCGTTGCGGACGTCGGACTGCGCGGCGATCTCGCGCACGCCGAGCCCGGCCAGCCACGCGATCACGGCCGCTGCGCCCTCGCGCGCATAGCCGCAGCGGCGGTGCGCGGCGAACGTGACCCATGCGACGTCGGCGCGCGTACCCGTGACCGTCGCCTGGTGCCAGCCGACGAGCGCCTCGCCGTCCCGGCGCCTCGCGAGCCAGTTGAGCCAGAGCTCGTCGGGCCGCGGGCAGCCTGCGGCGAGTCGCGCAAACTCCGCGCGCAACGCGTCCGCGTCGGCGGGCGGCTCGCCGACCATCCAGCGATAGAGTCCGCGATCCGCGAACGCCGGATACGCCTCGCGTGCGTCCCCCGGCGAGAGAGGCGCCAGCACGAGCCTCGGCGTGTCGAGCGCGGACGCCGTCATTCGAGCGCCAGCTCGTCGATCCATGCGATCTCGCAGTTGCGATCGCCGAGCGCGAGCGAGCTCTCGTAGCGGCCGCCGGACGGCTCCGACCGCCAGCACGAGCGTCCCCTTGAAGCGGATCACCTGCCCCGGCCGGATGCCCGCGAGCGTCTTGCGGACGTCCGGGGCGCCGGGAATCGTGTGGACGTGCGTGAGCGAGCGGAACAGCTCCTCGAGCTCCGGGCGCGGGCGCTCGCGCAGCTCGCTGCCGCGGCGGAATTCGGGGACGACGAAGCGCGAGCTGAACGACTTCATCTGCGGGAACGCGAGCTGGTCGACGATGCGCGGATCCGACAGCTCGCCCCAGCCCAGTGCCAGGTCGGTGGGCGCGAGCGCCGCGAACTCGCCCAGGTCGTAGTTGCGGCGCGCGAGCACCATCGCGCGCCCTTCGAACGCGCCGAGCGACGCGTAGCGGAAGCCCTTGTCGTCCCGCCACGGCGCGCGCGTCTCGCCGGCACGGATCGCCGGCCCGGCCTCGACGACGATGCCGGGCGGGTGCGAGACGCGGCGCTCGTGGTTCCACCAGTTCCAGCCGCCCCAGAGCGAGAGCGCGACGAGCGCGACGAGCAGCCAGTGCATCCGGTGCGGGTCAGCCGTTTACGCGCGGGCCGGCGACCGCACCGGCGACCGCACCGGCGACCGAAGGACGCACCGCCGCCCGAGGTCGCCGTGCCCCCTCGGGGGGCGGCGCGCGCAGCGCGCTCCGGGGGGAGGTCCACCCGCCGCCCCGAGGTCGCCGTGCCCCCTCGGGGGCGCGCGACGCGCGCTACGGGGGGATCCCATCTAGTCGCGGAAGTTCTGGTACTGCAGCGGGAAGTCGGTGATCGACTTCCGCACCAGCGCGATCGCGTCCTGCAGGTCGTCCTTCTTCGCGCCGTTGACGCGCACCGCGTCGCCCTGGATCGATCCCTGCACCTTGATCTTGCTGTCCTTCAGGAGCCTCACGATCTTCTTCGCGAGCTCCTGCTCGACGCCAGTGCACGGTCACGACCTGCTTGACCTTGTTGCCGGACACCTTCTCCGGGTCGGCGGACTTGAGGCAGCGCGTGTCGACGCCGCGCTTGGCGAACTTGGCGGTCAGGATGTCGGTGACCTGCTTCAGCTTGAACTCGTCGTCGGCGTGGATCGTGAGCGTCTTGTCGGCGAGCTCGACGCGCGCGTCGGCCTTGAAGTCGAAGCGGGTCGAGACTTCCTTGTTGGTCTGGTCGACGGCGTTGCGGACCTCGACCTGGTTCACTTCCGAGACGACGTCGAAGCTGGGCATGGCGGTTCTCCTCGTGCGACCGGCGAAGCTAGCACGGCCGCGGCGCAGGCTGCAATCGGGGGCGAACCCCGCCCCGGAACGGCGCCGGAGTCCCTCTGGGGCGCGGACGGCCCTGGTTCGTCTGTGGGCGGCGCGCGACACGGGCGCCGCGGGCGCGGCCCGGACCCGTCGCCCCGCTTGCGGTACGGGGCCGGACTTTGGCACGCTATGTGCGTCGTCCGACGCGAGAGGAGTCCCCCGATGGAAGCCGTGATCCCGATCGCCGACCTGCAGCCGATCTACTCGGTCGCCGAGGTCGAGCGCGCCTCCGAGGACGGCGCGGCGAAGCGCAACGAGGGCCTCAAGAGCTGGTACGAGCGCATGCGCGAGCTGGGCGGCTCGCGCTACATCATCAAGCCGTCGACGACGGGGGCCGTCGACGACCTCGCCGACGCGTCCCCCAACTTTACCGACGTGATCGGCGACTTGAGGAAGTCGCTCGCGCTCGCGATCTCCGGCCACGAGGCGGTCCAGTTCCTGCCGATGCTGCTCCTGGGCGAGCCCGGCCTCAGCAAGACGCATTTCGCGAAGCGTCTCGCCCAGGCGCTCGGCACCGGCTACGAATTCGTCTCGATGAACTCGCTCACGGCCGGGCTGGGTGCTCACCGGCGCGTCGTCGCAGTGGAACCACGCGCGGCCGGGACGCGTCGCGCAGACGCTGGTCGAAGGCGAGTACGCGAACCCGGTGATCGTGCTCGACGAGATCGACAAGGCGGGCGGCGACCACCGCTACGACCCGATGGGCGCGCTCTACGCGCTGCTCGAGCGCGATACGGCGTCGCACTTCAAGGACGAGTTCATCGACGTCGACATGGACGCCTCGCACATCCTGTGGATCGCGACGGCGAACGACGAGCGCGATTCCCCGACCCGATCCTCAACCGGATGAACGTGTACGCGATCGATCGCCCCGACGCCGAGGGCTCGCGCCGGATCGCGCTCGCCGTCTACCGCAAGATCCTCGACGCGCACCGGTGGCCGTTCCCGGCGGAGCCGTCCGAGGGCGTGGTCGAGCGGCTCGCGGCGATGCCGCCGCGCGACATGAAGAAGCTCCTGCTCGACGCGTTCGGCACCGCGAGGCTCGCCGGGCGCGACCACCTCGTGCCCGAGGACATCGACGCGAAGAAGCTCTGCGGACGCCGCGCGCGCGTCGGCTTCTGACGGTCCGGCTCCCGGGGCGCGGGCGCGTCGCCGCGCTCAGCCGGTGAATCCGATGCGCTTGTGCGTACCGTCGCAGTAAGGCTTGTTGCCCGAGTGCCCGCAGCGGCACAGGAACGTCGGATCGGCGGTGGACGTCCGTCCATCGGTCGCGGCGAGCGTCAGCGGTCCCTCGCACTTGAGCGGCCCGTCGGGCAACGGCGTCACGCGGACGCGCCCTGCGGCGTCGCTGGCGGGCGCCGCCGACGCCGGCAGCAAACCCGGATCGACGAAGCCGGCCTTGGTGTGGCTGCCGTCGCAGAACGGCTTGTTCCGCGAGGCGCCGCAGCGGCAGAGCGCCGCCTGCGGCATCGCCTTCCGGCGACCTCGAGGTCGCCCGAGCAGACGTAGGGACCGTTGGGCTTGATCGTGGCGGTGGTCATCGGGGGATCCTCGTCGAAGGGGCTGCCGGCGAACCCGGCTGGAAGGCGGCGCGGGCGTGTCGGATAGAATAACGGACTTTCCGCCGCCGCCGGGCACGCCTCTCCATGTCGCACATCCTGCAGGACCTTCCCGTCGGCCACCGCGTCGGCATCGCGTTCTCCGGCGGCCTCGACACGAGCGCCGCCCTGCACTGGATGCGCGCCAGGGCGCGATTCCCTACGCCTACACGGCGAACCTCGGTCAGCCCGACGAGACGGACTACGACGACATCCCGAAGAAGGCGATGGCCTACGGCGCCGAGAAGGCG
This sequence comes from Betaproteobacteria bacterium, assembly GCA_016704895.1. GTDB lineage: Bacteria > Pseudomonadota > Gammaproteobacteria > Burkholderiales > Casimicrobiaceae > VBCG01. The sequence goes on from JADIZG010000036.1 coordinate 16,411, forward strand.
CGGCTCATCGAATGCCGGCCGCAGCTCGTCGCGGAAGGCATCGCCGCGATTCAGTGCGGCGCGTTCCACATCTCGACCGGCGGCGCCACCTACTTCAACACCACGCCGCTCGGCCGCGCGGTGACCGGCACGATGCTGGTCGTGGCGATGAAGGAAGACGACGTCAACATCTGGGGCGACGGCAGCACCTTCAAGGGCAACGACATCGAGCGGTTCTACCGCTACGGCCTGCTGGCCAATCCCTCCCTGCGTGTCTACAAGCCGTGGCTCGATCAGCAGTTCATCGACGAGCTCGGCGGCCGCAAGGAAATGTCCGAGTACCTCGTGAAGGTGGGCCTCCCCTACAAGATGGGCGTGGAGAAGGCGTACTCGACCGACGCGAACATCCTGGGCGCCACGCACGAGGCCAAGGACCTCGAGTTCCTCGACAAGGGCATCAAGATCGTCCAGCCCATCATGGGCGTCGCGTTCTGGCAGGACGACGTCGCGGTGAAGGCCGAAACGGTGGCCGTGCGCTTCGAGGAGGGTCAGCCGGTCGCCCTCAACGGCCTGACCTTCGCCGACGAGGTCGCGCTGCTGCACCGAAGCCAACGTCATCGGCGGCCGCCACGGCCTCGGCATGTGCGACCAGATCGAGAACCGCATCATCGAAGCCAAGAGCCGCGGCATCTACGAGGCGCCGGGCATGGCGCTGCTGCATCTGGTCTACGAGCGGCTGGTCACCGGCATCCACAACGAAGACACGATCGAGCAGTACCGCAACAACGGCCGCCGGCTCGGCCGCCTGCTCTACCAGGGCCGCTGGTTCGATCCGCAGTCGATGATGCTGCGCGAAACCGCCCAGCGCTGGGTGGCGCGCGCCGTCACCGGCGAAGTCACCGTGGAACTGCGCCGCGGCAACGACTACTCGCTGCTCGACACGACCAGCCCGAACCTGACCTACAAGCCGGAACGGCTCACGATGGGAACGCGGCGAGGCGTTCTTCACGCCGCAGGATCGCATCGGCCAGCTCACGATGCGCAACCTCGACATCATCGACACGCGCGACAAGCTGATCGCCTACGCGACAAGGCGGGGGCTCCTCTCCCCGTCAGCGTCGTCGCCGCTGCCGCGAGGCTGACCGACGGCGACGGGAAGTAGGGCGACCGAGGCGGCAGTCCGGGCGTCGGCAGGTCGCCCGCGTCGTGACAAACCGAGGTCATCCCCAGCTACCTGACCACCGGCGTCCAGCGCTCCTCGGCCTCGCTCCGGATGGGCGCGGCGAATTCAGCAGGCGTTCCTACGATCAGGTCAAAGCCCGGGCCCGTTCATCTTCTTCACGATCTCCGGGGTCCCGCAGGATCGCGCCGACCTCGGCGTTGATCTCTTCCTGCACGGTCGCGGCAGGCTGGCCGAAGGCGACTGAGTCCGTTCCACGCGAAGCGCCTCGAAACCAGGGTAGGTTTCGGCGACCGCCGGCAGGTCAGGCAGCAACGGGAAGCCCTTCCGGGGTCATCACCGCGAAGCGCGCGGGCTTGCCCGCCTGGATCTGCGCCTGCAGCGGCTTGCATCACCGCGAAGATCATCTGCGTCTCGCCCTGCACGGTCGGGGAGCACCGCCGCCCGGCGCGGCGGTTGATCAGCACGTGCACCGCGTCCGATGCCGGCCATCGACTTGAGCAGTTCGGCGTTCAGGTGCGACGAGCTGCCGTTGCCGACCGACGCCGCGAAGTTAAGGCTCACCGGGGTTCGCCTTCGCCTCACGCGACGAGCTCGGGCACCGACTTCCACCGGCAGCGACGCGTTGACGGCGGGCACGTTCGGCTGGCTCGACGTGATGAAGCACCGGCGCCAGATCGCTACTGCACGTCGCGGGGCACCTTCTGGATCAGCGGGCCCGTCGCGAGCGGGCCGTTGAAGCCCAGGTCATCACGCGCTGCCGTCAGGGCCCGCCGCGCACGACCTCGCCGGTCGCGACGGTGCCGCCCGCGGCCGGCTTGTTCTCGACGACGACCGGCTGGCCGGACATCCTTCAGCCGTTCGCCGGTGGCGCGCGCGCGCAGCACGTCGGCGAAGGCGCTGCCGCCGGCGCGGGGACGGGATCTTCACCGGCTTGTCAGGCCAGGCCTGCGCAGGATGCGCCAATGACGGCGAAGAGAAGAGGATACAATGGAAACGCCTGCGCCAGCGCGGCCGTGAATCGCGACGCGACGGGGAACCTCTCCAGGACGAGTTGACGCGCGCGGTCAGGCCGGGCGGTGGCAGACGGCTTCGATGTTGTGCCCGTCCGGGTCGAGGACGAACGCCGTAGTAATGGGATGGTAGTGCTCGCGCACGCCCGGCGCATAAATGGTCGCTGCCGCCCTTGGCGATCTCGCCGCGTGCCCGAACGCGTCGACCTCGGGCGCATGACCGCGGAGAACGCGACGTGCCGTGCGCAGCGACGGCTGCTGGTGCACCCCCGCCGATGTGGAATTTCACGGTGCTCGCGCCCGAAACCAGTGAAGTTGTCGTGACGGGCGAGCTCGGTGAGTGCCCAGAGGCGCCAGCGCGGCGGCGTAGAACGCGCGCAGGCGCTCGAGGTCCAATACCGTGAGTCCGACGTGGTCGACCATCAGGCCTCCACACCCTTCCCGCACACCAGGAACTCGAGCAGCGCCTTCTACCGGGCGTGGAGGCGGTTCTCCGCCTCGTCCCAGAACGCGACGCTCTGCGGCCCGTCGATCACACGTCGGCGGCGACCTCCTCGCCGCGGTGCGCCAGGCAGGCAGTGCGCCCGAAGAAGCGCATCGCGGGCGCTTCCGCCGCGCATCATCTCGGTGTCGACCTGCCAGTCGGCGAACGCGCGCCGCCGCACGTCGTTCTCCGCTTCGAAGCCCATGCTCGTCCAGACGTCGGTGGTGACGAGGTCAGCGCCGCGGCAGGCGTCACACATCAGATCGGCGAAGCTCGCAGCGGCTCGCGACGTCGGACGGCGGCGGCACGCTGCGGTCGACGTCGTAGCCGACCAGCGAGCTCAGGTGAAGCGGAAGTCGAGCGCGCTTTGCGGCGGCAGCCTGCCGCAGCCAGCTCGTCGGCAGGCTGTTCGCGTCATGATCAGGCCACGGTCCGGCCCTGCATCGTGCCGCGG
>JADIZG010000037.1 GCA_016704895.1 Betaproteobacteria bacterium
CGGCGACGTCCTGATCGCGTGCCCGGGGTCCGCGCGCTGGTCAGCGTCATCGTCCCGGTCTGGAACAGCGAGCGCTATCTCGAGGAGGCGCTCCTCGGCGTCCTGTCGCAGACCGGCGTCGACCTGGAGCTCATCGTGGTCGACGACGGCTCGACGGACGCCTCGGCGTCGCTCGTCCGTCGCGTCGCGCCCGGGGCGCGTTACCACCGGCAGGATCACGCGGGCATCAGCGCGGCGCTCAACGCGGGCCTCGCGCTGGCGGCGGGCACGCACGTCGCGATCCTCGACGCGGACGACGTCTGGCCATCGCGCAGCCTGGAGCGCAGGCTGCGATTGTTCGACGTCGACGCCGACCTGGACGCCGCCGCGGGACACGTCGAGCAGTTTCACAGCCCCGACCTCGACCCGGCGATCGCCCGAACCATCCTGTGCCCGCCGGCGCCGATCCCGGGTTTCGTGATGGGATCGCTGCTCGTGCGCCGCTCCGCCTTCCTGACCACGACATTCGACTCGCGGTTCGATGCCGCCCAGGGCGTCGAATGGTTCGTCCGCGCGGTCGACGCGGGCCTGCGCGTGCGCATGCTTCCGGAGGTCGTGCTGCGCCGCCGGCTGCACGCCTCCAACCACAGCCGTCGGGGAATCCACCGCACGCTCTCCCCACAGATTCTCAAGGCATCGCTGGATCGGCGCCGCGCAGGCCCGGGGGCGCTCGCGCCGTACCGATCGCGCAGGCATCGGCGAATCTCGCCGGCAGGGGATCGACCGTGAGTCCGTCGACGCACGAGCGCCTGCTGGTCCTCGAGTGCCTGCGCTGGTTCGCGCGGGGGGCGCGCGAAGGCGGGACGTTCGTTCCGACCTACGACATCGAGCGGGTCGACTGGCGGTGGCTGCTGCCGTTCGCGAGCCGCCAGCGAATCGTTCCTTTCGTCCTCCGCTTTCTCGACGAGACCGGGCAGACCGGCGCGCTGCCGCCGCCGTTCCCGGGATTGTTCAGGATCACGTCGGCGCAATACGTCGATCACTTCCATTCCCAGATTCCCGGTACGCCGGCCTGCTGCGCGAGATCAGGCGCGGCAGGTTCGAGTGATGCCGCTCAAGGGATAGCGCTTGCGCTCGGCGTCTATCGCGATCTCCCGTTCCGCCCGATGCGCGACGTCGACGTGCTCGTGCACGAGCCGGATCTGCCGAAGCTGTGCCGATGGCTCGGCTCGCAAGGCTTCGACTACCAGTTGTTCCAGCCCGACCGCTGGCGGGGCCGCATTCGGCGCCGGTATTTCCAGATCGCCATCGCCGATCCGACGGGGGGATCCTTCGACACGCCGTTCAACCCGTTCGGCGCGTTCAATCCGCTCGGCCGGGAAAGCCTCGTTCGCGGAGCGGTCCGGCTCGACCTCCACTGGAAGCCCGCGTACGTCGCCGGCGACGAGGGCGTGCTGCTCGATACGGCGGACCTCTGGCAGACGTCGCGCGACTGTCCGGCCCTCGGCGAGCTCGCAAGGCTCCCGTCGGTGGAAGCGCTGCTGCATCACGTGTTGATTCACTTCGGGGACTTCTACCGGCCGACGCTGGTCCAGTTGCTGGACGTGGCGCTGGTGATTCGCTCGGACGAGTTCGCCGGGCCCGGCGTTCGCGCGAGGTTCGAGTCTAAGCTCGCGGGCGGTCCGCAGCGGATTCGCCGGCTGTACGACGCGGTTCTCGACCTCGGCTCGGATGCGCAGACCGCCCGGGAACTCCTGGACCGTCACCGCGAGTTGTTCGAGGGATTCTTCGCCGGGAGCCACGCCTGGGCCGACGAGACTCCGGCACGAACCTGGCTGCAGTCGGTGCGACGGATGTTCGCGAAAGACCGCAAGCGCTGGCGCTACGGCAACGGCGTGGGACGGCTGGGGCTGGCCCGGGATGCGTTGTTGAGCGGCCTCGGATACCTGCTGCCGGAACCGGGCTTCTATCCGTCCTCCCGCTACTGGAGGGCCTGCCTGATGCACTGGCGGGAGCGCCGCGTGGGCACGAAGGTCCGCACGGTGATCGCCTCGGTGCTCTCGCGCCCATGACGCGAGTTGCCGCCGGACGACCGCGGTTCGTCGCCCCTGCCCGGACCCGTTCCATCCGGGCGGGCAAGGGTGGCGGCTCGGCGATCCCCGGATTGCGTCGACCGTGAATGCGCGAACGCGCCTCGTGCTGATCGCCGGCGTCGACGAGGCCGGCCGCGGTCCGCTCGCCGGGCCGGTCGTCGCGGCCGCCGTGATCCTCGACCCGCGCCGGCCGATCGCCGGGCTCGCCGATTCGAAGGCGCTCTCCGCCGCGAAGCGCGAGGCGCTCGCGGTCGAGATCCGCCGACACGCCCGCGCGCACGCCGTCGCCCAGGCCGACGTCGCCGAGATCGACTCGCTCAACATCCTGCACGCGACGATGCTCGCGATGCGCCGTGCGGTCGAGGCGCTCGGCGTCGAACCGGACGAAGTGCTCGTCGACGGCAACCGCTGCCCCGACATCGCCTTCCGCGTCCGCGCGATCGTCAAGGGAGATCGCGACGTCGCCGCGATCTCGGCCGCGTCGATCCTCGCGAAGACCGTGCGCGACGCGCTGCTGGTCGAGCTCGACGCCGTCTATCCGGCCTACGGCTTCGCGCAGCACAAAGGCTATCCGACGCCCGAGCATCTCGCGGCGCTCGCGCGCCACGGCCCCTGCGCGGTGCACCGGCGGAGCTTTGCGCCCGTCGCGCAGCAGTCGCTCGCCTGGTAGGCCGTGCGGACCTCCGCGTTCCCCGGCACGCGGATGGACGCATCGCCGGCCGCTCTTGTACGATCGGCGGACCGCTGCGGGACCCGCCTGCGACCGGCCTTCGTCGTGCCGGCCGCCGCTTCCGCGCACCGACGCGTGCGCGCCCGACCTTTCCGGACTCCCGTTCATGGACGCACGACTCGCCACGCTGTTCGATCTCGCCGGCCGCACCGCGCTGGTGACCGGGGGAAGCTCGGGCATCGGCCGCGCGATCGCCGGCGCGCTTGCGGGCGCAGGCGCGCACGTCGTGCTGGCCGCCCGAGGGCGCGACGCGCTCGACGAGACGGCCGCAGCGTTCGCGAAGCGAGGCTGGGCGGCGTCGGCGGAATGCGTCGACGTCGCCGACCGCGCGTCGCTGGCGGCGCTGCTCGCGCGCCTGCACGAGGCGTCCCGCCACGTCGACGTCCTCGTCAACGCGGCCGGCATCAACCTGCGCATGCCGTTCGAGGAGATCGGCGACGACGACTGGGACGCGACGATCGCCGCGAACCTGGCCGGCCCGTTCCTGCTGACGCGCGCGCTCGCGCCGGCGATGGCCGCGCGAGGATGGGGTCGCATCGTCAACATCGCGTCGCAGCAGGCGGTGCGGGCGTTCGGCAACAGCGGCGCGTACGGCGCGTCGAAGGGCGGGCTCGTCTCGCTGACGCGCTCGACGGCGGAGCGCTGGTCGGCGCACGGCGTCACGTGCAACGCGATCGTGCCGGGGTTCGTGCTGACGCCGCTCACGGCGCAGGCCGCCGCGGACCCTGCGCGCGTCGCCGCGATGGCGTCGCGGACGATGATCGGCCGCAACGGCGTTCCCGACGACTTCCGCGGTACGGCGCTGCTGCTCGCGAGCGACGCCGGTGCGGCGATCACCGGCCAGGCGATCTTCGTCGACGGCGGGTTCTCGGCGACCTGACCGGCCGCACCGCGGCGCCCCCTATAATGGCGGCTGCTTCCGACACCACCGGCGCCCGAACGGGGCGCGGGACGCCCCGATGAACGACCGCCTCGACCCGACGCTCGCGCTGCCCGACCTCGCTGCGATCCGCGCGGCGCACGAGCGCATCCGTCCGCACGTCCACCGCACGCCGGTGTTCACCTGCGCAGCGGTCGACGCCGAGGTCGGCGCGAGGCTCTGGTTCAAGGCCGAGAGCCTGCAGAAGATCGGCGCGTTCAAGGCGCGCGGCGCATCGAACGCCGTGTTCTCGCTGTCCGACGACGTCGCGCGCCGCGGCGTCGTCACGCACTCGTCGGGCAACCACGGCGCCGCGATCGCGTACGCGGCCGGTCGCCGAGGCATTCCCGCCTGGGTCGTGATGCCCGAGAACGCGGCGAAGGTGAAGCAGGAGAACGTGCGCAGGCTCGGCGCGACGATCCGGTACTCGGCGCCGGACGCCGCGTCGCGCGCCGCCGTGTGCGCGGAAGTCGAGCGGGAGACCGGCGCCACGCTGATCCACCCGTTCGACAACGCCGACGTGATCGCGGGGCAGGGGACCGCGGCGCTCGAGCTCCTCGAGGACGTGCCTGCGCTCGACGTCGTGATCGCGCCGGTGGGCGGCGGCGGGCTCCTGTCGGGCACGTCGATCGCCGCGAAGGGCGTCAAGCCGGGCATCCGAGTGTTCGGCGCCGAGCCCGCCAACGCCGGTGACGCGGCGGTGGCGTTCCGCTCGGGCAGGTCGAGCCGCTTCCTCCGGGCCTCTCGACGATCGCCGACGGCCTGCGCACGCCGCTCGCACCGCGCACGCTCGCCGCGATCCGCGCGAACGTCGACGACGTCGGCACCTGCAGCGAGGACGCGATCGTGCGCGCGATGCGCATGACGTTCGAGCGCATGAAGCTCGTGATCGAGCCGTCGGCGGCGGTGCCGCTCGCGTGCCTGCTCGATCGCAGCCTCTCCGCGCCGGGCGCGCGCATCGGCGTGATCGTCTCGGGCGGCAACGTCGACCTCGACCGGCTGCCGTGGCAGCGCGGGGCCTGAAGTCGCGACCGATCCGATGCCCACCCCCGAGATCCGCTGCCCGGCCTGCCGCTGGAAGCCCGGTCCCGACGCGCGCTGGAGCTGCGTACCGCGCTGCGGAACCGTCTGGAACACGTTCGCCACTGGCGGCCTGTGCCCCGGATGCGGCGCCCGCTGGCATCGCACGCAGTGCCTCGCGTGCGGCGTCGTCTCGCCGCACCGCGACTGGTACCTCGACCCCGACGACGCGGACGGCGCCGACACGACGCGCGAACGCGACCTCGCGACGCAGGGCTGAGGCCTCGATGTCCCGCCACCTCCCGACCACGCCGTACCCGCGCTTCCACCTCGCGTTTCCGGTGACCGACCTCGCGGCGGCGCGGCGCTTCTACGGCGAGTTCCTCGGCTGTCCCGAAGGGCGCAGCTCGGAGGACTGGGTGGATTTCGACTTCTTCGGCCACCAGATCGTCGCGCACAAGGTGGGCGCCGCCGGGATGACCGACGCGACGAGCCTGGTCGACGGCAAGCGCGTGCCGGTGCGCCACTTCGGCGTCGTGCTCGACCTTCCGGCCTGGGAGGCGCTCGCGGCGAGGTTCCGCGCGGCCGGCGTGTCGTTCGTGATCGAGCCCTACGTTCGCTTCCGCGGCGAGCCCGGCGAGCAGGCGACGATGTTCTTCCTCGACCCGTGTGGCAACGCGCTCGAGTTCAAGGCGTTCCGCGAGATGGCGAGCCTGTTCGCGACCTGACCGGCGAGTGCCCCGCGCGGTCCGGCGGGCGGAGGGCCGGCCTGCGCTCGCCCGGGCCGCGGTGGTAAATTGGCGGCGTGCGGGGCGGGACAGGGGCCGGGATGCCGGCGCCGCCGGCCGCGCGAGAGGCGAGGCGAGCGATGTCGTTCGAGTGGCCGCAGGCGCTCTGGCTGCTCCTGGCGGTGCCGGGGCTGGTCGCCCTCTACCTGTGGCTGCAGCGCCGCCGCAAGAAGTCCGCGCTGCGCTTCGGGAGCCTGGCCGTCGTTCGCGAGGCGATGGTCGCCTCGCCGGGCTGGCGGCGCCACGTTCCGCCCGTCCTGCTGCTGCTGGCGATCACGGCGCTGATCGTCGCCGCGGCGCGCCCCGGCGCGCGCGTCACGCTGCCCTCCGACCACCGGACGATCGTGCTCGCGATCGACGTGTCGCTGTCGATGCGCGCGAACGACATCGAGCCGACGAGGATCGCCGCGGCGCAGGCGGCGGCGAAGACGTTCGTCGGGTCGCAGCCCTCGGACGTGCGCATCGCGCTCGTCTCCTTCGCCGGCTCCGCCGCGATCGTGCAGGCGCCGACCCGCAACCGCGAGGAGCTCGCCGAGGCGATCGACCGCCTGGAGCTGCAGCGCCACACCGCGACCGGCACCGGCATCCTGACGTCGCTCGCGACGATCTTTCCCGAGCAGGCCTCCGAGCTGACGGCCGCGAACGTCCCCGGCGGCATCCCGCGCATGGTCGACCAGCAGGCGGGCCGGTCGCTCGACGCGAAGCCGGCGCCCGAGAAGCCCGCGTTCACGCCGGTCCCCGCCGGGTCGAACCGGTCGGCCGCGATCATCCTGCTGACCGACGGCCGCCGCACGACCGGGCCCGACCCGATCGACGCGGCGCGCATGGCGGCCGAGCGGGGGGTGCGCATCTACACGGTCGGTTTCGGCACCGCGGAGGGGGCGTCGGTGAGCTTCGACGGCTGGTCGATCTTCATGCGCTTCGACGAGGAGGCGCTGAAGGCGATCGCGGACCTGACCCAGGCGTCGTACTTCCACGCGAAGTCGGCGGAAGACCTCGGCAAGGTCTACGAGAGCCTCAATGCCCAGTACGTGTTCGAGCGCACGCACACCGAGGTCTCGGCGCTGTTCGCCGCCGTGGCCGCGCTGCTCACGATCGCGGCTGCGGCGCTCTCGGTGCTCTGGTTCCAGCGCATCGCCTGACGCCGGACCGGCGGGCGGCGTCAGGCGCGGACCGTGCGCCCGTCGGCCCAAGACCGTAGCGCCGCCACCGCCTCCGCCATGACGACGGACAGCGGGCGCGTGCGTCGAAGCTCGGAGAGCACGCGGGCCGTGTCCATCGCCGCGTTGTCGTGCTGCGCGTCGAAGCCCGCCCCGACCACCGCCTGCTCGATCTCGGCGCCCGAATACCCGTCGCTCGCCCGGGCGAGCGCGTCGAGGTCGAACTCGGCGGGCGCCAGGCGTCGGCGTCCGAGGTGCACCGCGAAGATCTCGCGCCGCGACGACTCGTCGGGCAGGTCGACGAAGAAGATCTCGTCGAAGCGGCCCTTGCGCAGCAGCTCGGGCGGCATCGACGCGAGCTCGTTCGACGTCGCGACCAGGAACACGCGCGAGCTGCGCTCGTTCATCCAGGTGAGGAACGTCCCGAGGAGGCGCCTCGACACGCCGCCGTCGGCGCGCTCGTCGCCCGCCGCGAGCGCCTTCTCGATCTCGTCGATCCACAGGACGCAAGGCGCCATCGCCTCGGCGGCGCCGAGCGCCTCGCGCAGCCGGCGCTCGGTCTCGCCCTGCCACTTGTCGTAGAGCGCGGTGAACTCGAGGCGCACGAGCGGCACTCGCCAGGCGCCGGCCACCGCGCGCGCGGCCAGGCTCTTGCCTGCGCCCTGGACGCCGGTGAGCAGGACCCCCTTCGGCACGTCCGCCCCGGGGGAGGCCGGGGCGACGAACGCGGCGCGCCGCCGCGCGAGCCACGCCTTCAGGTTGACCATGCCGCCCACCTGTTCCAGGCCCGCACCGGGCAGCTCGACCTCGACCGGCAGCGCGCCCAGCGCGTCGCGCTTCGACGAGAGCAGTCGCGGCAGGTCGCGCGAGTCGAGCACGTGATCGTCGCGGATCGCGGCCCGGACCAGGCGGCGCGCGTCGTCCTCGGCGAGCCCCGCCAGGTGCGCGACGAGGTGGTCGACGGTGTCGGGCGCCGACTTGACGGGCTGGCCGCGCTCCTTCGCGGCGAGCTGGCCCTCGATCTCGATCAGCCGCCGCAGCGCCGCCGGGTCGGGCCGGCGCGGCGCGAAGCGCGCGACGTATCGCGCGAGCGACGGGGCGATCGGCAGCGACTGGCCGACGAGCAGCAGCGTGCGCAGGCCGTCGGCGTGCGCCATCGCGATTTCCTTCAGGCGACGCTGCACGACCGGGTCGGCCAGGAACGGGTCGGGATCCAGCAACGCGAAGACCGCGTTGCCCGGCTCGCGCTCGACCTGGCGCAGCGCGTCGGCGAGCGGCTCGGTGTCGGCGACCGTGCGCGGCCGCGTGGCGGGGGCGCGATCGGCCGGCGCGTGCCCGTCGACGTAGCCGCCTGCCGGCTCGTACCCGCGCGCGGTCTCCGCGTAGGTGAAATTGCGCTGCACGAGGCCGTCGGCGACGCTCCAGGTGTAGAACGCGCGGTTCGCATGGCGCGCGAGGCGCTCCGCGAGCGCCAGCACCTTCGCTTCCTCGTGCGATTCGACGACGACGACCGGGGTGCCGGTGCGCAGGTGCCGCGCGAGCTCGTCCGCGTCGCCGTTCCCGGCCGGCGGGACGCTCATCGGCGAGCCCCTCCCGGCGCGTCCGCTGCGCGGCGGCAACGCGCTCCCCGGAGCGCGCTACGCGCGCCTCCGCCCGAGCGGGCGTGGCGATCCCGGTCCGGCCCTGCTGCGCTCACGCGCGCGCCGCCGCGATCGCCTCGCGCAGCGGCGTGAAGAGCCCCGGGGCCGCGGCGATCACCTCGTGGGTCCGCAGGAACTCGAGGCCGCCCGCGAAATCGCCGACGCGCCCGCCGGCTTCCTTGACGAGCAGCGCACCGGCCGCGACGTCGCCGGCTTTCAGGCTCGTGACGAAGTAGCCGTCGAGCCGGCCGGCGGCGAGGTAGGCGAGGTCGAGCGAGCAGGCGCCGGCGCGCCGCAGCCCCGCGCAGCGCCGCATCACCGCCGTCATGATCGGCAGGTACGCCGTCGTGCGCCCGCCGCCGCGGGCGGGGATGACGGTGCCGACGAGCGCTTCCTCGAGCCGGGTGCAGGCCGAGACGCGGATCGGCGCGCCGTTGAGCTGCGCGCCCTTGCCGTGCACGGCCGTGAAGAGCTCGTCGTGCACCGGGTCGAGCACCGCCGCGTGCGTGATGTCGCTGCCGTGGGCGAGCGCGACCGACACCGCGTAGTGCGGATAGCCGTGCGCGAAGTTCGTGGCGCCGTCGATCGGATCGACGATCCACTTGTAGGGAGAGGGGTTCTTCGCCTCCGCGCTGCCGTCGCCATCGGTGCCGAGGATCGCGTGCTCGGGGAAAGCTGCGCCGATCGTGGCGACGATCGCGGCCTTCGCCTCGTCGCCGGCGGCGGCCGCGATCTCGCCGTGCTCCTTGGAGAACGTCGGCAGGCGCTTCAGATCGCGTCCCGCGTCGACGATCACCGAGGCGGCCCGGCGCGCGGCGCGCACCGCCACCGCGAGCACGGGGTCGCCGACCATCGGTACGTCCGACATCGCTTGTCTCCCGGCGCTTCGCGCGCCTGCGCACGTTCGTCCGGCGATTCTAGCCCGCGCGCGCCTTGCCATCGACGCGATAGCGCGCCACGAAGCGGCGATCGATGCGGTCCTTCCAGCGCCACACCCAGCGGCCGGCGACGGACCAGCGTCCCCAGACGGCGACCGCGTGCCTGCCGCCCGTGGAGACGAGCGCGAGCGCGCGCCCCTGGGGGACGTAGGTCGCGAGCGGCGTCCCGGTAGCCGCCGCGCGCAGGTTGGCGGCCAGCGGCGGGCCCTGCCGGACCGCGTAGACGCCCGAGCGCGGATGCACGCGGCCGATCTGCGACGCGCAGTCGCCCGCGGCGAACACCTGGGGGTGCGTCGGCGACCGCAGGTGGTCGTCGATCCGCACGAAGCCGCGGTCGTCGCAGGCGAGGCCCGATGCCGCGAGCCACGGGGCCGCCGTCGCGGGCGTCGCGCAGAACACGACGTCGGCCGCGACGTGCTCCCCGCCGGCGAGCGTCACGCCCTGCGCGTCGAATCGCTCGGCGCCGCGGCCGAGATGGAGCTCGACGCCGGCGGCGCGCAGCTTCGCGAGGAGGGCCCGGTTCGCCGGGCCGGGCAGGTTGGTGCGGTCGGACACCAGCACGAAGCGCGGAACGCGGGCAGGCGCGTCCTTCGACAGCCGGTGGTGCATCGCGAGCAGCACCTCGACCCCGCCCGCACCGCCGCCGACCACGGCCATGCGTCCGACGCGTCCGGCGCTCGCGTCGCTGCGCACCTGTTCCCAGCGCGCGAGGAACGCATCGACCGGCTTCACCCCGGTCGCGTGCTCGCGGGCCCCCGGAAAGCGCATGTCCGGCACCGACCCGACGTCGAGCGACACGAGGTCGAATGCGATCCGCTCGCCGGACGCGGTGGTCGCCGCGCGGCCGTCGGCGTCGAGCGCGGCGATCCGGTCGCGGACGAAGCGCGCGCCGGCACGCGCAGCCAGCGGCTCGAGGTCGATGTGCGCCTGGTCGTGCGAGTAGTGGCCCGCGACGAGCCCGGGCAGCATGCCCGAGTAGGGCGTGAAGCGGTCGGGCGAGACCAGGACGAGCGAGACGGCGCGCTCCGGCCGCTCGCCGAAACGGCGCAGCACCTCGACGTGCGCGTGGCCGCCGCCGGCGAGCAGGATCGTGCGTGGCGTCACGCGGGTATCACGTTGCAGTGCAATGCAGCGCTGGTCATCGAGGCGTTTCCGGGTCGGGAGGATGCTGGCGGGAGGGCCGGACGCGGTGCGCGCGGTCGCCGTCGCATTGCCGCACGTCGGCCGCCGCAGTATAGTCGCCGGGTCCGCACCGGCGACTGGCATCGAGGAGCCCGCCCGGCGCATCCGCATCACCCACCCCAAGGAGGAGCACGTGGCCGTCACGCTTTCGCTGACCGTCAACGGAAAGGCCGTCACCGCGACGGTCGACCCGAGGACGCTGCTCGTCGAGTTGATCCGCAACCAGCTGGGCCTCACCGGCACGCACGTGGGCTGCGACACCGGCCAGTGCGGCGCCTGCACCGTCCTGCTCGACGGGCGCGCGGTCAAGGCGTGCAACCTGCTCGCCGCGCAGGCGAACGGCGCGTCGGTCACGACGATCGAGGGCGTCGCCGCCGCCGACGGCACGATGCATCCGATGCAGGCCGCGTTCAAGGAGTGCCACGGGCTCCAGTGCGGGTTCTGCACGCCGGGCATGGTGATGAGCGCGATCGATCTCGTGAACCGCCATCCGAAGGCCTCCGAAGCGGCGATCCGCGAGGAGCTCGAAGGCAACCTGTGCCGCTGCACCGGTTACCACAACATCGTCAAGGCGGTGCAGCTGGGCGCCGCCTCGATGGGAAAATGAGGACGATGCCATGGGTGCGAGCGAGCAAGGACTGATCGGCCAGTCGGTCAAGCGCAAGGAGGACGTGCGGTTCCTGACCGGCGCGGGCCAGTACACCGACGACATCACGCTGCCCCGGCAGACCTACGCGGTGTTCGTGCGCTCGCCGCACGCGCACGCGAAGGTCCGCAAGGTCGACACGTCGCGCGCGAAGGCGGCGCCGGGCGTCGTCGGGGTGTTCACCGGCGCCGACCTGGAGGGCGTGGGCGGGCTGCCGTGCGGCTGGCTCATCACGAGCCTCGACGGCACGCCGATGAAGGAGCCACCGCACCCGGTGCTCGCGCAGGGCAAGGTGCGCTACGTCGGCGACCGCGTCGCGCTGGTCGTCGCCGAGTCGCTGTCGCAGGCGAAGGACGCCGCGGAGCTGGTCGACGTCGACTACGAGGTGCTGGCCGCCGTCGTGAGCCCGGCCGACGCGATCAAGCCCGGCGCGCCGGTCGTCCACGACATCGCGCCGGACAACCGCTGCTATACGTGGGGGTTGGGCGACAAGGCCGCGACCGAAGCCGCGTTCGCGAAGGCCGCGCACGTGACCAAGATCGACATCGTCAACAACCGGCTGATCCCCAACGCGATCGAGCCGCGCGCCGCGAACGCGAGCTACAGCCGTTCCGACGACAGCTACACGCTCTACGTCGCCAACCAGAACCCGCACGTCGAGCGCCTGCTGATGGGCGCGTTCGTGCTGGGGCTGCCCGAGCACAAGCTGCGCGTGATCGCGCCGGACGTCGGCGGCGGCTTCGGATCGAAGATCTTCCTCTACGGCGAGGAGACCGCGCTCGTCTGGGCGAGCAAGCGCGTCGGCCGGCCGATCAAGTGGACGGGCGAGCGCAGCGAAGCGTTCCTGTCCGACGCGCACGGCCGCGACCACGTGACGCACGCCGAGCTCGCGCTCGACAAGGACGGCAAGTTCCTCGGCCTGCACGTCAAGACGATCGCGTCGATGGGATCGTACCTGTCGACGTTCGGCTCGTCGGTGCCGACGATGCTCTACGCGACGCTGCTCGCCGGGCAGTACACGACGCCCGCGATCTGGGCCGAGGTGATCGGCGCGTTCACGACGACTTCGCCGGTCGACGCGTACCGCGGGGCGGGGCGGCCCGAAGCGACGTACGTCGTCGAGCGGATCGTGCACCAGGCTGCGGTCGAGATGGGCATTCCGCAGGACGAGCTGCGCCGCCGCAACTTCATCCGCACGTTCCCGCACCAGACACCGGTCGCGCTCACCTACGACACCGGCGACTACGACGCGTCGATGAACAAGGCGCGCGAGATCGCCGACGTCGCGGGGTTCGCGGCGCGCAAGGCGGAGAGCGCGAAGCGCGGCAAGCTGCGCGGCATGGGCTACTCGTCGTACATCGAGGCCTGCGGCCTCGCGCCGTCGAACGTCGCCGGCGCGCTGGGCGCGCGGGCGGGCCTGTTCGAGGCGGGCGAGATCCGCGTCAACCCGACCGGCAGCGTCTCGGTGTTCACCGGATCGCACAGCCACGGCCAGGGGCACGAGACGACGTTCGCGCAGATCGTCGCCGCGCGGCTCGGGATATCGGTCGACGCGGTCGACGTCGTCCACGGCGACACCGGCCGCATCCCGTTCGGCATGGGCACCTACGGCTCGCGCTCGCTCTCGGTCGGCGGCTCGGCGATCGTCAAGGCGCTCGACAAGATCGTGAACAAGGGCAAGAAGATCGCCGCCCACCTGCTCGAGGCCGCCGAGGGCGACATCGAGTTCAAGGACGGCAAGTTCACGGTGGCGGGCACCGACCGCAGCAAGACGTTCGGCGAGGTGGCGCTCACGGCCTACGTGCCGCACAACTACCCGCTCGACAAGCTGGAGCCGGGCCTCAACGAGACGGCGTTCTACGACCCGACGAACTTCACGTACCCGGCCGGCACGCACATCTGCGAGGTCGAGATCGACCCGGACACCGGCGTCGTCACCGTGGCGAAGTTCACCGCCTGCGACGACTTCGGCAACATCATCAACCCGATGATCGTCGAGGGGCAGGTGCACGGCGGCCTCGCGCAGGGCCTGGGCCAGGCGCTGCTCGAGCACGGCGTCTACGACAAGGAGAGCGGCCAGCTCCTGACCGGCAGCTACATGGACTACGCGATGCCGCGCGCCGACGACCTGCCGTCGTTCGAGGTCGCGACGACGGTGACGCCGTGCACGCACAACCCGCTCGGCGCGAAGGGCTGCGGCGAGGCGGGCGCGATCGGCTCGCCGGCCGCGATGATGAACGCGGTCATGGACGCGCTCGCGCCGCTCGGCGTCAGGCACCTCGACATGCCGGCGTCGCCGCACCGCGTGTGGCAGGCGATCCAGTCCGCGAAGAAAGGCTAGGGGACGCACATGTACGCATTCGAACTGCACCACGCGAAGTCGGTCGCCGACGCGGCGGCCCTCCTCGCGAAGACCGGCGGCAAGGCGCTCGCGGGCGGGCAGAGCCTCGTCGCGGCGATGAAGCTGAGGCTCGCGCAGCCGGGCCACGTCGTCGACCTGTCCGGCGTCGCCGAGCTGAAAGGGATCCGGCGCGAGGGCGACCACGTGACGATCGGCGCGATGACCCGTCACGCGGAAGTCGCGTCCTCGGACGTCGTCAAGGGCGCGATTCCCGCGCTCGCGGCGCTCGCCGAGGGCATCGGCGACCGCCAGGTCCGCAACATGGGGACGCTAGGCGGCGCGCTCGCCAACAACGATCCGGCGGCCGACTGGCCGGCCGGCGTGCTGGGGCTCGGGGCGACGGTCGTCACCAACAAGCGGAAGATCGCGGCCGACGACTTCTTCAAAGGCATGTACGAGACCGCGCTCGGCGCCGACGAGATCATCGTGTCGGTGAGCTTCCCGGTGCCGAAGAAGGCCGCGTACGCGAAGTTCCCGAATCCCGCTTCCCGCTTCGCGCTCGTCGGCGTGCTCGTCGCGCAGACGGGCTCGGGCGTGCGCGTGGCGGTGACCGGCGCTGCGTCGGCGGTGTTCCGCTGCAAGCCGATCGAGGACGCGCTCGCGAAGAGCTGGACGGCGGCCGCCGCGAAGGCGGTCAAGGTCAGCGCGACCGATCTCAATTCGGACCTGCACGGCTCGCCCGCCTATCGGGCGCACCTCGTGTCGGTGATGGCGGCGCGGGCGGTCGACGCGGCGCGCTGAACCGCAGCCCCCGGTGCCAGGCACGTGCCCGGCACCTGAGGCTCGGGGGCAGCGCCGGTTGTGGCATCCTCGGGGGCGGCGCCCGTCGGCGTCGCCCCCGACGCATTCAGAACGTCCCCTCGACATGACCGCACCGCCCGTCCCCCTCCCGCCGCCCGCGTCCGTCGACGCGACGCTCGAGCTCCTCGCCTCGCAGGACTACGTCGCCGACCGCCGGCTCGCGACGGCGGTGTTCCTGGCGCAGAAGCTCGGCCGTCCGCTGTTCCTCGAGGGCGAGGCGGGCGTCGGCAAGACCGAGATCGCGAAGGTGCTGGCCGCGGCGCAGCGGCGGCGGCTCGTGCGGCTCCAGTGCTACGAGGGGCTCGACACGTCGTCGGCGGTCTACGAGTGGAACTACCCGCGCCAGATGATCGAGATCCGGCTCGCGGAGGCGGGCGGCCACGTCGTCCGCGACGAGCTCGCGCACGACATCTTCACGACGCGCTTCCTGCTGAAGCGCCCGATCCTCGAGGCGCTCGCGCCGCCGGACGGCGTCGCGCCGGTGCTGCTGATCGACGAGCTCGACCGGGCCGACGAGCCGTTCGAGGCCTACCTGCTCGAGGTGCTGGCCGAGTACCAGGTGACGATCCCCGAGCTGGGACCGATCCGCGCCGTGCATCCGCCGGCGGTCGTCATCACGTCGAACCGCACGCGCGAGATCCACGACGCGATCAAGCGCCGCTGCCTCTACCACTGGGTCGACTTTCCGGACGCCGCGCGCGAGCTCGAGATCGTGCGGCGCAAGTGCCCGCGCGCGCCCGAATCGCTCGCTCGCGAGCTGGTCGCGTTCACGCAGAAGCTCCGGACGATGGACCTGTTCAAGGCGCCGGGCGTCGCCGAGACGCTCGACTGGGCCGAGGCGCTCGTCGCGCTCGACCGCTTCGCGCTCGATCCCGCCACGGTCGCCGACACGATCGGCGTGCTGCTCAAGTACCAGGACGACGTCGGCGCGATCACGCCCGAGGTCGCGGCGAGGATCGTCGCCGAGGTGAAGCAGGCGTCGTCGGGCGGCTGACGGGTGCCGCACCGTTGCAGGGCGCGCGGGGCGCGGCGGCGGTCGGCGCGACTATTCGCGGGGCGGTCCGTGTGGATTTCCGGAGGGCGTTGCGCTAACCTCCCCGATTGTCCGTGCGCTTGCACGATTCTTGCAGCCATCCGTTCATGTCCGCGCCCCGCCTTCCGATCGTTGCCCTAGCGCTGGCCTTCGCCGCCACGCAGGCGCTCGCGCAGGGCTTCAGCTTCTCGACGCCGGACGACGAGGAGCGCGCGGAGCGCGAGGCGAAGGAGAGCCGGATCGCCACGCAGCTCTCCACGCCGTGCCGCGCGGAGCTGAAGAACAAGAAGATCATGGTCGTGATCGGCGAGCGGCAGTCGAACGGCTACCTGTCCGCCGACCAGCGCAACTACGGCCCCCACTACGAGGCGATCAACGGGCGGCTGCGGGCACTGGGCCTGCGGACCTACACGCCGGAGGAGATCCGCCGGCAGATCGCTCAGGCCGAAGTCGACGCGATGATGCGCAACGACCCGGACGCCGCGCTGTCCGCGTCGAAGCGCCTGGGCGCGAGCTTCGTGCTGCGCGGGCTCATCTCAGCGCAGGCATCGCAGAACCTGGTCATCGCCGTCAACCAGGTCTCGGTCGACATGGCGTTCACGCTGACCGGGAGCGACGGCCGGCCGATCTCCACCGCGGACGCGCGCTCGGCGTCGTACGCGGGCGCCGACGTCGCACGGATGGCGCTCACGCTCGTCAACGAGCAGGCGGACGAGGTCGTCGCGCGGCTCTACTCGGATTACTGCACCAGGGCGGGCCTGGGCGCGGGCGCGAAGCGCGCGCCGAAGAAGCCCTGACCCCCTGCCGCATGCGCATCGCAAGCTCGAGGAGCCACCCATGAATCCACGCGTCCCCCGAATCGCCCTCGACGCGACGCTCGCGTCGGCCCTGGCGCTTGCCGCCTCGCTCGCCTGCGCCCAGCCGCAGTTCGGCAATCCGTCGCCGACGGCGGGCAGCAAGACCTCGCAGCAGGCGAACGCGGCGGCCGACACGGCGATGTACCAGCCGGTCGAGTACGCCAACCGGAACAAGAAGGGCCCCGCGCTGATCGTGATCCCCGGCGAGGTCAAGAGCAACAACGCGACGTTCACGCAGAAGTTCACGGCGAACAACATCGCCGACTACGCCGAGCTCGAGCTGTCGAGCGCCAACTTCCAGGTGCTCGAGCGCTCGAACCTCGGGCCGGCGCTGCGCGAGTTCGAGCTCGCCTACAACCTCGGCGACCCGGACCAGGCGCGCAAGTTCCTGCGGATGGGCAAGCTCAAGAGCACCAAGTACGTCGTCAAGTTCGACATCCTGAAGACCGAGCAGATCGCGGCCGCGCAGTCGGGATTCGACGGCCGTGCGATCGGCGACATGGCGGCGCTCGCGGGCGTGTTCAGCGGCTCGTGGCGCGGCGCGCAGGCGGGCACGGTGGCCGGCCGCGGCATCGGGTCCGTCCAGTCGAACGAGGCGACGTCGGTCTGGGTCATCGGCATGCGCTACAAGATCATCAACGCCGAGACGACCGAGCAGCTCGCGCAGGGCTACACCGAGGAGAAGATGGAGATCGGCGCGACGTCGCAGTCGGTGCTCGGCGTGTCGAACTCGCAGAAGGGCGGCGTGGGCCTCGACACGATGGTCCAGCGGCTCGTGCAGAAGTCGGTCTGGGAGATCGACTCGAAATACAAGTAGGAGTGTGATCCCCGGGCGGGGGGCGGGAGGGGCGGCGGGCGGGGCGCGCATCGACGCCGGGCCGCTGCCGGCGTCGGCGTTTTGAGCAGGCCGCAGGACGAGGAACCGGGATGCCGCCGATCGAGAAGCTGGGACGATACGAGATCCGCCGGGAGCTGGGGCGCGGCGCGATGGGCGTCGTCTACGAGGCCTACGACCCGATGATCAAGCGGGTCGTCGCGCTGAAGACGATCCGCGCCGACCAGCTCGACAGCGCCGAGGCGCCGGTGATCATCGCGCGGTTCCGCCGCGAGGCCGAGGCGGCGGGGCGCCTCAACCACCCGAACATCGTGTCGATCTACGACTTCGGCGAGGACGCGGGCACGTCGTTCATCGCGATGGAGTACGTGACCGGCCGCGACCTCAAGGCGCGCTTCGACGCGGGCGAGCGCTTCTCGACCGCGGACGCGATCCGGCTCACCGGGCAGATCCTCGACGCGCTCGACTATTCGCACCAGCAGGGGGTCATCCACCGCGACATCAAGGCCGCGAACGTGTTCCTGCAGGACGACGGCACCGCGAAGGTCGCCGACTTCGGCATCGCGCACCTCGATTCGTCGTCGCTGACGCAGGCCGGCTCGGTGATGGGGACGCCGAGCTGCATGTCGCCCGAGCAGATCCTCGGGCTGCCGGTCGACGCCCGCACCGACGTGTTCTCGACCGGCGTGATCCTCTACCAGTTCGTCACCGGGGAGCGCCCGTTCGGCGGCGCCGCGACGACGACGACGATGCAGAAGGTGCTGAAGGAAGAGCCGCTGCCGCCGTCGACGCTGAACGTGCAGCTGCCCGACGCGATGGACGCGATCGTGACGAAGGCGCTCGCCAAGCGGCCCGAGGATCGCTACTCGTCCGCCGGCGAGTTCGCGACGGCGCTCCGGGCGCTCGCGATGCCGCGCGCGGCGGGCCCCGCGAGGACCGCGCCCGCGAAGCCCGCGCCGGCCGCGTACGACGGCGAGGCGACGGTCGTCGCGTCCCCGGCGATGCGCAAGGCCGCGCCCGCGCCCGCCGACGCCGGCGAGGCGACGCTGATCGCACCGGGCGCGAAGGCCGCGGCACCGGCGTCGGCGGGCACCCGATCCCCCGCGCCGGCGGAGGCGACCTCGGCCGCCGCGAAGCCCGCCTACGGGCGCAGGGCTCCCGCGCCCTCCGAACCGGCAACGCGATCGAAGGCGCCCGTGATCGCGATCATCGTGACGGTCGTCGCGCTCGTCATCGCTGCCGGCCTCTGGTGGTGGATGGAGCAGGGCGTCGCGGTATCGAAGAAGACGGTCGCCGATGCATCGGCGCCCGCCGCGCCGTCGGCAGCGACGGGGGCGCCCGTCGCCCCGGTGTCCGCGACGGCCCGCGGCGGCTGCCCCGACGGCTGCCGCGCCGGCCGAGCCGGGCACGCTGCTCATCTCCGCGGCGGGATTCGCGGACGCGAACGATCCGCGCTACCAGTCGGACAAGGCGAAGCTCGCCGGCGACCTGCGGACCGACGCGCGCGGCCAGCTGGTCGAGAAGGCGCTGGGGCTCCTCGTCGACCGCGCCTCGCTCGCGACCAACTACGACGTGCTCAACGCGAAGCTCGTCTCGAGGAGCGGCGACTTCATCCGGACCGTCGTGCGCGAGAGCGAGCCGGTGATCGGCAAGGACGGGATGGCGACGATGACGACCGAGGCGGTCGTCAACGTCAGGGCGGTGCAGAAGTCGCTGAACGAGATGACGGCGAGCGAGCGCGTCGAGGTGATCCGCGCGAACGGCGACCCGCGCATCTCGATCGCGATCACGTCGCGCGACGCCGACCGGCCGGACGCGCCGGCGCAACGTTCGCCGGTCGCCGAGAACCTGCTCGCCGAGCGCATCAAGTCGTTCGGCTTCCGGACCTGGGCCGAAGGCGGCGCGGAGGCGGGCAAGGCGCCCGACTTCTCGATCGCGGGCGAGGCGAAGGTGCGCCGGCTGTCGACGCGGCTCGAGGCCTCGGGCCTCACCGTCACCAAGTACGCGCTGTCGTCGTGGACGATCAAGGCGGTCGACCGCGCGACCGGCGAGGAGATCTATCACAACACGACGCTGCCGAAGGGCGCCGTCAGCTGGGCCTCCGAGGAGGAGGCGTTCAAGGCGATCGGCGCGAAGATCGCCGACGAGTTCTCGCGCAACTTCTTCCTGCGGCACGTGAGCCCGAGCAGCCGGCGCGTCGCGCTGGTGATCGAGGGATTGCCCGAGGGCGGCGCGGCGGATCTCGTCGGGCGCGAGTTCGTCGGGCTGCCGGTCGTGATCGCCTCGCGTCCGCGGTCGGGCGCGACGCCGCGCACCTGGGATCTCGAGCTCGCGGGGGGCGGCCCGGCGGCCGACCTCGTGGCCGCGGGCGTGCTGGCACCGCTCAATGCGAAGCTCGGCGCGCCGTGCTTCGCGGCGGGCGCGTCGACGGGCGACGAGGTGCGGGTGCGCTTCGACGCGCGCTGCAACGACGCGGCCGTGCTCTCTCGCCTGGAGACCCATCCTCCCGCCGGGCTGTACGGGGCACCCGCCGTGCGCCAGAAGGCGATCATCCGGAATCCCGAGACGCTGAAGAAGCTGTCCGCCTGATGGCCGAGACCGCGCCTCGGAGCCTCAACCCGATGGCGGGCTTCGCCACGCTGCTGCCCAAGGGGCACCTGCCCGAGAACGTGCTGCACTTCGTCCGCGTGCTGCGCGGCGCGGGGCTGCCGGTCGGGCCGGCGAAGGTGATCGACGCACTCGCGGCGGTGGAGGCGGTGGGCGTGGGCAACCGCACCGACTTCCGCGAGGCGCTCGCCGCGGTGCTGTGCTCGCGGCGCGAGCACCTCGATCTCTACGAGCAGGCGTTCGAGCTCTTCTGGCGCAACCCGAAGCTCCTCGAGAAGATGGTCGCGGCGATGCTGCCGCAGGTACTCGGCCGCACGGGCGAGGAGCCCGAGCCTCCCCCGGTGCCCGGACGACTGGCCGAGGCGATGGCGCCGCCGCCGGCCGACGTGCCGCGCCGCGAGGAGGATGACGAGGTCACGCTCGACGCCGCGTTCACGTTCTCGCCGCGCGAGGTGCTGCAGACGCGCGACTTCGCGACGATGTCGGGCGACGAGCTCGCGCAGGTGAAACGGATGATCGGGCGGCTGCGGCTCCCGCTGCCGATGGTGCCGATGCGACGCACCCGGCCCGACGACCGTGGCCGGCACATCGACCTCCGCGCGACGCTGCGGCGCTCGATGGGAGCGGCCGGTGC
The DNA here is from genome assembly GCA_016704895.1 of Betaproteobacteria bacterium. GTDB lineage: Bacteria > Pseudomonadota > Gammaproteobacteria > Burkholderiales > Casimicrobiaceae > VBCG01. Next base: position 20,264 of record JADIZG010000037.1, read on the forward strand.
GGCCGCGCCGCTGGCGTTTCGCGCGAGGACCCGGCGCCCGCCGCCGCTGGTCGTGCTGTGCGACATCTCGGGCTCGATGGACCGCTACTCGCGGATGATGCTGCACTTCCTGCACGCGATCACCAACGACCGCCATCGCGTGCACGTGCTGCTGTTCGGCACGCGCCTCACCAACGTCACGCGCCACCTCAGGCATCGCGACGTCGACGTGGCGCTCGCGCGCGTCGCGTCCGCCGTCGAGGACTGGGCGGGCGGCACGCGCATCGGCGCGTCGATCGCCGAGTTCAACCAGCACTGGTCGCGCCGGCTGCTGGGCCAGAACGCGGTCGTGCTGCTGATCAGCGACGGGCTGGACGCGGAGTCGGGCGCCGGGCTGGACGAGGCGATGGAGCGGCTGTCGAAGTCGTGCAAGCGGCTCGTCTGGCTGAACCCGCTCCTGCGCTACGCCGACTTCGAGGCCCGGCCTGCGGGCATCCGGGCGATGCTGCCCTGGGTCGACGAGTTCCTGCCGGTGCACAGCCTCGCGTCGCTCGAGGCGCTCGCGGCGACGCTTGCGCAGGGCGAAGCGCCCGGCAGGCGCCGTGGGGTGGACCGGTCGCGGCGGATGCCCGCCCGGTGACGGGGCGGGCGACGCCCCTTGGCGTCGTCTAGACGGACAGGTCGAACGTGACGTGGCCCCGGCCGGCCATCGCCACCCGCTCCAGGTCCGCCGACGAGCGCTCGCTCGCGCCGCGCAGCGTCAGCATGGTGTCGCGCTCGTCCGCCTGCTGGGCCAGCGCGATCAGGTCGGAGAGGGGCAGCGTGGCGGAGACGACGACGCTCGCCCCCAGTCGCAGCAGCGATTGGGCGACGCGGACGTCGCGGGTGTCCCGGGTGGCGTGGGTGTCGGTATCCATGGGCTTGCGCTAGAGTAGCGCGTTAACGTAGCACACAGACAGAGCATATTGCGTGCCCGTGGCCCGACGCCGCGGCCCGCCCGGAGCCGGCATGGAACTCTCGCACACCCGCCTCGTCCCCGCCCCCCCGGATCGCGTCTGGGAGGCGCTGAACGACCCGGACACCCTCAAGGCCTGCATCCCGGGCTGCGAGTCCTTCGTTCGGGAGCCGGACGGCACCTGGTCGACGACGGTCGCCATGAAGATCGGGCCGGTGTCCGCGCGCTTCGCCGGGCGGGTCGAGCTGGCCGACGTCACGCCGCCGACCGGCTACACGCTCAAGTTCAACGGGCAGGGCGGCGCCGCCGGGTTCGCGAGCGGCGAGGCGAAGGTCTCGCTCTCGCCCGCCGACGGGGGCACGGCGCTCGCGTACGTGGCGAAGGCGCAGATCGGCGGCAAGCTCGCGCAGATCGGCTCGCGGCTGGTCGACGGCGCGGCGGCCAAGATCGCCGACGACTTCTTCGCGCGGCTCGCCGAGACGCTCGGCCCGCCGCCCGCGGTGGCGGAAGCCGCCGCGGAGGCGGCCCTCGAGCCCGAGACGGCGGGCAGCGGTCGGTGGGTGCGCTATGCTGCCATCGCCGTGATCCTCGCGCTGATCGTCTGGCTCGCGACGCGCGGCTCAATCCGTTTCTGAAGGAGCGAACGATGGACAGCGTCGATCTGGAATGCCTGAAGCGCAGCGCCGAGTGGGTGGAAGCCGGCCGCCGCGTGCTGCTGGTGACCGTCGTGAAGACCTGGGGCAGCTCGCCGCGGCCGCCGGGCGCGATGCTCGCGGTGCGCGACGACGGGCACGTCGTCGGCTCGGTCTCGGGCGGCTGCATCGAGGACGACCTGATCGATCGCGTGCGCAGCGAAGGGCTGAAGGCGACGAAGTGCGAGGTCGTGACCTACGGCGTGTCGGCCGACGAGGCGCGGCGCTTCGGGCTCCCCTGCGGCGGCACGATCCAGCTCGTGCTCGAGCCGCTCACGAAGGAGTCGGGCATCCTCGCGCTCCTGCGCGAGATCGAGGACGGCCACCTCGTCGCGCGCAGGCTGGAGCTTCCGACGGGCTTTTCCACGCTGCATCCGGCGAATCCCTCGGACGGGCTCGCGTTCGACGGCAAGACGCTGACGACGGTCCACGGGCCGCGCTACCGGATGCTCGTGATCGGCGCGTCGCAGCTCTCCAAGTACCTCGCGCAGATCGCCGTGGGCCTCGACTACCAGGTCACCGTCTGCGACCCGCGCGAGGAGTACACGGAGACCTGGGACATCCCGGGCGTGACGCTCGTGCGCACGATGCCCGACGACACGGCGCGCGCGATGCGCCTCGACGAGCGCTGCGCGGTCGTCGCGCTGACGCACGACCCGAAGCTCGACGACCTCGCGCTGATCGAGGCGCTGCAGTCGCCCGCGTTCTACGTCGGCGCGCTGGGCTCGCGCGCGAACAACGACAAGCGTCGCGAGCGCCTGTCGAGTTCGAGCTTTCCGACGCCGAGATCGCGCGGCTGCACGGCCCGATCGGGCTCTACATCGGCAGCCGGACGCCGCCGGAGATCGCGATCTCGATCCTCGCCGAGATCACGGCGGTCAAGAACGGCGTGCCCGAGGACGCGCGGATCAACGTCGCGATCGCGAAGGCGAAGCACACCGCCACCGCGGCGTGCTCGGTGGCGCAGAACGCCTGACGCGTTAATTCAGCGCCGGCCCCGGCTGCCGGGTGGCCGCCTGGGGGGGCGCCCGCGGGGCGCCCGCCGGCCGGCCGGCGGGGGCCCGCCCCCCGGCCCCGGCGCGGCGGAGCGCGACGTCGCCGTACCACGCGCGCACGCGCTCGCCGGTGTTGTCGGTGTCGGTCATGATCGCGATGCCCGATACGGGCGGCGGGTCCGCGCCGAACGCGGCGCGATAGTCGGCCGCGATGTCGCGCTCGTAGGAAAGCCACCGGCCGGCCCGCGAGCTTCCGCTCTCGACGACGATCATCCGGACGCGATCGGTGTAGGGATTGGGCACGATCGTGCCCGGCGGCGCACGCGAATCCCAGATGTAGGCGAGTCCGGCGTCCGGCACGTCGTCGCCGAACATGGCGCGGGCGGCCGAGCGCGTCATGCGCTCGAACGGCGAGAGTCGTTCGGGCGGCACGCGGAACGTGACGTAGACCCGCGCGGCATAGTCGTCGCCCGACCTGCGCGTGACGTCGCCCTTCGCGACCGGCCGCTCGACCTTCCACGACCACGCGAGCATCGGCCACGCCTTCGCGTCGACGTCGAGCTTGCGGACGAGGCCGGACGCCGAGGCATCCGCGTTGGCTTCGACCACCGTTCCGCGCTCGTCGTCGCGGACGAGCGTGTAGCGCGTGTGGCGGTCGATCCGGCGGAACGTGAGCGGCGTCCAGCCGTCGGGCAGCGGGCCGTCCGGTTGCGCCTGCGAGAACGCGCCCACCGCGATCGCCTCCGGCACCGTCTGCGCGAGCGCGGGAGCGACGACGAGCGCGGCGATGGCCGCGGCCGCCACGAGCTGCCATCGCCGGGCGCCCGTCATGCGGCTCGCGCGCCCGGCGCGCGCCAGCGCGCGAGATCGTCCGCGGTGTCGACGTCCCACAGCGTCGCGAGCTCCGCCCAGCGCATCCCTGCCCGTCGGAGCGCCGCGCGCGTCGCGGGCATGACCGAAGGCGTGCTCCACGCGATGCCCGTGAACGCGTCGACGTCGCGCGCGAGGCCGACGAGCGCGTAGCCGCCGTCCTCGACCGGGCCGAACACGGCGTCGTGCGTGTCGAGTGCGGACGAGGCCGAGGCGAGGTAGTCGGCGTCGATCGCCGGGCAGTCGGTGCCGATCAGCAGCGGCACGTCGCCGCGGGCGAGCGCCGACGCAAGCGCGCTGCGCATGCGTGCGCCGAGGTCGTCGCCCCGTTGCCGGTGCAGGCTCGCGCCGTGGCTTCGCGACCACTCGGCGAGGGCAGGGTGCGCGACGTCGGGCGAACACCACAACTCGACCGCCGCGACGATGCCGCGCGCGCGCGCAGCGTCGGCCGTCGCGAGCGTGTGCTCGACCAGTTCGCGATACGCGGCGGCGGCCGCGTCGTTGCCGAGCGTGCGGGCGAGGCGCGTCTTGACCTCGCCGGGGACGGGCGCCTTCGCGAACACCTGCAGCACGCGGCGGCGCGCGACCGGCACGCCGTAGGCCTTCGCGAGCCGGACGGGATCGGCGCCCAGCGACCAGGCCGCGCGCAGGCGCCACATCAGCAGGATCGTGCGCCAGGCGCCATCGCGGTCCCAGCGGCGCCCCGACGTGCGGATGCGCGACGCGAGGCAGGCCGGTCGGCCGACGCGGCGCTTGAGCGTGCGGGAGATCGCGAGGTCTTCCATCAGCGGGATCGGCGGGAAGCCGCCCGCTTCCGCGAACAGCGATCGCTCGACGAAGATGCCCTGGTCGCCGGTGGCGATGCCGGTCAGCCGCGAGCGGAGGTTCATCGCCGTGGCAACGACGGGCAGCATCCGCGAGCGCCCCTCGATCGCCACGTCGAAGCGCCCCCAGCGCCGGCCTGCGCGGATCGCGTCGTCGATCGCCGCAGCGGCGTCGGCGGGGAGCCGCGAGTCGGCGTGCAGGAACAGCAGCACGTCGCCGGCGGCGACGGCTGCGCCGGCGTTCATCTGCGAGGCCCGCCCGCGCGGCGCGACGATCACCCGGTCGGCTCGCGGCGTCGCGATCGCGACGGTGGCGTCCCGGCTGCCGCCGTCGGCGACGATCACTTCGTGACCGGCCGCGCGCCAGGGCGCGAGCGCGTCGAGCGTCGCGGCGATGCCCATCGCCTCGTCGAAGGCCGGCACGACGATGGACAGTCGAACGGTCATGCCGCGGGCGTCGCAGCCTTCTTTGCGCGGAGCTTGCGGATCGCGACCGGCACGAGCGCGAAGACGCCGAGCAGCGCGAACGCCCCCAGCGTCTCCGCCGAGACGAGGCCCTGCAGCGACTCGATGCGCCCGAGCGTCTGGCCGAGGTTCACGAACACGAACGTGCCCGGGATGACGCCGACGAAGGTGGCGAGCGCGTAGGTCGAGAGCGGGATCGACGTGAACGCGGGCGCGAGGTTCACGAGGAAGAACGGGAACAGCGGGACGAGCCGCAGGAACAGCAGGTACGAGAACGCGTTCTCGGTGAAGCCCGCGTTGATGCGCTCGCCGAACGCGCCGAGCCGCCTGCGCGCCGCGTCGGCGAACACGTATCGCGCCGCGACGAACACGAGCGTCGCGCCGATGGTCGCGGCGACGACGACGAGCGCGGTGCCGATCCAGCGCCCGAACAGGAAGCCCACCGTCAGCGACAGCACGAGCCCGCCGGGCAGGCTGAACGCGGTGACCGCGACGTAGACGACGAACGCGATCGCGAGCGACGCCGCGAAGTGCTGCTGCGTGAACGCGAGCAGCGCGTCGCGGTTCGCCTTGATCGCGTCGAGCGAGAGGTAGCGGTGCCCGCCGAGCGCGAAGAACGCGACGACCACGCCGGCGAAAAGCGCGACGAGCGCCAGCTTGAGCGCGCGGCTGCCGGACGGCGTCGCCGCGGGCGGAGGAGGAGGGAGGTCCATCCTCAGGCGCCCCGCAGGCCGAAGATGCGTCGGATCCACGCCTTCGACGACGGCGTCAGGCCCTCCTTCAGCCGCTGGTCGGCCGCGCGGCGGTTGATCGACGCGAGCGTCGGGTACGCGTGGATCGCCGCCGACAGGTCGCCGGCCTTCATGCCCTTCGACAGGGCCAGCACGCACTCGGCGATCAGCTCGCCCGCGTGCGGCCCGACGATCGCCGCGCCGAGGATCCTGCCCTTCGGATCGGTGACGAGCTTCGCGAACCCCGCGGTCTCGCCCTCGGCGCGCGCGCGGTCGATCTCGTCGAACGCGAAGCGGTAGACTTTGTGCGCGACGCCCTGCTGCTTCGCCTCGTCCTCGGAGAGTCCGACGCGCGCGCGAGCTCGGGATCGGTGTACGTGCACCACGGCACGACCGTCGACGGCCGGGTCCAGAACAGACGGAAGATCGCCTGTCGCAGGACGACGCCGGCGTGATGCTCGGCGAGATGCGTGAACTGGTAGCCGCCGGCGGCGTCGCCGACGACGTAGATGCGCGGATTCGTCGTGCGCAGCCGTTCGTCGACGACGATGCGACCACCGTCGACCTTCACACCCGCGGCGTCGAGGCCGAGGCCCTCGTGGTTGACCTTGCGGCCGGCCGCGACGAGCACGTGCGTGCCGGCGACGACGCGCTCGCCGCCATCTTTCGCTTCCAGCGTCACCCGCACGTCGCCGCGGCGGCCCTCGACCTTCGCGATCGACGTGCCGAGCTCGAACCGCACGCCCTCCGCGGTCATTTGACGCAGCACGACGTCGGCCAGGTCCTCGTCCTCGCGCGGCAGGATGCGCGGCGCGACGTCGACGAGCGTGACGTCGCTGCCCAGCCGCCGGAACGCCTGCGCCATCTCGCTGCCGATCGGCCCGCCGCCGACCACGATCAGGTGCGGGACGTCCTCGCGCAGGTCGAAGAGCGTCTCGTTCGTGAGCGCGCCCGCGTCGGCGAGGCCGGGGATCGGCGGCATCGCGGGGCGCGAGCCGGTCGCGATCACGAACGTCTTCGCGGTGAGACGGCGGCCGTTCACGTCGAACGCGTCGGGCGCGACGAAGCGGCCGTCGCCGAGGATCACGTCGACGCCCAGCGACCGGAAGCGCTCGGGGCTGTCGTTGGGCTCGATGCCGCGGATGACCGACGCGACGCGCTCCATCACGTTCGCGAGGTCGGGCGCCGGATCATGTGGCGAGAGCGCCCAGCGGTCGGCATGGCGCATCGCGTGCGCGACCTGCGCCGACTTGATCAGCGTCTTCGACGGCACGCAGCCGGTCCACAGGCAGTCGCCGCCGAGCCGGTGCTTCTCGACGAGCGCGACCTTCGCACCCAGCGATGCGCCGCCCGCGGCGACGACCAGCCCGCCGGCGCCGCCGCCGATCACCACGATGTCGAAGTCGGTTCTCGCCACGATCGTCCGTTCCCGCCCCGTCCCGGCGCATGCCGATCCAGGTGGGTCGTCCTGAAGTAAGCGATCTTACAGAAGGGGATGCGTGATCGGCGTCGCGCCCCGATTTCAATGGAAATCCCGCGACCGCGTCGACGCCGAGCCCAGCAGCGGCGTGAGGTCGACGAGCCGCCCGGCGATCAGGTGGACGACCTCGCCCTCGCGCTCGACCTTGCCGTAGACGGCGAGGAGGCAGACCGAGGCTCGCGGCGCTGCCGCTCGCCCAGATCGCGCCAGACGATCACGTTGGTCGGGCCGGTCTCGTCCTCGAGCGTGACGAACACGACGCCGCTCGCGGTGTCGAGACGCTACCGTCCGGTCACGATACCGGCGGTGCGCGCGAGGCAACCGTGCGGCGTGCGCGCGACGTCGGTGGCGGTCGAAAGCCGCCGTTTCGCGAGAACTCGTCGCGCAGGATCGCGACCGGATGGCGGCGCAGCGTGAGGCCGATGCGGCGATAATCGGCGACGATCGTCCTCGCCTCCGGCCGTGGGCTCGGCAAGCAGGGGCGCCAGCGGACTCGTCGGAAGCGGCTGCCGTCCGAGGGGAGGGGCGGAGGCGGCTTCTCGACGCCGGCGACGTCCCCAGACCGCGGCGTGGCGGTGGCCGGCGAGCGAGGCAGGCGCACCAACATCCGGAGAGCGCCTCGGGTCGCGAGCAGTCGACTTCGCGCAGTGCGCGAGATCAGCGACGTCGGCGAACAGGCGGGTGCGGCGCGCTTCCTCGATGCTTCGCGCCGGCTTCAGTGAGGCCGTTCACCAGTGCGCAGGCCGAAATGGAGCGCCGGGCCGTGCGTGC